>LWDK01000030.1:291070-455572 GCA_002083485.1 Proteobacteria bacterium SG_bin7 | reverse complement strand
TTAAGAGACAACAGGAAGAAATGCAACAAAATTCCTTGGGGGCCACTGATTCCGCTCTGTCTCCATCTGTGGACAAAAACTTGGACACAGGATCACAACTTAGTAAAACTTAATTTTCAATTCTGGGTGAGGGTTCTCCTCACCCGCCTTATTCAGGGCTCAAAAACAATCCCACTAAAATTTACGAAATAAATTCCGTTCATAATTTGGAACTTTGGACAGTGTCCATCATTGATTGCGAACGCATACATTGGTGGCAAGAACGAAATTTCTTTAGCCAAGCGCCATTGAGATTTTGCCAATGATGTATCGAATCGCGACCCATTCTGAAAAATTATTTTGCCCCTGCCCTAATCTAAAGTCCGCAAGAATGCATCTTGAGTTTGGGATTTAAGTGTTATCGATACAGCACTCTGAAATTAAAATTTTTAAAATTTAGAATTTCCTAAAGCAATCAATGAGATTTGGAAACTTTTGAGATCGGTAGATTTTTGGAGTCCACATAATTTTGTCTCAAATGATTTATCTTCTCGAACGAAACATTCTCAAGTTTGTCTCTGGCTTCTTGATCGTCGAGGATCGCGTTAGTCCTCGACGGCCACTTTTCCATATCTTTGTTGATTTTCACGCTTCAGAAAGATTGATTTTTTGTGCATTATACTTCAAACCAGTCACAAGTAAAGCAACCTAAAATTTCTTCCTTTGACGGTTCAATAATTTTTCTTTTCTGATCAATTAACTTTAAAACGAGCTGTTGAATCTCATAAAAATCTTTTTTTGCTAGTGAAACAATGGAAGTGTAATGAATGCTATCATTTTTTTGAGTTTGCGCGTCGGCTATGCTTTGATTTCTCCAGTTTAAGTGGTTCACTGAACTGAAGATTGACTTGCGAGGAAGATGAATCACTTTTTTTGTTGTGAACCATTCGTTGCGCTTATAGTTGACCAATCCAATCTCTTGAAGTCGGTTCAGAATTCGTGAAACTTCACTTTCTTCAGATCGAAAATGTTTGGCTAAAGCCTTTATTGATTGTAGTTCGGGTATAGTAAGAGCCATGTGAATGGCACTGATCAGCCACGAACTATAGTAGTAGGCCTGATTTTGTTCATCAAAAATACTGTCAGCATTAAATCTCTTCGCAAGTACAAGTTGTTCATCCTTAATTTGTTTAAGTCTTTTCTGAATTTTGTTCCGTAAGAGCTCTGTACCTGCACGGGCATAATTAACTAATTCAATAAAATAATCTTCTTCTGCATCATCAAAATTCCAAAATCGACAGAGGTTAATTGCGTGCTCTGGAGTAAAATTAATGTGATGATGTAAAACTTGCGCGAAATACGATTTTTGGCACCCAGCTGCAGATGCGAGTTTTGTAAGATGACCCCGCTCTGCGCTCAACTTTATCTTCTCTCGAAGGAAAGTTTTATAATTATTATAGTCGAAAACATTCATTTCTTTTTGTATACAAAAACAGTACATTGTTGTAAATAAATTAATAATAAATATATTGTTTTCTGCCTAGAAACTCTATAAAACCTCACTAAGTTTTAAGGAGTTTTTATGAAAATAGTTTTAATAGCTTTGAGTTTCTCAGTCCAAGCGTTTGCAGGTGGAATGTCCTCGGGTGGTGACGGCAATCTGTCGAAACAGGGTTTAAACTGTTATTCAGTAGCCAAAGTTGAGGGTACAGAACAGTCAAAATACCAGGCTCGTACTCAAGTTATGTTTGGTTATACTGAAAAGCAGGTTCTACACTTATCTGGTTCGACCGCTATTGATGCTCCTAAATTTTCATCCGACCAAGAGGTTGAAGGAATAGTTCTTTTTTCCAGCCTAGAAAATACTTTTCAAATTGTATTGGAAGGACAAAGTTCGGTTTTAGTCGTAAATCTTTCGCCAAAAAAAGATGACAAAGCGGAAAAGATTTATTTCTCTGGCCAACTTTCTACACAGGCATTTGCACCAACACGACTTTTACTTGAGCCAGTACGCTGTTATCCCTCGATAAAAAAAACATGAATAAGGATATTTTTAGCTATTAAAAATTGACTCGTAGATATATGGGTCCGGCAAACCTTTTGTAGGCACAACAAAAAAGAGGAGATTTTATGAACAAACTTTTTATGCTTTTATTTCTAGTCATTCCAAGTTTCAGTTTTGGACAGGTGAATATGAGTTTGCCTGATGGCATATATTTAAATCCCAGTGCATGCGATGAAATGGTCACAAACGACTTTGCAAATAATTCAATCTATGTTCGAGTCGTCAATGACTGTTCAATAAGTTATAAAGGGAATGGGTGGCGTAGTGGCCCGTCAAGTTTTAATGTTCTTTATGAGGGAGATACGTTGGGTGGGGCTCAGATTGTTAGTCAGGAACTTGTAGACCGTTGTGTTCCTTCGAATAATCGTCCCAAGAGTTGTCTTTCTCAATTTTACGATAAAAACGGAAAGTTCTTACTGCAGGTAGGGGATTATTGGAGACATGGACATGTATTTCAGATTCTTAATCATAGTACCTATACAAAGGCTTATTTTGAACAATTTGAAAGAAGTGGAAGCGTTGTTCTTACCTTTGTCCACGACACCGGAGTGAGTCAAAAGCCAATTTGGCGAAGATGACCTCAATGGGCGGCTCTAACAGCGCACATTTAGTGTTATCTCCGTTAATTGGGCGACATCTGCAAATTGGCGAAATAAATCTGTCGAAAGATCACACAGCTCATTGATGTAGGACCAGAAGATGGGCTTGCCTGGTTAAATATTAATTGGGTAAAAATATAGAGTTTTGTTCGCAATTGACAATTAAGTCTGCGCTCAATTGATCGCGAAAATTTCGATTTTATTTTTTGATTTCTGGCCAGCGCGAAGCTGGCTTCGTTTTACATCAATGACTAGTGGTTTACCGACTTACTAATGCTCCGCAACCTTTAGTTGTTATCACTTTTTTGATGGACTCTGCAAATTTATCTTTATGCTTGTCAATAGCGTCGTAATACCTTTCGACCAAATCAAGGGTGGCTTTATCCGAACAATCTGTCATTCCTGCTTTTGAATCGACTTTCTTCCATTTTACAGGATTTGCACCAAGGCTTCCAAATCCATCGCCGTCGCTCGGGAGTCGCATTAGAGTAAATGACCCGTCAGTAAATTCATAATTATCGTTAAATACATTTTTCGTAACGCTGTCAGAGCAGTAGCCAAGGTAATGAGTTCCATCCTTTTGTACATGGATCGTTCCGTCAGCCATCACAGGTTCTGTTCCATCGCCAAATGTGTAAGAAACGCCATTTGGAATATCAACCTGTGTGACTTTCATTTGAACCCCTTCAGAATTAGTAAACGTACCTGCAAAGTTAGGGCAGTCATTAGAGCGATGTTTTGGGTAAGGGCTTAAAGGCTTGGCAAAAACTGTCAAAGAGATTGACAGTACGCTAGCAATTGTCAGTAGTCGCTTCATATAAATCTCCATTTTCTAGTAAAAGTTAAACGCAGATTTTGTTGTGCATGAAAGGGGCCAAATACGTTTGCGAATTTGAATAATTTCAAATCTTATTAACGCGTATATTCGTTCTGGCTAGAAGCGTTTTTAAATCGTCAATAAAGCCGGTGTCCTAATTGGTCTGCAAATCCAAACAGCCTTTGAGGTCATCACTAGAAAAATTGATTTTTCACAGGCAACTCTAAATTTTGAATTTATTTTTGCAAGCATTTTAAGGCAATAATCCGCTGCTGCGCTTGGAAAAAGTGGCTAGAGAATTTTCTCGATGCCATGAAAGTAAGATACAGACCATCTACCCTGTACTGTTATGACAAGTGTCTAAAAAAGTATGTAAGCCCAATTTGGGAAAATAGAGATGTGGCCTCTATCACTAAAGCAGATGTTCACAAATTAGTTTTTGAACAATTGCCGGCAGAAGTGACAGAGCATACTCGAAAGGCAACTTTAAAACTTGTCAGACGCGTTCTAGAGCATGGGGTTCACGAAGGTGTTTTAAGCATGAACCCCTGCGCGGGTCTTTCTGTTAGGGTTACTCCCATTGAGCAAAAAGTTTTAAATGGAAATGAAGTTGATGTTCTTCTTCACGAAGGGCGTGTTGCAAATCATCCATTTTATCCAGTGTGGGTTTTTGCTCTGCAAAGCGGGATGCGAAGTGGTGAAATGTTTTGCTTGCTGTGGACTGATATCGACTTTGAAAGTCGACTCGTTCATGTAAGTAAATCATGGAGCAGTAAAAATGGCATAAAGCCAACCAAAACAGGACGGTCTCGAGTAGTTCCAATGAGTGATGATCTTTATCACTTTCTCAAAGAACTTAAATTGAAATCTGATGTTAATGCAACTCATGTCTTACCCAGACTTTCAGAGTGGCAACGCGGATATCAAGCAAAAGTTCTAAGGGCTTTTTGCAAATCAGTCGGCGTAACACCAATTCGATTTCACGATTTACGGGCGACTTTTATTACCAACTTACTTGCGCAAGGGGTTTCCTTGGCCCGAGTAATGGCAATTGTTGGTCATAATCAAATCGATACGACGAATATCTATTTGCGAAAGGCAGGAGTGGATTTAAAGGGCGTCACCAATGAATTAGGTTATTCGATTCCAAGCTACGAAGAAGGTCAGGTAGTGAAACTTGCAGATTATCGAAGCTGTTAAGCGCACTAATATGCAGAGTTTCTTGATCGACTGGTAGGATTTGGTAGGGTTGAAAAATAATGGAGAGAGATTTCAGGTACTTAGGTCCTAAACACTCTCTCCGCCATAAGATTTAAAATCTCTGACTCAAATCAACCACTTAATTTTTTCTATCACAATTGACGTACCACTCTACGTACCGAAATTCTTTGCTAGGGTACTAACCATTTGGATCTTTTTTGTCAACCTTGGATGCTTTTGGTTTTTGTTCATCATGAAACTTAATGACCTGATCAATCCAAATTTTCAATTGAACCAATTCTTTTCTTCGGAAATCAAGATCTCCAATTTTTGCCTCGATTGCGTAGCCTGGCGAGAAACATTCAGCCCACCTCTTGTCGTAGGAATCAGAAGATAATTCACTAACATCTAAAGGGCGGGGCCTTCCATCTGCGCGCGCTTCAACCTCTTCTTTGAGACCAGCAATAAAATCAATCGTAGTTAAGCTGGCCCGGGTCTCGGTGGAACATTCATCCAACCACTTCGGACCACCATCTTTAACGGCCTCAAAGATAGTTTCCAGATCTTTCTGCATTTTCGAAAGCTTTGTAACCGTCTCTCTGCTAAACAGTTTGGGTTGTTTCGCCATAAAATTACCTCCTAAAGTAATAATTGCATTATAACGCATATTGTCTGTATAATCTATACCGATATAGTATATGTATAATAATTATAAGGTGGAATATGAAAGTTAATGTAAAGGCGATTAAAAAGCGTTTGGACGAGCGCAAGAGCGATAGAATGAAAGTAACTCTGTATCTATCTAAGTCGCTCTATAATGAATTTAAAAAGAAATGTAAGCCTCACGCTGCTAGTGCTGTAATTGAAGAGATGATGAAAGAGTTTGTTTCTTAATATCAATCCTCGTCTTTAATCCAAATGGGTTTGATATCTTCAGAAGGCGCTTGGGGCTTGCTTTCTAAATTTTCCCCTAGCCATTCCGCAAGAAACGTATAGGCATTTGTAGCTTTATGATTATGTTTTTCAGGCCTTGCCTTCCGGATTGGTTCACCCTTAAGAGTGTGAGTTCTATTCTTATGAGCATACTCTAGCGCGGTCACATATTTATTTTCGGATTGGGATTTGTCACTAAATTGGATGTAGCTAAAGGATGTCGGCATTGAAAAAAGATGTAAAAACAAACGTCCAATTCTTCCATTTCCATCCAAAAAGGGGTGTATTGCGAAAAATTCTTCGAGAAAGCGAGCGCAGAAACGTAAGAATTTATCTTTATCTAGATTTTTTAAATCGGCACGACCAATTTCTTTTTCAAAAAGTTCCGTTAAAGCACTCTCTATTTCATTGTAATCAACGCCCTCAAACTCATTAACTCCGATTCCCACGGCAACTGAGTCGGTTCTTATTTGCCCCCCAAATTTTAGACCAGACGGAGCAAATACTTCGAAATGAAAATGTTTGATGAGCTTTATGAAATCGGGCGCGGATGTTGGAAGAGTATATTTATTATTTAAAATGTCTTGATAAACGCGAGCATAACCTTCCTGAATGGACGTTGACATTTTTTTTAGTTCTTCAATTGAGCTAGGAGAGCTTCGTTCTTTAAAGGAAAGTTCAGCTAAACGGGAGTCTATCTGATCGCAAAGACGACTGACATTGACGCAGTCATAACTTTTGTTTTCGGCGAAGTACGACCGGATCGTATCGCAATTACGACATTTATTGGGTTTTGTTTTTGGTGACACGGTCTACAGCTTTTGCCAACTCATCCAAGCTGGAATAGTTCTGCACAGGAATGCCATCGATTCTGAAACTGCTCAATCCAAATATAAATTCTGGCGCCGTTACAGAGCCAGTTGACCATTTTGCTTTAAAATATTTCTTGAGGCCAACCGGGTCGATCGTTTGATGTTGGTTATCAAAAGCAAATCGCCACGGTTGTTCGCGGTGAGTTTGATTCCTGATGGACCAGGCGCCCATTGCACCATAAATTTTTAAAGTGTTTCTCAAAACCTTGGATGCTTGTGCCGAATATTCTCGAACCGGCCTATTACCGAAATCACTAGCTCCAATAGGTGATGAGCCTTTAGATTTAAGCAATTGATAAAGGTCGTCGTTAACGGGACCATGCTCCCAAGGTTCGAATTTTATCTCGGATCCAATTTCGTGTTCCAAATCAAAGGCGAGCAAGGCACCATAACAATAAAAAAACAATTTTTGAAATTTCAAAGGAGTGACAGCATCTGAATACGGATAATTTTTGAAAATCCATGCGGCTAAATTTCTCACGTTTTCTGTCCTCCTTTCATTTAATAAATCGGTTTCCTGCGATTCAAGTACCATAGTACTTTTGACCTGTTAAAGGCCACCCCCCTATTATACTGCAAAGCGCAATCAACAGCTTACTAATCAAATAATACACTAAAAGTGCACTTTAGCGAGCGTATTCTGGACTATAAGTGCACTAAAAGTGCATTTATTTCATTTATCTCCGATAAGCCTTAAAATGGCAAAAGAGTTGTTTCAATTAGTAGAAGTCGCTGATTCAGGCCGCTACCGGCTTGTTCCTGAGACAGCCTTTGATGCACTTTTGGTGCACACCCCGGAGTCCAGTTTAATTCGATTAGCACTTAAGGATGAGCCGACCTTGGGACATTTGATCCGGATATTTAGGGTAGCTCACAAATTGAATCAGCCCAAATTAGGCGACAAGATAGGATTAAAGAAGCGGGCAGTAGTGAATATCGAGAAAGATAAAACGGTCCCACAACCAGAGAGTCTAAAGGCGCTTTATGAGCTTTTTGGACAAGGTTTTCAAATCCATGCTGAGCAACTTATTCTAAAAAAGAAATCCCCAACCAAGTAATTTTAGCTATCCAATATTTCCAAAATCCCTATAAGACTGACCTGCTGTCGGTATTTGCCAGTGTTGGCTGGGCGGGGCCTCATCGCATACGCGCCAGCTTGCAGTCCTTGTCCGAGTAGGTTTGTCATGCGGTTGGCTTGTGCGATATGCGAAGACGCTATTGCATTACCCATTCCAATTTGATTTGCACTTACATTGTTTCCGTAGTTCATTGCCGCTTGACCAATTTGCCCTTGAGACGTTTGACCCATTCCGGCTAGTGATGCAAGGCGGTTAAATCTATTTGTCCGGTCATTATTGAAACGATCATATGCATTGGAGTACTCGTTCGATGCGTTTTCTTGTCCGAAGCGCATGAGTTCTTTCATGGTACGGCCAGAATTTAAACCGCCACGCGCTGATGCTGATCTCTCAAGAGCCTTCATTCCTTCTTGCATTCTAAAGTTATATCCTGGGTCAGCCATGAAATCCGCCATCGTAAAATCACGCTGAAAATCTTGGCCCTGCATTTGTCCTATGGCACCTACACCAGCTTCGCGCCAAGGTTGTTGGTCTTCTCTTTGTTGTTGATAAATATATTTTTGAGTCGCATTTGCATCGTTTGCAGCAGCGGCTTGAGCGTTGAGCGCATCCTGGGCCGCTTGTTTTCCTGTAAGCGGTTCCGTGATGTCGCCTAGTGCCTGTACTTGCCCAGCGCCAAGACTATTCCCTTGTGCTACGTCCGACAAACCAAACGTCAACACCGATGCTACCGGGTTTAATACTTCACCCATTGTTACCCCCTAATTAAATATTTTAAATCAAAACTCTTGGTATTGCCATAAGCCATGTTTGTGCTGCACTCCGAGAAATCTGAAAGGAAATTTGTCGGCGGCAATTTTAATTTTGGTCTTCGCGTTGTCGAGCCAGAACCCCTTGGTTTCATGAATCTCCATTTCTCCGTTGGCTAGCTGAACCACGAAATCGGGCGTGAAGCTAGATCTGGGCGCTAGCTGTAATTTTATAGGTTCATACGCCCACCAAAGTATTTCGCCGCGCAATTGCATTTCGCTAAGTCTCTCGGCGTATTTCGTTTCAAGGGAATTCATAACGCCTTTTTTCTTTCGTCCTTTAAAATAGTGATTATGCATGGATTACCTTTCTACTTTAGATACTCTTTGTCTGTTGATTCTCTTAGTTGTTGGATTCTTTCTTCAATATCGAAGTTGGCAGCTTGTTTGATATTATTTTGCACAAGAACCTTGTCGACCTCCTCGGGTTGTTTGTCTCGCCAACCACAAAGGTTTTTAAGCGCAAACATCAACATCTGATTGTCACCTGACTCAGCCTTTTCAATAGCTTTCCGAGTTAAGTTAAACCGCGTATAAACTAAATGAGTGTCCCGAAACACCGAAAAAGTCTGCCCGGTCTGTTCCTTGATTTTGTTGGTAATTGTATCTTCAGAACATTTAAAGAAAGCCGCGCAATCGGCAAGGGAGGGCTTAAGTCTGCAAAAAATAGCGAGTTGCATATCAATTTCTATTTCTGGTCGGCCCATTTTTTGAACCTTCGAGTCTTCCACGTCCCGTATCTCCTACGAAGTACGAATTAGACGAATTACTTCGTTAAATTCGTTATTCGTTACACCAAAGCATGCCAACGAATAACTGACTTATTGTTGTGCGACAGTTCTTGTTCGCGCCTAATGAACTTTGAATCTTCCAAAATTTTTAACGCAGCATTGAGCTTCCCACTGGTTAAGTTGCGATGAAAAACATTCTGCGAAATTTCTGTCTGAGTGAGTCCGTCGGGACATTCTTTTAACTCACTGAATATCCGATCAGCATTTTTGTCTCCGGTCTTACATCCAAAAATTGTTTTCGCACTTTCCTCTGCATATCCCCAAATTCGAAAAGCGGCGTTTAAATGCTTAACTTCAATAGTGTTAGTTAAATCTAAAAGTGCGAGTATTGCCGCCAGTCTTATGACGTGCGCTTCCGCGCGCGGTAATTACGCCGACGAGACCAACTGGTGAATGTGATAGTATGTAATAGATTTCCTCCCACCGCGTACGAGCCTCATGGCTCAACTGTATAAGCCCAACCCTTCTCCCATGATCTATCGCTTGTTTTAAAAGTGGATAGAGCGGTTCCTGTTGCTTTCTGAGATCATCTCTGTTTCCACCAAGGGGCACGAGTTTCGATCTACTTGAGGCAATCCAAATAAATCTGTTCCCGAAACCGTTCAGCGCGTCGACATCAGTTAAATATCTCGATAATTCAGCAATAGTAATATGACCAATTATACTCGCGTGCGCATCCGTTGCTTTCGCGGGCTCATTCTTTGTGAGCGAACCTAGGTTGCCGTGATCATACATGTCTCTAATGATTGCAGAGAGTTTATTCCCATCACGGTTTAATGCTTGCAGGACGGCACCAAATTCTGTTTCCACAAGTAAAAGTCGTTTGTCTTGAATGCCAGGATCAGTTGGTATTTCTTTAAAAGCTTTTGACTGTTCACTCCAAACGCTTTTTACAATTTCGTCTCTAACCGCCCAAATAACGCCTTCTCCCGAAGACAGGCCACTTGCTTTGCGCTTTTTCATATAATCCGGCTCAACGGTATTAAATATATTTTGAATCTGACCCCAGCTTGTACCCTTGCGGGCTTTCGATGAGGCTCCGACTATCATTACAAATATATTCATGTGCTGTTTGTCTGCCTCTACAGAATAATAAGCGCTTCTCCCAATCGTGTTTCCATATACCGCCAAAAACTGTAGTAGTAGAGCCGCCGAATCAGCTTCCGAGTATGGAAGTACCGATCTTACAAATTTCCCAGCCAATCCAAAATCCTCACTCATGTGAAGCAATTCTGGGAAGGCCGTTGGCCTATCGAGAAGCCTTGGACTTTGACCCGATTTCATCGTAAGATTAGTGTTGTCATTGAGAATTTCATGAGGGGGTATTTGCAGTACCCCTTCGCTATTTAAGTCCATTTTTAATCCTTAATTTGCTTTTAGTTAATGTGAGGCATAGCTCGGAAACCAGTGCGTCTTCGATATTTCTTATCGTGGACGTCCAATCTTCGTTTCGAAATAAAGTTTTTAGCGTGTTCAACGTCGGCAGCAACGCAGTATTCACGCTTTGTTTTGTCTTTACTAGCTTATCTTTTAAATCTTCAAATTCTAATTCGGTTAATTCAGTCATACGGGCTCCGGGATTTCGTACATTAATCTGATTGCTTCCACACATGCATACGCGCTCAACAGAGGTGGTATCTCGGCCAATTGAAGAGCCTCTCGTGCATCCGCGTCGCCCTTACAAAGCAAAACAAGAACTCTCTCCCGTGACATCGCTAGTTTCTTTGAAAGTTTTCTGATTAAGGGTTTAAGCTCAGTTTCCATTGGATACCCCTTTAAATTTTCCTTTTGATTCTTCCTGGCAGAGATTAAGCCATTCCTCTAAGGCTAACCGCGAAATTAGAGTTGCTCGACCAATTTTGAAAATCTTCAAGCGACCGCTTGCAATTTCCTCCTGCATTTTAGATTTACCAATGCCGACAACCACACAGGCCTCTCGAATTCTGAAAGCCTCCTTCTGAACCATTCTTTTCCTCCTTTTGTTAAAATCTTCTGCTTAAAACAAGTTCAGTTTAGGTGGTAAAAATCTTTAAGATAGTTTTATAAAACCTTTAACCACCACCGGAGCCCATTGGGGCCCGAAAGGATCATTTTGGCGGCTAAAAATGTTTAAGAAAGTTAAACAAATTGTTTAATTGAAATCATGCGTTGATTTGGATTTTCTCAGTCTTAATTCGCTTTTGACGCTTTTTGATCGCTGAACGTGATATTAAAACCTCATTGGAGAGATCCAGATGAATTGAATTTGAATACTACAAAGTCATGCGTTCCCGTTTGAGTGTTTCCATCCATCCCTCTATTTGTTTCTGCTGTCACAAATATGTTTCCTGAAGAGTCTGATGCCAAACCACCCGGGTATAAAGAAGCCCCTGAAGTACCCTTTTGTTTTGTCCAAACAGGATTTCCAGATGAATCTATTTTCATTAGGAATAAGTCTGAAACGCCCTGCATAGTGCTGCCGTTCAGTCCAATCATAGTTGTACCCGCGATATAAGCGTTATTCGATCCATCTATAGCTATGCTGGTTGCATAGATCGAGCTTGTATCCCAAGCCTCCGTTTCAGCAGTCAGTGTTCCGCTAGAATTGTACTTGGCCACAAAATAGCCGTACTTAACAGGCACGCCGCAAAATACTACGCCAGTGATATAGACGTTATCTGAAGAATCTTTTGCAATATCCTGAGGTGAAGTTTGAAAACTTGAACAAGCTATCCAGCTCGCAGACATTTGCTTTGTCCAAATCTTATTTCCAGAAGAGTCGTATTTAGTCAGGAATAAATCCTCTACCCCACCTAAAGTATTTCCATCTAACCCGCCGTTTGTTGTTCCGGTTACGTACACGTTAGACGACGAATCGTGAACCACCCCAATAGCTCGAGTTATTTTGGTTGCCACACCTAACTGCTTAGTCCATTGTCTCGTCCCAGCCGAATTGTATTTAACCACAAAAAAATCAGTTGAACCCGTCATGCTCACGCCATCCAATCCAACACTTGTATCCCCAACAATGACACTGCTGCCATCGGCTGCCACAGATACACCGTTTCCTCTAGTGAGCCCCCCGGCGCCGCCTTGTTTTGTCCAGAGTCTATTTCCAGATGAATCATATTTAATTAAAAAATAGTTGGTACCGGCTGGGCCCCCTGCGCCAAACAGATCTCCGTTAGTAGATCCTGAAACAAAAATTTTGTTTGAAGAATCTTTAGCTAGTCCGGTAACTCCTGTTATTTTAGAGCCGCTTGTTACGCCAAATTGAATCGTTGATTGCTTGGCCCCTTGCGAATTGTATTTTGTAATGAAGGCATCATGGGTTCCCGTAAGAGTATTTCCATCGAGGCCGCCCTGAGTTTGGCCCCCAACATAAACATAGCCGCCCGAATCCACTAAAACTGAATTTGGATTCGTATCTACCGAAGCTACTCCTAATTGTTTAGTCCAGTACGACGCCGAACCGTCGCCGCCACTGCCGGCAGCGCAGCGGATTACCAAAATGGGAATTAAAATTAAGAGGAGTGGGCGTGCCATTGAATACTATCGGATTTTGGTCGGGATATGTTATAGGTAAGTAGTACCTAATTTGTTTAGTTTCTCAATGTGGCACATTGTGGGGCCCGGAGAACTTTAGTTCATTTGAAAATGGGGTTTCCTTCGATCTCTTTATCCAACAGTTGTTCCAACGGCTCGGCTGTCGTCCCGGCGGGAAGGCGCTTATTTTTGTATACATTTTTCTTGAATGCCACGATTTGTTGATCAAGAGAATTCGCGACCCAAAATGCCTTCTTAATAATAGCCTTATCTGCCGAGATACGATCTTTTCTGATTTCTTTCAAAGTTTTCTTATGGACAGTTTCTCTTACAACTTTGTATTGCACCCTTCCTAAAATTTCGACCTTACTAAAAACATATCCGCCAATTCCCCAAAAGAATCCGAACATAAGACTAAGAAAAATTGTCTGAGATCTGGAAAACCCCGCAGCTTCAGCGGCGCCTCTAACGACTACCTGTTCAACACCCATATACACTTATCGAATACAGGGCGACAAAGCTAAAGACCATTTACTTACTACGACTTACGGATGGGTGTTGCGAGCAATAGGTATTATTTCTGCCTGTTTATAATTTTCGTTTAGACAGAAGTCCGCCCACGCGTTCATTAGCGGCACGCGCTTTGGGTAGTACGCAGTCTGATTGTAAGCGGCCTCGGCTTTGTTTTTAATTGTATGTGCCGGCGCCGCCTCGCTGACGTCGTTGGGATATGAAGTGCACTCAGAGCACCAAACTTTAAAGGTACTACGAAATCCGTGGACGGTAATGTCTTGACCAGAAATTTCCTTCGCCAAAGCAAGTACAGTGTTTCCCGATATATGTTTTCCGTTTTGCAGAGAGAAAATAAACTCACTTAATTTAAATTCGTGTAGTTGTTGCAGAACTTCAATGGCTCTTGGAGACAAAGGAATTTTGTGCTCCACTCCCGCCTTCATTCTTTCTTTTGGAATCAACCAATAATTTTCAATGAAGTTGATCTCTTCCCACCTTGCTCCAAACACTTCGCCTGGACGGGTTGCCGTTAAAATTCCAAACTCCAATGCCTTGGCACTTATAGATGTCCGTAACCGAAGCTTTTTCATAAACTCACCAAGACCAGAGTATCTTAGCGAGGAGTGGTGTTCTACGTCCTTTTTTGATTTCTTTCCATAAGCGTTTTCAAGGTACCCCTTCCACCTGGCGGGATTTGCGCCAGTGCGGAACTCGTGGAAGGTGGCCCAATCAATAATATTTTCCATCCTGTTTCTGACCCTGTCGGCGGTTTCTCGCTTTGAATTCCAAATAGGGTCTAAGATTTTCAATACGTGTTCTTTAGTAATATATCTTACGAGAATTTCGCCAACTACTGGATATGCATAAGTTTCCAGTGTGCTGTACCATTGACTACAGTGTTTTGCGTTTTTCCAATCGCTCTTTTGAGACTCAATAAATTCTAAAGCACACTGTTTGAATGTTTTGTTTTTTTCCAAGGTACTATCATTGTCCCTTTCAATGATCGGGTCTTTATCTGCATCAATCGCTTTGCGATGAATGGCGGCCTTTTCTCTTGCCTCAATAAGACTAACGGAAATTGTAGAGCCCAAACCTATTTTCCTTCGTCGTTTTAGGATGGGGCTGTAGTAGCGAAATAAGAATGACTTTGTTCCTGAATTAGAAACTTGTACATAGAGCCCGCCACCATCGGCGTAGAGACCGGGTTTCTTCAAACTTTTTATTTCGATAGCAGTGAGGCAACTCAGTTGACGTTTCTTTTTACTTTCTTTCATAAATTAGGCCTTTCTTCTGTTGTAGAGTAGTCGCTGGCATGCGCAGGTGCCAAGCACATCTGCGTACCAACGAAGGTACCATTGAGTTTCGGATGTAAGTGGACGTCAGCGGTCGACAGTAAAACTAATGCGGAGTTTAAAGTCTTTGCCAGAGCAGGTTTCAGAGGATACAAAAATCATAGGCGGACGTGGCCGGACAATGGGTGTCCAGACTCTCTCTCCGCCAATCACTTAGTCATGGGTTTTCGATACAAGAGCTAAATAAACGAAATTACAAACAAATGGTTTCAATGAGTTACCAGGTCCGTAGCAGTCGAAGCATCACAGAAAATCACAGCCTATCACGGTTGTGATCTTAGTTGAATCTTACTGGAGTCTTACTAAAAAGGCGTAAAGTTCTCGAGCACAAATTCACTTTAACTTGAATCAAAGAGCTAACTTTTAAAATAAAGGAAGGCTTTTTATGAATAATGATTTAATCGATTCGAACCCCAAATCTGCATCTATCGAAACTAATAAAGTAAAAATTATTTTTGAGTTCACAGTGCTCACACCTAAATTAACATTTTATCGAGGCGTGAAAGCCGCTGATGGGAGTTTTCGCATGGAAAAGCGCGGAGCCACCGCGAAAACCTTTCGATCCATCATGGTTTGTGGGTCTGAAGAGGTTCTCCATAAATACCGGATGGCCGTTGAGTCTTATTTTCGAAAATCAATTTTAATAACGAAGACTCAAGCCATGATGAGCTTAATTTAATTTGAAACAACAAACACGAAACAAAGGAAATAATATGACCCACATGATGCGAACCCTACTTTGGCTTATTGAATTTACAATTATTGTTGGCCTTGCTGGCGGATTAGTGGATATGACCCGCTCATCCGGCAAGTAAACGTGCCGTATCGACGGCACATCCTTTTTTCGGTTTTTCGGTTACAGGAGGCGAATATTCAAATGAATCATTTGATTCTGAGCTTCTGACAAAACTGTTGGGGACTAAGAATTTCAATACCCTTAACTCTTTTAATATTTAAGAGCGCTTTATCGCCAGTCACAATAATCGTAGCCTGAGCGGTAATGGCAAGCTCGAACAAAAAGTGATCGTTTTTGTCGGGAAAAGCGATATCACTTATTGGTTGTGGTAAAACCATCAGGGCTTGGTTGAAGAGAGTTCCGAGAAGAGCTCGACGTTTCTTATCGGGTTTAATAAATTTTGAACGATTAAAAACCGTATTGATTTCTTGCCGAAGCTCGGTACTCATGATGGCCAGAAATTCGCCCATGATCCAAGCCTGAATTATTTTTTGTGGTGTGCCGCCAGCAGTTAGGGCGCTGATAACCACATTGGTATCAACGACGACCCGTTTTACGCTCACGTCGTACTTCCTTCTGAGTTTTCAACGCTGCGTTCATAGCTGTTTTGGAAGAGACCTTTGCATCGGCCTTTATTTCTGCAAGTGTTGCTAAGGCGTCTTTTTGCTCTTTAGAAAAAGTCTTACAAAGTTCCTGAACACCACGGCGGATCAATTCGGCCATCGAAACATTTTGAATAAAGGATATTCTTTTAAGGGTTTCAACCTCAGTGTCTTCTAAATAAACTGTAGTTCTTTTAAGCATAGCAGCCTCCAACAGATTAATGTCATACTGACATATATATGCTTATATGTCAATAAATGAAAAATCTTAGGGCGAATCCGCCAACACCTAACCTGAAATCAAATAGTTACAAAGAAAAACCTCGGTGTTTTTAGCCGATGTACCGATAAGTTCCAAAAAAATCTGCCGATAAAGCCTATGAAAATGATGATGAATTTCAAGCGGAGATTTTATGGGCTACTCAATCAATCTTTACCTGGCAAAAAGTCTGTGCCGCAATGGCGGATCCAATACACCTCTTTTAAGAAGGCCGATTGGTCTGAAAACACCAAGGCGAAAGTCCCAAAGAAGGAATGGAATATTCCCAAAGATCGATGGCACGCGCTTGGGTTTAATAAATTCATGAATCTAGAGGAAGCAAAGGCCCGTGCCAAGCAACTCAATGCTCAAGCTCATATCAAACGGCAAGAAGAGCGGTCAAAAAATTGCAAACGAGCAGTCGAAAACTCGGACAAGATACGACTCCGTTTTGCCGGAGGAATTTGTTGCGGAGTTTGAACAGCGTTTTGTGCAGACTCGTGAAGATTTGGAGCTATTCTCAATCTCACCGGATTGACGGTGGAGGTAAACTTGTCGAAAAAGCCAATAGGATATTTTGAGGCCTGTGAGGTTCACGGCAACTCAATGGATTCCGTTCGCACCTATGTTTTTGCTCTCATGATTTTCTTTTGTTGGCTTGAAAAAGCGTCTTAACTGCGTTCGAGGTTTCTATAGGTTTTGTTTTGGCGCGCCAATTCCTCATGCTGCCTTGGCGGATTCGCCGCAGGCGCGGTCTTAGTGTTATTTTCTCTTGAAATTCAAATGGTTAACAACACTAAGATTTTTTCGTGTCCATTTTGTGTCCAAAAGAAAGTGTTAGGTTGTGACACCGGGACAAATCAAAAATCTTAGGATCGCGACCTCAATTAAAAACACTGCCATCAGCCGCGGTATTAAATCCGTCCACTTCTTTCGCAACCTCAAGCTTATCGTCTCTTACACGATAGATGATGGCCCAGCGAATGACACCATTACCCATATCATAAGTTGAAACAGCTATCTGAGGATTTTTATCTTCATCGAACGTGATGAACTGCTCCGGCTTTATTCTAACAAAAAACGCATATGCCCATGTGTGACGCTCGCCATCGGTTTCATAGACCTTTGACCAAATTTTATTTTTAAAAGATTTCTTCCCCTTACCAAGAGTAATCCGCGTTGAATGCCATCCTATCTTTTCAAGCCATATCCATCGTTGATCAGGTAAACGCAGAAAGTCTCTCTCGATGGGAATATCACCGGCAAAACAAATTGTAGATGTCGATAAGAATACAAATAAAAATGAAATTAAGAGTCTATTTCTTTTTACGTGCTTTTTCATAGCGGGCCAAAACTTCATCCGCATAAGCTTCCCCCTTCTTGTTCCACTGGTTGTAGCCTACAAACGTGCTTCTCGCATTTTTAGGATACTTCTTTGGCACTTGAGAAAATTTGTGAGCTAGCAGTCTCGTGCCAAGGGCAACGCTGACGACCGGATCGAGTTTATCAGCTTTAGTGACATGGATCAGATGTTTACGTGTTTCAATCCATTTCTCTTTATTGGGAAACCCACCAAGCACTCGAAGTGACTGATCTGTAACCTGCATTAACTCTGAAGCGGTACTCTTGGGATCTTTGCTTTTAGCTTTTGGATTAAAACTAGATTCGACTGAGATGAGTGCCTTGATCATAAGTGGATCAAGATCATCGGGAAATTTAAGTCCTTGTGGTTTCCAATAATCCAGCCAAAATTGAATTAGGGAATCGTATTCATCTCCTTGAGGGTAATCATCAACTGGATTGAGAGGAGAGTATTTTTTCTTTGAATTCCAAAATAAGTAGAGAATGTTCTCAACAAGAAGGCCTGGTTTGATTTTGCCCCGATTTCTTCTTACATGTGCATCAACCCAAGTAACTGTACCTGAATGACAGACTCGCTCGTGGCCATGAACGACATGATAGCCGGGTGAACACATTTCAGATGGCTTGGGTTTTCTCAGTTCACTCAAGTAGCTAGTTCCTTTGTTGCATCTAAGTTGTTTAACGACCGCCGGTTTTTTTAAATATAGCCTGCTCAACTGAACGCAATCGTGCGTCTAAATCATGTAGCTTGCCGCTGTCGCCATCACCTTGTGTGTGATGAATTAAAACCTGGCGGGTATAGGGTTGATAGCCAATACCCTCTTTTTTGGCCAAAGTTTTCAGTTTTTCAACCACGGATTGTGGCAAACGAATAGAAATCATTTGTAGTTCCATTGCTTCATCCAGAGCAGCTTCATCTTCGCCGGAGGCTAGTGTAGATTGGAGACCACGTTTGCCAGTCTCCCAATCATTGGCTTCAGCCAAGAGCTTCTGCTCTTTATTTCTTTTTTTGCCGTTGGATTTTTTCATATAAATTTACCTCGTCATTGTTTGGTTCATAAGCCGTAATGATCACGGGCGCATTTTCTTCAGGGTCAATGAAGAAGACCACTTTTAATTCGCGCCCCCTGTCCGTCGTTGATATAAACCAAAAGCGATCTTCCATTCCCTGATTCTGTGGCCGCGTTTCTTTTGCTAACAAAGCTTTCGCGATTTAAAAACACCTCTTCAGCTTCACCGGCGGACACACCATGCTTGTTTTTAAGTTTTTCTAAGATGGAAGAATAAATAATGATCCGCACTTTCTTACCCTAACATATTGTATATCTTAAAGCAATACAAAATTATGGAACGTTTTTGCGAAGGACCTTAATAAACTATGATTTCAAATAGTTAGGGCTTTGGCTGGATCTAAGCATTTTTAACGTGTTAAAAAATGAAATTTTCGCAGAAAACCAAACCGACAAGAAATCAGATCGAACACGCCGACATATGATTGAAACCTCTCTCAGGGCCTTTGAGAAGCGGGGTTATGACACATGTACCATGCGAGACCTTGCCAAAGATGCCGGCCCAAGATCATAATCAAGGAACGAGACAACCCATATTCCATCTTCAACTTCCTTTACTCCGACCTCTTGGCCCGGCGGGAAAGACGTGGAAAGAAATTTGGTATTGCGTCTGCAAAATCTACATGACTTTCCCTAAGGTCGCTATGTGGCACCTTTCTAGAACAGGTGGTGGGGTACAGGGCGACAAGTTTAATAAGCTGTGGGCGTACTTTGAAGGATCAGTATTATTTTTTAAATTGAGTAATAGCAGTATTTTACATTTTTTCTTTCTTCAAAAGTTCTTGTAGTGCTTTTGGTCTAGGCTTTCCGCTACCCAGCATCGGTATACCTTCTGGTAGATAACGAACTTCCTGAATGTTGTGGCTAGATGGTAAGCCCCGAGCTGCTAATTCATTATTTACCTGATTTAGAATTTCAGCCGAGTTCGCTCCTAAAGAGAAAGCCGTAAACAAAACAAATGGCGAATTATCGCCGGCGGACTCGACGGCAAATAAAGGCCCGTTCACGTCAGCATTTAGTGCTCGAGCTTTACTTGAGACCCAATCGACAAGTGTTTCTTCGATGCGAGGTAGTGCAATTTTTTCGCCGCCTTTTTTACGGAATCGGCCCATGCGACCAACGATAAAAACATACCCGTCATCATCGATTCGAACGATATCCTCAGTGTTGTACCAACGCTCAACAATTTTGCTATCAGTACTTCGTTTAGCATCAACAAATGGGTTTTGTGCTTCAGTTTGATTGAAATAGCCACTCATTATGTTGTCGCCTTTAACTAGGAGAATACCTTCTTGATTCGAGCCCGTTACCGGCTCCAGTGTTTCTGGGTTGACGACAACATGATCTACCACCATTTTTCCTACACTTCCCTGTTTTGGTTTTTTGTAGGGATTGATGGCGATCAGCGGAACAGCTTCCGTGACTCCATAGCCTTCGACAATAACGGCATCAGGAGTTTTTTCTTTGACTATATCCACAACATCTTGAGTCAATTTAGCGGCTCCAGAAATAACATAGCGCAGGGACTTTAGCTGCTCCGGTGTTCCTGATTTATACAAGTTCATGATGAAGTCTGGTGTACCAACAAAGTAGGTAGTTTTATAAGCTCCAACAACTTTTGCCATGCCGGCTCCATTTGTTGGGTCGGGAAAGTGATAAAGCGGAATTCCCAAGACATCGGAAGCGGCTTCAAGTGCGAAACCCAAAGAGTGGAACGTAGGTGCGACAGCTAGAATGCTATCCTTATTTGTTAAAGGTAAATTATCTTTCAGCAATTTGATAACAGCGGCGATCATTTTATCGGTGACAGGTACGCCTTTAGGTGCGGCTGTCGATCCGCTTGTAAAAAGAACGGCGACGTACTTACTTGTCGATCTAAATGATCTGAGACCTGCGTAAATTAACGATTCGGCCGAGCCCCAGATTTTGTCATTTAGAGAAATCATCGATTTGAGGTCTTCAACAAAAATAAACCTATCTATTAAGGGGTCTAGGCCGATCTTTTTCGGATCTCGTGCCTTAAGTCGTTCAACGAAGGTTTTTGAAGTCACAATTTTTTTGGCTCCCACTAAATCCATTGCATTTTTAATTCCCTCAACTCCATCTGTATAGTTAACCATGGCTGGAATTTTTCCGGCTCTCATTAGGCTCAGTCTGATTGTTCGTCCACCAACCGAGGGCGGCATCATCAGGCCAACATATTCGTCATCAATCTGCCGCTTAAGTACTTTTGCCAACACAAATGCCTTAAGGAGGCGATTACGATTTGTGAGCGCACCAATCATGGCGTCTTCACCAATAACTTTGTGGGGACTATTGGCAGATTGATTTACTGTCATTTGCAATAGCGTGTCCCCTTTTGGAAAATTTAAAAAAGTCTCGTCTTTGGCCGTTAAAGTTTCATTCCATTGTCGGCTAGCTTTAACTTTAGTGGCTTCTCTGAGATCGTTACCTTCGGCGCACCAATAAACGTCTTCGACAGTTTTAAGAAGACTCGGGTTATCGATCTTTACGCCGAATGTTTCTTCTAGCGCCACGGTTAATTCCATGAATCTTAAGCTATCAACCCCGAGGTCTATTAAATCGTCTTTAGATTTAAGATTTTCCTTATTTATGGATCCCTGACCATTCACTTTTTCAATAATTTCAACAATGATGTCATCGGCCTTTGCCTTATTTTCAGGACGAACTTGAAATGGTCCGTGTTGCTCAGCCTCTGTCATATTCAGATCAACATCTTCTATGGGAGGTAAGATAATTTCTTTGCCATGAATTTTAGACTGCAGGTAGGAATAGGGAATGTAACGACGCGTTCTTTCGATCTCGTTAAAATATTTTTCAATAAATAAATTTATTTCCTGTCGAGATCCTTGGCGTGGAAAGTTTTCGGGCTCCCAAAATTCCAGAGTAATATCTCTTTTAGGAGCTAATCCGAAAGTTCCCCAAGTCATTGCATTTAAAATATTCCAGAGTGCCGATAGTCCGCCTTTGGAGGTTTTTAGACGATGATACCCGGTATTTCCTAGCGACGAGCCATCAAATCCCTGGTAGCGACCAAGCACAATTCTTGCCTCAGGATATTTTTGCAAAATCATATGGACAACTGCCTTGCCGGGGCCGGACGCGCTATCTGCGATGATCTCTCTTTGTCCAAGACGAATATGTCCAGAGGGATATAAAAAAATATTTTCACCACGTGCGAGTGCTTTTGAAATTTCATTAACCAATCTATCGACTGACGCACTCGCGGGCTCGTCACTGTCTCTTTTAACTCTTGGCACCAGAAGAACATTTACATTCTCTGCGGCCCATTTTATAAGTTTTCCGACATATGGGATTTGTGTTTGTCCTTCGTCCATTACTGGTCGAGGGTGAAAATGGGGCTCTAATACTTTCTGCGCAATTACTGGATCGCTATAACTTTCGTGGGTTAACAAAAATAAGGTTCCCTTTGTTCCGCGAGCCTTCACTTCTTCGAGGCCCTTGACGGTTACATCGTAGCGGCTGTCTAAACCCCAGCTGAAAATCTTATAGAGTATTGATTTGCTAAATTGTGAAGATTCATGTGAAAATAGCTTGTCGCAAGATACTGTTGCTGTTGCTGTTGTACAGAGAGATAAGCTAATGATAAGACCCAAAGTTACATTTCGAAGGTATGACATATTAAAATCCTAATTTCTGACGGCCGCAATTTGGGCTCAGTGTCCAAGATATTGACGGTGCAACGCCTTTATTTTTCTTAAAACTCTTCATTATATTCTAGGATTTCAATATTTGGACCAGTGAAGGTCTCGCAAATGGCTTTTTAAAAAACTGTTCTTGCAACCCTCATTTTCGAATCCTATCATTTAGTAGGATGCAAAATATAAATTCAGCCCAAGAATCAGGCTCAATCACGTTGCCAGGAATAAGGTTAGCTACTGGTACCACTCGCAATCAATTATTTGGGAAAGTCCGGTCTGTTTCAAGTTTGAAGTCTCCCGAAATACAACGGATGTATCAATTAATGCAGGGCACTTATGACAATGTGTCTGAAGAGCAATTTCATGCGGATCTAAACGCCAAGGACGATGTCATTTTGCTTTACGAAATTAAAACAAAAACCTTACAAGGGTTTTCGACGCTTAAAAATGTACAATTGTCTTGTTCAGATAGGGTTGTCGAGGGCATCTTCAGCGGAGATACGGTAATCTCCAAACACTTTTGGGGAGGCAATGCCCTTGGTAAGACTTTTTTAAAGTACCTATGGTTAAAAAAGATGAGGTCTCCACATAAACCTCTTTATTGGTTTTTGATTTCTAAGGGTTACAAGACATACTTGCTGATGGCCAACAACTTTTCAACCCATTACCCACGTTATGAACGTCCAACGCCGGCATTAGTCCAGGAAATCATCGATACATTTTATAAGAAAAAATATCCTGCTTTCTATAATATGGAAACGGGACTAGTGGTGCCCAAGGGCCCTTCTTGTTCTGTGAAAGAGAATCTTGCGCAAATCAGCGATAGTCTTTTGATGAACCCACGTATTGATTTCTTTGTTCGAAAAAACCCCAACTGGAATTGTGGTGTGGAGTTGGCCTGTATCGCCGAAATGACTTTGTTGATGCCACTTTACTATAGCATAAAAAAATTCTTCAAAGGATTGAAATGAAAACGGTGTCGGCGGAAACGGGGACGACGTCAGTGCAAAATACGTCACTAGCCCTGTAAGATTTTCAAATTTACCAATAATGTCACTAGCTTACGCCTTTCGTCATCATCAGTAAAAAATTGAACTCTCATGTCGTTTTAGATGGATTTGGGAGTTTTTTGTTTGGGAACAAAATTTGAAAGAAGGCCTACTGGAAAACAAAATTAATAGGTAGGCCGTTTGTGGATATATTAAGATTTCAGATCTTTTTTCTAATTTCTTTTTTTTCAACTATATCTTTCTCTCAAGAAATTCGTACATCGCGAGATTATTTCATCTTAGAAAAGAAAGCTGCGGAAGGTTACTCAAAATTTGGTCTCATTCCCGGAGTTTATTTAAATCAAAATGGATTGGGAGAGCGTCAGGATCTCAATAACCTAGTTCATGGATCTGTTTGGAAGAACATGTATACTGCAGGCGCCGACATCACTATCGGATTAGCTCCTGGTACGATCCCTGAAACTGAAAAGGAAGTATGGGCATTATATAGAGGACACAGTTATTTACTTGTCTCCCAAGCGGTGGTGCCACAGATAGTTTTGCAGGCGGTTCCGCGACTTATCTTTCCAGCGAAAGGTGGATTTTTCGCCATTAACAAAAAATTTCAACCGAGTTTTAATTCAAACGAAGTTAAAGTCGTGGTTGCTGATATTAGTACCCTTCCTTACAACGCCAAGTCAGAAGCGGCCGAAATTTTTCGTGATAAGGACGAAAAAATTAACTCAGATCATTACAATTTAACTAGTGATAACCTTGGCTTTATATATCTTACGTCAGATAAGAAAATTGCATTGTATAGAAATGATGGGAAATATCAAATTCTTGAAATTTCCGTTGAAGAAGACGTTGCAATTACTCGCGAAGGAGTATACACAAGCAAAACAGACCTCTTAAGTCGTAAGAAGCACATTCAATTCACCTCGCTGAAGCCCGACGGATCGGTTAAAGAAACTACAAAAACAATTTACAGTTTGAAAGAGGGAGAAACTTACCGCTTTAAAAGTAGTGAGGTTTCGGTTGCCATCCCGCGGTCGACAGGGGGATCTTACAAAGTTAATATTGGCCCCACTGGAATGTTATCTGAAATCGGTGGCAAAGAAAAATTCCAGGCACCGTCAAGTGCAAACCTAGATTCGCTTCGTGGAGTTGGACAAGACTTACGCGCGAAATCCGAGTTAGGTGTTTACAACGGAATTGTTGATCGGTTGGAGTTTTATCGTCGAATCACTCAAGGACTCAGAAAGAATAATAATACTTGGGTCAATCTAGTGGGCCCATTGGGTTCTGGAGCCTCTTCAATCGCTTTCGGCTATGCACGAGGAATTCATCGTGGTTTAGCTGAAATGACGGATCTTGCTGATTACGAAGTTTATTCGGTTTCTATGGGAAAGCTTATTAAGCAGGATAGTATCGATAAGAATAATGCTGGTATTACTGAAGTCACCAATTTCATTGGTGCTGCACAGAAGAAAAAAGTCATTCTTATAATAGACGAATTTTTGGACGATGCCACTCTCGGGTCTACGAATGCAAAACAATCACTTGAATCTTTTTTGAGATTTTTCAGACCGACTTTAGAGGCTGGAGAAATCAAAATAATTACGACTTCAAACAGCGCACAGTGGGAAGAGTTAGCACAGGCAAATCCGCAGTTGAAGGCACTTGCTAATACTGTTGAGGTAGGTCAGCCTTCGGTCGGCATTTTAAAAGCGATTATGCAAAGTCAGCGGGTAAAATTAGAGAAGGCGCTCAACGTTCAAATTCTACCAGAAGTGGTTTCACTGGTTTTAACTATGTCACCACAAATTTCGCCAGCCGAAGTAGAGCCTAAACGTTCTGTCGATTTGCTAACTGAAATTGCCGTAGGGTACGGATCTCCAAATGCAAAAAATATTACGACAATTACTGAACAATCAGCGAGTTCTTTTTTAGTTACCAAAACGCTTAATCTTAAAGATCTAAAAGTTGATATTAAGGCTCTTGACGCCTTCTTAAAAACTGAACTCATAGGTCAAGAAGAGGCCCGTAACATCATTGTTAAGAACCTTAGCCCGCTTTCTATGGGGTATGTGGATTTAGAGAACGGACCTCTGGCAACCCTTTTCTTGATGGGACCAACCGGAGTAGGAAAAACCTTTTCATCTCAACTTTTAGCAAAGCACCTTGGTTTACCGCTGGTTAGAGTTAATATGCAGTATTTCAACGGTTTTGGTGCTGATCAGGCTTACACCAAAGAGATCAAACGTTATGAAAACAAACCGTTTGTCCTATTGCTTGATGAAATGGATAAACCCTCTGATCGTAGTGTAACTCCAAAAGATCGTTTCTTAAAATTGAGAACCGTTTTGGAAACTGGAATTTGGGGTGAAGGCACTGACGAGAGAATAAATCTCAAAACCGCAATTCTTGTTATGACTAGTAATCATGCGCAAGATTTAATTCTTTCAAATGAAGGTAAATCTCATAGCGAGTTGCTGGCTCTCGTTCAGGCTTACGTTCTTGAAACAGATCCCAAGAAAACTCCTGAAAACGAGCAAATTAGTCAAAACGTGTGGTCTTATCTTGAAAGTCGGGTGGCAATTTATAAGCCGTTGCCGAGAACCGAACTTTATCTGGTCGCTCGTAAGTTTGCACGAGAACTCAGCGATAAAATTCAAAAACAAAAAGGTGTAAAAGTCGAAGTATCGCCACGTCTTATCGAGAACACGGTAGAGATGTCTTATAAAGATAAGCTGGGCGTTGTTCCAATTCGTAGCCGTATATTTGAAAATCTTAGTACCGTCGTTATCAGTTATCTTGAAGACCAATTGCGTTCGGGCGTCACCGGAATGAACGAAGTTTATGTGACTGTTGCTGGTAACGGGGACGCAGTTCTCATAAATAATAAAATGAAGGACTACGAGGTTTTGAAATCTCAAGACCAGGCAAAAGTGGCGAAGAGAAAATGAAAAAACTATTAATTTCGGGAATCGTGGCGTTGAGCACTCAGAATTCATTTGCGGTACAAGAAGATGGAATGCTTTGGAAACCAGAAAACGCAATTTTAGTTGTCCTTGATGTGTCGGGTTCAATGGCTGGCGCGATGTTAGATAGCGTACGTGGTGAAATGGATCGCGCCTTTAGCCCGCAAGCTTTCCCAGCAAATGGAATGGCAGGATTAATTTCGTTCTCTGGATGCTCTCCATCAGATGTACGCCTCGAGGTTCCATTGGCGAAAGGTGCGGGACCGCAAGTTTTAGCTCGTGCCCATGCGTTGCAGGCGACTGGTAGCACGGACATTTATAGTGCCCTCGTGTTGGCAAAAAATGAGGCCCTAAAATTGGGAAAAAATAAATGTACCAAAGTTATGATTTTAACCGACGGTGCTGACACATGTTCCATTGGGGACGTGGTAGGGATATCAGCAGACATCGCAAAAATAAATGAATGCAATCAGGTAAACACGGTGGCCCTGGGAACGGGTGTGAACATAGAGCAGACTTTAAAAGATATTTCAAAGGCAGGTCAAGGTGAGCATCGCACAGTTTCGGACCTCTTTGATCTCGAAGAGAACTTTAACCAAACTTTAGAAAACTTAAATTCTAGGTCACAAGTTGTCACCGGTATGCGTGACTGGCAGGGTGAAGATAAGGGCCCAAATAAAAAGAAAAATAAAAAGGGTCACGATGATCCAGATAAAACAGAGGGTGACAACGGTAGTGATGGCCCTCACGACCCTAATACGAACGCTAATCAACAAAGCAAAACACGGAAAAATTAATATGATGAAGATATTTAAAAAAGCAATTTTAATGTCAACAATGTCATTTGCGGCCTACGCTAACTGTCCGCCGAGTAAAGAAGGAGTTACGTTCGTTCCTGGGTTCGGTAAAAGCTGTATTGTTTTGAAGAATCCAAATGTAAATGGGGCGCACCCATTAGAAGGGGATACTCTGTTGGTTTCTTCAGATGATAAAGTTGCTCGTATCGGAAAAATTTCTTACAAAGTCCTAGGAACGCCAAAGGGTGTCGTTTTTGCAGTAATTTCGGAAGATGATGGAAGCCAATATGAAATTAATTACTGGGATGCAGCGACTGAAAAAATAAAAGAATGTACGCCAAAAGCCGAAGATAAAATTAGTGTAGGCGCAATTCGCGAAGGTAAAGTTAGTATCACTGTTGGCGCCGATATGATTCGTGTTACTCGTGGTCTGCAGTCAAAAGACTATGTAGAGAATTGCGAAAACAAGGGTAAAAACCTCGTTTATTTAAATTTGTCCAAAGAAGACAGAAATATCTTAGAAGAATTCCGTACCGGTGGTGCGTCTAACGAATGGACGAATCCCGAAGTGGCCGCGACATTTCCTAGTATACTTGGCCGTGACGATGAGGTTAATAAGGTGATTTCAAACCTTCGTCTAAGCGCAGTTCGTTCAAGCCTTATTATCGGTAAAGCCGGTATTGGAAAGACGGCAATTGTTCAGGCACTAGCCAAGAAAATTGTCGCGGGCGATGTCCCTGATTTTTTAAAAGATTGGAGTATCTATTCGATAGAGATTTCAAAGCTTGGAGATGAGGGGTTGAAGGGTAAAGCAGAGGGTAAGGCGGCACGCCTATTAGATGCATCTGTTGGGAAGAAAGTTATCTTGTTGTTTGATGAAATGCACAAACTGGTTGGCAAGGGGGCCACAAACGAAAATGCTTCAGATATTACGGAGACCATGAAGACTCCTTTAGCTGATGGTCGCCTTGCAATTATTGGGACGACAACAGACGACAAAGACGAAATCGGGTTGTTGCGTCTAAAGCCAGCCTTCTTTCAAAGATTTAATCAGGTCTTTCTGAAAGAGCTCCCTGACGACCTTTTAATGAAGGTTTTTAGACAAGAAGCCAACGAAATGGAGAAAAAATACGAAATAGTTTTCTCCGATGAGACCTTACGGCAAATTTTAAGTCTTACCCGTCGCTACGCTTCTGACCAAGCGCAGCCCAGGGTAAGTTTGAAAGTTATTAATCAAGTAGCATCAGATTTAGCACTAGAGAGATCAAACGATAAAAAGCACGGTAAAGTAAATGTAAGTGAAGAAGACGCCAAGAATTCTGTAGGACAAGTTGCGAACATACCATCGTTGATTACAAAAGCCGCGAATTCAAAATGCGGCGGTTTACCTTTTAGAGACAAGGTAAAAAACTTTACTCCCGAAATGCGGAAAGGTTATGTTGGCCAAGAAGAAGCAGTAACCACAGTTCAGCAGACTCTTGCCACGATTGCTATGGGTATGAATGATCCAAAGCGCCCTGGTGGAGTTTTTCTATTTCTTGGGCCCAGCGGTGTTGGAAAAACTTATTTTGGCGAGCGTCTTGGTGAAATGTTCTGTATGCCTGTGAAAATTTTCGGGATGAGTAAGTACAAGGATGAGTCATCTATTAATGCGTTTGCGGGATCGGATAAAGGTTATGTCGGTTACAATCCTGCCGGCGGTGAACTCACACAGTGGATAAAAGAAAATCCCGAGTCGGTATTAATCTTTGATGAAATCGACAAAGCCAATCCAATGGTTCTCGAATCGCTCATTCAATTACTTGATGATGGGGTTTACACTGACAAAGCCGGTAACGAAGTTAAATTTAGAAATGGTTTTATTATCATGACTTCAAACTTTGGAATGGATTTGATTGAAGCTTACGACAAAAAAGTTCTTGGTTTAAAAAATCCGCGTGAAGGCGCATTTTCAAAACCTCTTCCGCATGCGATACCCCACAACTTAGAACAATTGAAAAACGAAATTTTAAATATGTTAGAAGGAGATGGAAAGTTCGGTAGTTATATGGCGGGTCGTGTGGGTCGTGACAACACAATTGTATTTCATCATTTAAATCCAGCTGAGACTAGGCAAATTGCTGAACTTGAAGTTGCTAAAGTTGTTAAACAACTTGGTAAGAGTAATATTAAGGTTACGGTTCAGCCAGAGATTGCGACGATCATCGGTCAAGAGGCATATGATTTTAAAATCGGTGCACGCCGCGCGCGCGAGCTTGCCGATAAATATGTTCGCCAAGCATCCACATCGGCACTTCTAAAAGAAATGACTGCCGGTAAAAACTTTACGGACGTTATTGTATCAGCAAATTTGGTAACCCCCCCGAATGAAAAAACTCTCGTAGTTATTCCTGAAGATATCAGGTCGGGAAAACTTGCTCTTCGTCAAGAAGAGCAACGTGGAGTTTGTAACGGTAGCGAGTTTATTGATCTCGTACGTGAGTTTCCAACGGCCGTTAAGGATCGCTTCATCGGCCAAGACAATGCCGTCAACGTAGTTTACAAGGCCCTTACACGTATGGCAGCTTTAGGAAATAAACCTGGTAAGGCGGCCGGCAGATTCTTGTTCCTTGGACCTAGCGGTGTAGGAAAGACTTACTTAGCGGAACTAACCGCAAAAATGTTTTGCTTACCGATCAAAGTTTACCCAATGGAAATGTACCAGGGTGAAGATGCAATTAATACCTTTGTTGGCTCAGCACCCGGTTACATTGGTTACCGAGAAACCGGCGGTAGCTTAACACAATGGGTGAAGGCAAATCCAAATTCCGTACTTGTGTTTGACGAAATCGATAAGTCGAATCCGATCGTTTTGGAAGCGCTTATGCAATTCCTAGATAACGGTACGATTACCGATAAAGCCGGTCAATCGGCAACAATGAGTGGAGGATTAATCTTTCTGACATCTAATTTTGCTATGGAGTTGATCGATGCCTACGATAAGCAAGTGTTGAAAATTGCGGATCCGAGAGAGGTTGTAAAACGAGAAATTAGAGATCTGCCACAAACTGAAGAAGGGTTACAAAATACGATTTTTGAATTCTTGAGTCGCGATCGCCGTCTTGGTTCGTATATGCAAGGCCGCATCGGTAGGAACAATATAGTTGTTTACCATCACTTCAATCCAGCCGAAATTAAGAGAGTTATTCAAATCGAAATTAAAAAGGCACTTGCGGAGCTTGACTCTAGTATTCAGTCTTCGGTTGATCCAGCTCTCGTGGATCACATAGCAAAAGTGGGGTTTGATTTCGCAACAGGTGCAAGGCAAGCGCGAGATACGGTACAAAAATATATTACCGATGTGGCCGCAGAAGCACTCATGATTTTGAATGCAAAACAACGAAGCCAACTTAAGAAAATTGTATTCACTGTAAAAGACGGGCCGTCGAACGCTGAGACACTTTATATTAACTCCCTCAAGGCAGCGGATTAACTGTGTTAAAGAATGTGGTGGGAGTTTTATTTATATTAGCTACGACAACGGCGGGAGCTGACTATCAGGCTGTGCCGTTTGATATTGGTCACTTTGGTCAAGCAATCGGCTATATAGACATTAAGGCAAAAAGTGGCTATGCGCAGTGTACGGGATTTTTAGATGAGAATGAGAATTTTATTACCAATCATCATTGTATTGAGAATCAAACCGATTGTGACAACGCCACGATTACTTTTATAAATCAAAATGGCAGTGTCGACGCCCGCTATGCCTGCGCTAAACTTTTAGCGACCTCCATAAATGACGGTGAGGGTCTTGATTTATCGGTTTTGAAGCTCGAGGGTGATCTTTGGACTCAAGAACGTCTTAGATATGCCAGCGTCACACAAGAGGAGTTAAATGAAGGAGCTGAAATTTATATTGCTAAATTTAATTTTGCTACCGTCGTTGATGGAGCTGTTAAGCCAAGCTTAGATGTTGTTCCTTGTTTTGCAAAACGTGACAAAGAAAAGGTGACTTTTTGGAAAACTGAACTGATATACAAAGATCGTCCGTGTTCAGGGCGGGCGGGAAATTCCGGGGCACCTTTTTTAAATCGTAGTGGCGAAGTTGTGGGCTTCCTAAGCGAAGCAAAGGCTCAGCAGGTTATTAAAGGACTAAACCGTTGGGTTATGCCAGAGATCTTCGGACCCCATGTTATCTCTATTAAGGACTTTTTTAAAAAATCCTTGGGAGCACAAAAATGATTCGCTTTTTTATAGCTCTGAACCTGATTTTTCAAACGTTGGCCTTTTCTGACCAAAAAAGCGCAGATGGTGAAAATACTAACGAAGAAATGTCCCTTTCCCATCAGCAAGGAAAGATATCTCTAAACGAGGTTCCCCAAATACTGGAAGCAATTAAGCGCTCCAATGATGCTACCGAGGTCTTAATACTTTCGGATACAAAAACAAACTCGGTTGCCAATAAAATTGGTGATTTTGTTGTAGATGCTGATCTAAATGCCACGACCAAAAATATTGAAACCGACATCCTAGATCTTGCAAAAAAAGAACAACCAGAGCATTTTCGCGGTTTTAAAAAATGGTGGAAGACAAAATATGTAAAGCCGTCTTCCCAAGAAGTTTATTGGGGCGTCATTATGGGCGGATTTCGTGGAACTGTGGCCTCAGTAATTTGGTTCTCGTCCGGCCTTGACCCCATGACGGCGTCTACCCTTGTTGTTGGTCAAACTCTTTTGGATTTCGTGAATCAGACCTACTTTCGCACAGTAGATAACGTTATGAGTGGTCGTACTAATAGCGGAAAAGAAGGAGAAGAGCGTGGGTCATTTAGAGAAATGTCGTTTCGGCTGCTTTACTCTGGGTTTTTTACCTATTTGTGGCGTGGAATTAGCGGCTCAGTAAATTCGGCGGCATCAATCACGACTATTCAAGGAAATATCGAAGTAATTTCTAATGTCCTTTCAAAATCTCTTTCGGGTGCTTACTTCGGTGCAAAAAAGGGTGCCCTGTCGCGCTTTGCTGCAGGCCTTATTGGGTTTCAAGTTTACATGATAGGTAGTGTGATTACATCTTTAGATTTAGCTGGGATAACTTTAAAAAGTTGGACAGTGAATATTCCATTTGTGAATTTTGACTTGGTAGTAAAAAGCTCAACTTTAGCGATCGTTATTTTCTACACAGGTATGGGGTTAGCGGTGAAGTACTTTCCTAATTCTTTTGAGCGAACGGCAAAGCTTTTTGGAAATATAAGTGGAAAAGTTAAAAAAGCTTTCGTAAACCGATGTGGTCTTTTGTTTGAATAGGCAATAGTTGATTTAAAATTCGAGGAATTATGACTAAAAATATTCTATTTTCACTTTTATACGTTTTTGTTTTTTCTCTGCCCCAGGCGGATGCAGTTAATATTGATGAATCGTTGGGCCATGCTGAAACTATAGCTAACATTTACTTAAATAAGTCTCTTCCAAAAGACAAAGAGGGTTTGGTTGCTATGTACTCAGATCTGGGTGTTGCGCAAGATGAAGCGCAAGCTGCTTTAGTTTACTCTGGCGAGAGGCTATTAAATTGTATTTTAATGGATTGCGAAAACTATAAATCTCTACAAAAAAAGTCCATCCATGTTTTGCGTCTCTTGGGAAAAGGCTTTGGTAGGAATCAACTCAATTTCTCACCGATCATGCATGGGAATAAGTTCTGGGTCATGATTCGTGTCGAGGTTAACGGCAGGACCTTGTACCGCGATACATTTAAACAAATGGGAACTGAAGGCCTTTCGTTTGCGGAGAGAAAAGAGATTTATGCCAATCGCATGAAGAAATTTTTAGGTAAGGGTGGGGATGTAAAAAATATTATTACTCTCCGGCCGGGAGATACTTTTCCGGAGCTAGAAAATAACCAACGCTACGATTTTGTATTGGATTTTGATGGAGTATTACAGCTTTACAATGGAGACAAGACCCGTTTTCCAAAAATAGGACATTCGGTTTTAACAAATGGCGGCGGTGAATTTACCGACAAACCAGTTATTGCGGCTGGAGAAGTCTGGGCGATCTATAATTCCCAAAAACAAATAGAGGCATTTTTTATTTCTTCGACTTCGGGGCACTATTTACCCCTATATGAAGATTTAACAAACGCCCTACCATATTTTGAGGCTCTTGGAATTCCTAAGAACAAAATCGTTCCCATGGGTGGCCCAAACGACATTGTAGATATTTTTGAAGAGTTAATGGAAAAACACAAGATGTCGGATCTCAAAAAGTTAATGCCTGTTGGTCCCTACGAATGGCTTAAGCGAAATAAATAAAAAAGCGGAAGCTTTCGCTTCCGCCACCCTTTAGCTCAAATTACACTACCCGTACTTCCCCTGCCCCGGCTTTTCTTGTCCCTATAATTCCCCTGTATTAAATATCGGCCAAAATTAACTAGACTTTAGTCGGTCGAAAAAAAGTTTTACAAAATGCATTGAATTGAGAAACTATGTCTTAAGTTGAGACATTTATGAAACAGCCTAAGGCCATTTGCGTATTTTGTGGGTCGAGAGTTGGAAACGAAAGTCATTACGTTGGCGCGGCCAAAGAGGTCGCCAATTTCCTCTACAACAATAACTGTTCCCTAGTATATGGTGGTGCAGCTATGGGATTAATGGGAGCCATGGCTGACGAGTGTCTCAGATTAGGATTGAGTGTCACAGGCGTTCTTCCCGAACACTTCAATACACGTGAAATAGCGCACGACAAACTTACTAAGCTAATTAAGACCAGAGACATGCATGAACGAAAATATAAAATGTATGAATTGAGCGATAGTTTCTTGGTAATCCCTGGGGGATTAGGAACATTGGATGAGCTGTTTGAGATTGTCACTTGGAAGCAAATAGGTATTCACAACAAATCGATAGCAATTTGGAATTATAAATCTTACTATGATGGTCTCATTAAGTTTTTGGAATTCACGCAAAGCGAGGGATTTGTTTCGGGGTTAGATTCCCTTGTTTACGTCAGTTCAGATTTAAAAGATATATTTAAAAAAATTTAGGAGGAAGTATGGGAGTGGTACAAGAGTTTAAAGAATTTGCCGTTAAAGGAAACGTCCTTGATATGGCTATCGGGATTATTATCGGTGCGGAATTCGGCAAAATTGTAAATTCGCTTGTAGCTGACGTCATTATGCCGCCAATTGGACTTATTATTGGAAGTGTCGATTTCAAAAATCTTTTTGTTGTTTTAAAAGAAGGAGTAAATCAAGTAGGGCCATATTCAACTTTAGCGGACGCCCAAAAGGCTGGTGCTGTAACAGTTAATTTGGGCGTTTTTATCACGACAATGATTTCATTTACCATTGTCGCATTTTCAGTATTTTTGCTCGTGAAACTTGTGAACCAAGCCAGAACGCGAATTTGAATAATCTATTCGTCGCGGAATCCGCCACCACCGCCACGGCCACCGCGGAATCCGCCGCCGCCACCGCGACCACCACGAAATCCACCACCGCCGCCGCGACCACCACGACCGCCACCACCTTCTTCTCGGGCACGGGCTTCTGACACAACGATTTTTCGGCCACCAAAATCAGTTCCATTTAAAGAACTAATTGCTTTTTCGGCCTCTTCATCATTTGTCATTTCGACAAAACCGAAACCCTTACTGCGACCTGATTCGCGATCAGTAATGATTTTTACAGAGTCGACTGCGCCGAAAGCTCCGAAAGTTGAAGTCAGATTTTCGTCAGTCGTGGAATAGGGAAGGTTCCCTACATAAAGCTTCTTACCCATAAAACAAAATCCTCCAAAAAACGCCTAGTGAATCGTGGGTAAAAACCCGAGGTCCCCTAGTGCACTAATACCTGCTACTATACTACGGCATCACTACTCATGTTGCCAATAATCTTCACGTAGTGTTACCCGAAATCCTTGCGGAATGTCGAGCCGATTTACGATATTTTTGTCTAGGAATTCCAAAGCTACGGCGCGCAATGCGATGCTCTGTGATAAAAAAATTTGGTGATATCCATATTTGATATCGCCAGCAATAGGGAATCCGGCCTTCGACATATGAAAGCGCAACTGATGTGGGCGTCCAGTTTCTGGGTAAAGATTCCACAGGATATAATTTCTATCTTTCCAAGTAATAATTTTGTGGGGCTCAGCTATAGTAATAGCACTTTTGCCGTGGGGTGCTTCAAAAACGCGCTTCTTGCCTTTAACCAAAAGATTTTTCCACGTTACCTGTTGATTAAAATTCAGGGGAGAAATCGGTTTTTCGTCAGACAGAGCAATATAGGTTTTCTTAACCGCTCGATTTTCAAAAGTGTCCGTGAGAATTCTTTGGGTGGTGGCGTTTTTTGCAAACACTAGAAGACCAGAGACCTCAAGGTCTAGGCGGTGAACAGGATATAGAGATTTTTTTTCTAAGTGAGGAATAAACGATGCGGCGATTGGGCGCTTATCTTTTACTCCCATACGTGAGGGAACACTCAAAACTCCCGGTGGCTTATCTATAACGATCAAATCTTTGCTTTCAAAAATGACTTGGTTCACCTAGGATGTATTAAGTGGAAGTTAAGATCAGAGCAACTACTAAAAAACTTTGGATTACATTTGTAATTTTTCTGGTTGCGGGAGTGATAGGAACACATTATTGGTTGTCGACGGTTGTTAGGACTAAAGAAGAGGTTAAGATCTTAAATGAGTTTAAAAAAGGGGAGATCGGTATCTTCGATATCATAAAACATGAAAATTGAATCATTAATTGTCGGCAGTTTTCAGTGTAATTGCTTTGTTTTGATTGATGAGAAGTCGAAAGAGGCTATTGTTATCGATCCGGGTGACGAGCCCGAAGCAATTTTGAATATGGTTACAAGCGAAGGGTTAACGGTAAAAGCGTTAATTCATACACATGCCCACTTAGATCACATGATGGCGACTAAGAAAGTTCAGGAGGAAACCAAAGCGTTGGCATATCTTCACAAAGACGACACTTATCTCTGGGACAATGTACAGATGCAGGCCGATCTATTTGGTTTAGATACCGATGGGCCAGGCAGAGTTGATAAAAATCTAGAGGACGGAATGGAAATTAATTGGGGTGGCGAAAAAGTAAAGACTATATTTACTCCGGGGCATACTCCAGGTTCGTGTTGTTTTCACTATTCGGGGAAAGAGTCGCTGTTGTTTTCAGGCGATACACTTTTTAAGAATTCAATTGGTCGAACGGATTTATGGGGCGGAGACTTCGAGAAGCTTTCGAAATCTATTCGTAAAAAACTCTATACTCTTGATGATGATACGATTGTTCTTAGTGGACACGGGCCTGAGACTTTGATTGGTAAGGAAAAGCGGTATAACCCGTTTGTCACATTATAGGGCAGTAGATGACTCATTTCGGTGTCTGAATCTTATTCATTACTCGCTGAAGTTTAGATTGTAACAGCGACTGCGTATATGGTTTAACGATGTAGTCCGCCACTCCGTGCGTGATCGCTTCCAAAATATTTTTTTGGTTACCTTCTACGGTTACAAAAATCACCGGAATATTTTTGAACTTCTCTTCTGATTGACAGAATTTTAGGAAATCAATCCCGTTCATGTTCGGCATATCCCAGTCACAAATAATAATATGAAAAGGATCATTTGTTTTTTGCGAATCTTTTAATTTTAGCACCGCTTCGGTTCCATCGGTAGCCATTACAATCCGCTTAAAACCCATGTCGTTTAGATAGTTGTTGAGCATAGCTCGCATAGTTTCCATGTCATCAACAACAAGCACCTTAAGATTCGCCGAGAACATACTTCCACCTCTAAATATTAATATTAAGAATAAATAAAGTTTTTAAATAATGAAAGGCCTTTCCTTGTGTCCACGTGCGCCGAACTGGACCAAAGATAGGGTTTCTATATGCGACTTTTTGGCATCGTGTGTGCAACGTTTAGCAGTGTAGTTTCTTTCGATTTTCTAAGTCTTGAAGTACGGCTTCTCTAAAATTTTCGCTTTTTAAACTTTTTTTGTATTCGCCAAGGTCGTGTTGTTCAAAGCCAACCTCAATTTCTTTAAATATCCTTGGGAGAGTTTCTCCCGGGGCCTGAACGTGATGTAGTCCACCACTATAAGCAATTAACATTTTTCCATGATCTAATTTACTCAGAATTTCCACTACGCCGCCCTTAATCGACATTGGCTTTCCATGTTTATCTAAACCATCTTTGCGCATCATTCTTCCTTCCGGAAAAATTATAATGAGCGAGTTACCATCAACTTTATCAATTAATTGCGTCCAGCTATCATCTCGTTTCCGCGTGATGGGTATGGCATTGGGGATAAGTAGTTTAAAGAACAGACCTGTAATGGGCCGACTCATTGTAACATCGGCGATAGGGAGAACCAGACGATCAATTGCCCGCCACAAATTTTTGTTAGGAACGGCAGCAGCGAAAAGAAACTCAAAAAGACTCGTGTGATTTAGGCAAATAATGAGGCGCAACTCACTCCAGCGAATTTCTTTTTCAGGAGTTATCCAGTTTACTCTAACTCGATAGAGGACTTTTGTGAGATATTTAATCCCAAATACAATGAAGGCGGTGATAACTTTCATGCAAATCCAATATACAAGATGACGTTAAATTCGGTAAGTCATTTAATTCCGCAAGTAAAAAACTCAATAAAAATTTGCCTGGCGCACAAAAGACAAAAGCCGAGATTTCTCTCGGCTTTGTTGACGCACTATGGACTGGAAAAAGTCTCAGGCACCTTAAAGATCGAAATACAGGTAAAACTCGTAAGGAACCGGGCGCATTTGCATTGGTTGGATTTCGTGTTTTATTTTGTAGTCGGTCCAAGTTTCAATGAGGTCTTTTGAGAAGACATCGCCTTTGAGTAAGAAGTCGTGATTTTTATTTAAACAATCGATTGCCTCGGGCAAAGACCCTGGGGCCGACGGAACATTTTTTAGTTCCTCGGGTGATAATCCATAAATGTCTTTCTCAAGTGGGGCTCCCGGATCGATTTTATTTTGGATACCATCAATACCCGCCATTAAAATCGCCGCACAGCTTAAATAGATATTCGCTGACGGATCTGGGGTTCTGTACTCGATGCGTTTTGCTTTTGGGCTACTTCCCGAGTTTGGAATGCGAATTGCGGCAGATCTATTTTTGTATGAATACGCGAGGTTCACTGGCGCCTCAAATCCTGGAACCAGTCTCTTATAAGAGTTAGTCGTCGGATTTGTAAACGCACACATTGCGGGCGCGTGTTTCAAAATGCCACCTATAAAATAAAGCGCTTGTTGCGAAAGACCTGCATATTTATCGCCAGCGAAAAGGTTTTTTCCATCTTTCCAAATCGAGGCGTGGGTGTGCATTCCGGAACCGTTGTCGCCGTAAATCGGTTTTGGCATAAAAGTCGCAGTTTTTCCATGTCGACGGCTTACGTTTTTCACGATGTATTTAAACCACATCATTTTGTCGCAAATTTCGAGAATGGAATCATATTTTAAATTGATTTCACCCTGACCTGCTGATGCAACTTCGTGGTGTTGACGTTCAACTGGAATTCCAGCTTTTTCCATTTCTAAACAAATTTCTGTGCGGATGTCATGAAGAGTATCATGTGGAAGTGCCGGGAAATATCCTTCTTTGTGGCGAGGCTTATATCCTAGATTTTTTCCCCCCTCATCTCTTCCCGTATTCCACGTAGCTTCATCCGAATCTACTTTATAAAAACCACCATAGTTTGTCTGTTCATATCTCACATCATCAAAAATAAAGAATTCGGCTTCGGGACCCATATAAACTGTGTCGCCTAACCCTGTTGACTTAAGGTATGCGACTGCTTTTCTGACGATTTGTCGTGGGTCTCTGTCGTACGGAACAAGTGTGTCAGGAAGGTGGATATTACATGTTAGTGACAACGTTGGAACTTCCATAAATGGGTCCATTTTTGCAGTTGCGGGATCGGGAATTACAATCATGTCAGATTCATGAATACTTCTCCATCCACGAATTGAGCTGCCGTCAAAACCAAGACCTTCTTCGAAAACGTCAGGAGTTAGTTGAGCGATTGGAATCGTGAAGTGTTGCCACGTCCCTGGTAAGTCGCAAAATTTAAGGTCGACCATTTTGGCGCCTTTGGCTTTTGCAAATTCTAGTGCACTCTGTGCATTCATTATATTTTCTCCTTTATTTAAGGGCGTTAATTATTGAGTTCAGAAATCTAAAAAGTTCTTTTTTTGATTTTTTAAATTTTGTCATAATTACAAAGCTTCCTCATTGCGTTCGTTGGTTCTGACCCGTACTGCATTTTCGACAGGAATAACGAAAATTTTTCCATCGCCAATTTTTCCTGTATGTGCGGCTCTGCGAATAGCTTCGACACAAGACTCTGCCAACGAATCAATAACGACAGCTTCAATTTTTATTTTAGGAAGGAAATCTACGACGTATTCTGCGCCTTTATAGATCTCAGTCCGCCCTTTTTGGCGACCAAACCCACGTATTTCTGTGATAGAAACACCCTCAATGCCAACTTCAGTTAGTGCTTCTATGACATCGTCGAGCTTAAAAGGTTTTATGATAGCTTCGATTTTTTTCATGAAAAAGTTGGTACAGTTTTAGCAACTAATATTAAGTTGTTCAATAGAGGCCAATCAGTTTTACTAATCGCAAAACAAAAAATTTTTTTTAGATAGGGAAACCCAATTGGGTTGCTCTTTTTTTAGATGTTTGTTATACCTCCAAGTCTTCCGATCAATTTCATGGAGATGCTTGAATGACGAATGACTTGCTTTTTGTGTACGGATCGTTTTCAGAAGGTATGGTTCACTTCGCTAAAATTTCAAATTACATTTTAGAAACTTTCCCCGCACAAGTTCGTGGCACAATCTATCAACTCGAGGTTGGTTATCCAGTTTTGGTCGACGGCGGAAATGATATAGTATTTGGTTCAGTGGTAAAGCTGAAAGATGCGGACCTTCTCTACAAAATATTAGATGAATTTCATGGCTACAGCTTAACGGAACCCAACAAAAGTCTTTATTTGCGTAGCAGTTTCGTAGCTAACAAAGTCCCGAGCATGGAAGAAATTAGAGTTTTGGGATACACACTCAATCCCGTTAAGTTGCCGCGCGGGGCGACAAAAATTTCTGATGGAAATTGGTTGCGCGCGATGAGTGAGCAGCCCTCAATACTGAATACCCTCACCGAACGCCATAAAGGCTATATCAAAAAGCTTGCTGAGTCTGACCGCCGAGAGACCATCGTATACCCTCTCGATGTCTGTCGTGATTTGGAGCGCATGCAGATTATTGTGGATAAGGGGCGTCGCTTTGCTTTGACGAACTTGGGTAAAGAAGTTAGTCGCTTTATTTAATGTTTAATATTGTTTTAGTTGAGCCTGAAATTCCAAACAATACCGGTAATATCGGCCGCACTTGTTTAGGTACAGGGTGTAAGCTCCACTTGATTGATCCGTTAGGGTTCGAAATTTCTGACACGAAATTAAAAAGGGCAGGTTTAGATTATTGGGAGAAACTTAGTTGGAACAGATATGCTTCTTTTAAGGTCTGGGAGAGTTCAGTTCCTGATCCGAAAAGAGCTTTCTTTTTCTCTAAAAAAGCGAGCCGCCCCTATTATGAAGTAAATTATCAGCAGGGCGATTGGCTGGTATTTGGTAAAGAGACCAAAGGTCTTAGCGATGAAATCCTAAGCCAACACGGCGCACAAGCGATACAGATCCCGATGTACGGTCCAATAAGAAGTCTAAACCTGTCTAATGCCGTAGCAGTCGCCGTGTATGAGGCTCTTCGCCAGCAAGAAGTCCAAAAAAACAGACAGGGTCATTTGTCGCAGGAAAAGTCGCTGTCAGTATAGACATAGACACCTGAATTTAATCAGGATACTCTATGTTCTTTATGTTAAGAAGTCTGGCTGCAAAAATCTTTGGAACTAAACACGATCGGGACATGAAAAAAGTGCGTCCCGTTGTGGCGCAAATCAATGCCCTAGAGTCAGAAATAAAGAAACTAACTGACGAGCAACTCAGAGAAAAGACAAATGAGTTTAAACAGCGTTTAGCAAAAGGGGAAACGCTCGACGATATTTTGCCAGAGGCTTTTGCGGTTTGTCGCGAGGCCAGTTCCCGGGTTCTGAAAATGCGTCACTATGATGTGCAATTAATCGGTGGAATTATTCTCCACCGCGGAAATATTTCAGAAATGAAAACGGGTGAAGGTAAAACTCTCGTGGCAACGCTACCCGTCTATTTGAATGCACTTGCTGGAAAAGGCGTACACGTTGTTACTGTAAATGATTATTTGGCGAAACGTGATTCTGAATGGATGGGACGGCTTTATAAATTTCTCGGCCTAACTGTTGGAATTATCGTTCATGAGTTAAACGACAAAGAGAGACAAGTTTCTTATAACAGCGATATCACCTATGGAACAAATAATGAATTTGGTTTTGATTATCTGCGCGACAATATGAAATTTGATATTGCTGATTACGTGCAAAGACCCCTTAACTACGCGATTGTGGACGAGTGTGATTCTATTTTAATTGATGAAGCGCGCACACCACTTATTATATCAGGTCCGGCCGAAGGCAGCACCGAGAAATATCTCATCGTCAATAAAGTCATTCCGCATTTGAAAAAAGATATTCATTTTGTGATGGAAGAAAAATCCAAAACGGCCTCGCTCTCTGAAGAGGGTAACGCGAAGGTTGAGGAACTTTTAGGAATTGAAAATCTATATGATCCCGGACACATTGATTTGCTTCACCACGTTTATCAGGGTCTGAAGGCGTATCATCTCTATAAGAGAGATGTCGATTATATGGTGAGAGACAATGAGGTTATTATTGTTGACGAATTCACAGGTCGATTGATGCCGGGACGACGATGGAGTGATGGTCTTCATCAGGCGATTGAAGCTAAAGAAAGCGTGGCCGTTAAGAACGAAAACCAGACTCTTGCTACAATTACGTTCCAAAATTATTTTAGGATGTATAAAAAACTTTCTGGTATGACCGGAACAGCCGACACGGAAGCGGTTGAGTTTAAGAAGATTTATAGCCTTGATGTTGTTGTCATTCCCACCAACAAACCAATTAATCGAAATGACAATGAGGATCTGGTTTACAAAACAGAAAAAGCTAAATTCAAAGCCATCATTGACGATATTCGTGAACGTACTGAAAAGGGCCAACCTTGCTTGGTGGGTACGGCAAGTATTGAAAAATCGGAGTTGTTAAGCCAATTTTTGAAAAATGCGGGCGTTCGCCACAATGTCTTGAACGCCAAACACCATGAACGCGAAGCCGATATTATCGCCCAGGCAGGAAGAAAAAGCTCCGTTACGATAGCTACAAATATGGCGGGTCGCGGAACCGATATTTTACTTGGTGGCAATGCCGAGGTTCTCGCAAAGCACGAGTGGAAGGGCGATAACCAAAGTGAGTTTGAAGCGCTCGTGCAAAAATACAAAACGACAACTGAGAATGAAAAGAAAGAAGTCATTGCGGCTGGTGGTTTGTACATTGTTGGTACCGAAAGGCATGAATCGCGAAGGATTGATAATCAGTTGCGTGGAAGGGCTGGTCGTCAAGGTGATCCGGGTGAATCGAGATTTTATCTCTCTCTCGATGACAGCTTAATGCGGATTTTCAATGGCGAACGCTTGCAAAAAATCATGAACACCTTAAAGGTTCCGGATGATGAGCCAATAACAGCTAGAATGGTAACTGGAAGTATTGAGGGCGCGCAAAGAAAAGTGGAGGCTCACAACTTTGATATTCGTAAACATTTGTTAGAGTACGATGACGTTATGAATCAGCAGCGTACCCTCGTTTATGGTTTGAGGCGTAGAATCCTCGAAAATCAAAACGTGGGCGAAGTTATTTTAGAAATGCTTTCTGACGTTACTTCAAGCTTACTCGATACCTTTGTGCCAGCGGATGCTAAAGCAAAAAAATGGGATTTGGCAGGGTTGTCGTTGGGAGTTCAACAGCAGTTTGGCGTGGGAGTCGAGTTCTCTGAAAGTCAAAAATTGAATGCAAATGACATTGTTGACACGATGAAAACACAGGTCAAAGCAGCATTTGAGGAACAAAAAAATCGTTTAGGTCCTTTTTACGATCATTTGCAGAAAATGATTTTACTACAGACGATTGATACCCGTTGGAAAGAACACCTTGCGAGAATCGATAAGTTAAAAGAAGGTATCAACCTACGTGCATATGCGCAGAAAGATCCATTAATTGAATATAAAAAGGAGGCCTACCGCGCCTTTGAAGAAATGAATCAGCTTGTCCGCGCTGAGACGATTGAAAAACTGTTTAAAGTACAAGTTATGTCACCGGATCAGGCGCGCGATTTGGAGCTAGATTCGGGAGTGGATTCGAGTAAACTTTCATACAATAATCCCGCGGAACTAATCGAGGCCCCAACGCTAGAAGCAGGCCCAGCGCCGAGACCTGTGGGAAATCCGATGCGATTTGGCCCGATGTCGGGTCCCCCACCCCAACCTCGCCGAGAAATAGTAACAGCAAGAAGAGACGAACCCAAAGTTGGCAGAAACGATCCTTGTCCATGCGGAAGTGGCAAGAAATATAAAAAGTGCCATGGCTCAATGTCCTAAATGCTCTACTCCAGTCACCGTTGATTTTGGAATTTATACGTGTGCAAATTGTGAGTCGGTTTTGTTTATCGACATTAGCGGAAATGTTCAGCTAGATTCTGCTCAAAATAGGAGTCAAGTGCCGGTGCCAAGCTTTGAGGCGCCGATGAGTGCCCCACTTGAGTCTGTGACCCCATCGATGCCATCAATTTCGGCCGTGGAATTTTCGGAGCCATTGCCAGGAGGTGAGACTCAGGAACCTTTGCCGGAGCCTCCGCCACAGATAATAGTGACAAAACCAAAATCACTAAACTTGTCTGACATTGCTGATTTTGGAAATTCCGAAGCATCGTTAGGAAAAGACGGCCCTTATATTTACGACGTGCTAATTTGGAATATTGATTCGAAGGAAATTCGCGAAAACCTACGCGAGGCTTTGCAAGATAAAAGATTTGGTTGGGACTCTGATCGCATTATGGGGTCAATAAAACAGGGAGCAGTGCGGATTTCAAAAGTAAATGCCGTCAAGGCGGCCGTTTTCATAAATAGAATAAAAAATCTACCTTTGGGGATTTCATGGGAACAATCAATGCATACCGAATCCATTTAGTGTTTTTGATTTTGTTGTCTTCGAAATCAGTATTTGCTGGTGGTTTTGAGGCGCATAAGCAGAATCTGCAAAACATGGTAGTTTCCATTTCCGACATTGAGGCCGAAATAAAAAATTTAATTCATCACAAAAGATCTGAACATGACCGCGAGGCTCAAAAAAAGGTGATGAAAGAAATTGAAGAAAAACATAAAAAACTAATAGAGGCCTACAAGACCTATAACGACGAAGTGAACCATGTGAAATTTCGCCACCCTGAGCAAGGTGACGATGGCGAACGCACCTACACCATTTTGAAACCAAGAACACTCGAGCAAATCGAAAATGATGTAGGTCTTGAAGGAAAGCTTGATCGTGTTAAAAGAAAAATGGAGGCGCAATACAACCAATCCCCGCCCCCACCTAAGTCTAAAAAAGAAGAGTTAGCCGAAAAGAAAAAGATAGAGGAAAGGCCTCCAGAGAGAATCATTTTACGCAAGTGAGAAATAGGCTATAATATTAGTTCGGAGCTGCTTCCACTGCGGAAGTATGTGCGCGTCAAAACTATTTTTTGAAAACAATTTTGATAAGAGTCTTCGTATGGAAGAGACTCAATATACCCTTCACCGTCGCTTTGACCGCATGGGTCGCCTAATTGGCGACGAAAAAATGCAAAAACTTTTTTCTACCCACGTAGCGGTGATAGGTTTGGGTGGCGTCGGCTCGTGGGCCGCGGAGTCTCTGGCAAGAGCAGGTATTGGGAAACTTTCTCTGATAGATTTCGATAAAATTTGTATTACGAATTCCAACCGTCAGTTACATGCCCTTCAAGGGTTAGTGGGAAAAAATAAATCGGAAGTTATGGCTGAGAGGATGTGTAGGATTAATCCGCAAATTAAAGTTGTTGATCACAACATGTTTTACAACGATGAAAACTCTGAAACATTACTTGGCGACAGACCCGATTTTGTGATCGATGCAATTGATAATCTCACGGCCAAAGCGCACCTGATAAGTACCTGCAGGGGGCGGGGAATAAAAGTAATTTCTGCCATGGGCGCTGCTGGTCGCATGGATCCGACAAGAATTAAAATTGTGGACCTGGCAGAGTCGCATTCAGACCCCATGGCCCATCAGTTACGCAAGATACTTCGATCGAGGTATGATTTTCCGCCAGAAGGAGCGTTCGGTGTGACCTGTGTATTTTCAGACGAAAGTTTAATGATGCCAGTAGATCTTACTTACGATAAAGGCGAAGGTTTTAAATGCGTATGTCCTCAGGGGAAAAACGATTTTCATTCTTGCGAGAGACGTAATGTAATTTATGGAAATGCGGGCTATGTAACTGGTGCTTTTGGTTTAGCAATGACTTCATGGGTGGTTAAAGAAGCAATCAAAGCTCTTTGAAAGACGATTTTTGCGCCTGAGTTTCCTCATCTTCTTTAATATACTTTTCTAAATTCTCCTGCTTTTGTTTTGGTGTGAGGTTTTCCGCTTGGGAGGACGATGCGCCAAATGAAGGCAGAGCCCGAGAGTTGCGAGCGTCAATCGCTTTTGCTGATTCTCCAGGCCGGGGTCCAACAGGCTCACCTTTGTAAGAAACCTTATTATTTTTGAAATGTAGTTCCTTAATGGATTTTTGCTCTCCCGTATAAAAATGGTATTGCCAGACATCCTCGCTATTTCTTCTCTTAGTAAGTTGTGGTCCGCCGCCCATTAACTCAATAACTTCCGATTTATCCATTCCTATGTTTACATTTTCGAATGAATGCTGAGGGGTTGTGCACGAAGCCACTAGAAACGCCGTTACCAATACAAATGCTTGTTTCATTTTTAAATTATAACTGATTGCGGGTTTCACCGCTAAACAAAAAACTTTGCCGTTTCATAATGAGACACGGCTCAAAAAAGATGCAGTTAAATTGAGCATATGAATTTCGTGACAGAGCACGACACGAGTGCTACCAAGAATAATACACAAAAAATAAAAAATTTTGGTTACTTACGTGTTTTATAAGGAGCGTACCAAATGGGTTTAGATAAAAATAACTACAATAGAGGTGGATTTTTAGCGTTCATGTCTTGCATGGCGGCCTCCACTGTTTTCTTTATTTATATTTCGTTTATTCATCCAGGAATAAATATAGATAAACCAAAAATAAAAACTGAAATTGGTATGCAAGTGGCGCAAGCCGCGGGTGGAGCTGCGGCGGACATGTCGACTAATCCAACTCCTTGGACAAGCACTCCAGAATTTGTCGAATATGGAAAAACGAAATACAAAATGAACTGTGCTGTTTGCCATGGTGACGGCGGAAAAGGTGACGGCCCCGCGGGTGCATCTTTAAATCCAAAACCAAGAGATCTTGTTGAAGGGAAATGGAAAAAAAGTGGTTCTGCGAAAGATATCTTTACAACGATTCGTGATGGCTTGCCCGGAACAATGATGGCTCCGTTTAAACATATTCCAGTAGTAGATCGTTGGGCGATGACTCACTATGTGCGATCAATATCTAAAAATGCCAAACCAGAGGACAAACCGGCCGACCTAGAAAAATTTGCGAAGGGCGAAAAGTAATTTTTAATGAGAGTTGCATTCCCAGCCTTCTTCTTGAGTTTCGTTTTGAGTCTGAGTGCGGTCTCTTATGCCGACTACAACGTTAATGAGGTAAAGGTAAAAGCGAACGAGACTCCCGCGGAACTAAAAGATGTTGGTATTGCTGAGCGGCTGGGCGAAAAACTTGATCTGAACATTCCATTTAAAGATGAGCGCGGAAAAGATGTTTTAATAGGGGATTATTTTCAGAAATCTCGCCCAATCATTTTGTCTTTAGTTTATTTTGGTTGTCCAAATTTATGTAATTATCACCTTGATGGACTGACGAATGGCTTAAAAGAGGCATCCGAAATTCCAGGCAAGGACTATGAAGTGGTCGCGATTTCTTTTGATGAAAATGACAAAACGGAAATGGCTTTGGCAAAGAAAAACTCTTATCTGAAACAGCTCGGAAGAGTCGGTGCCGAAAACTCGTTTCACTTTTTGACGGGTGACAAGAATTCGATTGAGAAAATAGCTAGTTTGATCGGTTTCAAATTTAAGTGGAATGAAGTGGAGAAGCAGTGGGCTCACGCCAGTGCGGCGGTATTTATCACTCCTGAAGGAAAAATTTCTCGTTATTTGCACGGCGTTTTTTTTGATCCGGGGAGTTTGAAGCTCGCTATTGCGGAATCCTCGAAACTAAAAATCTCCAATATCATAAATACTTTTGTACTTTATTGTTTTCAGTACGATCCCAAGAAGAGCCGCTACATTGTAGCCGCAAGCAATATTATGAAAGTTGGCGGCATCATCACCTTGGGAATTTTATCTTTTGTGTTAGTTAGGTTTTGGAGACGACAAAGACGCACATTATTGAATCAGGGAGAAGGTTAATGATCGGTGTGAGTACGGCTTTTGCCGAAGGTAGATTAATGCCCGTACAGGGTACGAGTATCGCTCATAGTGTGGACTCGCTATATTATTTTCTAGTCATCGCAAGTACAATTTCTTGTATTTTGCTTATTGGTGGAATGATTTATTTTGCTATGAAATATCGCCGAAAAAGTGATAGCGATAAGGTTGGAACACTTACCCATAGTGGCCTTTTGGAATTCACCTGGAGCTTTGTTCCTTTTTTGATTTTCATGTTTGTGTTTGGTTGGGGCTGGTACATATACGATCAAATGCGCCATCCCCCGAAAGATGCATTTGAAGTTCATGTTGTCGCTAAACAATGGGCCTGGGAATTTAAATATAAGAGTGGAAAAACTTCCAGTAATTTAGTGGTACCAGCGAACACTCCGGTTAAGCTGATAATGTCTTCAATCGACGTACTACATAGTTTTTATGTGCCGGCGTTTCGAATTAAGCAAGACGTGGTTCCCGGAATGTACACCCAAGTCTGGTTTAAATCTGAAATGGAAGGTGAGTTCCAAATATTCTGTACCGAGTTTTGCGGAACTCGCCACTCAGAAATGCTTTCGAAAGTATTGGTTTTGCCGCAGACCGAATTTGAAAAATGGTTAGGGACAGATGAATATAAAGGCTTAAGTCTACTCGACATCGGAAAGAAACTCTATACTGACAAAGGATGTGTTGCCTGTCACTCGACGTCAGGAGTTTCAGGCGTTGGACCGAGTTGGAAGGGAGTCTTTGGAACTCTTAGAAAACTTGATAACGGCCAAGAGGTCGCATTTGATGAAAACTATGTTCGTGAATCAGTCTTAACCCCTTCCGCGAAAGTTTTGGCGGGTTTTAAACCCGGTGTAATGCCAACCTTTCAGGGCAGTCTCAGTGAACAAGAAATCACCGCAATTATCGAATTTTTGAAATCTCTTAAGTAGGAGAATAGTATGGCACACGCAGCTGCACATGGAGAAAATTATTTAAACTGGCAAAAAGGGTTGTGGTCGTGGTTAACGTCAACCGATCATAAGCGCATCGGAATTATGTATTTTATTTCAGTTGCGATGTTTTTCTTAGTTGGTGGAATTTTCGCGATGTTGATTCGTTACGAATTACTTTCACCAAACTTAGATTTCTTTAGCACCGAAGACGGCTACAACCGAGCCATGACGTTTCACGGGGCGATCATGGTTTTCATGGTGATAATCCCAGGAATTCCGGCCTTCCTAGGAAACTTTATAATGCCGATGCAGTTGGGGGCAAAAGACGTTGCCTATCCAAAGTTAAATTTATTGAGCTGGTATTGCCTCATGCTTGGCGCTGTAGTAGCGATCTCTTCCCTTGTGTGGAGTGGTGCTGACACTGGTTGGACCTTTTATACGCCGTATTCGATTAATAAGTCTTTCGAAGGCACAGTTCTTATGGTTACAGGCGCTTTTATCATGGGGTTCTCATCCATTTTGACTGGCGTAAACTTCGTGGCCACGGTTCACAAATTAAGGGCAGCGGGAATGACTATGAACCGCATGCCCTTATTTGTATGGGCGGTATATTCGACGGCCCTATTGCAGGTTTTGGCGACTCCGGTTCTGGCGATCACGCTCGTTTTACTCGTGCTTGAAAAAATTTTAGGTGTCGGTTTTTTTGATCCAGCGCTTGGTGGAGATCCAGTTTTATTTCAGCACTTCTTCTGGTTCTACTCTCACCCCGCAGTCTATATCATGATTTTACCGGCAATGGGTGTCGTCAGTGAGATCCTTACAACTCATGCTAAGAAAGAGATTTTTGGCTACACTGCAATTGCGTACTCATCTTTGGCAATCGCGGCCGTAAGCTTTTTTGTCTGGGGTCACCACATGTACGTGAGTGGTCAATCAGAGATTATGGGAATAATATTTTCAATCCTTACTATGCTTGTTGGTGTTCCAACGGCGATTAAAATGTTTAATTGGATTGCCACCTTGTATCAGGGATCAATCCGTTTTACGGCGCCAATGCTTTTTGCTTTGGGATTTCTGTTTTTATTTGCGATTGGGGGTGTGACTGGGATTATGTTAGCGACCCTTGCTATAGATGTACATCTGCATGATACATATTTTGTTGTGGCCCACTTTCATTATGTAATGGTTGGTGGAACGTTAATGGCGATCATGGGAGGAATTTATCACTGGTTTCCAAAAATGTTTGGTAAGATGACAAAGGATAGCTGGGGGATATGGTCCTTTATTTTTATTTTTATGGGATTTAATGTAACTTTCTTTCCGCAATTTGTTATGGGAGCGATGGGAAATCCGCGTCGCTATGCGACCTTCTTGGAGCCTTATGCTGACCTTAGCCGAATTTCTTCTTACGGAGCGTTCATGATCGGTACAGGTTTTGTTATTGGTTTGATTACAATTATTCATGGGTTGATGTATGGTGAAAAAGCTGGGGATAATCCCTGGGGTTCAACGACTTTGGAATGGAAGTCGCCCTCACCACCACCACATGAAAACTTTTTGAAAACACCAGTGGTTACCGGAGGACCCTATGAGTACAGGTAGTAAACCGTATCATCTTCACCATTACGATAGCCCTGAGCATCAGTACTCGACGGCGAAATTAGGAATTTGGTTGTTTATGGCGACCGAAATCCTCATGTTCGGGGGACTATTTGTTCTTTACGCTATTTATAAAAATAAATACCCAGGAATTTTTATCGATGGATCGCGTTCTCTAAATTGGAAACTCGGGATGTTAAACACGGGAGTTCTGATTTTGAGCTCATTTACAATGGCTATGGGCATTTATTATCTGCAACACAATCAGAAAATCAAGGCAGTAATTAATTTGTGGATTACCGTTGCTTGTGGTGCCGTGTTCATGGTCGTGAAATACTTTGAATGGACTCACAAATTTGAACATGGAATTAAAGCTGGTAAGTTTTTTACGGCCCACGATTTTTCTTATTCTAATCAGGCTTTGTATTACTCGCTTTATTACACGATGACGGGTCTCCATGGGACTCACGTTTTAGTGGGAATGGGACTTATCATTTGGGTAGCGATCAAGGCTGCAAAAGGACACTTTGGTTCACATTATTACACTCCGGTTGAAGGTGTTGGAATTTTTTGGCATTTGGTCGATTTGATTTGGATTTATTTATTCCCGCTACTCTATCTAATAGATATGGCAAGGTAAGGAGAGGAATTATGGCACATCATAATACAGGACACGGACCTAGCTCAAACTCACACGCGCATCACATAATTCCAATGAAAGTTTACCTTTCAGTATTTGCAACTTTGCTTGTCATGACACTGGTCACGGTATGGGCGGCCACCCACGACTTTGGAGTTATGAATACGCCGGTGGCACTATTGATTGCAACTTTTAAAGCGACTCTAGTCCTCGCGTTTTTTATGCATCTAAAGTATGACAACATGATGAATCGTGTAATTATTGCGGTGGCGTTATCTTTCGTTTTTTTACTTTTCTTGTTCAGCGGACTGGACATTTATACAAGGATCATGGAACACAGTACTCTGTGAAGTCGTACTTTGTACTAACGAAAATTGGAATTACCATTTTTGTAATTATCGCAGGTATCTTAGGATATCTGCTGGGTCATAAAACAAGTGCCCCCGTAGAAATTAGCAAGTTAGTTTACTTGATACTAGGTTTGTATTTTTTAAGCGGATCTAGTTTTATCTTTAATCAAATTCAGGAACGCGAAATAGATCAAATGATGGAAAGAACAAGACTTCGCCCCGTCGCTTGTTTTGATCTTAGCGCCAAGAAAGCGTGGGATCTAGGTGCCGTATTTTTTGTATTAGGTGTTTGCTTTTTATTTCTCGCGTCGACAATGTCATGCTTTTTAGGTTTGGTTTCTGTTTTAACCTATAACGTTTTCTATACTCCCATCTGGAAACCAAAGTGGATTTTTGGTGCTGTGCCAGGAGCAATACCAGGAGCGTTGCCAGTGTTAATAGGGTTTGCAGCTGGAAATAACAATATTTTTTCACCGGAAGCCGTTTATATTTTCACAGTTTTATTTTTGTGGCAGATGCCGCACTTTTGGACTCTAGCTATTAAGTTAAAGGATGATTACCAAAGGGCTGGAATTCCGACCTTACCGGCACAAAGGAATATCGAAAATACTCAATACTACATAGGTCTTTATCTATTTGCGTATGTCGGTGTTGTTTTTGCTGCGCCATTTTTAATAAAAACATATTTATTCCACGTAGCCATAGTTTTACCGATTGCTGTTAAATTACTGGTGGAGTTTATACGGTTTCATAAAAATTTTAGTCAGCGGTCTTGGCTGCGATTTTTCATGTGGGTAAACATGAGTGTTATTTTCTTTCTAATCGCGCCCGCGTTTGATAAGTGGTATCTGTATTTTCTTGGGAGTTCATAAATGAGCAGTACATTTATTCGCTTTCATTCTTATCTTTGCATAACTGTGTTGGTATTGATCGCGTTAGGTGGTTCTGTGAGGGCAATGAATGCCGGGCTTGCCTGTCCGGATTGGCCGCTTTGTTTTGGTCAGTATGTTCCAGATTACCATCCACAGGTTTATTTTGAATTTATACATCGAGTTTTAGCAGGTGCCGTTGGTTTAGTTACGGTTTATTTGAATGGCAGAATTCTTTTTAATAAGAGTTTGAAAAAGTCTATTAGGGTACTTGCGGGGATTAGTTTCTTATTATTGGCTTCGCAGGTTGTTCTTGGTGGTTTGACGGTTTTAAAACTTCTTCAGTCTTCAATCGTCACTCTACATTTAGTTTTTGGTTTGGGATTCTTGTCGACATTGTTGTGGATAAATTTAAGTCTTCGTCCCGTCGGCGAAGAAATGAAGATTCCAAATGGACTGCGCTTGGTTTCATTGGTCGTGTTGGTAACGGTGGTTGTACAGATTGTTTTAGGGGGAACTGTCGCGAGCAACTATGCGGGAATGGCATGTCCTGATTTTCCACTATGCAATGGCCAATTTATTCCAACCTTGAAGGGTGGTGTCGGATTGCACGTCCTTCATCGTTTGGGCGCGTATTTGACTTTGGTGGTTGTGGTTGGTTTTTATGTTTTATTGCGTGGTTGGGATTTAGATACAAATAATAAAATAACAAAAGTGGCACGCTCGTTAATTACCCTTGTATTGATTCAAGCAGCTTTGGGAATTGCCAACATTAAATTTTATTTGCCAGCTCTGATCACTGTCCTTCATACCGCGGTTGCGGCAACCATTGTTGCATCGGTTGTGTATGTCGTGTTTTTAATTTGGACAAACGCCGCTAGAAATAAGATCCTATCTGATACCCAATAAAAAATTTCAAATCTCAACCTCGGTGAAGACGTGTATCAAAATATACCGTCTCAAATTAGATTGGGTACCTAGTTGAGAAAGCCATTTATTTCGAAGATTTAACTCCATTTAGTCAGGACCAAAGTCTACCGAAAAGTATAGGCAGTTATTGGGGGACGTTTGTTTATGGTGCGCCTTTGGCTCTTGGGTTTGTTGGTAATTTCAACTTCGTTTTTGACTTCGTGTACTCGCGACGTCGGCAACACTTCCAAACTTAGTTTGAGTATGCCATTGAACCCATCTTCAAAAGTCGCTGGCCAAACTTTTAACGGGATGCTCAGTCATGTTGTTATTAATATCTCTGGTCCGGGAATTCCGTCGACAATATTAAATTCATGGGACTCTCACGATTGCCAATCGGGTAATTGCATATTTCCATCAGACTATGTGGTTGAAGTTCCTTCCGGAGCCTCACGTTTAATACAGGTCCTTGGAGTTTATAGAGGTTCCAATGGTGCAATGCTTTTTGCTTACGGCGACGTTAAAAAAAATCTTTCGTCGGGTGCTGAGACCGCGACTATTGACCTCGTGGCTTTAAATAATACAGCAAGTTCCGGGGGAAATATTGTTGGCCGTTATTACGACCCGATCGGGTTAGCACCGACAAGTACAATCAACGTAAAATATACTCCTCCGGGCAAACCTACTATGGTTGTCGAACGCGGTGAAATGTTTTCGGGGTGGTTTAATGTGTTTGGGATGCAGGACCTCTCCTTGTCTTATGAGCTTGATACGGGTCATGTCATGTTTGGTGGGCCGGTTAATCTGCAGAGTGGGGCGTTTACAGCGGCTGGAGTTTATCGTCTAACCGTTCCCCCACATAGTCGAACAGGTGGCAGTGGTACACAACCTGAGGCAGGAGCATTGTTTAATTTTGGTTTTTTTGGAAACTCTCCAAGCGGGACGAGTTGCAAACCCGGCAGCTTTTCATTTACTTATAGGATTGATACCAATACATCAGCCGGCCTTGTTTTTCCAGCTGGGTTTTCACACGCTGGAGCGACTTCCGCGTGTTCGGGTACTGAGTTTGTTAACTATGTTACTTTGAGTTCAGGTCTCTACGATAATAACGGAAATGATTCGATCGGTGGTTTTCTTGGTCCTTTCAAAAAAATTTCGAATTCACAAATGGTTTCGACTTCAGGAACAACTATAGACTGGGATTACTTGCCCGGCATTGATTCCTCGGTTATCGATGGTGTTCGATTTTTCATGAAACCGAACGCAAGCGGCAGTGAATTTAAAGGAAATACTGATTGCATGACCCTGCCAAGTAAAGGTTTTGCCGTTGTTGGCGATGCGATGATGCCAACATCTGAGTTTACAAGTGCGGCGTTCTCGAATGTTTCAAACGCAGCAGTTATAGGTTGTCCATTTAAAGGAGCAAAACTTTTTAAATCTGTGTTGAAGACTTCGGTTTCTAGCGGGGGCGGAAGTGGCGGTGGCGCTCCAACGCAGCTAGTGCTCATAAAAACCCAACAACCATTTAGTGGAGCTAGTGAGTATTCTTGTTCGGAGTTTGCTGTCGAATTAAGGGATGCGAACGGCCTGCCGACGACTTTCTCTTCGCCTATTAATTTCAATCTTGCAGGGAACGCAGACTCTCTTCACGCAAGCGAACAGCTTTGCCAAACTTCTGGTGCAACTTTACAGACAAATGTGACTCTGCCTTCCATGACAAATCGATTTGTGTTTTGGGCGAGGATACCCAGTCAGGCTTCGCAAAATACTCTGAATCTGACATTGAGTTATTCTGGCTCGCCAACTTTGACTTCATCGAATCTCTCCATGGGCGTAAAGAGTTATAATGACAAAACCTGGTTTTTTGATGGCCCAACTTTGGTTCTTCCCAATGTTTGTTATAAAGCTGAAGTCAATTTTTCTGGGTACGATGGAAGTCAGCATACCGTAGGTCCTAATACGACTGTTGGTCTTTCGGCTTCGGGAGTTAGCTTATATTCAAATGCCTCCTGTACGACAGCGGCGACTTCGGTGACTATTGCTAGCGGTAACTACGGTTCTCCAATATTTTACAAAGTAAATTCTGGAACGGGACCCAAATCTGTAACGATGTCTGCATCTGCCGGTGAGGTAACTTCTGACCCCGCGACCGTCTACTTTCATCTTGGTTCGGGAAGTCAAACACCGGCAAACCTTTTCATATCTGAACTAAACTATATCCCTACAGTTGACAGTTGCGTCGGTCCCTTTATGGCCAAAATTCTCAATGGTAATGGCGTGATTGTACCGCTGGCCTCAGATGGAAATCTCTCTGTAAACGGTGGCGCTGTTAATATGGATTTTTACTCTGACGTCTCATGTAATACAGTCCTGCCTGCTTTAGTTTCTGCAGGCAAACACGAGATAGAATTCTATGTGCGCGGAAATAACGTCGGCCATGCATTGGTTACCGCCAACTTAGACGGCGTCGTTGGTACCCGAAACTTAGATATCAATGGCTTTCATCATCTGAACTTTACCCTTGTCGATAATTCTCCAGTGGATCATGGTACGTGTATGGAATTTAATATTCAACCAAGGGATTTGTTAAATGCCTCTATTGGACTCCCGAACACCCAGCTTGTTAGTTTTTCATCAAGTCCCGGCTTGCAATTTTTTGCGACTCGTTTGGGAGGTACTTGCATGGCTCCTATCAGTAGTAAGATGGTACAACAATATGAAAACTCTATTACCGTCTATGCTTTAGCTGTCAATATGACTTCGGCAAGTGCTAACTATACTGCCACTGTTACCACTGCTGGGGTACCAGTTGCCAATTTGAATTTTAATATCTCAACGCCTCCAACAATGACTGCAGTAGATAACAATAGTCATAACATTCCTGCAGAATATATATTTAGTCTGTTAAAAGCGATTGAAGTATTTACGGGTGTTGCTCCGCTTAATTTTAATAAACTTTCTGGCACAGGCTCGCTCGTTGGTGGACTTTATACTTCAAGTGGTGGTGATGCAGCTTCTTTTAATATTACGGATTCTCGCACGCCAACCGCGACAACGATAAACATTAACACCAATACAATTGCAAAAACTGCAACTTTGAATTTTACATCTTCACTACCTTCAGGAGTTTCTCTGTCGCGTTCGTCGACAGGAACTTACTATGACAGCGCGGGAATATTGATGACGGCAAGCCCTAACACCGCCCGATTTGGTCATAATCCAGATCCCAGCAGCGGTTTTGCGCCGCTGGGACTACTTATTGAGGGCCAGTCGACAAATCTCGTAGCTTATAGCGAAGACTTTTTAAGTTCTTGGACGACTAACGGCACGATGGCAACACCAACCGCAGCGACAGGCGTTGTAAATCCTAAAGGAACAAGCGGCGGCGGTAATGGTGTTTATATGTTAAGTGATAATAACGAAGACGTAAATAATATTGGACGACTTTGGTATCAGTTTACAGCTGACATGACTAATAACAAAGATTACGTGGCATCTGTTTTTGTTAAGGGGAATACATCAAATTTTTTTGGCATTATGCTCCAGGAAAATCTCATAGCTAGCGGTGGGGCACATATTGATCTAACTACAGGTGTAGTAAAACCAATGGTTGGTCCGTGGACCCCGCAAAATCCTTCCGGTTTTGGTGCGCAGAAATTACCGGGAGGTTGGTGGAGGATATGGGTTCGACTTCACTCCGACTCTTCGGTGTCTTATCAGGGTTCGATAATTTTGATTCCGGCGATTGCTAACGATGCAAATGAAGGCTTTGATTTGAATGCCACGGGTTCCGTCTATGTATTTGGCGCGCAAGTTGAGGAGCTACCGATCATGAGTTCGTATATTGCAACTTTAGGTGCGGCCGCAACCCGCAATGGCGATAACGTAACGATGCCAATTAATGGGACCAATATTCCTGGATTTAATTCATCGTATGGAAGTATGCGTATCGAAGCTACAAATTTACCGGGCACCATGAAACCTGACTATGGTACATATCTAGACATGTGCTATGGTGGCTGTTCAGTAAACCAATTGCAGGTACGCCGTTACGTCACCGGCACTTCAGATTATTTTATTACCGCTGGTGGTGTTCAACAAAGTCCACCTCTACGGATCATGATTCCTCAGAACGTAAACGTGCCCAATCGAATTGGCTTTAGTTGGTCAAGTGGCAGCTCCCACGCGTTCAACTACGGTGTAAACGGAGATATTTTAACGAGTGGTAATACATCTTTAACGGCACCGACTCTCCTGAACGGTACGATGGTGATTGGAAATTCTACTTTAGGAAACGATTCAGCGAACGCTCATATTAGAAAGATAGAATATTGGCCGACTAAACTATCGGCACCGGCACTTGGAAACTTTTAATATAGGATTTTATTTTGTTCCCAAAGAGATCATATACGGTCTCGGAAAGGGGTGATGCCTATGACAAACAGATTAAAACTTAAGGCGGAGGTTGATTCTTAAGTACGGAATCTACTTTCGCCGTAACTAACCGGGGGCATGTAATTTGCCCCCTTTTTTTATCACTTCTCAAAATCTGGCTGATTTTCTGGAGCCGCTCTTTCAAATGCAGGGACATTCATGCACGAATCAAAAATTCTTTGGATTGTCGGAAACTGTTTCATATCCACACTAAATCTCTTTGCATTGAAAACCTGAGGGATTACAAAACAGTCAGCGGCACTTAATTTATTTTTGTAGGAATAACTTCCGGCAAGAGACTCTAATATTTTTTCCAGTGCGACGAAGCCTTCTTGAATCCAATAGTGCGCCCATTTGTTTTTTGTGTCTTGGTCCGCACCAAAATCCTTTTCAATTTTCTGTAAGACTTTTAAGTTCTGTATCGGCTGAATTCCACTATTAACGATTTCACAAATCTGTCGAACCAGGGCCGCATCATACGGAATTGCGGGAAACAAAGCATGTCCTGGAAAATTCCCGTCAATGTACTCAATAATTGCCATGGATTGCGCTAGATATTTCCCATCGTGGACCAAGCAAGGAACTTCACCCATGGGGTTAAATTTCTTGTAATTATCTTTTTTCTGTTGGCCACCATCTTTTAAAAGGTGAATCGGCTTGATCTCGTATTCTATATCTTTTAGATTTAAGGCGATTCGTACCCGAAAACTCGAGGAACTGCGAAAATAGCTATAAAGCGCAACAGAAGACATTTTGACCTCTTAAAATAGGTTAAGTATACATATTCTATAATCCAAGGGGAAGTTATGAAACTAGGAACTCTGAAAAATTCGAAATCTCGTGATGGTGAATTGGTTGTCATAAGTCAAAATAATCAGAAAGCAGTAAAGGTTCCGGAAATTGCTCTATCCTTACGCGAGGCAATCGAAAATTCAAAGGAGACCTTTCCCAAGCTAAAATCAATATACGAAAAAATAAACCGAGGGACTATAGAAGGTTTTGCGGTTCATGAAACAAAATTTCATTCACCGCTGCCTAGAGCGTTTCAGTGGGCCGACGGCTCCGCATTTCTTGAACACGTACGCCTAGTACGTAAGGCGCGTAATGCCGACATGCCACCAAAACTTTTGACAGTACCGTTAATGTATCAAGGCGGCAGTGACGACTTTCTTTCACCAAACGAAGATATTCCACAGATTGATAGTGCTCACGGTACTGATTTCGAAGGTGAAGTTGGTGTCGTAACTGACTTTGTGCCCATGGGAATCTCTCCAGAGAAGGCTTTGGAAAAAATTTTACTTTTAGTTTTGATAAACGATGTTTCTCTTCGTGGGTTAATCCCGGCAGAACTCGAAATGGGATTTGGATTTTTTCAAAGTAAACCGTCCAGTGCGTTCGCACCATTTGCAATTACTCCTGATGAGCTCGGAAAAAACTGGAGGGACGGCAGAGTTCACTTACCTTTGCTCGTCGACTACAATGATAAATTTTTTGGAAAGCCAAATGCAGGTGCGATGCACTTTCATTTTGGCCAACTCATTGCCCATGCGGCGGCGACTCGGAATTTGGGTGCAGGAACAATAATTGGTAGTGGAACTGTTTCTAATGAAGACGTCTCTGCTGGAGCTTGTTGCATACAAGAATTGAGAATGCGCGAAAAAATTAACTCCGGAGAATTTAAGACGCCATTTATGAAGGTTGGCGATACCGTTACGATAAAAATGATGAATGAAAATGGCGAAAACTTGTTTGGCACAATTCATCAGAGGGTTTCTAAAGCCTCGCTCTAAAGAATTAGAGTTACTTTAGTCAGGAATGAGTGTCCAGCTTAATCCGTCCAATCATGCTTCAGATGAAGGCCCTAGTTAAACGCGTGCACGTCTTTGCTAAAACTAGAGCCCTGAGTCTTTGGGCGAGGACCACCCAATTCAACTATTTTTGCATCTATAGTTCCAAACTTTTTAATATTTTCCATGAACTTAGTAGCAAGCATTTGCACCTGATCTCCGTCGGGGATTTGCAAATAACTCGGATTTACATTTCGAACCGCTACAGGAGTTTCAAATCCAAATACAGGATGGGTTTTAAACTGCCCGTTGCCTAATTCGCCGCTTTGAATATTTCGCAGGATTTCACGAGTGACATTTAATGGAAACCGTTCGCCATGCCCGTAGCCTTTGCCGGTCCAGCCGGTATTTAATAACCACACGTTTGCTCCTGAGGATTGCATGTACTTCGCGAGTAGTGCCGCATATATAGTTGGTTTTAGCGGCATAAATGGGGCGCCGAAACATGTACTAAATACGGCCGTTGGCTCCTTTACCCCGACTTCCGTTCCTGCAAGTCTTGCCGTATAGCCAGAAAGAAAATGATATTGCGCTTGATAAGAGTTTAGTCTTGCAACTGCCGGGAGAGCGCCGAAGGCATCAGCTGTTAGAAAAATAATATTTTTAGGAGCATCACATTCCCAATTTTGCTCAGCTACTTTCTCTAACGAAGTTAGCGGATAGGAACTACGGGTATTTTCTGTGATTTTCTGATCGTGAAAGTCAACAGTTCTTGTTTTCTCGTCGTAAGCAACGTTTTCGAGTATTGAACCAAACCGATTAGATGCTGAATAAATTTCTGGCTCGCGATCTTTTGTTAGTCCGATAAGTTTTGCGTAGCACCCGCCTTCGAGGTTTGAAATTCCAGTGGGTGTCCAAACAATTTCGTCATCACCAATAAGATACCTGTCGTGTGCGGCAGAAAGTGTTGTTTTTCCTGTTCCTGACAAGCCAAAGAGGACGCACGACTCGCTTCTATCCTTCAAACAATTTGCCGAAGCGTGCATCGGAAAGAATCCCATATTTGGAAATATGAAATTCGCGATACTAAAACCTGATTTTTTGATTTCGCCGGCATAGGCTGTGCCTACGATGATGACTTGTAACTCATGTGGATCAAGTAAGATTACAGTTTTATCAATTGTGGTGAATCCAAGATCATGAGTGTTGACATAAGGGAGGTGCCAAACCTGAATGGTCTTTCCTTTAGGAGCTTTTTCGGCAATGGTTTTAATTGTTTTTTCACGGAACATGTTTTTTGCAAAAGCAATGTGCCATGGGGAAGTGGATGTAACTTCGATTGGAAATCCACCAACGTATCCACTCATGCGAAAAGTTTTCTGTTTTTCCAAGTAGGCTCTACCTTTTTTGAAGAGGTCGCTTCCGACATTCATTTCCATTGGAACGTTTACAGGCCCCCAGTCGATAGAGTCTTTGAGCTCGGGCCGATTTAGAACAAAGCGATTTTTTGCGGCTCTTCCTGTGAAGGCTCCGGTTCTTACAATCAAAGCGCCATCAACGCTGAAAACACCAAGACCTGATTTTACTGCTTCTTCGATCAGCCATGCTGAATCCATTTTATTTCTCCTAAAATTTGTACGAAATTTTGGGCCAGTTTACAAAATCTCGGGGGGGTTAGTCAGGTCTTCGAAGATAACAGCGCATAGCATCAAAAGTGGTTTTTATTCCACAGTAAACGGGTTGGTGAAAATCCAAGAAAACCAACGTTTTCCATCTGGTAGGGGAAGTGTCGGTATGACCCTAACTGCTATACGATATGAGCCTTTTTCTGTCAGTTCCATGGTGATGGAAGGTTCGTTGAAGGTTTTCATTAATTTGCCATTTTGAAAAACTTGGACCTCAAAGGGAAAACGGGGCGTTTTTGGTAGCTTCACATATAGCCACGGTTGTTCTTTAAGTCGGATAGTTGATCCTGGTAAATAAGAATTGGCGTTGGCTTTTATCTCTGCAATGAATCCTTTTGGATCGCCTAGGAGGTCCATACATAGGTAAAAATTTCCGTTATTTAGGGCATGGAGAATTTTATTTCTGTCACTTTCGAAATCTCCAGTAAGTTCGGAGCCTAAAAGAACATGGTTTGAAGCAATTGAAAAAGACTCCTGATAACTCGGAAAGCGAAAGAAATTTTTTCCAATAGAAGACAGCCTTGCAGTGGCATCGTTTCCCAAAAGACCAACCGACTGAAAACGGGAATTTATTTTGTCCCAAAGTTGTAACTCCCTTTCCGGGGCGTCATAGATTCGTAGCAGGGCGAGACGAGAGTTAAAGGGATAAATTAAAATAGACCAAAGAAAAGAGAGCTTGGACTCACGCCATGCGTTTTGCCAGATACTTTTTAGATTTAATACCTCTACTCCGTTTAAGCCCTCGGGATACTCACCTGACCATGTTGAACCGTCTTTGAAGGGGTGCGCGAGGGCAATTAGATCAGAGTTTTTCTCTGACGATTTTTTTGAGAGAACGTCCGCCAGAAAGACTTGAGTCTCGCCGAGGCCAGAGAAGTGGTGTTTTGAATCAGCAGGATAGACGATTATGTGAGAATCAAGGTAGCTAAATTCATCGGCTTGCAAAACGAGAAGTTTGTTAAAATACCCTTCGGTACGGGTTCTCTGACTAAAGTAGTTGAGCTCTGTGTGAATTAGAAAATCAAGATTAGCTTTCTGAGCCTCGTGGTTAATTTCATCTTGGTTTCGGCTACCTGTGCTGAGGTCGGAATGAGAATGAGTTACTCCGCGGTAGTCATAATAACCTTCGGGGTTCTGAGAAGATAAAGAAGTGTCGACGGCGAGAAAGTTATATTGGCTGACAAAGAGACCGTAGATTAAAAAAGAGATTAAAAATGCACTAAAAATAAAAAATTTTTTCATGGCACTCGCACAGTATATAAAATCAAGCTTTCTTTGACGGTTTTTTCATCGACAATTTCGTATCCTGCATCCATCGCCCATGCTGGCAATGGGGTCGTGTCATTGGCAGACCAATAGAACTCTTTAGTAGTTGGCTTTGAACCTGGTAGGTAATCAAAAAAATCTTTTCTACCAACGCTATTAAGCTTGAAGAATGGTTTCTTGACGTAAAATGACAGGAGTGAAGCCATTTGATAGTTGCTTGTAAATAGGGGAATTTGTTTGGTAGCGGCCGCTACTAAAGGTTTGTACTGATGAATTTCGTCCATTTTTTTTGTAATACTCGAAGACGGGATCCAATGAAAAGCGAGTTGCGATAGCGTCAAAGAAAATAATGCGAGCCAGATTATAGCCGTAATTTTTATCCACCGAAGTCTTTCTTTAGCCTGCGCGGCAATAAACGCCAAAGAAAATATGGCTGGATAGGCAGTAGCGGTCCAATTTGCTTCCACTTGGCCTTTGAAGGAAGTGAAAAAGAAGAAAACGATAGGTGTCCATGCAAAATAGTTCAACCATGACAGTTCCGACTTCAGACCCCTAATTTTCGTAAACGCTAGCAGTAAAATTGGAGGAAATATAAGAAGGAGTTGGTCGGTCACATAACGTGTCGGCCAAAGAAGTGATGGGGTTGTTTTTCCGAGACCGTGATTAAGTTGGTAACGAAACGAAATAAAATCGTGCTGAAAATTCCAAAGCCAAGTGGGCGTGCTAAATATTATAAAAGACAGCAGGCAGAAACCCAGATATTTCCAATGAACAGACCGCAATTTTTTTTCCAAAATTAGATATCCAAATGCAGCCATTGGAAATAGTACTATGTGGTATTTGGCGCAAAAACCAAGGCCAAGGGCTCCACCCAGAAGTAAATAATAACCTATTAGTCGCTTTTTATTTTCTTCTTTAACTGTGCTTAAGAACGCAAAAAGGGATAAAGACCAGAAAAATAAAAGTGGAAGATCAGGAGTCATTATGAGTGAGCCCATGCCAGACAGAGGGATAAGTGAAAGACCAATCATGTAGAGTGGATAATTTTTTTCTCGAATTTCGTCTTTTAGAATTAAAAACCAAATCAGTATTGTAAAGTGACCAAGAATGACTCCTGGTATGCGACAGGCCTGAAAAATATTGTCCAGAAAAGATCCTAGAGAAAAAAGCCACGCGATCATTCCTGGGTGATCATAGTAACTCAACTGTAAATTTTTTGACCAAACCCAGTAGTAGGCTTCGTCCGCGAAAAGAGGAATAAAAGTAGCGAGAACAATTTTTACGAGTAATAGGAAAAACCAAAGACGTGTTACTTTTTTCACTTACGGATAATTTAACTTCATGGGTTTTCCGACAGTACCCGGGACACCCATGTCTTGACCATTAAAAATAACGTTAACGGCACCGCCATCACTGACTTCGACATTTATCGAATTCTCGGCCTTGATAATATGGATTTTGTCAGTATCTAAGCGTGTTCTTTTGGGGGGACCATTATCAATTGAAAAAACAATTTCGACATTATCAAGTGCTTCAATAATGAGTTCTTTGTTTTGAATGCTGGCTCCGGTTTCGCTAAGTAGAGCTTTCTTTGCATTCGGCGAGTTTGGCGCTGTATCTGCCTTGGTAGAAGCTTTTTCTTTTATGGGAGTAGGTGCAGGGACGGTTGGCGGTGGAGGTGCTGGCTTCGCCACAGCTGGCTTTACTTCTTCTTTGGGTGTGGGAGTTTTTTCTGGCGTTGTTACCGACGATGTTGTCGTGCTAGCTGGAGCCGGTTTTATTTGATCCGCAGGTGGTGGAGTCTCGTGTTTTAGTGATTGCTCTTTTATCGTCGACTCTATTTCGCTTGCGGTTGGTGTCTTAGATTCGCGCTCATACTTCTCGATCGTAGTGAAAAGCAATTTAATTATAAGTATGACAGCAAGAACCCCGGCAGCGATAAAAACTCTTTTCATATTTGAATTTTGCGAGTCTTCAATCGGGCGAGGGATAGAAGTGGTTTTTGCTGTAGTTGATGCAATGGTAACCTGAGGATGAGACTGTGCGGTTATAGCAGCTTCTTGCGTAACGTTTGGATCTGTGGATTCAAGGGGGCGATGTTTTTGGTCATGAAATCCCATTTCTTCATTGAAATTGTTTAAAACTTTCTTTGGATCTAATTTCAGGTAATTGGCATACGTCTGAACAAAACCACGCAGAAAAGCTTTTGATGGTAAACTCTCTAAATCTCCATTCTCCATGGACTCTAGAACTTTGACATTAATTTTTGTTGCCATTGCCACTTCGTTAAGTGTCACGCCTTTTTTTTCTCTCGTTTCTCGAAGGAGCTGACCTGTTTGTTTCATTCGCGTTGTTCCTGACTGCGAAGTGAGGCTAAAAACTTTCTAGATCTGTCGGCAAATGCTCCCCTGGGGTCATGGTCGATAAGGGCTTCAAGGCGCGCAACCGCACGTTCTTTTTCGCCGGTCTTGGCATAGGCTATCGCGCTGTAATAGTCTGCTTCGCCGGCATCAGAGTTTTTACAAACGCTCACAGCTTGATCAAGACGTTGAGTGGCTTCGTCCATTTTTTTCTTTTCCATAAGGGTACGGCCTAGGTAGGTCCACGCGGTACAATAGTTGCGATTAATCTCGAGAGCACTCAGAAAAGACTCCTCGGCTGCCGAGTAATTTTTCAAATGAAAATAACAAATTCCAATATTCACACGCGCTTTTTCTGGTTGAGGATAGACTAGGTCCTTGCTAACAATTTTAAATTGAGCTAAGGCACCTGAGTAATCTTCTTTTTCAAGTAATAGCAGTCCGTAATTGCTACGGGCTTCTGAATAATTTGAATCTAAAGCCATTGCCATTTTCAAATGTTTTTCGGCAAAGTTATTTTCTTTTCGCACGAAATAGGCAATTCCTAAATTGTTTTGGGTAATGGGATTTTTAGGGTCAAGCTTTTCAGCTTCTAACAATTCTTTAAGTGCGCCTGGATAGTTTTTTTGCGCCAATAAAGTCGTACCGATTTGCAAATGTAGCCGCGCATATTCTTTGGGATCACCTGATTTAGATGAGCTTCCACAGCTGGCCAAAAATAACAAGAAAATCACGCTTATTTTCACTCTTAAAAAGGTAACAAAGTTTTTAAATTAGAGCAAAAATGCACAGTGTCAGAAACTAATAAGAGGAGGAATTAAGCACCGCCACAGTTTCGACATGATAGGTTTGTGGAAACATATCGAAACCCAGAGCGTTTTCTAAGGTGACATTGCCTCCAGACGACTTTTGCAAGTGTTGGATATCACGCTTGAGTGTCATTGGGTCACAGCTGACATAGATAATGGTCCTGGGAGAAAGTTTAAGGATGGAGTCGAGGACCTCTGGGTGGCAGCCTGTTCGTGGAGGATCGATTATGACTGTGAGCTTGGCGAGAGTTTCTTTCCATTTTTTTAGGAACTTACCGACGTCCTCTGAAAAAAATTCGATTCCTGAATATTTCTTTTTCGCCTCCTGAATGGAGGTGGTGTTAAATTCAACGCCAATGACGCGTGCGGAATCTATTTTTTGCTTGGCAAGATAAGTAAAATTTCCAGAACCGCAATAGAGGTCGAGAATGGATTCAGCGCTACTTGGGATTAAATTTGTGACATGTTTCTTTAGTTGTTCATTAATTTCGAAATTAACCTGGGAGAAAGGTGGGTACTCGCGGTCGTCGAAATTGGTGATTTGCGTATTGATGACTCCGGACTCTCCCAAAAAAAGGTCTACTTGTTTTGGCTTTCCAGAATATTCACGTTTGAGGCGCTCACGCGTCTTTTCAAATTGGTTGGCGATACCGGGAAAAACTATTTTACAAGTTTCTATTGGGAAGACGGTACTAGATTTACGTTGGTACATTCCCAAAATTTCGCCATTCCAATGTAAACGGATACGATTGCGATATCCGTATTGGTTAGGAGAGGGAATTACTTTTACGGTGGGGCGGCTCAAAGTTTTGGCTAATATTTTTTCTTTTTGAAAAATCTGCTCCTCATATTTTACGTGTTGCCACTGGCACCCGCCGCAGAAAGAAAAATGAGGGCATAACGCCTCTGTCCGCGAATTTGATTTTTCGATCAGCTTCTCAATGTAGCCGTAGCCAAAATTTTTTTTTAAAGATGAAATTTTGGCGAGAATTTTATCGCCCGGTGAAGTTTCGTCGACAAAAAAAACAAATCCATCTTTTTTGCCGACGCCTAAGCCTTGAAAAGCAAGACTTTCGATATATAGCTCAACGGTCTCTCCAACTTGAAACCCGTCTCTAGGCATGCCAATTATTGGTTACAGATTTCTTTGGCTTCGAAGAAAATTTTAAGTTCGCGATCAGCACTTTGTATGCTGTCAGAACCGTGGACAGTATTTTCACCAACACTATCTCCCCAAAGAGCACGAATCGTGTTTGGAGCAGCTTTCTTGGGGTCCGTAGCGCCCATGACTTCGCGGTTTTTCGCGACCGCATTGTCTCCTGCAAGAGCCATAACCATTACGGGACCGCTAGTCATGAAAGTCACGAGCTCACCAAAAAAAGGTCTAGCTTTGTGTTCAGCATAAAATTCTTCACATTTTGCACGGGGTATGACCATTATCTTAGCGGCGGCGATTTTAAGGCCATTTTCTTCGAATTTCTCGATAATTTTACCAATGATATTTTTCCTCATTCCATTGGGTTTAATGATACTAAAGGTCACTTCTTTTGCCATTTTTCCTCCAATAATCTAAATTTCTTATTAATTTGTCGGAGTATCTATCATAGATTATGATCGATTGCCAAGGGGGATGAATGGCAAAAGTTGAAATCAAAAAAGTTGAAAAGCCATGGGGGTATGAATTGATTTGGGCTAAAAGCCAGAAGTACGCTGGAAAAATTTTGCATATCAATAAGGGCCAGAAACTTTCCCTCCAGCACCATAAGGTCAAAGAAGAAACTATTCTGGTGTTCAGGGGCAAGATTGAGTTCATTTACGAAAACAAGAATACGAAAAAACTTGAGACGGTAATTTTGAGTGAAGGGGAGGCGCATCATATAGAGCCCCTTCACAAACATCGCATGATTGCGATAGAAGATAGTGATCTTTTTGAAGTATCGACACCTGAACTAGATGATGTTGTAAGGTTTGAGGATTCATATGGCAGAGCACCAGGGAATTGAAATTGAAAAAGGTGTCGCGTATCTCTATTTTGCGTATGACGTCGGATTTTCAATTGATTTAAATTTAGCTCAAAAGAAAATTGCCCAAATAACCGAGCGCGCGAGGATCCGCCAGAACAAGCGGTCGCCCTGGTACTTCGAGTTTGAGCCAGCTCCTTTAAAAATTAACCATAGTTTTCCCGAATTAGAAATCGGGGGTTTCAAAACTCTTCCCGAGGCTGAGGCAACTATTTTTGATTTTGGCGCGATTTCAATCTCTATCAAAATGCCTTACAACGGTAACCTGGAAACACTCGTTGATATGAGCTATGCGCTTTATGAGGACGAGCAAATTGAACGTCAGTGCCGGTACCTTGTAGAGAACCTTACCAATGTTATCAAAGATGCCATCAACAAATTGGAAATCAGTGAGCATTTCGAAGAATACAAGATTTTTCAAATCGTAAAATACGAGTCAACTGCCGAACTTACAGACATGGTCAAAAAATATGGAAAAACATTGGCCAGAATATTGCGATCGGAAAATCAAGAGCTCTCTGAAGACGAGACTCGAGACGCGACTTGGTCATACATTTCTTATGCGCCAAATGACTTATTATTGATAGATTGGAACACGGCCATTTTGATCGATGAAACTTCTGATGATGTACGTGCAGTTCTTGAGTTTGTAAATGTGGAGTTACTAGAGCTTTCATATTTGGACCTAAATTTAGATAATTCCCTCGATCGCGCCTATGAAGTTGTCAGTCGTTTGGCTAAAAAACGAATTCAGTTTCCAGGGCATGTCACCAATGAACTACGAAGGATAGGAAGACTACAAGTAGAGAGTGCGTTTTTGTTTGAAGGAATCAACAATGCGCTGAAGCTTTTAGGGGATCAGTATTTGGCCAGAGTATATCGCCTGGCTTCGACAAGATTTCACTTGCCTGAATGGGATACAACAATTTTGAGAAAAATCTCAGCTCTTGAAAGCATCTACGAAAAAATTAACGACCAAGCCAGCATCTTTCGGGCCGAGATTTTAGAGTGGATTATTATCCTTCTAATTCTCGTTTCACTATTTTTACCCCACCGCTAAAGGTGCCTGACAACCACTTGATCCGCAGCGCATAATTTTGTCGGACAAAAAAGTAGAGGGAAAATTTAAATTTCAAAGTACATCGGCACTTGGTTTGCTTGCATACCGTTGGTGCCTAGAAAAAAGTTTAATTTAGATCCAAAAAGTGTCTACCACGTATGTGCGAGAGTCAGAAACAAAGACTGGTATGACTTATCAATGAATTCCGTATGGGAAGTTATGAGTTGTAGACTGTTTTGCCTAAGGCATTTTTATGGAGTACGAATCTATGCTTTTGTTTTGATGAATAATCATTTCCACTTGCTTGTTCAGGCTCCGGGGGACAATTTGAGCGAAGCTATGCAAAGTTTCATGGGTTCAACATCCAGAGATATTCAAAGGCTAACGGGTAGAATAAATCAAATATGGTTCCAGCGTTTTTCTCGAACACGTCTGGGAAGTTGTTGGTATGTTTTAAATTGTTATAAATATATTTATAGACGTCCAGTTCGCGCTGGATTAGTTGATAGGGTTGAAGAGTATTGTTTTAGCACATTGCCAGGTCTTATAGGGAAACGTCACCTTTTTATTCCCGTCGAATGTGACACCATTTTATTCAGCAGTTGCATTGAGAAAATATTGTTCTGGCTGAATACTCCGTCACAAAAAGAAGCCGAGGAGTCCATTGAACATGCCCTTCAGTTTCGAGATTTCAAGTTACGAAAAATAAACCGAAAACCCAGTCCGTGGGAAAGTAGGCCAATCTAAAATTGATGCGCTACATATCAACTGGTTGTCGGGCACCTTTACAAATCTTTGAGATATTGCCGATAAGTCTCTATGGCGATGGACTTATACAAAAGTAAACTTTCAGAGCTTTCCAGGGCCTTAGTTCAAGCCCAGAAGCCAATTCGTATTTTGGATGCGATAAAGTGGGATCCGCAGACAATAGAGTTTTTTCATAAAACCAATTTTAAAGAAATACCTGACCTAGGTCCGACCTATTACGAAAAAAATTCGCTTGGCTTTGATCCAAAAAAGAAAATTGAGGAGTTTCGCGATCTGGCGGCCAAGGCGAAACGCGAACTCGGTGAGAATGACAGGCTGGCAAAAATTCTCCTTCGTAATTGCGATGAATATGAAAAAGTAGTGCGGATGCTTATGGGTCGAGGTACACGCGAATTTTATAATTTTTCGCGCCTGCTCTATGGAAGTCCCAAGGAATTTTTTGGCGACAACAGCACTACGCTTCAGGGACTCGGGGTAATGTTGGGAGAGATTTTAAATAATCTGGAGGGTCATTCGTTGGGAAAGGTTTTTGAAAAAACTGTGCCGGCGGAAAAGTTGGTTGAAGAGTTAAATAGAAGATTAAAGGGTTACTTTGGTCAAGACGAAGTGCGGGTAAAACTTGATGACGGAATACTTTCGGATGCGGCCGCCGGTTCAGATTACATTAAAATTCGTCGAGGTTTGTATTTCAGTGAACGGGATATAGATATTTTTGAAGTTCATGAAGGCTGGGTTCATGTTGGTACAACTTTAAATGGCCAACACCAACCCTACGCGAATTTTCTTTCTAAGGGCCCACCATGTACGACTTCAATTCAAGAGGGACTTGCGGTTACCATGGAAGTGTTTTCGTTTGTTTCAATTCCTGAGAGGGCGAAGCGCATCAATCGGCGTTTGATTGTCTGTGACATGGCTGAAAGTGGCGCTAACATTCTAGAAATTATAAATTATTTTAAGGATCTTGGGCAGGGTGATGGCGAATCATTAAAAAACGCTCAGAGAGTCTTTCGCGGAGGGGTTATCGGTGGCGGAGGTCCGTTTACCAAAGACATTTCATACTGCAAAGGATTCGTGAATGTGTATAACTTTGTTCGTTCGTGTATTCGCCATGGAGAGCCGGAGTTACTTCCATTTTTATTTGCCGGAAAAGTAACTCTTGAGGACGTGCGTGTACTTTTTGACTATCACGGCGAGGGAGTAATTGATAAACCACGGTATTTACCTAAACATTTTTCAGATTTAAATGCTCTGTCGGTGTGGATGGCATTTAGTAACTTTTTGAATAGAATGAGTCTTGATAAAATTCATCAACATTTTGGTAAACAGGATAAGGTAGGTTGAGATGAAAACATTTTTAGTTTTGATTTTGATTGTGTCGTTAGGTTGTGCTTCGAAAGCGCGGCTTTATCCCAATGCCAAATACAAAAGTGTTGGCGAAGTGCAGGCCAACGCGGATATTGCTCAGTGCGAATCAGAGGCTAAGCAATACTTGTCGGACACAAAAGGAAAACAAGTTGCCTCTGGGGCAGGCTCAGGAGCAGCGCTTGGGGCCGTGGTTGGTTTATTGGGAGGCGGGGTTAGAGGGGCTGCCCGCGGAGCCGTGGGTGGCGCTGCCGTCGGTGCGACAGCGGGAGCTCTTTCCCCTGATCAGTTGAAGCACCGTTACGTTGTTAAGTGTTTGTCAGACAAGGGTTATGAGGTGCTTGGCTACGATTAAGGCCACTAGTAAGGGGCTTTTGATCTAACTTGAATATTCCCGGTATTAATTCATGATCTTCAGAAATAAAATTTTGCGCCAGCTAGAATACCTGTTGAATTTTTATTGGTGACGACTTGCGAGGGGTCGGTCAATTCAAGTGATTCTTTGAACCAAGTTCCTACGACACGAATTATAGAATAGTCTATAAAAATACTTCCTTCAACGTTACTTCCCTTCAGAAAGTTATTTTGATCGGATTTTTCATTCATGATTTCCCGATAGACTCCTTCGATCCCAAATTTTTTTGATAAATAGAGGGCGAATGTCGCGCCATAATATTGGTTTTTAAAAGTTTCCGTTGTCGCAGTGGAGTTATCGATTCGTGTTCTTCCTCCATAGATCAATGTGAAGTTTGTGTTTTGAATCGAATTCCCAAAAAGTCGTAAGTTGAATTGTGCGTTCCATCCGTACATGTGATCGGAGTGATCCAAATATTCCCCACTCAAGCCAACGAAACTTGTAAATGCTCCGAAGGCAGTTCGCGTAAAACTGGGTTTTGTAAGTGTTGGTATGCCAGCCGAAATAACTTCCTTTTCAAGATTTGTTTGGTCGTAACTAATATAAAACTCATGCTCTACGGGTTTGGCTTTGTTTCCGGCAAGCCACATGTTTTGATTGGCAATAACTTTTTTCGTGTCGAGCCAATCCGCCATAGTCCAACGGGATTTTTCTTTGGCTTCCTGTTTTTGTAAGGGAGACATGTTTTCGCGACTACCACGATTATTGCCAAACATGCTTCCGAAGCCTGAACTTTTCGCCTGAGTGTAGGCAACAGAAGCAAAAATTAAAACTGAAATAAAAATAAATTTTTTGAACATAAATCGACTATTCTTTCATTACGATTGAGATTGCCCCCGCGAACTCTCCCAATTCTTTATTTGGACAGTTCGGGTGTATTATCTTTCCAGGGTCGCCACCGTGGCAATTTAGGCAGCTCGCGTCGTAATATTCTGGGTTGATGTAGCGGGCCTCGTTTTCTTTCGCAAGAGTTTGGTAGAAACCCTTTCCTCTTTCCCAAGATTTTGTCGCAAATTTTTTACTCATTTGGATTTTCTCCCACGAATCGGGTTTGTTGTCCGGATTAACTAAGCAGTCCTCGAATGTAGTTACGTGGAGTTCGTACTTACCACCAGAAAATTCTTTGAGCTTCTGACCCACTTCTCGGGCGAAGCGAGCAGGCAAGAGTTTACCAGGATAATGCTTCGTTGTCGCCCATTTATCCCTATATTTTCCCGTGAAAGCGTTCTCGAAAACCTGATCGATCGCCATTTTCATGACTCTGGCTGCATCCGTGTCTATTTCGAGTTTTCTTCCCGTCAATGATAGATATTTTTTCTCTAGAGATTTTTGAGCTTCTGCCATTTCTAGTCCTACAGATTTAGGATTTTTATTTAGATCCACAATTTTTTTGTCGAGAAGTACTGACCGCGCTGCCCGAAACATTATAGTTAAAGTTTTTCCGGTTTCCTCGTCTCCAAAAGAAGCAGAGCTAAAGCCAAGGAGGCCAGCAATTAAGCTCATCTCAAGCAAGCTCTTTGCTATATTTGACGAGACCACATTCGTTACTCCTACGTTGGGGCTAAATTGTTAAAAAAGGATGTATGTTCTTAATTTTGGAAATCGGTCGCCGATAGAGCAAGAGATAAAAAACAAATTGGATACTCACGATCAATTGCATCCAGGACCAAGGTCGAGTGCGTTCAAAGATACGGGGTCGGGGAAAATATGTCCCAAATAGATTTAGAAGTCTTAGGTATTTTTGTTGACGAAGCTCTTGATGCTCTCGTGGAATGGGAGCGTTCATGCTTGAACCTTGAACAAAATCCAACGGAAAATGATCTGAACGCCCTATTCCGTGCGGCTCACAACATTAAAGGGGCATCTAAAGCTGTTGGACTCGATAAGCTCGGAACTTTCGTTCACCAAATCGAAAACCTAATTACAATTGTGCAAAAAGGAAAACTTAGTGTTAACAAAGACATCTGTGCCCTTTTTCTAAAAGGCCAAGAGATGTTAAACAATTGGGTTCTGGAACTAAAAAAGGATCCGTACTTTGCCTTAAGCACTTCGGAATACTGTGGTCGGCTCAACAAAGCTCTCGAGGGCGCATCTGGGGATCAACTACAAGATCTAGCAACTGCGGCCCAGGTGCAAGTTCCTATTGAAGAGAATTTGTTGGATGGTGTCGATGAGAAAAATAAGACATCAGCAAATAAAACACAGCAAACTCGCGCGAATGAAACAATTCGCATTTCAGCTGACAAGCTTGGCGAATTAATTCAGCTTATTGGTGAGCTATCTATTCACCAGTCTATTGTGAACCACGGCTCGACGACGAAGTCGCTCGACTCTGAACGATGTACAAAGGCGATATCGTTAATGAGCAAGGTGATTAAAGACATTCAATCAAGAGCAATGGCTCTTCGCATGCAACCATTGCAAGGAACTTTCCAGCGTCTAGAACGGGTCGCAAAAGATGTTGCCCGCGATCTAAATAAAGAAATCATTGTCTCAGTTGATGGTGGGGACGTTGACCTTGATAAAACAGTTACCGAAAGAATGATTGATCCGATGATTCATATTGTCCGAAATGCTGTCGATCATGGTATTGAAGAACCCGAGGAGCGCGAGAAAAATGGTAAATTACGTCAGGCCAAATTGCGTATCTCCGCTGAACAGGATGCGAATGGTGTGTTGATTACAGTTTGCGATGACGGCCGGGGCATGGATCTTGATCGTATATTGAAGAAAGCAATAGAAAAGAAACTTGCGGTATCAGGGGATGGCTTGACTAAAAAAGATATCTTGAATTTTATTTTTAAAGCAGGATTTTCGACCGCCGCAAAAGTCACAAATATTTCTGGTAGAGGCGTTGGCCTGGATGTTGTTCGTGGAGTCGTTGATCAACTCGGTGGCTATGTGGAGGTTGACAGTGATTTTGGAAAAGGTTCGATATTTAAAATTAGTTTGCCAACATCTCTTGCAATATTAGAAGCGATCATTATTGGCGTTTCTGACAATAGATACGTTGTTCCTCTGCGTGACGTAAATGAGATTATTGATCTTAATAGTTATACTAGAGAAAACACTGCCAAAGGTGGTCAGATGTTATCTCTTCGTGGCAACGTCGTGCCGATTGAAGCGCTGGCTAAGTATTTACCGGCAAGGGCTAATAATATTGGAAAGGAAAACAAAAATGTTTTGGGAAGTAAAGACTACTCCCACCTTCGTCCAGCATTGATTACGGTGGTGGAGAATAAGCGCCTGGCGTTCCAAGTTGATTCAATTATTGCTCAACAACAAGTAGTGATGCGTGATTTAAGTGAGAATCTGTCGCGGATTCCTGGTCTCATAGGGGGCACGATTTTAGCCGATGGAGAGCCTGGAATGATTATTGGCCTCGACACAATAGGTAGGGCTTTCTTAAAATCGTCAGGCATGACGGAGAGTGCGGCATGAGTGAACCAAAGTATACTCACACAAATTACGACCAGGTACGTGAAGAAGATAATATTGATAATAAATATCTTCTATTTAGATTGGGAGATGAGTTATATGGAACGCCTCTCCTTGGTGTGCGAGAGGTTGTGGAGCCACAAGCGTCTAAACCCATTCCTAATACCCCAAAACATTTTTCAGGAGTGATAAATATTCGCGGAGAAATCGTGGGAGTTATAGACCTTCGTATGCGGTTTAATCACAAGGCTGAGGTCAATCCCCATCAAGCATTTATGGTTTTCTCTACTGATGGAGGACCAATGGCGGGTTTGGTTGATAAAGTGGAATCAGTTATTTCTCTGACCGATAAGGAAATCGAGCATAATCCCAACATAGGCATTGACGTGAGCCGCGATGCTTTGATTGGAATCGGGAAGCATTCAAAACGTTTGATAACGCTTATCGATCTACACAAAGTTTTACAGGCCCACAGCTTAGAGGGAAAAAAATAACGCCTTAAGGAGAGAGATCCGTGAGACACCTAGGCCGTGCAGGTCTAAATAACTGTGAATACCATTAATTTTAACGAAGAAGAAAAAGAAATAATTTTTTCAATTGCGGAGAAAATAACCGGTACTTGTCAAACTGGCAAATATCGTCGTGGGATTTTAGTTTCTAATATTGCTCGTCGGGTTACGGCAATGCGTTGTTCTGGTCTTGAACAATATTTGGAGATTGTTTGGTCGAATCCTGATGAAATGGGTGAATTTATTTCTGCCCTCACAATTCACACTACTCACTGGTTTCGAGAAAATAATCATTATCAGAGATTAGAACAAATTTTAGCTCGCGAAGGATTCAATCTCGATGGTGAAAGGTTTCGCTTACTTTGTGCAGCCACTTCTACGGGAGAAGAAGCTTACTCGTTTGGCTTAGTGCTTGAAAATATGAGAAGACTGGTCCCTGGTTTTGAATATGAAATTGTCGCTCGTGATATCGACCCCGTATCAATCGCTAAAGCTGAAAAAGCCATTTATAAAGTTAGCGACGAAATTAAAAAAATTAAAGAAATTTATCGACGATTTTTGTTATTTGGCACTGGTAAAACTAAAGGTTTTTTTACAGTTGATAAAGATATTCGTGATCGCATCCACTTTGAAGTGCGTAGCTTAGTAGATCCTGTTGACACTAGTGAGCAACTGTTTGATTGGGTTGTTTGTCGTAACGTATTGATTTATTTCAAGCCGGATGACGTCGAAAAGGTCATCCGTAAGCTTATTACCCAGCTGAAACCCGCGGGGGCGTTGGTATTGGGCTCTTCGGAATCGATCGAACCAAAAAAGTATGATCTCGAGTCGCTTGGTAACTCAAGTTATGTCCGTTCCGAAATTCCAAAAGGAAGTAAAAGTGCAAAAAATCGTGTGCTGGTGATAGACGACTCGTCGACAATTCGTCTTCGTCTGACAAAAATCTTGTCATCGGCATTTAAAGTTGTTTCGGTGGGGTCAGCCGATGAAGCAACAGATTATTTAAAAATAAACAAAGTTGATGTTATTACTCTCGACTTAAACATGCCCGAGAAAGACGGTTTGACATGGTTGTTAGAGCAACGTCGTGGAGGGTTGACAACTCCGGTGACGATCGTTTCTGGAGCATCGCCGACAGAAGTTCAGAGTGTTTTGAGTGCACTTGGGGATGGCGCCCAAGATTGTATAGATAAAGCGGAATTACAGGGTGATACAGGTCATATTATTAGTCGTTTGAACGCGCTGGTTGATGGCAACGTGAATCGTCGTTTGCTCAATCAGAAAAGGCGTGGATCGAAAGCTGATAGCAAAGGGTTTATTGTTAAACCGGCGTATCCCGATTTAATATTGATAGGAGCAAGCACTGGCGGCACCGAAACTCTTTGTAACATGTTGAAGAATATTACCGTAGGCTGCCCGCCAGTTGTGGTTGTACAACACATTCAACCTGGATTTGCCCAAGGATTTGCCGAGCGGCTTGCGAGTGTTTCAGGTCTTACTTTAGGAGCTTCACGCGATGGTATAGAACTAGAGCCCCATCATTTGTATATGGCTGATGGTGACTACCACGTAGGGGTTCGCCAAAAAGACAGCAAATTTTTTCTACAAGTCTCTAACAACCCAAAAGTGAACCGCCACCGGCCGAGTGTCGATTTTCTTTTTCAGTCTGCACAATTTGTTAAAGGAAATATTTTTGCGGCGATTCTAACAGGAATGGGCACCGACGGCGCCAAAGGATTACTGGGTTTAAAGCAAATGGGCGCTACTACATTTGCACAAGACGAAACTAGTTGCGTTGTCTTTGGTATGCCCAAAGAAGCTATTAAATTAGGTGCTGCGGGATTTGTCGGTGAACCTTATGAAATTCGTCGGGAAATGGATAAGGTTCTTCTAGATAGTGATGCCAAAACAAAGGCTAAAAAAACAGCTTAAAATAGAGCCGCAAAAACTCAGTGGTGTCTTATTGTTAGACAAGTGTCATATATTTAGTTTCCACCTCCAAAAAATATTCATAGATTACCTCCCCAAATTCAGTAGTTTACATAAGGTTGGGCCTATATTTTTTTGGCACGGTTAATTGCATTGGTTTGTATTAGTTAAGTTACGGGCTGAAATTTTTAATAAATGAGGTTCGAATGCGGTTTGATAATTTATTTTTACCTTTTATTCTTTTATTTTATTCGCTATTGGCGATGGGGGAGATCCCAAGGCCACAAATCGTTTTGGTAGATAACAGTGTAAATCCACCTAAGATTATTAAATCAGTAGACAATCCAGAAGATGCCAATAAGCTTTTAGCTAAGTATCCAAAATTTAAGGGTGTGGTTGAAGCAATCAAGGGTCGGACCGCGGCGAACTTAAGCTTCCAGAATGACATTATAGGTTTTGATCATAAACTTAGAAAACAAGGAGAAAGAATTTCTGAAGCCTTAATTTATGTAAATCTCGGCCGGGCCGGAGATTCTAGCGAGAGTAAAATAATCAATGATAAGAGCCTATCGCCACAAGAAAAAGAAAGGCTCTTGGGAAAATTAATTACCGAATTGCATGTGGTCTTTGGAGATTTGAAAACCGGGGAAGGTTTGCAAAAGATTGTAATGAAGTCTGGAGGCAACGCTGACGTTGAACAACTTGTGAGGTTTGCGTATATGAGCAAATTTTCTAAGAAAAAATCGAAGACTCTGACGGAAAATAACGCTTCTAAATTAGAACTTCTGACTCAGCGTCTTGCTAAGACATATCTTGCAGGCAGTTTAGTAGCTCTGACTCCGCTTAGGGTTCTTGTGGGTTGTGGTCCTGGCCAAGAAGGTTCTAGTGAGATTATTCCGCCACCCAAAGACGGCGAACCAACGGAACCACCAGCGCCCTTAGAATATTCTCAGGTGCTGGGAGCCGACGGCGGGACTTTTTGTGCATGTAATCCCAGGACGTTAACGGCAACACCTGGTGACGATACCAAACCCTACGACGAATACATCTTTAAATATGTTGGCCCAATTCAGTCGCTAGAAGATATGGCAATAGATAAGATAAAGGACCTTGGATACGCAATTGAACCAGAGCGCAGTCGTACAGTGAATTTGATGCCGGGGATATATCAGTTTTATGTTTTAATACGCCGTGGGACTGACGATTCGCCTACTTTTGGTCCCGTTAAAGTATTACTGACTCAGTAAAGCTTGCGATATTAAAAATTTATGCCGAGCGATTGCCCTTAGCTTTTTTATCAAGACCTCTTACTTTCTCAACGATTCTTCCACCAATAGAAAGTATCTTGTCTTTATTTGCCTTAATTGCACCCAAATCCTTTAAGGTATTCTTAGTTTCCGTCATGCCTTCTACGGCGGTCTCTTCTAGGATTTTCATTACTTCGTTATCAGCCTTGGTTGGTACCCGATTGACTGTTTCGTCTTCTGTTATGGTGTTTATTAGATCAATTTTCTTGTCACTCGCGTTGGCTTCCGTGGTTCCTTGGACAAGCACCATCGTAGCCCGCATAATTTGTTTTAAGCGACGGCTTTGTTCGCCTAAACTATCGGCGGCGACAGAAATTTGTTCCCCCATGCGCGCACTACGAGCTGTCGCATCATCTAGTTTACTCATCGAAGTCGAGGTTTGCTGAATTCCATTGTCTTGTTCGCGAGCGGCATCATTAACACTCTCAACTTGAGAGGTGATTGTTTTAATTTCCTGTGCGATTTCATCGAATGCTTTTTGAGCTTTTGTGGAAACCACTTGTCCGTCTTGAGAACGGTTACGGGTTATTTCGACGATTTGAAGAACCTGTTTTTGCGAGTCATCTAACAAGCTTTTAATTTCTTTTGCTGCAGCACCTGACATTTGTGCGAGATTTCCTACCTCTTCCGCAACCACTGCGAAACCGCGACCATGTTGGCCAGCTCGTGCAGCCTCAATCGATGCGTTAAATGACAATAGTTGTGTCTTGAACACGATATCATTAATTACGTTGGTCTTTGCGCTAATCTCATTGATAATGTTCGCCATATTTTGAAGCTGTCCGTTGGCTTCTTGAACGGCTTCCATTGCATCAACCATCTGTCTCATGATTTGAGCACCTTCTTCGGTTTTCTCAGAAACGCGTTTCGCAGAGTGCAGAGATTCTCGTATATACTCGCCTGACTGATTGATCATACTTTTCATTTCTTCCATTGCGGCGACAGTTTCCTGTACGGCGGCGGCTTGTTGGTTTGAACAGACAGCCAGCTCTTGAGAGCAAACTTGAAGTTCTTCCGACGTAGTAAATGTTTCATCGGCGCCCACGCTTAGTTTTCCAGAAACAGCAACTAGTTGGGAGCTCATGAGGCTACTTATCCAAAAACCGATTGCGGCCGCCAAGAAAAATGCGAGAACAGATCCGTAATAGAACGGTCGAACCGATGAATAAATTCCGCCTAAGGCGCTTTCCTCATCCGCCCTTACAAGAACGCCCCAATTTAAGTCTGACAGAAAACCATTTAAATTCTTTAGGCTTGCGTAACCAGTAAATTGCTCGATCTGTTTACGTGAGTGTAAGGAAACTCCATAACCGGTCTGTCCTTTTGCTAACATCTTTGCCGCCTCAACGCCTCTTTCATCCAAGTTAAGATTTAGAAGTACGTTTGGGTCATGAACTACATCTAATGACTTGCCATCGCGAGGGGGATCAAAATCTATGATCACTTGGCCCTTGGAATTTATCAACGTTAGTTCGACATTCTTGATACCGCTGTTCCTGATTGTTTTGTAATACTCTTGAAACTCACGTTCCACAAATTTGAAATTTGCGCGCGTAGTTAGTACTGCAATGACTTTACCTTCTAAATTTAAAATTCCACGGCTATAACTTACGCCGTATCGATTCTCTCCATAGGCGGCGGAAGAAATGGGATCAAGATGGAAGTCTTCAACAAAAACTCCAGATAAATTTTTAACCCTATCTTCTGTGTACCTTAGAGCTCTTGCCTCAACGAACCATTTTGCTGTTGATTGGTTTTTCTTGAGGCTAGAGTAACCAGGTAAGGCTTTACCATCCGCAGTTTTTGAGTTCGAAGAAACGAAATCACCGTCGGAATTGTAGAGCGCAATAACATCATAAATTGGGAAAGCCTGAACATACTTGTTCAGTTCCTCTTGAATAGATTGGGTGTCCATGACTGCGAGACTGCTATTGGTAGAAAAATGTAAAATGTCTTTGTATCTCAGATTAAATTCTTTAGCGACCGCTCGAGAAATCCCTTGTGCGTAGGCACCCATATTCCCTTGCGCAAGCTCTTTTTGTTTTCGGTTGAGGACTTGTACCATCACATAAGTTATTGCGCCCATGGCCGCCATCATTCCGAGGGACAAAAGCATGACCTTGACCTTTAGTGACCACCTGGTGTTGTTCAATTTCGACCTCTTTAACTAAAAGAAACTAAAAGACAATTGATAGTGATAGCGACTATTATCTTCAGTAACCCTCATCGGAACTGGGGGCTTAGTTTTTAAGTCTAGCTAGACCTACTGAACGCAGATTCCCTGCATTTGAATTTTATTGGTCCAAGAAAGAAAGCCATGGCTGGTAGAGTATTGTGTTGTAATGCCTTTAATGTAGCCGCTACATTGCTGCATTAATTTTTGATAAGCTTCTTCTACATAATCGGTTTGGGTGACGAAATCCAGAATAACAAATTGTGCGGCGCTCGACTTTACAAGTTTACCGCCCTGATAAGAAGTATAAGGAGAAAAATCGCTGACGTGATTGACGTGTAGGCTGTGTGTGCAACCAGAAAGTAATAGGGCCATAACAGAGAAAATAGTAGCTAAACGCATATTAGGCCTTTCCCATATCACAATAGCCCGTAACGGTTACTTGTTTTTTGTACACAAAGAATAAGAAGTAAAGAATCGTTTCATCCTTGGTTAAGATCCCTGAGACCTTACCATTAGGGCATTGTGATTTTAGGTCATCAGTGACTTGTTCGACAAAATCATTGTCGAAGTTAAACGCCAAAAAAATTAATTTTGATGCTTGGGATTTAACGATCTTATCGCGTTTAGCAGGGATTTGTGTGACCGATAGGCTATTTACAGAAGCACATCCCGTTGTAAATATAATTGCGGCAGCAATAAAAGACAGAAGTTTCATTAGGCAGATCCTTTCTTAGGAAGCATACAATAACCTTTAATTTTCACAATTTCTCCACTCACGACCGGATATTTTCGCGTTTCTCTAATCGACACTAAACCCGTGATTCTTCCTGAGGGGCAAGCTTCATAAAGGTTGTTAATTAAATGTTTTGTGTAGTTGTCTACGTAAACTGGGTTACCGGTTCGTGGACCCATCTGAAAAAGGGCGATGAAATCCGCGATTTTCCCCGCGTCATCGCCGCGATTTTTATCGAGGACGGCTTTAGAAATCGCTTTTATTTCCCCGAGATTCACACCACTTTCGCTAATTTTCAATTCGATGGGCTTTAAAACGAAATTATCGTTAGATTCGATGTCGCCGATCTGTACATGGTGAAGAACGGCACACCCAGAAAGCCCAATACTAAGAATAGGTATAAAAATTTTCATGTAGAATAGCCTATGGAGATAAGGAAATTATGTCAAAAAAATCCTTTCTGATTCAGCACTTGCGGTTGCATTTAAATAATGCTACTCACGGCGTTATGACTTCCCAGGAATTGTTGGGCCACCTTAAAAAAAATCCATTTGTTTTAGCTCCAATGGCCGGGATAACCGATAGCCCTTTTCGCAGGTTTATGCGGGAAATGGGTGCTGGTATCGTAATTTCGGAATTAGTTTCGGCACAGGGGCTGAAATACAATTCTCAAAAAACAAAAGATCTTATGAGATTTGATGAGCGTGAACGCCCAGTCGGAATTCAATTGTTTGGAGAGTGCGGGGATATCATCGGTGAAGCAGCAAAATATGTTCAAGATCAGGGCGCCGACTTTGTCGATTTAAATTTTGGTTGCCCAGTAAATAAAGTTGTTAAGAAAGGCGCGGGTGCCGCAGCGACCCGTGATCTAATATCTTTCCGAAACTTGCTTCGTAAGGTAAGGGCGGCGATCGAACTACCCTTGACGATAAAAATAAGAACTGGTTGGGACGAAGAAAGTCGCAACGCACTTGATGTGGTTCGCGTCGCTCATGATGAGGGCGTAACTTGGGTAGCGATCCACGGAAGAACTCGCACACAGGGTTACTCAGGACTTTCGGACTGGGATTTTATTCGTTATGTAAAAAGCGAGGCACCTCTTCCTGTCATTGGTAATGGCGACATTTTAACTGCTGCAATGGCTCGGTCTCGCTTGAGCGAATCTGGCTGTGACGGTGTTATGATTGGACGTGGTTGTTTGAAGGATCCAAGAATATTTCAAGCGGCCAATGGTCTCGATACTAGTGATGAGAGTGTTGGAGATTTAATTGGACGGTTGGGCGGCTATTTGTTAGATGGAGCGACCGGAAACTATCCTAAAATCCAGTTACGAAAATTTGCCATGTGGTATTCGTATGGATTGCCCGAGGCTTCGGTCTTTCGTCGGGAACTGTTTTCTGAAAATGATATCGATCGTTTGAAGTCGCTCATTGAATCTTATTTTCTTCGCGTGCAAAATTGTATTAAGGTTGTCCCTGGACGGGATGATTTCTTAATGGGGGGACATGGCTAGGCTCATTGGACGAGATAAAGCGCTTGTCGAATTTCGCGGGGTTACAAAACAATACGGCGCCGATGCCGATTTGCGGGACGTCACTTTTGTATTTTCTCAAGGGACTTCTTACGGGTTGCTAGGCGGAAAGTACTCCGGCGTCTTTAACGCCATTCGCTTGATATACTGCTCTGCCTTACCTGAAAGAGGTGAGATCGAAGTTTTGGGTTTAGATACAAAGAAAATGTCGATCAAAATAAAAAATTTAATGGGTATAGTTCCTCGCTTTGATGCCCTCGAACAGGATTTAACTGTTTACGACCAGTTAATGACTTTTGGAAGGTTTTACCACCTTTCTCGACCGGCTCTGAGAAATCGAATTCGAGATTTGGTTTTGCAACTCGAACTCGCTGATTGCGAAGGGCTGCTGATTAGGAAACTGAGACTATTTCAGAAGAAAAAAGTAGCACTTGCACGTGCTTTGATTCATTCACCGCGACTTTTGGTTATAGATGAAGTTTGTCATGGGCTGGTCGTAAACGAGAAAAAATGGATTTATGATCAAATTTTAAATTTAAAAAAATCTGGTCACGACATAATCGTAGGGTCTTCAGATCCGGAAGAGATTGAGGTCTTGTGCGAAAATTCCTTATTGTTTCATCGAGGGCAATTAATTGCTGAGGGTCATCCGCGTGGCTTGATCGATAAATTAGTTGGCTCCCACGTTATTGATTTCGAATGTGCCAATGGCGAAGTAGAATACTACTTTAATAAACTGAACAGTGATTATGAAGTGCATGTGACGGGAAGCAGATTGCGGGTTTATATCAAAAACAACCAAGATGTCCGTTCTTTACAGAATCAGATTTCAAGCGACCATATGTTAACTCGGAGGCCAAATTTAGAAGACGTTTACTTTAAAACTACCGGTCATTTGCTGGAGGGAAATTGGCAGCACCTTTCCCTTTGATCAAGAACATTTCTTATTGGCCGAGAATTCGTCGTGGGGCGTTTCATGTTCTAGGCCACAACTACACTGTATTTCGTCAGTCGATTTTTCAAAATCTTTTTTGGATAGCCATTGAACCCGCTATTTATTTATATTCTGTTGGATATGGTATAGGCCGACTAATTCCTGAAATTCAGGGCGGTTCCTATTTTGATTACTTTTACCCGGGCCTAATTGCCATAACCGCCATGATAGTGCCTACCTATGAAACAACCCATGGCACTTATAACCGGGCCCATTTTGAAAAAACTTTTTCGTCTTTGTTTTTAGCGCCAATTGCTGGTGCTGACTTGTTCATGGGGGAAATTCTCTGGGGACTACTAAAAGGAATGTTAAGTGTTAGCGTAATACTTGCCGTTTTGCTGTTTTTAGGAAAACTAACGTTGATAAAAGCGGTTGTGCTTTTTGGTGCCTGTATTTTTGTTTGTTGGTTCTTTTCCGCATTGGGATTGTTAGTTAATTCGTTTGTGCGAAGAAGTGATACATTTATTGTTTATCAGGCCGGATTTTTAATTCCCATGGCTATGTTGAGTGGTGCTTATTTTCCTTTAGAATATTTGCCAGAGGTTCTGCAGTACATAATGAAAACCCTGCCGCTGACCTATGCGGTGATGGCTCTTCGTGATTTAAGTACTGGTATCTATAGCTTGAATCTAGCTATAGTTCTAAGTTATTTTTTGGTTTTGGGGTTCTTCATTACTAATCTTGCGCTTCTTCGTCATGAGGATCGATTAGCAAATATTTTAGAGTAATCCGCTCTCTTGGCTCCATTTAATACTATTTTCGATTGCGACGTTAGCCGGTCGCGGGTTAAATCCCAGTTCTTTTTTTGCTTTATCGTTTGAGTACCAGTGATAAAGACGCGATGTCCAGGCAACTTCACTATTTATCGGAGCTGTCTTTTTCATTTTTATAAGTTGGTCGCCAAGTTTTCCCAGGACTGTAAGAACAGGGTTCGGTAGAAAAATTTTTGGAGGCTTCACTCCAGCAGCTTTGGCAATTCTAGAGAAAAGATCTTTGATAAGAAGGTTTTCGCCGCTAAGGATGTAGCGTTCACCATTTCGACCGACCATCCACGCGGCCATAATTCCATCGATAACATCTTCGACCGCTACGACGTTGGCGCCTCCGGCTGTGTAAAAAGGAAATTTACCTTTGGCGACTTTAAGTTGAGTGCTTCGACTTCCTTTTTTTGCATCGCCTGCTCCATAGATGGTCGCAGGACAAAGAATGACGGACTTAAAATAGTTTCTCTTTGTGGCGCGAACGACAAGTTTTTCTGCGATATGTTTGGTATCGAAATAGCCAAGACGAAGATGTTTAATATTATATGGCGAAGATTCGTCGAGAATTTTTGACTCTTTAAAACTAGTGCCGATTGCGCATACCGAACTCACGTAGACAAGTTGTTTAACACTATTTCTCTTCGCAGCGTAAATCACATTACAAGTGCCGCCTACATTGACTCGTGCCATATTTTTTCTCTCGAATGGACTATAGGCGACTAAGCCAGCGAGATGGAAAACCGTATTGATATCTTTAAACGCAGCTATACAACTGGACTTATCCGTGACATCGCCATATATTTTTGTGCACTTTAGTCCATCGAGAGCCGATAGATCGCTTCTTTGGCGAACCAGTACGAAAACGTCGTGACCGTCTTTCAGAAGTCGACGCGTTAACCACGACCCTAAAAAACCATTCGCACCTGTTACCAAGACCTTCAACCTGAAACCCCTCTGTAAGACTTTCGCGCCAATGACAGGATAGCAAAAAATCAATATCCTTAAAAGGAGATAGTGGGGATAACCTCGTGGATAGATTTGCCATTGCAGGTATTTTAGTAGGAATCTTCGGCATTCTGATAGGTCAAGTGATCGAGGGCGGAACCATTTGGTCACTTGTTGTCCTCCCAGCGGCATTTATAGTTTTTCTTGGAACAGCAGGCGCGGTTCTGGTTAGCGCGACACGATCTGACATTGTTCGCGGAATAAAACTACTGAAGTTGGCATTTTTTGAAAGCGGGTCGCCGAGTGCAGAAGTTGTGGCGCGTGAAATTACAGAAGCCGCGATCACCGCGCGTAAAGAGTCAATCTTAGCTTTGGAAAAAAAATTAAGTTCTTACTCACATCCATTTATGAGAAATGTTTTTAAGTTTGTTGTTGATGGCGTAGATCCTGCAACAATCCGAGATTTGTTTGAAAACGAGATTCTTTTGACTGAAGAAGAAGATCTTGCGGCTGCAAAAATTTGGAGTGACGCCGGAGGTTATGCGCCTACTATTGGTATTCTTGGCGCTGTTTTGGGTTTGATTCACGTTATGGAAAATCTAAGTGATACAAGTAAATTGGGGGCGGGAATAGCTACTGCATTCGTTGCTACGGTCTATGGAGTAGGAAGCGCGAACCTAATTTTTATTCCGATTGGAAGTCGTATTAAGCGTAAGATTCGCCACGAGATAATGATCAAAGAGTTAATTCTTCACGGAGCTATTGGAATAGTCAGTGGTCATACGCCATATGTGATTCAAGAGAAGGTTGGATCATTTGTCGATGCTTAAACGCCGAGGCCGCCACGAAGATCATGAGAATCACGAACGTTGGCTTGTCTCGTACGCCGACTTTATTACATTGATGTTCGCTTTTTTTGTTGTGATGTACGCAACTGCCCAAAGGAACCCAGAAAAAGAGAAGGAATTCGAAAAGTCTGTCCGAAAATATTTTGCCGCAATCGCAGCGAGCATGGGGAAGTCTATGTATAACGAAACAGATTTCGGTAATACTCCAATTTCTCGTCCCATTGACGGTACCCCAATGTCAGGTAACGCCAGCGCAGAAGCTGCTGAGAAGTTAGATCAGCTAATAAAAAACGAAGACGAAGACGGAGGCTTGAAAAATGCGGTTGAAGAAGTTTATCATGACGTTTACGGCGTGAGGATCAGAGTGCTGGCGTCGGCCATTTTCGAGTCCGGCTCTGCAAAGTTGGGAGATACTAGTTTAGGTGCCCTCAAGACTCTCGGAAAAGTTTTAAAAGGTGTGAACGGAAAAATAATTATCGAAGGTCACACAGATGACTTGCCGATTAAATCTACGAAGTACCCTAGTAACTGGGAACTTTCATCCGATAGGGCGGCAAAAATTTTACGCTATCTCTCAGAGTTTCATGAGATTGAGCCAAAACGCATGGTTGTGGTCGCTTACGCGGATTCGAAACCCGCGTATCCAAACGACAACCCAAAAAATCGTGCGAAGAACAGACGAATTGAGATTCTGATCACAAATTCAAACGCCTACTAACTATTTATACTGTATCTTGATGTTGCGAATGACGACGTCTTTGATCGGTTTATCAAAAAGATCTCTTTTTACATTGGAAATGGATTTTACAACTTCAAAACCATCTACGACTTGTCCAAAAATAGTAAATGAGCCATCAAGATCATTTTGGTCTTTGAGAGTTATAAAAAACTGGCTACCATTTTTTTCCGGTTTTGCGGCCGCCATAGCAACCATTCCCGGGTACGTAAAATTAATTTCCGCGCTAATTTCTTGATCTATTCCGTAACCGGGGCCACCCTTTCCGTTCCCCAAAGGATCGCCACCTTGAATTACAAAATTAGGGACGACTCGATGAAAAGTCAGGCCCTTATAAAAAGGTTTTTTTACTTTTTTTCTAATTTCAGGATCTACCGATTCTTTCTTCCCAAGAGCAAGTCCGATAAAATTGTTCACGGTATTTCTCGCCTTGTCGTGAAACAGTTTAATACGAATGTCTCCCTTGGTTGTTTGAAGAATTGCATAAACAGAGCTTGCCTTCTTAGGATTACCAACGACTTGTTGGGCGTTGCCGGTGATACCGGCCATCAAAAAAATTATAATAGCTAAGAGCCTTATCATAATTTAACGCTATATTTAGCTCTTATTTGGGTCAAGATCTTTAACGATTTTAATATTTTCGGCGAGCGTATTTTTAATCTTATATCCGAGTTCCTCCGGCGAGATTTGTACTAGAAGGGAAATTTTTTTAAATGACGGCGAGTTTGGATCTAGACTAGATCCCGTCGCCATAGACACAAGCTGTTGCAATTGTTCGAGCGTTCTTAGGAGTTGATAATTTTCGATAAGCTTTCGACTCCATCGATTCCAGTCTGGAAGTGGTGCGATTTGGCGGATGCAATCTATAGTATTTGCCGAGTTTAGCTTGATTCGATGTTTTAGTGCGGTCCACTGATAAAGAAACTCAATATCAATCATGCCCCCAGGAGAATATTTTAAATCGATATTTTGATTGTCGGTTCTATTTTGCTGGAAGAGCTTTTCCTTGATATTGGCAAGTTCCTCAAACTCCGAAGTGCTTGTCTCACGACTTACTGCCCATTCACGAGTAAAGACTGATTTATTGTTTAAGTGACGCGATTTAAGATAGGCTTGTCTTTCCCATGTTTTTGCCGTGGTTTTTATATAGTCTTCCAATTGATCCTTTGTAACGACTACAAGTCCTGCGTTTCCAGACGGGCGCAAACGAAAATCAAGCGGATAAAGTGAGCCGCCCCGGTTTTTTTGGGTTAGGCGGTTGACGATTCTTCGTGCAACCTTATGGTCATATTCGGTCACCTCACTGTCGGCTACAAAAACGAAGTCAAGGTCCGAACGTAAGCCAAGCTCTTGGCCTGCCCACTTTCCCATAGTAAGGATAGAAAGCGTACTATGTTTTATTTCGCCGAGTGTAAGATCCAGGATTTTTTTACAAATTGTATCGGCAGCACTAGATAGGGAGGTCGTTAGGTAGTCTACACTTTTTTCAGTGAGAAATCGACTACTTGTTACTAGCTCACTTAATAGCTTATGGTCACCGAGCTGATCGAGGGCCTCTGTGAGGTCATTAGAAAGTGGGGCGTGGGTTTTTAATAGAAAACTGTCGATAAGTTCGGGACGAGAAATGAGGATTTGACCCAAGTAGGGAGAAATTGAGAACAGCCATGCAAGTTCCCTTATTAATAAGGGTTCCCTGTTAAGAAGAGTAAAAAACGTAGCTTTGGCTCGCGTGGCTTTTGAAAAATCAAGTAATAGTGATAACGCGAGATCGGAATCGCTTTTTAGTTCTTCGAGTTCGAGTACAAAACTCTGTAAAAATAAGAGACGTTGTTCTTCATCTCTCTCGGTTTTGCGAGACAGTACGTGATTACTCATGAGCTCTTTCCAGGTTTTATGAGAAGAGTCGGACGTAAATCCGTGTTTTATAAGCCACCTAATTTGTAACTCAACCTCATGGGGAAGTTCGGTTTCGGTTTTTGCCTCACCAAGTAAACTCGTCACGAGTTTATTGACCTGGTTTGAGCGAAGCTTTACTTCTTCATCTACGAGTTTAGAATTGTCGGTAAGGTTTGACGTCCATAGGTGTGTTTGCTGGTCGTGTGCGGACTGTATCCAGTTTTCTAGATAACGAAAATACCAATATGTCGATACCAAAAATTCGACATCTTTTTCTGGTAACAGCCCATGCTTCTTAAGAGCGCCAAAAGCTTCAGTAGTGGAGCGTGTGCGTAGCTCAGGAATTCTTCCGCCATGGATTACTTGAAGAGCATGCGCAAATAGCTCAATATCGCGAATTCCGCCGATGCCAAGTTTAAGGTTGAACGAGTTGTCGTCTTTTGCTGGGTAGTGATGTTGAATTTTTTTTCGTAAACTTTTTAGATCTTCTAATAACGTGTAGTCGAGATGTTTGCGAAAACAAAACTTCGGAACAAGGTCTTCGATTGCTGTTACCGTGTTGCTGTGGCCCACAATTGGGCGAAGACGAATTAAGGCCAAGCGTTCCCATGTTTCTCCATAATTTCCGTAGTAGTCTTCAAACTGACTGACGGTCGATACTAAGGGGCCTAGTCTCCCGCCGGGTCGCAGGTCGACATCGACACGAAAAAGAAATCCAAATTCCGTACGCTCAGAAAGAGAGCTAATAAAATTCGCGAGCAATTTTTTTTCGTAGGTAGCTCCATCCGCGCTTATAAACATTAAATCAACATCTGAGCTTAAATTAAGCTCGTGGGCCCCAAGCTTACCTACTGCAAACACCGCAATTTGACTTTTATCGAGACCAATTTCACTCCACTTCTGCGCTATGATTTCATCGGCAGTTAAGCTCCAGTAACGGCAAACATTTTCAGCAGAACTTTTTTTAAAAAAGTTTGCTAAAGCACATTCGATAAAAGCTATTTGTCTTTTTTTAAAACTCTCGCTTAAATTTTGACTAAGTAGGGGAAGATAGTTTTGAATAATAGGAAGATGCTCCCCTGCCTTTTTTAAGTCAGAGGGTGAGTAAAAGGAGATCTTCGGTAAACTAATCAAGATACGGGGACCATCGCGGTTTTTCGTAAGTGAAGTTGTCAAATGTCAGTCGACGCTCGTCGGATCCATCTAGATTAACGATATAGATTTGTTTTGTGCCGGTGCGATCACTGGAAAACACAATATGTCTTCCATCAGGAGAAAATGATGGATCTTCATTGTTGGCCATGCGATGACTACTTCTCTTCTGTGAACCTGTAAGGCGAATAAGGTTCTCACCATTGCTGTGCATTAAAAAAATATCGAAATTATCTTGGTCCTTATCGTATCCCGCGAACGCAATTAGTTTTCCGTCGGGCGAAAACGATGGACTGGCGTTAAAGTTTCCGGCAAACGTAAGACGTGTCACATTTGACCCGCTAGCATCCATAACATAGATCATGGCAAGGCCGCTGCGGTTCGATGAAAATGCAATTTTTTTTCCATCAGCCGCGACGTTGGCTTCGACATTCATTGCGCTCAGTGGGCCCCTTGTAATGCGAATAATTTTTTTGTCATCCAAGTAATAGCGGTGAATGTCAGCTTCGCCATTTTTGCTGAGAGTGAAAAGTAAACTTTTCCCGTCGGGGAAGAATGTAGGGCCCGAGTTGTAACCGCCTTTTTGATCCGAGATGGTGCTTAGTTTCCCAGTAACCATATCGAGTAAAAGTAAATTGTGATTTCTTGCCTTGGTTCCCCGATTTTGCTCAAAAGCAGAGAAAGCAATTTTTTTGGCATCTGGAGACCAAGTCGGGGACGCGGTAATAGAGCGAATGTCTGTATGCTTTTTTACAGAACCATCGAACGCATCCCAATCCATGGTAAAAATTTCTTTATGCCCTTTACCGCCACGATCACTTACAACAACTAGCTTAGTAAGATAGATTCCCTTTTTTCCCGTAAGTGTATTAATCACGTCATTGCAGAAAGTGTGCGCTATGGTGCGTGCGGCGCTTTTAGTGGCATTATATTTTTTTCCGAAAAGAAGTTTCGAAGTCGGGACATGATAAAGATAAGCTTCGAATTCGATTGAATCCTTTTTGAGAAAATAACCAGCCCGAACTAAAAATTCTGTTCCAATTTTTTTCCAAGGTTCAAAGTTAAATCCGTTTTTTTCCTCGGTAATTGGTTTTAGTCCCTTTTTATCGGGATCTTCAAGGTAAGCATTCTTGTCAATGAAGGTAAAAAGTGCGCTGACATCAAGATCGTTTTTTACAACATCAAATAAGGTTTTTCCAATCTCAACGAAATTTGGCGTCGAAGGATTCCCGAAAAACAAAAACGATGGGAGAGCAATCAGACTCTTCTTCACAAGTTTTGTTTGCCCCACGTCGATGATAATCTCTTTTCTGTCCTGAGCGAAGGACAAAGTCGTAAACAGAAGCAGTACCGCAAAAAATAATTTTTTCATAAAAGTCCTTATTTATCTGGATATCTCAGAGTTATCCCATCAACCTCTATTATGCTTGTTAATCTTTCTGGCGGCACAGGCAGCGGTGACGCTTTAGCTATCGCCGTCAGAATTAAATTGTCGAACATCTCATTTCCTGATGATTGTGTTATTGATTTGAAAATTACATAACCACGTGCATCGATTTTAATTAATACGTAGGTTTTGAGATTTGCATCTTGTAGCCATCTCGGTAGAACCAGCTGGTTCTTAATACTGGTACGCAGTTGATCGAAATATTTATCGTACTCAATTTTGGCAACACCAGTTATATCAGATCCGGGGGCCAAAATATTTCCCTTGTAAACTTTAGGCGCTGGCTTCTCCAGGGATCTTTTTGCTTCTGCAATCGCTTCCTGATCGCGTTTGAGCTGGTCTTTTAAACTTTCTAAAGCTTTCTTTTGTTCTAATTGCGCCTTCTCAATTAATATTTTTTTCTTTTCTACCTTTGAAAGTTCTTTTTCAACAAGCTTTTCAACAGGTTTCTCTTCCGGCTTTGGTTCTTCTTTTGTTGAATGTTTCTCCTCAATATGCTCTTGTGGGACTATTTTGTCAGGAAGAGCAACTAGGTCGACGCGAACTGCGTTCGAGACAATGATGTCCTCTGCGGGGAAAAACACTGCTTTAACAGTGAGGATAAAGACGATGATGGCATGAGCTGTGAGTGATTGCACGAGACTTTTCGGAACTTGATGATTTGAAATCATTACGGTTTCAACTTGGGTAGTGCTCATTGACTGGCTTTCGGAAGAGTGACGAGCCCAATATTTGAAATCCCAGCAGCGCGGATTTCCGCCATTGTTTCAGCGACAAAGCCATATGAAACGGCTTTATCTGCTTGGAGATATATTTGTTTGTTTTTTCGCGTACTAAAAATAGCGTTTAACTTTGGTCGAAGATTTTTTAAAGTTATGTCTATTCTGTTTTTATCTTTGGTCCCGCTAATAATTATTTTTTCATTCTTATCAATAGTCAGAATAAAGGGCTCATTTGAAGTTTCAACTCCTGACGCCGCGGTCTCTGGGAGATCAACGTCAATCCCTTGTTGCATCATCGGCGCCGTAACCATAAAAATAATAAGAAGAACCAGCATAACGTCGACAAGCGGTGTGACGTTAATCTCACTCAAAGCCGAATGTCGCGACTGGCTTGAGTTAACTTGCATTATTTATCCCTAAAAAAATTTCGTTTCGCGATATTTAGAAAATCAGAACTAAAAGTTGTAAGGATAAGTTCTTGTTTTTTTAAATGAGTTAAAAAATGATTGTAGAAAACAACCGCGGGGATGGCAGCGGCCAAACCGATAGCCGTTGCGATAAGGGCTTCCGAAATTCCAGGAGCAACAACAGCCAGGTTTGCTGTACCAGTGATGCCTATTTGTTGGAACGAGGACATGATGCCCCATACTGTTCCAAATAGGCCAATAAATGGACCGGTGCTGCCGATTGTTGCGAGGATTGTGAGACGGTCTTCAAGCGCAGATATTTCTTGATCAATCGCTTTATTAAGCGAGCGTTGAAGATTGTCAATTCCCGAGAGAAGGGGCGGTCCAGCGGGTTTATCATCAGAACCTGGATTTTGTCGAGCGGTTGCAAGTTTTTGTAGCTCTACGTAGCCTGTCTTAAAAATTCTAGCTAGTGGAGATTGGCTATTGGTCTGCACCTGTTGAAAAATTACATCTAGTGAGGTCGCCTTCCAAAATGATTCTAGAAACGGTTCATTTGCCCGCGCTGCCTGCAAAAACTGACGCCGTTTATCAATAATGAGAGCCCACGAAACAACCGAAGCCCCGCAAAGCAATAGCAAAGTAAACTTAACGACTAATCCCGCCGACCAAATTGCATGAAACACTCCAGTATTAACAGTCATATTCATGACTAAAAAGCTAATGCGAAATAGGTATTAGAGCAAGCCTTTATACCACGCCAAAAATTCTTCAGCGGCGGGCATAACGATTCCATTGACTCCCTCGGAAAGCGCTTTTTGCCAAGAAGCTGGATCGTTATTTGTCTCCACAATTATGACAAGTTGCCGACGGCGAAGTTCGGTTAAAAGACGTGCAGATAAATCGTGTGGGTGGCGCGATAAATTTAAAAAGAAAAAGCCGCCCGTCAGAGGGGGAAATGCTCCTAATTCTAAGGACGACATTATAGTTAGTCGACTGACTTCACCCTCGCCATTTCCAATATTCCATTTGGGTTCTTGTCGACCAATCTCACGAACAACATTGTCATAAGGGCTACGGATTATGACCCGAGACTCCGCTTTCTCCTGATCAATTACGCTGATGACTTTCTTATCAATCAGGCGCTTGTTTGCTAAGATGTTAATGATGAAATTTCCATTTGGATCAGAGCGTAGAGTTGTTTCCACAAACTTTAGTCCAGCTTCGTCATCAGTTAAAATGGAAATTTGTGGCACGGCCTTAATGTTTAGTTTCCATTTTTTTGCGTGCAAGTTAAGTTGAGCAAACCTCTCTAGACCAAAGTCCGGGGTTAATTCTTGCGAGAGGATCAGGTGATTGGTCCACCAGCCCACTACTGGGTCAGGAACTACACGACTGAGTCCGTTTTGTTTCATCATAAAATGAGCTAAAAAAAGACTGAATAAAACAGCTACTGTACTTAGGAAGATATCTAAAAACGCTCTTTTCATAATGCTATAACCTCTCTACTTAATTTAGTTTTATTCAAACAAAGCAGTCTTTTGTGCCCCGCCTAAATAGGTTCTAAAAAGTCCGATTTTGTTTGACCCATAACAGCATGAGGTTTATGGTCTGCTTATACCAACGGAGCATCATGAAATTCAACCGAAAACTTGAATATGCCTTAATGGCTTTAAAGCACATGCATCACAAGCATCCCGGCGAAGTAACATCGGTAAAAGAGATTTCTGATGCTTACGGCTGTTCACCCGATGTAACGGCCAAGGTCTTGCAAAAACTTTGTAGGTCAGGCGTTTTGTCATCGACTCAGGGAATCCAGGGTGGCTATATGATCAAAAAAGATCTTAATAAATTAAATTTTTATGATCTGTCGAATATTGTGTTGGGAAAACAAGGCATCGTTAAATGTATTCATGGGTCAAACAACTGTAGCATTAAAAGCTCCTGCAATATTATTAAACCAATTTCTATTTTAAATTCACGTATAGAAGGTTTTTACCGTAGTCTTTCTGTGACTCAAATTATTCGCGAGGCAAGTCATGAACACTGATTATAAATACGGATTTGTCACGTCAATTGAAGAAGATAGGTTTCCTAAAGGGTTGAGCGAAGAAATTATTCGTAAACTCTCAGCCATTAAAAAAGAACCAAAATTCCTGTTGGATTTTAGATTGAATGCGTTTGAGGAATGGAAAAAGCAAGCAGAGCCAAAGTGGGCACACGTGAAGTATGATGCAATTGATTTCCAGAATCTTTCGTATTATGCGGCTCCAAAACAAAAAGATAAGAGTGAAGACAAATCAAAAAAATTAGAGGATCTGGATCCCGAACTATTAGCGACTTTTGAAAGGCTTGGAATTCCCGTTCAAGAGCAAAAAAGAATTTCTGGTGTGGCAATGGATCTTGTATTTGACTCAGTTTCACTAGGAACCACTCATCAGAAAGAGCTTGAAGCTTTAGGCGTCATTTTTTGCTCTATCTCCGAGGCAACGCAAAAATGTCCTGACCTAATCGAGAAATATTTGGGGAGTGTTGTACCAACGACAGACAACTTTTATGCGACTTTAAATTCAGCCGTCTTTTCTGATGGAAGTTTTTGTTATATCCCTAAGGGCGTTAAGTGCCCGATAGATTTATCAACTTATTTTAGGATCAACGCAAAAGAAACGGGACAGTTCGAAAGAACCCTCGTAATTGCCGATGAAGGAAGCTTCGTAAATTACCTTGAGGGTTGTACTGCGCCACAAAGAGATGAAAATCAACTGCATGCTGCTGTTGTGGAGTTGGTGGCATTAAAAAATGCCGAGATTCGCTATTCCACGGTACAAAATTGGTATACGGGAGACCGGCAGGGGCGTGGTGGTGTATACAATTTTGTGACTAAACGTGGAAAATGCTTTGAGAATGCCAAGATTTCTTGGACTCAAGTCGAAAGTGGATCGGCAATCACGTGGAAATATCCGAGCTGTATTCTGCATGGCGATAATTCGGTTGGGGCGTTTTATTCTGTCGCGCTCACGCATGACAAAATGCAGGCTGACACGGGAACAAAAATGATTCACGTCGGAAAAAACACAAAAAGCACCATAGTGTCTAAAGGTATTTCAACGGGCGGATCGGTAAATTCTTATCGTGGTCTGGTAAAGATTCTGCCGACAGCAGAAAATGCGAGAAACTATTCCCAGTGCGATTCTATGTTGGTTGGAGAAAAATCTTCAGCAAATACATTTCCGTATATTGAATGTAAAAACAGTACAGCTGTTGTTGAACATGAAGCCAGCACCTCCAGAGTCAGTGAAGATCAACTTTTTTATTTACAGTCGCGCGGAATGGATAAAGAAGCGGCGGTGAGTTTATTGGTAAACGGATTTTGTAAAGACGTATTTAAGCAATTGCCGCTCGAGTTTTCTGTCGAGGCCGTGAAATTAATTGAGATGAAGTTAGAAAATAGTATTGGGTAGGAATAAATAATGTTGGAAGTTAAGGACTTACACGCAAAAATAGACGATAAAGAAGTTTTAAAGGGATTGAGCATCAAAATTAATCCGGGTGAGGTTCATGCGATAATGGGCCCAAACGGTTCGGGAAAAAGCTCTTTAGCAAAAGTGATTGCGGGTCACCCTTTATATAAAGTCACAGGCGGATCGATTTCTTATGAAATAAACTTTAAGAAAAAAAATTTGGTGGATATGGCGCCCGACGAGAGAGCCAAAGAGGGATTGTTTATGGCTTTTCAATATCCAACGGAAGTACCGGGAGTAAACAACGAAACTTTTTTGAAGTTGGCATTTGATCAGATTTGTAAACATCATGGGATCAAAATTCCATCAGATGAAGAATTTGCCAAGCTATTGCGAACAAAAGCGAAACTTGTTGGGCTGGACTCTTCTTTTCTAGATCGTCCGTTAAATGTTGGATTTAGTGGGGGCGAAAAAAAGAAAAATGAGATTTTACAGATGGCTGTGCTTTCGCCGAAAGTTGCTATATTGGATGAGACCGATTCGGGTTTGGATGTTGATGCATTGAGAGTCGTTTCTGGTGGTGTTAATGCATTACGCTCAAAGACAAACTCATTTCTGTTAATTACTCACTATCAAAGAATGTTGAATTTCATTGAGCCAGATTTTGTACATATTCAGGTCGATGGAAAGATAGTTATGTCGGGAGACAAGAAACTAGCTATTAAAGTAGAAGAAAATGGTTATGATTGGGTGAAAAAGTGATTTCTGAAGACTGGAGATATTCAAATCTTAGTAAAGTCCAAGGTTTTATTACCGAAGGCACTAGTTTGCCGTTTTTCCAAGTCGACGAGTCTGAGTTCATTTTTAGAGTTGAAAATTTAAGGAAAATTGGAAGTGTTGTTTCATTTAAGGGTGGTAAGGTTTGTCAAAGTTCAATTGAATTTACCGAGTCAGAAAAGAGTACAGCGCTGGAAGATCATCCAATAATTGAGTTTAACAAAAAAGAAAGTAAAGCACGATATAGTTTTTCCCTGGAAAGTGTCAGTGAAAAACCGATTTTTCTTGTTTATATGTTAGACGCGCCAGCGCAAGCCTATCAGATAGGAATTGAGTTAAAGAATGACGCGAATATCGTAGAAGTCTTTGTTTCGAGCCCCAATTCAAAAAGCGCAGAATTGGTTTCGGTTTTAACTGAAATAATTGTATCTGCTGACACAAATTTAAAACATACAGTCATAGGGAACCTGGAAAAGAAAAGTCGACTTAGTCATTTCTTAAATGTTGTCCAACACGCAGACTCAAGGTCACAGCTTTTCAATTTGTCGTTGGGCGGAGAGTATTCGCGTTTTGATTTGCGAAATTACTTATGTGGCCCTGGCGCAAAAAGCAATTTAGGTGGCCTTTATTTGAAGTCAGAAAATGAGTTCGTGGATCACTGTACAAAAGTATTTCATGAGGCTCCGGATACGGAAAGTCAGCAGCTATATAAAGGGGTACTCGGGGGAAATTCGAAAGCGATTTTTAACGGCGTGATTAAAATTAAAGAGAATTGTCCTAATAGTAAAACAAACCAGTTAAACAGAAACTTGATTGTGAGTAAAAAAGCCGAAGCGATAAGTCGACCTCAACTTGAGATACTGACTGATAACGTGAAGGCTAATCATGGGATGACGATTGGCAGCTTAAATCCGAACGAGATCTTTTATCTAACAAGCCGAGGAATTCCGCAAGAGACGGCTCATGATATGTTGGCCGACGCATTTGTAAATGAAGTGATAGATCAATACGTGGGTAATTCGATTTCGGGTATGGTAAAGGGAATGATTGTTTCAAGTTGGCCACAGTTACGGGGGGAATTGCGATGATTGAAAAAATTCGCTCGGAGTTTCCCATACTAGGAACAAAAGTACATGGTAAGTCTCTGGTATACCTTGACTCGGCGGCCACAAGTTTAAAGCCACAGTCTGTAGTCGAGAGGCTCAGTCAGTTTTATAACTTCGAGAATGCGAATGTGCATCGCGCCGCGCATGAATTAAGCGCGACGGCAACGGAGAACTTCGAGAGGGTGCGTGCTCTAACTTGTAAATTTATAAACGCTTCTTCTAGTTCTGAAATAATTTTTACTTCAGGAACAACAGACAGTGTTAATTTATTGGCAAATTCTTTAACAAGTTCCTTTTTGAAATCAGGTGATGAAATTATTTTGAGCGAGATGGAGCATCATTCCAATATCGTTCCATGGTACATGGCTGCAAAAAAAATGGGATTAGTATTGAAAATGATTTCCGTTGATGAAAGTGGTGAGCTTGATTTGGATCACCTTGAATCTTTGATTACCAAAAAAACTAAAATAATATCCCTAACGTATATTTCAAACGTTTTAGGAACGATTAATCCCATTCAGAAAATTTGTAAGTTAGCAAAAAATAAAAACATATTGACGGTCATTGATGCCGCCCAAGCCATGGCATTTATGCGAGTAGATGTACGGGAATTAGACTGCGATTTTCTAGCCTTTTCGGCGCATAAAATGATGGGACCATTTGGAGTCGGCGTTCTGTATGGGAAAAGTGGATTGCTAGAGAAAATGCCGCCCTTTCATGGTGGCGGCGGTATGATAGACGAAGTAAAAATAGAAAATATTACGTTCGCAGACGTACCTTTTCGATTCGAAGCGGGTACACCAAATATTTCTGGTGTAATTGCTTTTGGTAAGGCGATCGAGTTTTTAGAAGCGATTGGTTTTGAAAATATCTCAAAACTTGAACTTGATCTGCGTAGTTATATGGATTCAAAGTTACGAGAAATAAAGGGCGTCAAAATTTATGGAAAGCCTAAAGAAAAAGCTGCAATTATATCTTTTAATATTGAGGGCGTACATGCGAGCGATGTTGCGAGTGTTGTAGATCAGATGGGAGTCGCAGTACGGGCTGGCCACCATTGCGCACAAATATTAATGCGAAAACTGGCGGTGCACGCTGTCGTACGTGCATCTTTTGGTATTTATAATAACAAATCAGACGTTGATAGGATGATTGTGGCTGTCGAAAAAGCTAGGGAGTTGTTATTATGAGTGATGATTTACTAATACATGTCCAGCCGACTCCGAATCCTAAAGCTCTCAAATTTATTTTAAACCGAGACGTCAAAAAACAGGGTAAGGCTACGATATCATCAAAAGACGAAGCGGAGCAGGTGCGGCTGGCGTGGGACCTTTTTGATTTAAAGGGTGTGACACAATTACATTTTTATGAAAACTTTATTACCGTGACTTTTAGTGAGGATACCGATCCGACCGAGCATGAAGCGGAAGTGTGCGCTATTATAAAGAGGGATATGCCAGTCCACAATCCTGATTTTGAACTGGCTAATGCGCCTAAGCGTGTCTCAAGATCAGACGACCCCGAAATAGTGAGGATCGAAGATATTTTGGACCGCACAATTCGACCTGGCCTCCAAGGCGACGGTGGTGATATTGAAATTGTCTCATATAAAAACAATATTCTAGAGGTTATATATCAAGGAGCCTGTGGAACTTGTCCTAGTTCGTCTCAAGGAACACTCATGGCGATCGAATCTATTTTGCGAGATGAATTTAACCCTGAAATAAAAGTTGAAATTGCTTTCTAAGTTTGAGACTAACCTGAAATACCTAAGGGATTAGTCTTTTTAAGTCGATAAAATATAGAGAGGATTTTCATGAGTGGCGCACGCAACTTAGCGATAAAACCACCGGTGGCAAACGCGGATCGCGACGAAGGGACATCCTCGCCCAAATTTAATCAGTATGAATGTGCAATTATCTATGCGCACGCCGAGCGAATCACCGGCACCTCCCAAAGGGGTCGTTACCGCAAAGATATTTTATTGAACAATATTGAAAGGCGCATGCATGAGACTGGAATTTCAAGCGTCACGGAATATTTGCATTTTGCCGAATCCGACCCTGGAGAGCGCCAACATCTGGTTTCAGCACTAACCATTCATACCACGAGTTGGTTTCGTGAGCTCCCCCATTACAATGAGCTGGAAAGGATGGTCAGAGAAAATATCGAAGAATTTTTAACTCGGCCCTTGGCAATTTACTGTGCCGCAAGCTCTACGGGAGAAGAAGTTTATTCATTTGGTTTGATGTGCGAGCTTATTCGCGAGGACTATCCAAAATTTGACTACAAGATTCTTGGGCACGATATTGACCCTATTAGTATTGCAAAGGGTAAGAAAGCAATTTACAAAGCAGAGCCCGCGATTCAGTCTATTCCGCAAAAATATCGCAAGTTCATATTGATGGGGACTGGAAGAACAGAGGGATTTTTCACTGTTGATAAAGAAATAAGAAAGCGCTGCGATTTTGGCGTTGCTAATTTACGGGAAAAACAAAGCGTTGCTGTTTTGTTTGATATTGTTGTTTGCCGAAACGCGCTCATCTACTTTGAGCCAGGGGTCATGAATACCATTGTGGCAAACTTACTTCGATTGTTAAAACCAGGCGGAGTTTTTGTTGTTGGCACGAGCGACTTCGTGGAGGCCGACAAACATGAGTTGAAAGACTTGGGAAAATCAATTTATGTTATTGAGGGAAAAGTTCCCTTTGAAGGAAAAAGTTCCCAGCCACGAATTCTTGTTGTCGATGATTCGAAGACAATTCGCAACGGTTTGACAAATTTGTTAGTTAAAGAAGGTTTTAGGGTAGAGGCAGTTAGTTCCGCCGCCGAAGCGACTGAGTTCTTGAGGCGAGAAAAGGTGAGTTTGATTACCCTCGATCTCCATATGCCAGGAATGGACGGGCAGACGTGGCTGTCGCAACAGAGAGGCAGTGGGCTGCAGATTCCAGTAGTAATTATTAGTGGGGCCGACCCATCTGAAACAAAATCAGTCTTAAACGCGCTTGGAAGTGGAGCTCAAGATTACTTTGAAAAAGAAAATTTAATGAGTAATCCACGTCGGGTAGTTGAGGGGCTAAAGGCGATTATTGATACTTATCACAATAAGCGAGATAAAAAATCCAAAAGTGGTGCTGGGGTCTTCGAACCTAAATTGAAGATAAAACCAAAGCGGCCTTCAGTAATTATGATTGGTTCAAGTACGGGCGGTACAGAGGCTTTGATTCGACTTCTAGAAAAAATGTCATCCGACTGTCCTCCCATTGTAATTGTTCAACATATAAATTTAAATTACGCAAAACCTTTTCACGAACGGCTTTGTCGGTTAAGTGGACTAGGGTTACAGGAAGCTGCTAATGGTACTGTTTTAAAGCCTGGTACCATATACATGGCTCACGCTGACAACCACATTGAAATTAATGAAAAGGGTCATGATATTTGTATTAAGACCACGCATATGGCAGCAATTAACGGTGTACGTCCCTCGGTTGATTGTCTTTTTCGGTCGGGAGTTTTTTTAGCAAGCAGAGCCTGCGCCATATTGTTAACTGGTATGGGAAAAGATGGCGCCCAGGGCATGCTCGAACTGCGAAAGAAAGGTGCCGTGACTTTAGCGCAGGATGAGGAGTCATGTGTAGTGTTCGGAATGCCAAAAGCGGCGATTCAATTGGGTGCTGTGATGGTTGTAGGTAATCTTTCTGAACTTAGGATTGAACTAAAGTCAATCATTGAAAACAAACCTACGTAGTTACTGAAAGATTTTTTTGCTCTTGATTCGGAAGGTTTTTGCTTTGTTTTTTTCGAAACCCTTAGCATCGATAGACTTGATTTCAGGAACATAAATATGTGTTTTGCCAATGCGTGAACCATCTACGTCTTTGTAAACCCAAAAAATAATTTTAGCACCAACGACATTTTTTATTCTGACATTTATTTCTTCGGATTCTGGTTGGTTAGCCTTTACATTATCAACTGTAGTTTTAACTTGCCCCGATATAACTTCGACATTGCCTTCATATTTCCATTCAATGTTAACAAAATCAAAATCGCTTTCTGAAGTAAATTTACCCGTGAATGTAATTATCTCGTTGGGGTCCGTATGTTTTGTGGTTGACGGAATCAGGTCGGTTGAAAAAATACCTTTATTTTTTCCATATGAGACAGAAGATAAAAGCAGGAGTAAAACTAAAATTAACTGCCTGGACATAACTGTACTCCATTGGCTCTGAGTGTATACGTAGGCGACGCGCCGGATCCATTATAATAGTGAATCAAAATTAAGTAATGTCCAGCTGCAAGTGATGTTGAAAGGGAAATGTTACCATTTTCCTGGGTAGAAGAGCGAATATCGGCGGCGACCATTGTGGCGGTGTAAAACAATATATGCTCTTCTCTATAAATATGAATGTCGAGGTCCTTGCCTGCGGGCGTATATTGAAGGGTAAATGTAGTGCTACCACCAGAACTTACGTAGTCATAAGAATCGGTCGAAAGAAAAAGCGCGCCGTTATTGGGCCAGCTTGGGTCGTTTGTGTTGGGGGAGTTTATTGCCGCGCTCGACGTTATTGAAGGAGTGCAGGACCCTCCGGCGTTTGGGCTAGAATAGCCAGAGAGATCCGCAACCTGCAGCTCTCCTGCATAGGCACTCGAAATATTTGTTGCACCGGTAATCGTCGCTTGAATTTTATAGAGTAGTCCAATATTTCTAAAATGCACGGGCAACGTTTTAAGGGCCGTAAATGCCGTCCAAATTTCTGCGAACTTGTCGTCAATATTTTCGGTAACGGTCGTTGATAAAGTGTCGTCGTTTGTGTCGGCAATATCATAGAGCGCGCGCGAGATCGCAAACTCGCGGAAATTTCCTTCTCCCGAGGTCGTCGCCGCATCGAAAGGGGAACCGCATGTATTGTTTCCTGCGTTACATTTATACTCTATCGACTTATAAAAGAGGACGCCTGTTGCGCCGTCGGCATTTCCCTCAGTATCGATATAGAATGGATCCGTACTTAACGACTGAACAGCAGCTTGAAAAAAGTTTTGAAACCCCTCACTAAGCATGAGGCGTGGATCCATGGCCTTGGTTCCACTATGTGAGCCTCCTGGAGAATCTGAGACCGAGTAATGATTTTCAAGAAAATGGCCATACTCATGTATAATAATTGAGTTGTCGAAGTGGTCTGTATCGCTGTTGTTGACGTCACCACTGACTCCACCGCAAATGTAAATCTTGTCTTCATCGGGATCATAAAAGCTAAGGGTTTCGTCTGCGGCCGAGCCCAAATAGGTATTGGGGTTAAAACCGGGCTTCCAATATACTGCAGCTTTATAGTCTGGAGCAAAAGGAGAACAAGAAAACGCAACTGAATTGTAGGTGCCGCTGATGGTGCCACAACCGCTGGTTTTGTTTTTTAAGAACAAATTTGCGTCTAGGATTTTGTCTAAGATATTAAATGCGCCTCCCTCAAGACTTCCCGTTGCGCTGGCCGTGACTGACCCTACATTTTGCGTAGAGTTCGGCGTGAATGATTTCGTAATTTTATAATAACCATTATTTGTCGGGTCGTTCAAGACACTAACTTTCGAATTAGAATTATAAGCCCGCGAAATAATTTCGATGGTGAGACTGCCTGTTCCTTGAGTCACCGTAAAAGAAAAGTTTCCGCTAGAGTCAGTTTCACCGCACTGTTGGATATTCCCACCAGAATCGACAACGTGAAATTCGGCGTAGCGGATTGGTTTAGTGGTTCCGCTAACAGCGCCCAATCCTAAAGCTCCGGGGGTTCGATAAAAATATCCAGCTGACCCAGTAATTGTTACGGTGGTTCCAGTTTGAGAAATAGCGGAACCGCAATAGGCCTTTTCCGCAACAATATTAGGCCCGTTGCTGGGTTCGGGGCCACAGCCGTTATAAATGAAAACACAGGCAGTTGATAGTAAAAATAAAAAGGGGACTTGCTTCCGTCGCATCTTTATTTTATCGGCATTTTCGACCCCAAATTCGAGTATCAAATTGAAACAGTCTTTGTTTTAAGTTATAGTTTTCTCAGATGGAAAAAGGCCTCAACTCCGATATCCAAATTAATGGTAACACTTATCACGTTCAAACAGAAGACTGGGGCCCGGCCCACCGTCTTGTTGTGAGCCATGTTTTTAGAAGTGGAGCTATCGTAAAAAGCGTACGAACGTCCTATGATTCATTGTTTTTAGAAGGACGAAAGTCAGATACACAAACCATTCGTCTTGCTATTAAAGAACAACATCACCAAATTCTAGACCTTCTCATTTCTGGTCAATTCTAAGTATCAGCGTTACCATTAAAGAATGATTCAGTTTTCACATGTTTACAAAACTTACGCCGGTCCTATTCATGCCCTTAGTAACCTCGATTTCAAGGTCGAAAAAGGTGAGTCGGTTTTTTTTACTGGTCCAAGTGGTGCCGGTAAGACGACTTTGTTCCGTTTGGTTTCGGGCTTTGATCGCTGTAGTTCTGGTAAAGTCTCAGTTGCTGGTTTCGATGTGGAAAAGCTTGGGGAAAATAATGTTTCAAATTTTCGTCGCAATATCGGTGTGGTTTTTCAAGATTTTCGGCTCTTAAGAGACCGAACGGTTTTTGAAAATGTCGCACTTCCGTTAGAAATCAAAAATCAAAAACCGAGCTTTATACGCCAAAAAGTAAATGAACTGCTGGACACCGTGAGTTTGACATTTAAACGCGATCAGTACCCTGAGCAACTTTCTGGGGGAGAACAACAGCGTGTAGCTATCGCTCGTGCGTTGGTCCATCAGCCGAGCGTTTTAATAGCCGATGAGCCAACCGGAAATTTAGATCCAAATTTAAGCATGGAAATCATGGATCTCTTAGATAAAGTGAATGCCCAAGGTACGACTGTTCTTGTTGCGACTCACGACATTGAGCTTGTTGAAAAACGTAAACGCCGAATTGTGCAAATTCGTAACGGCACCATTGTGAAGGATTCAAAAAATGATGTCATCAGTGTTGGCTAATATTCGACGGTCTTGGTTGCATCACGGCTGGCTGCAGTTTGCAACGTTGAGTGTTCTTGTTGCCAGCTATAGTGTAATTCTTGGATTTCTGACTTTTGGATATAACCTAAAATCGGTTTTGTCCCTATGGGGCGACTCCGTTCAGATGACAGTTTATCTTAAAGAAGAGTTAGAGCCAGAAAAAATAACTAAGATTGGTGAGATGTTGAAGGCAATGGAGAGTGTAGAAGAGGTCCGTTTTGTGTCCAGACGTGAGGCTGCGGAAAAATTTAAACTCGATATGTCGGGTTTTATGCCTGAGATGGTGAACGATCAAGATTTTACAACACCGTTTCCGGCAAGTTACACAATTCGCTTTAAAGAATCACTTAGGCAGAAAATAGATTCGGATCGCCTCGGAAGAATGGCTAAAGAGATTTCCAAGCTCGAAGGCACCGAAGATATATCTTATGGCCAGGAATGGGTTCAAAACTATGCGGCTTTTGTAAATGGCATAAACGTCGTTGGTTTGGGGCTAATTTTTATTCTCCTTTGTGGTAGTGTTTTCGTGATTGGAAACGCCGTGAAGACTTCTATTTTTGTACGCAGAGAAGAAATCGAAATTTTAGAATTGTTTGGTGCGACTAAAAAGTTTATTCGCACTCCTTACATTATTGATGGAGCTCTTCTTGGTTTGGTGGCGAGTGTAGTCGCAATCAGCCTTACAAATTTTGGAATTAGTGCCTTGCGAGAATCAATTGGTATAGAGTCGGTATTTATTTCTATCAAATCGCAAATCAGTACCGTACCTATTTGGCTAACCGTTTTATTTTTTCTTTTAGGAACTGGATTTGGGGCTTTGAGTGCTTACTTTTTTGTGGGGCGCCTAAATCATGGATGGTTAGCTGCAAAAAGGAATAATTTTTGAAACATTTCACATTTACATTTTTTTTTGCGCTTGCTTTCTGTTTTTTGTTCTCCCATGCTATAGCGGGAAACGACAGTAAAAGAGAAGAAAAAAAAGCACGGCTACGTCATAAGCTCGTCGACGATTTAATAAGTGAAAGACTGAGTCTCGAAGAGATCGAGCAACGAAAACGCCAGTTACTAAGTTCACTTTATGATTTGAACGTACAAATGAAAAAAGTTAATAAAGAAAAAACCAAGCTTGTGGATGAGATGCTGGTTGCACAAAATAAAAATAATCGCATCACGCGAATTATCGAAGGCTTAGAAAGCCAAATTCGTGTTGAGCGCGATAAGCTAAAGATTCAGCTTCGAGGGGTAATTCAATTAGCCGATCAGGGAACACTCCGTTTAGTTTTTTCAAATAAAAACTCAGACGAATTAGATCGAAATATGAAGTTTCTCAAGATTTTGATTGGACAGAACTATAAGGGTATTAAAGAGTATCAAAAATTAGTGGCCGCACACACAAACCAGAAAAAAGCTTTAAAAGTAGTTATCGAAAGACTTGGTGCCCTTAAAGAAAAGATTAAGGGTAAGGAAGATTTTATTTTGGCTCGTCAGGTAGAAAAGAAAGACATCATCACTCGTATGGAGAAGAAGCGTCGGCAGCAAATTGATACGATCGGTGAACTACGGGAGCAAACTATTTCAGTGCTTGATACAAGAGTTGGAGTAGATGCTAAACTTGCGGAATTGTTGCAAACCTCTTTCTTTGAGTACCGCGGCAATCTATTTCCTCCCGTCAGTGGGAACGTTGCGCAAGATTTTGGCTTAATAAAAGATGAAACTTTTAATATCGCGATGAGTTCTAAAGGTATTTACTATGAAACAACTCCCTCAGAAAAGGTGAAGGCGGTTTTTTCTGGGGTGGTTGAATTTGTAGGTAAGTTGAAAAGTTTCGGGCAGACGATTATTCTAAGCCATGGGGATCACTACTACTCGGTTTATGGAAACTTAAAAAGTGTTGAGGTCACTCCTGGTGATAAAATAGAGGCTCGTCAGGTGTTAGCTTCGGTTGGCAATTCGTCTTTGGAATTTGCTACAGGAATGTATTTTGAAATTCGTCATTTTTCTGAACCAGAGAACCCTAACTTGTGGCTACGAACATACTCCAAAGAGGAGATTCCATGAAGAAATTAGTAACACGCCTTTTTATTGGATTTGGGATTGCCGCGGTCACAACTGTGGTCACGGCAAGTTTGGTGCTTGCTATAAAAGGCAATGTCTTTGCAGATAACAACCGATATTCCGAGATTCAAGTTTTTATGAAAGTTTTAAATTTAATCGAAAAATTTTACGTCGAAGAAGTGGATACAAAAAAATTAATTTACGGAAGTATTAAAGGAATGTTAAGGGAGCTCGATCCTCATACCAATTTTTTACCGCCTGATGTTTATGAAGAATTTGAATCCGAGACGAGCGGAAAATTTGGTGGTCTGGGAATCGAAATCACCATTCAAAAAGGAATTTTGGTGGTAATTTCGCCAATTGAAGATTCTCCGGCGTGGAAGGCAGGGATTAAAGCGGGTGATAAGATTGTTGAAATCGAGGGGACGGCAACTAAAGGGCTTAGTCTAGTAGATGCCGCCCAAAAGATGCGTGGACCGAAGGGTTCGAAAATTAAATTGACGATTATGCGCGACGGTTTTGAGAAGCCTCGCGATTTTATCGTCAATCGTGAAGTTATTAAACTCACGTCGGTAAAGTATATGGATCTCGACGAAGGCTACGCCTATTATAAAGTTACCAACTTTGTTGAGAATACAGCGGAGGACTTAGAAAAAGCGTTGGTGAATCACGATAAAAAATATAAAGCCCATAAGGGTGCTATAATAGACCTGCGTGGAAATCCCGGGGGCATTCTAGAACAAGCCGCAAGGGTTAGCGATTTGTTTTTAGATAAGGGAACCGTTGTTTCTACAATTCCACGCGAGGATAAAGGTAAAGAGATTATGCCGGCGCACAAGGTTGACGAAAACGGCAGCCATAGAGATTATGTTGGTTTTCCTTTGATCGTTTTAATCAATGAGTATTCAGCGAGTGCAAGTGAGATTGTGGCCGGGGCACTTCAAGATAATCAACGCGCGATCATTATGGGGCAAAGATCCTTTGGTAAAGGAACCGTGCAGACGGTTGTTAAATTAGGAGATGGTTCAGCTTTAAAGATGACAACGGCGCGCTATTTCACTCCGAGCGGAAAATCAATTCAGGCTGAGGGAATTCACCCCGACGTGGTACTGGAGCAAATCGATCCTGAGGCGTTAGAAAAGTCTATGGTACAAAACTCCATTACGCGCGAACAGGATATGGATCGTCATTTAACCAAAGGAAAAAAACGCTCGGAAAAATCAGATATGACCTCAAACCCTACGGAGTCATTTCTGTATTGGTGGAATCAGACCAAAGGAAAAGACAGTAAGGACCTAACTCCCAAGCAAATTCTCTTGGGACGGGATTTTCAAGCTATCCAGGCATATAACTACTTGAAAGCCTGGCGTGTGATGCGTTCATTTGCAGAGCCGAAAGCGGAAACGACAAAAGTAGAGTAACATAGGATGATCTAAATCCGTTACTACTGAAGAAGTAATTTATTCCCGACGGTATTAGCTTTGAGTTTTGCGCTTCCGCGGCGGAAGTGCAGTCACGGGCACCAGTGCCCAGCGCACTTAAGAAAAAGATTTTCAATCGCGACCAGACCTGTCAGTACAGAGACAAAAACAGCGGCAGAGTTTGTGGGTCCAGGTGGAATTTAGAGATTGATCATATTCAACCACGATGGGCTAATGGCGGAAACGAAGAAGACAACCTGCGCGTGCTCTGCCGAAAACACAATCGGTATATTTACAGAAAGCAAGCCGGGATTTCCTTGTCCCTAGACATGTCGAGTTCTACTTTGGCACCATTTAGCGTGGACGGTTAATACCGAAACCAATCAATATTTAAACAAGCGACTTCTTCACTTTTTGAGGGTCTACATCCACTTTCTAGTTATTGTCATGAGGCCGAAAACCGTTTAATTCGGCCTAAGTGACATTTAACGGAAAATTGAAAAAAGTTTGAACAAGAATTCAGCCGAATTTCGCTGGCACGGGCTTGCATGTGGTCGGTAGAGGTGTCCAATGAAATATGCTCTAGTTTCTCTCATTACTCTCATTACTCTCATTTTTTCGTCGGCGGCTTATTCAAATACGCTGTCTTGTTACAGCAAATCAGATCCTAGGTTTAATGTCGCTGTCGTCATTGGAGGCGGAGGTGGCTCTATGCAATGCCAAGACGAGAATAATAAATACTACAATATTGCCCTCAAGGACATTGGCTTCGGGCTTGGCCATATAGAAGATACTTCAATTCATATTCATTGTCCCTTCGTAGAAAATTTTGCTGGAACCTACGGCGGTGGACAAATACGACTCGGTAGTCTTGCAGGATCAATTTCACCCAATTTGTATGTCAGCCTCACAAAAGGTGTCTGTACAATCACCTCCAGTGGTGCCTCAGAGATTTTTTTTGGGGCAATGGTCGGAGGTTTTTCAATTTATGATTTGTCAAATTCTCTTTCTGTTGGTGCGTCTTGCTTAGCCAGAAGGTTGAGAGACGCAGAGGACGACTTTTATTCCCCGTATGTCGGCTGTGAACTTACAGGCGCTAATATTGCCAGTGGCAAAATTACTTTTACATCACGAGAAATTTCTGAATACGGTTGTAACAATGTTTGTGAAAAAATAAATAGAGTAGGTGCGCCAATAAGCGACTTCTCACAACTGATTGAAGAATATCAATCGAGATAACCTAAAAGATTATGAGTTCTCGCTTAGCATTAATACTTATTTTCTTTTTTTCTTTTTTTGTAGTGCCTTTGGTAGCCCAAGAAATCAGTGATATCGATCAAACCGAGGCTTTGAATCAGCTCAGAATCATAGCCCCACTAGATTCTTCCAATGAAAATTTAACGATTGTGTCAGTTCCCGAAGAGGTTGCGACGTCGCCGACCCATAGTCGGGGAACTCACTACTATCTTCTGAAGTCGGTCGAAAGCAATACCAGTCTAGTTAAATCGACCACCGAATTAATGAAGATAAATCGTTTCCCAATTGAGCGTCTGTTTTGGTATTCTAGCATTCCCGTTTTAACAGCCAGTAAACTGTTTCCCTATTTTCTTGCCGGCGCAAATCCGTGGGTTGTTCTGCCGGTTGCCGCATTTATCCTGGTTAAGGCACCTATTATCACCGTGGCAAAATCGATGGTAGGGTTACAAATTCGGGCCCGCTTTCGTGCCAGGCGCCAGGCTGAAGTCATGCGGAAGCAAATTCCAAATATCGAAAAAATATTTTTTATGCAGGCCTTTGAAGTACAAACCGGCCATGTCGTTACCGATAACGTCAAGGCATCTACGCTTTTTTTAGTTCAAACGAGAGACTCTATCGACGCAAAAAATAGTTCCATAAGGATTCCCTATGTAGACGACGAAGGGGGAAAGCTTAAGGCTCAAGATTATCAAATGGTAGAGAAGGAAGATTTTAGTGACGCCAGTTTTGAATTCCGTCTGGGAAGTAAAACCTTCGATACCTCTGGAATTCCTTCGTTTGAAGTCAGTTTCGATGAGTTGGTTGGTGGCGTTCGTCTTCCTGATACTTTGCGCGAGCAGTGGTATGCCCCGATGCGATCCGATTGGAGGCAGGATTTTAGAAAGCTGTTTGACAAAGGGAGGTCGCTTTTAGGCCTTTTAGGTAAAGAACAAATCGCCGTTGAGCATGATTTTTTTGTCGAACTAAAACTAAAGAACAGAAACGAAGAAGTTATTTTGGGCAATTACACCACTGGCCATGGCGTAAAAGCTTTTTTGGGAGAAACTTTTTTTCGAAAACTATGGTCTCGTCTCCGATATTTTTTTAATTTCAGTGAAAGTCCCTTCGAAAGCGCAAAGCTTAAAATTCAAGAGTCTCCGGGCCAAATAATAAGAACATGTAGAGACTTATTTTAATCCTTAATCTTATCTTTGCTGACCTCTTTAACTTTAACTTTGCCCTCTAAAAATTTCACAACGTTTTCCTCAGTGATTTGGTAGCTCAAGCGTGAGCGACCATCCACTGTGTTGTAATAGTTGCGAAGTTTAGCGACTTCAATTCCTGAGGCTGCTGCGTGCGCAGTAATTTTATTTTCGATATCATCATTAGTTGGTTTGAGTTCGTGATCTTTCGCAATTTTGTCGACGATAAAATAAGTATGCACCATAAAGTTTGCAGTTTTATCGAAATCAGCAGCCCAATCAGTTTGATACTTCTCAAAGTCTTGTTCGCTCATGCCTTGGCTAAGCATGCGATGGCGAAAATCTTCGATGAGTTTCTTTTTTTGTTCTTCTTTTAAAGTGGGTGGAATATCAACTGGGTTTTTTTCAGCGATCACATTAAATAGGCGTTTTTTGAATTCATCATTAATGCGTGCGCCTTCCTCATGAAGCAACTCCTCTTTGATAGAGGTTCTTAAAGCTTCCATATTATCCTGTTGGAATTTTTTCGCGAATTCATCGTTAAGTTCTGGAAGAATTTCAGCGCGAATATCTTTTACTTTCACTGAAAATTTAATTGTTTTTCCGGCGATCGGTTTGTGATGGTAATTTTCAGGAATAGCTTGGTCGAATGATTTCTCATCACCAACATTTAGTCCCAAAAGTTGATCTTCAAATCCGGGTAGGAATTGGCCACCACCAATTTTAACTGGTAGATCGTTTCCTTTGATATCATCGAGCGCCGTTTCACCATCATGTCCTTGAAAATCAATCATGACGAAATCATCTTTCTTTATGACTCGCTTTTCTGTGATGCTTTCAAGTTGCGCGGATCGCTTGCGCATGTTTTCAAGGTAATTATTTAACATTTCGTCGGTGACTTCATTTTTTTCTTTTAAAACTTCAAGGCCTTCATATTTTACGGCGCTAATATCGGGACGCACTTCAAATTGCGCAGTGAATTTGAATTCGCCGCTTTCTTCAATGTTAGATTCAATGTCGATAGTTGGCGAGCTAATAGGGTTCAACTGATGCTGATCGAGTGCCAAAGTGTAATGTTTTTGAATCAATTCGTTGATCACGTCCGACATAACACGGTCTTTGAATAGCGATTTAATTGTTTGGATTGGGGCCTTTCCCTTGCGAAATCCTTTGATTTCCGCCTGACGTTGTACACGCTTATAAGCGTCATTAAACGCTGCCAATACTTTTTCGGCGGGAACTTGGATGTTGAGCTTTCGCTCTAGACTTGATACCTTTTCTAGATCAGCTTTCATGACTTTCTCCGGTTTTTTCTTTAAGAACCGTGGAATATAGGGGAACGTTCGACACATGGCAAGGAAGATCCTTTTTTTTACGGGTAAAGGTGGGACTGGAAAGTCGATGGTTTCGGCTGGTTATGCCATGGCGCAGGCTGAAAAAGGCATGCGGGTCCTTTTGATAGAACTTGGTGAAACGAGTTTTTTTGAAGGCATATTGACCAAAGGGCCGGTTGGTTTTGAACCGAAGGAAATTAAGCAGAATTTATTTTTAGCACACTGGGACGGCTATCGCTGTTTACGGGATTATATTCATTTTTTGGTGAAATCAGAAGCCATTACCAATTTGGTTTATGAAAATCCTTTTATGAAGACATTGATCGACATAGGGCCTTCTTTGGCGGAGCTTGCTATTGTTGGAAAAATTACAAGCGGTGTTCGTAGTGTCGGCCCAGCGCTTAACTATGATTTGATCGTCGTCGACAGTTACGCTACTGGCCACATGCTTGGGATGTTGCGAGCCCCAGTTGGCATTGCCGAAGCAGTGAAGTTTGGGCCAATGGCAAGTCAATGCCGTGATATGATTCGCGTGCTGCGTGACTCCGGGATAACAGGATATTTTATCGTGACTTTGCCTGAAGAGCTCGCGGTTACAGAATCAATTGAACTCTATAATGATATTTTGATGGAAATGGGAGCCAAGGCTTCATTTATTTGCAATAATATTATGGAAATGCCAGTCGATAGTGAGGACCTTGAAAAGGTAATTGCTGACGACCAGGTCGAAGCACCATTAAAAATTTTTACCCAGTACTTGGTAGATAAAAATGAAATGCAAGCGGCGCAGATTCATCGTCTAGAAGTAGAGGGCTCGCCAATTTATAAAATCCCGCGATTTTTACACGGGACTTCGCAGGAAATTGTTAAGGATATTTCCGAAGTTGCAAAAAGTTGGGGTTATGATTGAAGAGATAATTAATTCTCACAAAGTCTTAGTTTGTGCGGGGAGTGGGGGTGTCGGTAAAACTACACTCGCGGCGGCATTGGGACTAAAGGCCGCGCAGATTGGAAAAAAAGTTCTAGTTCTTACAATTGATCCTTCGAAGCGGTTGGGGACATCTTTGGGGATTTCTCGCTCAGGTGGTGGTGATGTTCTGGTTCCAGATCAAAAAGTGGAGGGAGAATTATACGCCGCAGTTTTAAATAGCAAACTTGTTTTTGATAATTTTGTGAGGGAGGCGGTTCAAAACCAAGAGCTGGCAGAAAAGTTCATGAAGAATAGACTTTATATTCAGCTGTCGACAAAGTTGAGTGCGTCCCAAGAGTTTACGGCCTTGGAGAGACTGTATTCAAGCGTCGATTCAAAAAAATATGATTTAGTCATTCTAGATACGCCGCCGGCCAAACACGCGATAGACTTCTTGCGGTCTCCGCAAAAAATCAATTCCATGTTTCAAAAATCGGTAACCGAGTGGTTTATCCGCACGCACAACGAATCAAAGTCTTTTTTTAGCAGGTTTTCGGCAACTCAGCAGATTTTGAATGTGTTTAGAAAAATTACGGGTTCAAATTTTATTGATGAGCTCGTGGAGTTCTTTACGGGAATTGAGGCTTGGCAGCAGAAGGTTCAAGATAGAACGATAGAGGTTCATAAATTACTAGTCAGCGAAAGTACTGGGTTTGTCATGGTATCGTCATTTGATGAGAATAAATTGCGAGAAGGGGTTTCTTTTGCAAAAGAATTAAAAAAAGGCGGGCACCATTTGTCGGCCGTGATTATAAATAGGGCTTTTCCGTTGGGACTCAGAAACGAGGAGAGCCAAATCGCACAAAAAAGTGGTCCTGAAAACACGGATATTGTTGCGCGCCTTTTGCAATACTATGAAAAGTATCTAAAATTTTATGAAGAACGACTGAATGTCTTTGAGGAATTGAAAGCCAATTTAAGCGAGGGTACGGCGTTTTTACAGATTCCTGATTTTAACCAAGATGTCGGCAATATCAGAGATCTTGAAAGGTTGAGTAATGTGGCGTTTAAATAAAAATCTATATTTATTCTCGTTTTGTATCCTCTGGTTTTATTTTTCATCTATGGGTTGTCTCGGTCGCGAAAAAAAAATTGAGTACGTTCGGTCTGAGATTAAAAAAACCAATATTCTTTCGTCTGATATCCAAGAAAAAATTGACCAAGAAAAATATCAAGAGGCCTTCGATATGAGTGAAACATATTTGAAGGATTATCCCCTGGTGCCGCAAACCCAAAATGTGGAGTTTTTGCGCTCGCGTGCACTTGAAGGTTTAGGAAAGTTTGAAGAAGCGATAGAGTCCTACAGAAAGATTGTCAGAACCTCTGCAAGTTCGAGAGATATTGCGGCACGATCTCTTTATAGGCTCTCGTTTTGTTATGAGTCCACTGGTCAGGACGACAAACTGGTCGCGAGTTTATTAGATGTCTTGAGCCGGAAAAAAGATCTAGAAGTCGAAGTGATAACAGCAGAAGTGCCGGCACGAATTGCGTCGGCTTACGCCCGGTTGGGAAATAAAAAACTGGCCGATAAATATTTTGGAATTGCCGATTCAGGAATTCGTTCACTGAAAGCGAAAAATGCGGGAGTAAGCCTCGAGCGCTGGCTACCAAAAACATTATTTTTCATGGGAACGATGAGTGTGGGAACATTTAGAAGAGATGATTTTGAAACTTCACTTCGGCCCCTGGAAAAATCTCAGAGTTTTTTGTTGGAAGCAGCACTCATTGGAGATCCGAAGTGGTCTCCTCGGGCGGTCGAGGAGCTCAAAGCAATCTATACGGGAATTTTGGAATTGATTCAAAAAACAAATTTAGCAACAAACGAAAATGAAGAAAAAATAGAGCAGGAAGCCCGCTGGAAAATGGCCGCGAGTACGCTTGAATTGTTAAAAAAATTGAAATTGGAAAGTTATTCGCTAAAAACTCCACCGCCATCGGAAATGGAAGAGGTATCAAGTTTTATCAATTCAAAGGAAATTGAATTGGCAAGGATTCTTGATGAAAAGCCAATAGGTGCGGGATTAACTCCGGAGGCCGCAAAACGAAAACAGAAACAACTTAAGATGCGAGTTGTAAATCCTGATCCGATGCTAGAAGAAATCAGCAGAGGTAAAAAATAATGTTTGTAAGTTTGTGGAATGGATTTATTTCACCTCTAGTTGGCCTTCGTTATCTTAAGAATCACCCTAAACTTTTGGGATTGGCTGCAGTTCCCTTTTTGGCAAATATTTTAGTAGTTGTATTTGGCCTTACGTTTATTATTAACAACAGTTACTTTATTAGCGATCTCGTGACCAAATATGGGTTTGCCGCCGACGGCGGCTGGCTTTTTTGGATCCTTCATTCGGCATTAGTGGTTTTAGCCTGGATTACATTAATAGTTTTTGTAACTATCGCTGGCTATTTTTCAGGGCAGCTTTTTGCTAGCCCGTTTAGTTCTCTTCTGGCAGAAAGAACTTTAGTAAGTTGTGGTGGGATGACGGACCGTCCATTCAAGTTTAGCTCTTGGATGTCCTTAAGCTTACGCATGTTAAAGGTGACTTTTATAAAAGCAACAGTATTTCTTTTTATAGGGACTATACTTTTCTTCCTTTCCTTTTGGCCGCCCATAACCATATTTTGCCACATGGGTATTTTGTTAATGCTAGCTTTTGATTGCGCCGATTATAGCTTTGAGAGTTTGGGTTTTTCATTTGGACAGCGTCTTTCTTTTTTTGCCACAAATATTTTTTCGTTTATAGGATTGGCGTCTTCCATAGGAATAATTTTGTTAGTTCCCGGTTTAAACTTTTTTATTTTTCCAGCATCATTGGTGGGAATAACTTTATTGGTGGGAGATATTAGAAAACCTGAGGTTGTAACGAGTGGAAATTAAAAATCATCTTCATGAAGTGATAGTCAAGCGCCACAAAGTTCTTTGTGACTGGATTTGTAATAAAGAAGATGGCCTGATTGTACCATTTTACTCTAGTTTTGATATTCGGGATTCAGGAAGTAAAGTGGCCACGGTCGATGCAAATATTTTTCCTGCCGGATTTAATAATATTTGCGAGGCTGATTGCGAGCATGCGGATGATTTAGCGAGGGCTTATCTCGATAAAAACTACGGAAAAAACGCGAAAAAAGTACTGTTGCTTACCGAAGAGCATACTAACAATGCCTATTATTGGGAGAATGTTGCTACGCTGGTAAAAATTGTTGAAGGTGCCGGACGGGCCGTGCGTGTGGCCTTTCCGAAGGAAGTAGATTCTCCATTAAACCTAGAATCAGCGGGAGGAAAGAAAATTACCGTTTATTCGGCAAAGCGTGACGGTAGTGTCGTTAGCGCTGATGGATTTTCTCCAGATTTGATCATTAGTAACAACGATTTTGCGAATGAATATGCGGAGTGGAGTAAGGGTTTATCAACAACGATAAACCCTCCACGCGAAATGGGTTGGTATCGCCGAAAGAAAAGCGAATTTTTTAAAGAATATAATGCTGTCGCCGAAGAGTTCGCAAAACTTATTAGTGTTGACCCGTGGATGTTGCAGATCGATACCGAGGTTTTTGAAAACTTTGATTTGTCAGATGAGGGCCGCACCGATGAATTGGCAAATAAAGTTGAGGATATGATAAAACGAGTCAGACAGCGATATAAAGAGCGTGGTATTAGTGAGAAACCATTTGTGTTCGTTAAGAACAATGCGGGAACCTATGGCTTAGGAATTATACAAGTTGGCTCTGGTGAAGAAATTAGAGAACTAAATTATAAGGCGCGAAAAAAAATGAAAGCTGCTAAGGGTGGACGTGACGTTAGTGAGGTTATTATTCAAGAGGGAATATCGACAGCCGTTCTTTCTGACGGTATGACCGCTGAGCCCGCGATTTATCTGATTGGCTGCCAGTTAGCGGGTGGTTTCCTTAGAGTTCATAAAGAAAAAGGCCCGCAGGAAAATTTAAATTCTCCAGGAGCAGTTTACAAAAAACTTTGCGTGTCTGACTTAGAGATAAATATCCACGGACGTTTGCTTGAAAACGTCTATGGGTGGGTGGCGCGATTGGGTTTGTTGGCCATTGGTCGAGAGTACAAAAGTTATTTAGCTACAAAAAAATAACTTAAGTCCAGATTTACCAACCTCGATCTATAGTTTGTAAAAAAATAAGACGATGAAAAGTTTGCAGGAGAGGTGTATTTGACACTGAAAAGTATTGTGCCTATTTTTATTTTACTCTTCATCACCTTTACGGTTGGGTGGTACTTGGGTACAACTCCGGCGACGGTGCGTTTGCAGCTTTTTGAAAAGAGAAATCCGGCAGGAATCAGTGACCGCTATGATTTTTCTGAATTTTCTGGCGACATTTTGGCAGAAAAATCACGTGACCGAATGTTTGAAGATGTAAAGATTGCCGTCAAAGGGCCTATGGTGGAAGTTGAAATTGGTCACTTCGTCGTGCGCGGTCCAGAAGGAGAACCCGAGTTCGCTTGTGGGTATTATACCCAAGTTGTTTTAACTTTTTATGCCGATGGCATGGCGTCAAATGGACAGTTGCCAGAGATGACGGTGGTAGACAATTGTGTTGTTGGAAGCAACGTTAATCGTATGCAACCGCTGCGAATTCCGTTTCAACAGATAATCAGCGAACGAGTTGGCGATGCAGACTTCAGTTTTAATGACTACTCAAATGTTAGCATGCGCAACATTGGCGAAGAGTGGCCAAGGAGTTGGTATCTTCACTCGATTCGTTTAAGCAATCCTGATTTTTCTGATCGTGAAATCCGGTCCGACCATATTTCGAGTGGCAAAGGACCGATTTATAATTTTAATTTCTAGAGAAGTTGTACCAACTCCAACATTGTTCTGATCATACAGCCGCTCGCGCCTTTTTTGGGATTGTAAGGAAGGCGGTCGCCTGTGTGATATGCGGTTCCTGCAATATCAAAATGTGCCCACGGAATATCCTTGTCGACAAACTCTCCTAAGAAAGCCGCCGCAGTTGCCGATCCAGCACCCTTTCCAGAAGAAATATTCGAAAGATCTGCGTAGGTGCCTTTCATATCAGAAAGATGTTCGTCAAGGAGTGGCATGTTCCACACGCGTTCACCCGAAGCTTCAGCCGCCTCATTAACTTTTTTAACTAACGATTTATCGCGTGTGTAAAAGCCCGTATGTAAATTTCCCAGTGCAACCGACATAGCTCCTGTAAGGGTTGCCATATCAAAAATGGCAGTTGGCTTTTGTTCGCAGGCATAAACGAGTGCATCAGCAAGAATTAATCGGCCTTCTGCATCTGTATTATTCACTTCGACAGAAACCCCATTTCGGGCTTTAAAGATGTCACCAGGTTTATTCGCATTTCCGCCTGGCATATTTTCTGACGCTGGAACTAAACCAAGAAGATTTACTTTTAATTTTAGTTTTGCCGCCGCTAACATTGTTCCAATGACATTGGCGCCGCCGCACATGTCGTATTTCATTTCTTCCATTGCAGCTGATGGCTTTAAACTGATACCGCCGGAGTCAAAAGTTAAACCTTTTCCAACAAGAGCGATTGGTTTTTTAGCTTTTCCGCCGCCATTGTATTCCATAATGATAAAGCGAGGCTCCTCGGAGCTACCAAGCGATACACCATAAAGTCCTCCCATATTTTCTTTCTTAATTTTTGCCTTATCCCAGATAGTTATTTTCACTTTGTGTTTTGAAAGTTCATCTTTTGTGGTGTCGGCTAAAATTGTTGGTGTCATGTTGTTGCCGGGAGTATCGCCAAGAACTCTCGCAAAATTAATTGCGGTTCCGATCATTTCTCCATTGTGAATTCCGGTCTCAACAATTTTTTTATCCGAGGTTTTTTCTCCAATCAGAAGAAGGGTTTCCGGCTTTTTAGGCCCTGATTTGTTTTTTTCGCTCTTAAAAAGATCGAAAGAATAACTCGAGAGAACAAATCCTTCTGTCAAAGCTCTAGCGGCTTCATCTTTTTTGCCTTTGAACACTAAACTACTTAAGCTGATAGCTGCTGTTTTTGATTTATGAGATATCAAAGAGCGAACGATCTCAGCCGCCGTTTGACGTAGACACTCTTTCTCAACTTTATTTTTATCTCCCAAGCCAACAAATAAAATATCCTGGAATCCATGGAGCCTAGCACTTCTAAAATAAACTGTTTCTCGGTAGGTCCCAGAGACGTCCGCATTTGACAGTGCCAGTGCTTTTACATCTTCAGCCACTTTTGCGAAAACAGGCTTTGAATTTTTTTCCTTCTCTGATTTATCAGTTTTCTCTTTTGCAGCTTTTGTCCCGCCAATTTTGTAAGTAAACACGACTAAGGTCTGGGCTTCATTTTCTTTGGGTGAGGTATGAAAAAGAATCTTCATTTTGATGCGCTCCTAATTTTGCTAGACCAAATTTCTTGTGTCTTCTTTTGGTCAACGCAAGGCAAAAGTTCGGTCAATGTAACGTAAGTTCGCGAAATTTATCATAGAACAGAGCGCTAGGTAAAGTTTTTTTAAACAAAATTGGGTATTTAATACGACGAGATTTCTACCGAATAGAGCTTGTCAGGGACTCCTTCAAGCTCACGTTGTAGGATCAGAAAGAGGTGAACCGTGCCACTAGTACCTATAGTTGTTGAACAAACCTCGCGAGGGGAGAGAAGCTATGATATCTACTCGCGTTTACTTAAAGACCGAATCATCATTTTAGGAACTCCTGTCACCGACGATGTCGCTAATCTCATTATTGCTCAGATGTTGTTCTTGGAATCAGAAAACCCTGAAAAAGATATTCACCTTTACATAAACTCTCCAGGTGGCAGCGTGACAGCTGGCTTGGGAATTTACGACATGATGCAGTTTGTGAAATGTGATGTTTCTACTGTATGTATCGGCATGGCCGCGAGTATGGGTTCCCTTCTGCTCGCGGGTGGAGCCAAAAACAAAAGGTATGTGATGCCTCATAGTAAAGTGATGATCCATCAGCCTTTGATCTCAGGGGGAGGAATTTCAGGGCAGGCAACTGACATCGAAATTCAAGCGAAAGAAATGATAAAAACCAAAGATAAATTGACAGAGATTTATCACCGTCATACGGGTCAAAAGATCGATGTTTTAAATAAAGCCATGGATCGTGATAATTACATGACCCCAAAAGAGGCTTTAGATTTTGGCATCGTGGATAAAATTGTAGAGTTTAGGAAAATTTCTAAATAACGCTTTTAAGGCAACGAGGGGTTTGATGAGCAAAAATAGTGGTTACGGGACATTGACTTGCAGTTTCTGCGGCAAGAGCCAAAAAGAAGTTAAAAAACTTATCGCCGGCCCGAGCGTTTACATTTGCGATGAATGCATCGACCTTTGTAATGACATTATTTCTGAGGAGCGTGAGCGTGAGGAGACGGTAAAAGGGAGCTTGCGAGTTCCGAAGCCGTCAGAGATTAAAAACTATCTTGATGAATATGTTATTGATCAGGATAGGGCAAAAAAAGCACTTTCAGTTTCTGTTCACAATCACTACAAGCGCATTAATTCGTTAAAAACAAAAGATGATATTGAGATTTCGAAAAGTAATATTCTCCTTATTGGCCCTACAGGTTCTGGAAAAACCTTACTTGCTCAAACCATCGCAAAAATTTTAAATGTTCCTTTTGCGATGGCCGACGCAACGACACTTACCGAAGCGGGTTATGTAGGTGAAGATGTGGAAAACGTTGTTCTCTACCTTCTACAGGCGGCTGATTATGATATTGAGCGTGCGCAAAAAGGTGTTATTTACATTGATGAGATCGACAAAATCTCCCGTAAAAGCGAAAACCCTTCAATTACACGAGATGTATCGGGTGAGGGCGTTCAGCAGGCTTTGCTAAAAATTCTAGAAGGCACAGTTGCCAACCTGCCCCCCAAAGGCGGTAGAAAACATCCACAGCAGGAGTTTGTTCAAGTCGACACGACTAACATCCTGTTTATTGTGGGTGGTGCTTTCGTAGGGCTAGAAAAAATTATTGAAGGTCGTATGGCCAATAAATCAATTGGCATTACCGCCGACATTAAAACCGACTCTGAAAAGAAAAAAGAAAATCTTTTGCACAAAGTTGAGCCAGACGATCTTGTGAAATTTGGATTGATTCCAGAATTTATCGGACGTTTGCCCGTAGTAACAGTTTTGGATCCGCTTGATGAGCGCGCACTTCTAGACATTTTGGTTCGTCCCAAAAATGCACTTACTAAGCAGTATAAGAAATTGTTTAGTTACGAAAATTGTGATTTGAAATTCACCGAAAGTGGACTTAGAGCCGTCGCACAACAGGCCTTAGCTAGAAAAACAGGCGCGCGTGGACTTAGGAGCGTTATAGAAGATGCCATGCTTGACGTAATGTACGAAATTCCTTCCAAGGCCAACGTAAAAGAATGTATAATTGATGAAGAGGTCATCTTGAAGAAAGAGCCTCCAAAGCTAGTGTACAGAGCTGAGGGCGAAGCGAAACCCGCTAAACCAACAAGTGAAAGCGGGAGCGCAGAAAGCGCGTAAAAGAATTTCGACTTGATTCTCGGCTCCTGCCAAGGAAGGGGACGGTATGGCTGAGAATAAGAAATCAGAAAAAACCGATAAATTAGACAAGGCTGATTCTGCAAAACTGCCGCTTTTACCATTGCGGGATTTAATTATTTTTCCGCATATGATGATGCCGCTGTTTGTTGGTCGCGAAAAGAGTATCAATGCTCTTGAAAAGGCGATGGCTGAACAAACGGATATCTTGCTGGTGGCCCAGCGAGAAGCCAAAACAAATAACCCTGAACCCAAAGAAATTTATAGTATTGGAACTATCGGTACGATCATCCAGCTTTTGCGATTGCCCGACGGAACAGTTAAGGTTCTTGTAGAAGGCAAAAAAAGAGCCAGAATTACGGAATTTGTACAAACTGATACTATTTTTATAGTTAACTGCGAAATTCTCCATCCGAGTCCTGAAAATTCTGTTGAAAGTGCGGCGTTGATTAGATCCGTAAAAGCGACTTTCGAAACTTATGTAAAGCTTAATAAAAGAATTCCACCTGAAGTCCTAATGCGTGTAACTTCCATTGAATCTACAAGCGAGCTCGCAGATACAATTGTAGCGCAACTTAACTTAAAGCTTGAGGATAAACAAAAAATTTTAGAGATCATAGATTCCACTCAGCGTCTCGAGGAATTGTTAAACTTGATGACGGGTGAAATCGAGATTCTTGAAGTTGAGAAAAAAATCCGCAGCCGTGTAAAACGTCAAATGGAACGTTCGCAAAAAGAGTATTATTTAAACGAACAGATGCAGGCGATCCAAAAAGAGTTAGGTGAGCAAGATGACTACGCTGCCGAACTTCAGGAGCTTGAGCTGCAGTGTGAAAAGAAAAAGATGACAGCTGAGGCCAAGAACAAATGTAAAAAAGAAATTAAAAAACTCAAAATGATGTCGCCAATGTCTGCGGAGGCTGCGGTCGTTCGAAACTACATTGATTGGTTGTTGGCTCTGCCTTGGAATGAGTTTTCGAAAGTCAAAAATGATTTAGATTTCGCTGAGGAAGTTCTCGAAGAAGATCACTACGGTTTGGAAAAGGTGAAAGAGAGAATTCTTGAGCACCTTGCTGTACAAGCGTTGTCTCCTGAAATGAAAGGCCCGATTCTTTGCCTGGTGGGTCCTCCAGGTGTTGGTAAAACAAGTTTAGCGAAGTCAGTCGCCAGAGCTCTAAATAGGGAATTTACGAGAATTTCTTTGGGAGGGGTTCGTGACGAAGCTGAAATTCGCGGGCATAGAAAAACCTACGTAGGTGCAATGCCAGGAAAAATTATTCAGGCTATGCGCAAGGTACAACATAATAATCCCGTTCTCCTTCTCGATGAGATCGACAAGATGAGTAATGATTTTAAAGGCGATCCAAGTTCGGCCCTACTTGAGGTGCTTGATCCTGAGCAGAATTGTAATTTCCAAGATCACTATTTAGAGGTCGAGTATGATCTCTCAAGAGTGCTCTTCTTTACGACTGCGAACTCATATCACACGATTCCGCGGCCACTTCTTGATCGTATGGAGGTTATTCATCTTGAGGGTTATATCGAAAACGAAAAATTCCATATTGCAAAAAAGTACTTGGTGCCAAAACAATTGAAAGCCCATGGTCTTGAGGGAAGAAAAATTACTTTCAGCGACCAGAGCCTAAAGCACATTACTCGATACTATACGCGCGAAGCGGGCGTTCGTAATTTAGAGCGTACTATTGCGACGGTTTGCCGAAAATTAGCGAAAGACCTAGTGAAAGAGGAAATGATGAAGGGTGGCAAGGGTAAGGGTAAGTCCACAAAAATTAAACTTACAAAAAAAGGCAAAAACATAGCCATTATGCCGAAACAGGTTGAGGAATACCTTGGTCCGCAAAAATATAAGTTTGGAAAAGTTGAAATGGATAATGAAATCGGACTTACCAATGGTCTTGCTTGGACCGAAGTGGGAGGCGACCTGCTGGTCGTTGAGGTAAGTATTGTCCCTGGAAAAGGTAAATTTATCGTCACTGGACAGCTGGGTGAGGTTATGAAGGAATCTTGTTCGGCGGCAATGAGCTATGTGCGATCGCGAGGGCCATTGTTTGGCTATAGTTCAGAATATTTTGCGAGTCACGACGTCCATATTCACATTCCTGAAGGCGCAATTCCTAAAGACGGGCCATCTGCGGGCATAGCGCTTACGACTTCCATTGTATCAGCGATTACAAAAATTGCGGTTCGTCGAAATGTAGCAATGACGGGTGAGGTGACCCTGCGAGGGAGAGTGCTTGCCATTGGTGGTTTGAAAGAAAAAATTCTTGCAGCTCATCGAGGTGGTATTAATACGGTGATTATTCCCAAGGAAAATGAAAAAGATCTAAAAGATATTCCAAAAGAAGTATTGAAAGATTTAAAAGTTGTCCTTGTGGACCATGTTGACCAGGTATTGGTGAACGCTCTTGATATTAAAAATCCAAAGGAACTTTTCAAAGTTAAGGCAGGAACCGAAATCGGGTTGCGAGCGCGTTATACAGGGCATGAGCAACAGCGCCATTAATTCTTAAGTTTGTTGGTTCATTTTATATTTCAATGACTTAGATGAGCCAACAAACTGTGGACAAATTCCAACACTTAAGCTAAACCGTCCTTTCTGAAAAAATCTTTAATATTGTTTGACCAAAGTCTTACATGTTTTGTAAGACTTTCTAAATTTTCAAAACGAACTTAAAAAACAAATTATAGAAAATAAAAGGAATTTTCCGGTGACTGCTGAACAAATTGCTGACCTCCAGAAGCTCGCAAAGCTTTACTTCGATCGCTGTGACTTTGAAACCGCCACCCAATATTATTCAAATCTCAGCGAACATTTTAAAAAGGAAAAAAATTGGGATGAATTTTTGAAGGCCCAAAATTTTATTTTGCGGATGTACGCAGAACTCGAAGAGTTCGACAAGATCAATGCGATGAAAGAGCATTTACAAGATCTGGTGTTGAATGAGGGTTTTGAGCTAAGTTCTCGAACCTACTATACGTTGGGACTGTTTACCTTTTACAAAGAACAATATGCTGTCGCCTTAGATTACTTTCAAAAAGGATTGCAAATTGCTCTGACCAAAAACAATAAAGAAGATATTTGTCATTCGATTCTTGGAGTCTCAAATGTCTACTATATGACTGACCGTCTTTCAGACGCATTAAAAGAAATCTATAATCTTAAGGTATTTTTTGAAGTTCTTGATTTACCACTCTTGAAAATTTCTACAAATATGATCAATGCACATATCTTAAGAAAATTAAATCGCCACAATGAGGCGATGGAAATTTTGTGGGAGTGCTACGAAACTTTAAAAGAAGAAAAAAATATTCATATGCTTGCTTCGCTCCTTTATGGAATGGGTTTGACTTATGAAGACATGGGCGATGTCGACATGGCAAAAACTTATTTGAAACTGGCGAAAGGCATTGTTGATACGAAGAGCCTTAAATGGTTGACCAGAAATATTAATAATAAGCTCGAGTCACTTGGTGTTCGTCCCCACAATGATTACGATCTTATTTTCAACGCTAAAGGCAATACCATAACGGAGCGTCGGCAAGGTGTAGTTGATTTTAAAAATCAATTTATTTTGTTGGATCTTCTCCATCTCTTTATGCAGAGTCCCGGCGAAACATTCTCTAAAGAATTATTGGTGAAAAGGATTTGGAAACAAGACTATAATCCATCGGTGCACGACAATAAGATTTACGTGACCATTAAGCGTCTACGACAAATGATTGAGCCGGATGCAGAAAAGCCGAAATACATTTTTAGAGCTAAAAACGGATATTATTTAAATAAGAACACAAGAATATTACTTGAACACTAAGAAGGGGACGACATGAGAAGTTTTATCATTGGTTTGTTGGTGTTTTTCGCTCTTACCGTGAATGCTCACGATTATCATATACTTGGTGGTGAAACGCCGTTCCCATGGGGCAAGGAAATTCCATTTCCTTGGAAGCAAATCGAAGGAGCTTGGAATGTCGACAAAGGTCAACAGCCGCAAATGCACTTCAATGTCCTCTACCGACATGACGATGGCGTGCGAGTTGTTCAGGTTACAATGTATGATGAGCACGGGCAGCTCTACGCAAAAGGTTCCGGCGCTCTCGGCGACACTGAGAAAACTTTGCGGGCAATCATGAGTACTGTCAGCGGTGATACATTTCTACTTTTCGTAAGAGCTTTTGCTGATATCAAAGAGTGTCTCAACGGCAGGATTGCTGTCGTGGTGACCGAGCGCCAAATGGAGCAACGAAAACACTCTCACGACAACCACTACATAATTTACAAACCAACCGATCCGTCCATCTGCTCGAAGATCAAAGGTGCCTGAGACTTTTTCGAGTCCATTGTGCGTCAAGGCTCACTGTTTAGTGGGCCTTTTCTTTTTTAATCGGCATCTAAATTGCTCTCACTCAATACTGTTACCTTAAGATTATTCTAGTAGGAGCGCTGCATGAAAATTGCGACCACTTTGTTTACAATGCTGACATTTATCGTCACATTTCAGATCAATTTAGCCGAAGCCAATAATCCTCATTTGCATCAGCGACCAGCATTTAGCTGGGAAGGGACAGATTTAAATAGCGAAAAATGCAACGTCTTAGTAGATGAGATTGTGGACAATGAAAGCTCTCAGGTGTTGGGTTTAAAAGGAGTATATACGGACAACGCGGGATCAAAGACATTTACTATTTCTTTGCAGGATAGCTCTTACCGATCAGAATATAAATTGGATCCATACTCGTCGCCGGCTCCTCGAGCGCCACACAATTTAAAAGGCAGAATGGATGGAAACAAAAATCAACAAATCATATTAAGTGACCTTGTTAGTCCGGTAGCAGAAGTAGTCGCTCACGATGCAGTTGTTATAAAGAAATGCAATCATATAAATACAGAGGCTAACTAGATTTTTTTCTTTTCAGCAATTTCGATTCCGGACTCAATTTGTTCTTTTTTGTCAGGAAATTTTTTGGCAATTTCTTGAAGGACCTCTAAAGAGTCTTGCGATTTCGTTAACTCGTAGATTTCCAAAACTATCAGCCATTCATTTGGAAAATTTGATTTAACTCCGGCGAGAATTTCGCTTAACTCTTTTTCGGCCTCAAGATTATTTTCCCGAATTTCACGTACACGGGTATACAGTGAGTGAAGGGCCAATTCTCCTATAGAAAATTTTCGTCGTGGAATGACCTTCACGGGAAAGTCTTTTGTATCGTCGAAAGACGAGTGATCAGCTGGCCCACCGAAGACGGATACAATTCGGTCGCCAACGGCCATGTCGTATTCGCCCCAGGAGGGTTCAAATAAAACTTCATTGCCGTAAGTGACCGTGCAGTTTTGAAAAGTGACAATTAAAACTCTTCCATCTTGGTGAAAAATGTTAGAGATTACGCCATCGACTTTTACCCCCGACGGGAACTCAACTACCCTTCTTTGGCCGACGTGAAATTTTATCAGGTCGACGATCTTCCCGACGGGAGACCCAAAGCCCTCGGGGTGCCGGTCGAGTCCATGCCCCTTAATTATTTTATTTCTGTGGGAGAGGGTACACGGTCCGGTAAATGACAAATAGTCAGGTTGATGAGAATCACGGCGATTATAAATTTTTGTTAAAACTCCCGAAACCTGAAGCCCGGTACTAAATTCAGTAGTATTAATCGTTTTTGCTTGGAGTGCTCTTTCGAGTCCGGCTACACCTCCGGTTCTAAAGGCCATCGTATTGGCAAGATCTTCGAGGGCCTTTTCAAGATTTTCAAAGGTCGGGGTAACGAAAAGTTGGGGTTGTGGTTCGGTAATATTGTAGGAATAATCTATACAATCCACGGTGAGAGGAATTTTTTTTATTTTCGGATCAAGACATTCTTTAGCTTCTCCGACTGATGAGAGAAGTCCCGCACCAAAAATTTTTGGGTGATTTAGATCGCCAATTAACCCATATTCCGCTGTCCACCAGTTCATTCTTCCAAGTAAGCCGGCTTCTGAAACGTGAGTCATGTTCGCAGATACTTTTTCGAGGTGTTTTTCCGCGTTTTTAATTTGTTCTTTGGTACTCTCTGGAGACTCTTTAATGTCGGAGAGCTCTCGGATGGCTTCATACAGCTCTAGATCCTCACTGCTGATAATAGCTTTTTTCGCGACCTGAGAATACTTTTTCAAATAGCTAGCAAATTTTGGATCAACGAGTATAGGTGCGTGTCCAGCCGCCTCATGTACGATATCGGGAGCAGGGGTATAAAGTATATGATCTACGGTACGCATGTCAGACGCGATTGGTAGGATACTAAGAGATTGCAGCTCCATAAATGCCGCCGGTGGAATAAATCCACTAACTGGCAACGCTTGCCATCCAAACTTTTTTAGAAAATCATTCATACGCGCAATATCGGGGATACGATCGACTTCAATTCCGGTTTTGTTTAGTCCCTCCATGTAGGCGGGGTGTGCGTGATCTGAAAGAAAGTTAGTAAGCCGTCGCATGATATAGCGCCAGACGGCTTGGTCGATAGGAGTATAGCGGCTGTAGTCCTGATCAACTATGTAACGTCTTAAATGTCTAGGTAGCTTTGAAACAAGACTTTCCAGCTCCATTATAAAATGGCCTCATTTTTTAATAAGTAGTTTTGCAAATAGTCCTTAATGCCATCTTCCAAGGACCATTTGGGTTTGGACATTTTTGCATTCCACATTTTGGTCATCTTGGCCTCAGTGAAGTATTGATATTGTTTCCGAATATTTTCTGGCATTTCGATCCAGTTAATATCCATTTCTCTGTTCATATTTTGAAAAACATTTCCTGCAAGATCTAGCCAAGTGCGTGCGGTACCAAATCCAAGGTTGTAAATCCCAGACGGAATTTTTTTCTGCTTCATTTCCATCATCCAATTGGTGCAATCCTTAACGTAAACAAAATCTCTTTTTTGCTTTCCATCTTCGTAATCACTGCGGTGGGACTTAAAAAGCTTAAGTTTCTTTGTTTTGTTAATTTCGTGGAAAGCTTTATAAACCACGCTGGACATTGACTCTTTGAAATATTCATTGGGGCCATAAACGTTGAAAAACCTGACGCCATACCACTGCGGAGGTGTCTTTTTCTGTAACAGTGCCCAGACATCAAATTCAGATTTAGATCTACCGTAAGGATTTAACGGTTCAAAAGCCTCTGCGGGGGTATGATCGTCGAAGCCGTTTTCCCCATTTCCGTAAACCGCGGCGCTACTTGCATACAAAAATGGAATTTCATGTTTTGTACACCACTGAAAAAGTTTTCGAGTGTAGTCAGTATTGTTCTCTTTTAGAAATTCGACATCCATTTCAGTAGTCGATGAGCACGCACCCATGTGAATAATCCATTCAACCTTGTTGTCGTAATTTCCAGAATTGAGTTTTTCAATAAGCTCGTTTTTTTCCCAAAAATGTGAATATTTTTTATTAGCGAGAAGTTGATTTCGCTTTTTAAGATTTATCGAATCCACGCAGACGATGTTCACGACACCTGCGGAGTTAAGCTGCCAAACCATGGCGCTACCGATAAATCCATTGGCCCCTGTTACGATAACCATAGGATATTTTTATCAAAGATCGTCTTTGCAGTCTAATAGAACTGCTTGCATAGACTCTAGAACTGTCTTTGATGAGCCGCGCAAGTAGTTTAAACACGTCTTTTTATTGGGAAGGAGAACTTGGTTGGCAATAAAAGCTTCTATTGCCGACTGAATATACTTTTGGGGAAGATTCTTATCAAGTTGTTCAAGAATGACTTCTACGACATACTCTATGCCGTTGCCAGTAATTCTATCAGCCCGGTTAATGACTTGGGAGCGAAAATGGGTTCTTTCCAAGAGCCGCTTTAGCGAACGACGACCCGCAGTTACATTGACCAAATAAAGGTAGCGTTGCGCTAGATCGCGAAAACGTTCGCGGGTTTCGGCGGAAACTCGTTTATCTTTGCTGGTTGCGAATGTGGAGAAACTTGTTGATAGAGACTTTTCAATTTCTTTCTGTTTGAGTTTAGAAAGATCAGTAGAGAGCAAAGCGCTGGTCACGGCTACCATCATTTGCCGCATGTTAAAAAGTGCTGGACGATTAATCCCGTCGGGAACTTTCTGAATTTCCTTTGAGATTTTTCGCCGTTCGAAATATTTGTAAAGACGATCGAATTCTTGTACCAGATGAAGATGTTTTTTTAAGAGAAGGTCACTTTGCTTTTGCTCGAAGCCGACACGGTAAAGAAGTCTTTCAAGCCTGAAAATTTCGAAATTTTGCTCGAACCTTATCACTTCGGGGTGAGCTTTAAAAACTTCGAGTGGCTTTTTTCTTCCAGTTTTAATAAAGTCCACGGCTTGAGCAAAGACCTGAATTATCGCTTGGGCTTTGTGTTTTTGTTCATTTAGCGTCGTTGAAAACCGATCCACATCATCATAGCGATATTGGTCATGACGAATTCCAAACTGTCGAACAGATCCGTAGTCGATGATTCCGCCAGTGGCAAGCACATTGTCTCCATCCCAATCAAGCCAAACAAAAATGTAATCGGTGTCTAAATGTGCAGCGAATTTTGCAAATTCCGCTGAAATTTTACTGAGCATGGAATCATATTTTTGTTTTCCCTTTTCTTGAATATCCCATTCTTTGTTTTTCATCTGGCGCTCAATGAGATAATCGATGGATCTGGTTAACGCTGAAATATTTCCCTGTTTTAGATGTAGAAATATGTGAGCCGGCCGAACGAGGTTCGGGGCCGCACGCACGCCGATTCCAAGGTCGTGATCGGTTTTAATAACTGTAAGAACCCGTTCAGTTTTTAGGTTTTGGCGGTGAAAAATTTCTGACATGAGAGCTGAGCCAAGCAGTTCGTCTAAATCCGCTTGCCCGCAAGCGTACCCAAAACTGGTACATCCTGTAGGTATAGGTTTTCCTGCATCCACATAACCAGGGGCGAGTGAAGTAACTCCAGTTCCACGCGAACTAACATCCCAAGATTTTCCATTGTATTCAATGTAGCCATTCCAAATACTTCGGCCGTCGCCTGATGTCTTTCCAGTTTTGCTATTGTGCTGAAGTTGCAAGTATCGTGTGGCCATATATTTATTGGAATGATCGATTATTTCTTTTGAAAAATTATTTTTCTTTTGATCGTAATCATTAATTATTTGCACACAGAAAGTGTCTAGAATTTTTTTCTCTAAAATTTTGTTTAGCTCGTGCGGATGGTTTTTAGGAATTAATCCCATTTCTTTGGCAAGGCTAAAATTAAAATAAACAACTTCTCCTTGTGGTAGGTTGCGCACGGGGTACATGACACAACTTTCGGGTAAAATTTCCTGCCACGGATGTTGGCCGTTGAGTTTGGCAAAATCACTGTAGGAGTCTTCTCGGAGATGCCTTGCTGCCATTGCATTAACTATCGGAAAACGTTAGATAAAGCTTAAATGACCGCAAAATTGGTCGCTCTGTAAACCGAGTCGACAGATTTGATGCCTAAGAATTCTACTAAAGCGGCGTAATTTCAATCAGTTATGGATTTTTTACAGGACTCGATTATGGTATTGCTATTGCTCTATATAAGAGTGTTATGAAATTGAATATGCGTGAATTTACCCAGGACGATTTCAACAAAATTATAATTCCAATCATTTCGTTTGTGTTGCTTTGGGCGTGTCAACACACTGACGTCAATAGCGTTGGAAATGTTGCGGTCGCTGATGACTCTTGCCAAACAAAGCCATTCTCACTTGAAATTGCGGAAAAAAAACCAATTTTTGATGAAAAAGAGTTGCCGAAAGGAATTCTTTTATTTGATTCAGCGAAAGTCTATGTTGAAAAATTAGATAAGAAGGGTGACGTACAAGATAAAGTTCACGTTTCCGAGGAGTTTGACGATGCTCGTCGCGAAGCCATAAAAACCCGGGTTCATTGTGTCGATATCAAAAAGAGATCAACAGCTTCGAATTTTGAATCGAGTATTCCAGCTTTAAAAAAGATTGAGATTTCTGATAAAGGGAATCGTCTTGAATCGAAAAACATTTTGTTGAAGCTTGTTGATGGCAAAGTGGAATTTAATTCAAAACTTCCGACAACGCCGACAGGGACAAACAACTTAAAGGAATTTTTTAGCAAGTTCGGTGTGAACTACGCTTTCTATAAATTGAGTAATGAGGCTTATGAACTTCGTGGCCATACTATGAAAAACGGTGTGAGCTCGTATATCGCGATTCAATATCACCTTGTCAAGGTGGAATAGTCAGGCCATGCGAACAATTCGCATTCTCGCAATTATATTTTATATTTTTACCGTGACCCAGGGATATTCTCAAACAGTTGTCGGTACCGGCAATGCAAAATTCTCGTTGATTGTCGAAAATAGTGATAACGAATTGGAAGAATATTTTTCAAAAGACTTTGAAAGCGATTTCGGCCGGGCGGTAAAGGTGGCAACGGAAGCGGCATCTCCCTTCGCGGTGAAATTTCCCGTAAAAATTCGGGTCATTGTCGATGTTTCCGATGACGCCTTTAATGGCGAAAGGAGCGAAGACCGGATTGACATCCAGGTCGGTAATCGTGGAATGCGCATTGAGAAAATCAAATCTATTTTTTGGCACGAGTATGGCCACGAAATTTTTCATCTTCATTTAGATAAAACAGCGGCTGGAAAAGAAAGTGTTTTTTTAAATCAAATTTTTTTAAAGTCTCGAGAATCGATGAATGAAGTGCTTAGAGTCTACGGCAAAGAAGTTGTTGAAAAAGCCGATGGATGGTACGGTCACAACCTCAATTTGCTATTGGAATCTTATGACGAACTCCTCGCAGATGTTTTTCGAGTTATGGTAAAACAAGACTGTGATGATAATGATCTTCGAAACTTTAGACATTTGGATCTCAAAAATACCAAGAGTACCCATTCCCTGCTAAATCCGGTACGAGATTATTTGTGGCGATCTGAATTGGAATCTAATCTAAACAATCAAGCCAAACTACTTTCGGTTTGGAAAAATTTGTTGGCGGCGACGTTAGCTGAAATTGATTCTCGCTATTTGAAATTTTTTGGTAGCTCTAACCGGCATTTAAGTTGGCAAGCTATTAAAGAATCTATTAATGAAGATCTTATTGCTCGATTTAAAGCTGAGAAGGCAAAATAAGCCTCTGAAAAGTCACACTGCCTAATTTTATACAAGTAAGTACAAGTAAGTATCTAAAAATTACCTAAAAGACTAAAGTTGAATTCAGACGGAGGTGTTTATGAAAAAACTACTATTATTTATCCTTTTTGGAGCAACTTCTGCCAACGCGCTGGATATAAATCTGTGTGCACACCTAACGAATTTAAAGGTGGCCAATAGAGTGTTGGAACTAAATGGTTGTATTGGTAATCAAAATGATCATCTATCTCCTCAAAATCCTCAAAATCCTCAAAATTATCCACCTCACAACTCATACGACTCAAATGTTTGTGTGCTAGACACAACAGATAGGGTAGAAGAATTTATTTACTTACGCCACAACGATGTCGAGACCGGAAACCCCTTGTCTCGATTAAGTAACGGCGCCAAAATTGTCGATCTTCAAAAGAAAAAAAAGGATAAGTGGGGCCATGAGCATACGAAGATCCGTGTTATTGAAAATGTCTATACGGAAGGCCAACTTTCTTTAGCTCCAAATGGAGCTACCGGATGGATACTGACTGGCGTACTTAAATGCTACTGATTTATACGTCGACCTAGCTGTCCACTAGAAGATATTCATAGGGTTGGGTCGCCAAGTATTTTAGTACTTTTTTGCTGCCGACAAGAAATCAGATTCAACTCTGTAATCTGTCAAAGGTATATATATAGGTTTCTGATCGCTGAACATAGTCGGCATTCAAACGACCGTACTAATTTCGCTAAAGTGTTTTGATTTCTGGCCAGTGTGAAACTGACCATTCGTTTTTTAAATATCAAGTGATTAAGGAGTGTTTCGTTGCTTTCAACTAATGAGATGAGAGAAAAACATCTCGCTACTAAAGAACACATTACCTCAAAGTTGGTTTAATGCTATCTAACGGCCATAAGTCTTTAAAAGTTCTTCCGGAACCATAAAACAATTACTAAAGTCAGGGCCGTTTGCACTAACTGAAGCTTTCGCGCAAAAATTTTGAAGTGCTGTTCGTCCGACAGTACCCATCCTTGATAGTACCCTGCGTCCATTTTTTTATTTCCCAGTCTTCTTTCAAGCCAACCAGTGTTCAGAAAAATTCCCGATCTTTAATGAATTAAGAGCGTCAATTTGGGCTCTGAGTTCGAGATATGAGGCGGGCAAGGGGCCTTTTAAAACAACAGATATTTCATCCTTTTGCATAAACACAATCTCTAAATTATTTTTTTGTAAGAAGTTATTTACTACTCTCAATGTCGTAGAACTTGAAAAAGATACTTGGATCAAATTACGTGAAACCACAACTGGATTTTGGCTTTCAATAAAAAAATCGCAATAGTGGCCGCTATTTCCGAGCCTTGTCGATTTCAGAGATTCAAAGAGATCCTCTTAAGTCCAGTCAAACAAATCAAAATTCATCTGATATACTTCGCGCTCATCACCGCCCGAAACAAGTTTCTTTACTTTATTTAAAAACTTAAGAAAGTGTTCCTGGATTTCCTCGCGCACAACAGGACTAGAAGAAAAAATCACGGAAAAGCTATAGGCTTTTTTCGAATCAAGTTGATCCAAGCGGTTAATCGCGGTTAAGCGCATGAGTTTGCGGTAAGCGCTAAAGATTTCGCTATCCGCAGATAAATGCAGTTCCGTATTTAAGACTTTGATACCTTCTTCCACAACTTCGATGACCCTAAGTCGCTCGAGTATTCTTAATTTATCAGAAATGATGGGCTCCGTAATTGCTAAACTCTTTGAAATCAGTTTTGGGTCCTTACTATATTTTGAAATTGTCAACATTATATGAATAAGCTGTAAGAGCGGGTCGAGATAATACGTCTGCAGATCTACCGTTTTTACTGTCGAAGCGGGAGCATCAATATGAGCTTCCGTTTTTAAATACTGTGACCGCATCTTCTCAATGCGCTCTCGTAATTTCTTTTGCCGTGGCAACACGATCGCGTCATCGAGCTCGTGCAGAGTCATCAGAAATTCAGTTTCATTGTCTTTGAGATTTAGATAATCACAGGCCAGGTACAACTGATCGCGTGTAAGATTTCCCCCCTGATTTAGAACTTTCGATAAGTAAGTTTTCTGAACGCGACAATGCTCTGCCATTTTTTGAAACGAACGTTTGATTCCGAGATTTTCTTTATGGTGATACACGGTACTGCGAAGGGCTTTGCGATAATCATCTGTTTTATATATGTTCTCCACACAAAGTGGTTAACAATTAATATAACTTTTTGCAAACTTTTAATTAATAAATAATTTACTTCTATGCAAGATAACCCGATTATGGGAGTGACAAAGCGGCTTTGCATTTTTAGAATATAACGAAAAGGAGCATCTTATGAAACTGTTGTCTTTGTTGATGGTATTAGCGTTTGGGAGTTTAGCGCAAGCAGGTTGGACAAGTGGCGGCGGCGGATTTATTCGCGATACAGAAAACCCCTGGTTTTTGAAAAATGTAAAAGTTGTTAATTATTGTGTGAAAATTGATGAACAGAATTTTGGAATATCGAAAAGTCTCGCGGAAGAAAGAATTAAGCAGGCGATCGATTATTGGAAAAAAGAATTCGCAATTTCGCGGACTATTATCAGTTCGTCGGATGAGTATGAACCAGGCGTAGCTACGCAGGATTTTATTCTTTCGGAGTGCGCGACCAACACGGACTTGCACTTTCTTTTAGGTGTATTACCAGAAGAGGAAGCGCCAAAGGATTGGATGCCGAGCTCATTTATTGGAATTGCAATGCGCACGGAATATGACCGTAAACAAATGCGCGGCAGAGGATTTATTTATATCTCTCCAGGAAAGGGTGCACTTCGCTATAATAATAGAGAGTTGGTTGAAGATGCTTGGTCGAAAGTTAATGGGCATCTTTTTCGACAAATAGTCATGCATGAGCTCGGACATGTCTTTGGTTTTCCGCATGAAACTGGAGACAAATACCATTTGATGCATCAGTCGTTTCCAGAAAATCGTCTCTTAAAAACTCAGTGGGATGAGAAGCGTCCTAAACAAGCCGACAAAGCGACAGAAGAATTTGATCCGCCAATGTTCAAGTTTCGCCCTGAAAACCAAAGGTTTAGTTTTTGTACGGGACGAGTAGAGACAGAAACACGACCCAGGCTTATTAGTAAGGTGGAATTTGGCGGAGACCCGGGTCTTTTTTTTGGAATCCACCCTAACAAAGACGGTCTTCTATGTTACTCTCGACAAATTGTGGGCAACCGCCTTGAAGTCTATGGTATCGATGAAAACAAAAAATCCTATATCGTCGGCTTTGCGGAATTGGAGTGGCACGATCTCACCAGATTTGAAGCTCAAGTCATGATCTGGATGCCTGAGGAACAGGTAGTATTTAAAACCCAGCCTTACGATCGTTACTTCCGAACGGGATTCAAACAGATCTACAGCACTTTCAAAGGTACCTACCATAGCACCGACGGAAAAGTTCATCGCGAAGTTTTTGGCAGAGGCCATGCCAATGGCGACACAGAAGTTGGCGGAGTCGATGACAACAAAACTTATTTAAATCTTTAGGAGTGAACCTACGCGGGGCAAGCCCCGCGGCCTCAACTGAGAGATTTGTGCTTTCTCCCGAATGTTTTTCAGCATGTCTCTTCATCATTTCGGCCGTAACGCTATTCGGACCTTATGCAGTAACTTGCCTCTCAAAGAGTCGCCACAATAGCAGCTTTAGCGAAGGAAACTGTTCAAGCCTCTAGCAATCAAAAGATACCACAGCCAAGCCGCTTCCTTCTTCTTGAAAATTAGTTGTCTGGCCCTTGTACAACCTCGCTGCCGGTAACTGAATTTCATCTTTATAAACATAGAAACGTAAATCCCATTTGTAATCTTGAAACATCGGTGGCCTTATAAACTCCTGGGCAATGTAGTTTTTTAAGAATAATTCATTAAACAATTTTCGGCTGATATTTTCGCCCTTGAAGGCACCCTTGGCGCCAAAGGATTCAACGGGCTTAAAGAAATATTTTTTCCGTTGTCCCCACAGGTCATCAATGTCTTTGAAATCAGAAAAAGATTTTACTTCAGGGACGCGAGTTGCCACGAAAGAGGCCTCAAATGAGTTCATTCCGTATTTGTTCGTCAGTAGATCTTCATTGCATAATTCCCGTAAACGCAACTTATTGGCGAGCAGATGGTATTCGTTCGGGTTTGGGCTCACTATAGTCTTTTTACTATCGTACGCTTTTTTTATTTTCTGTGAGTATTCCTGAGAAAAATAAAAGTCAGTTAAGCGATTGTAAATAAAATCAGCGGACTTAAATTCCTCGGGATTAATCACCTCAGCTTGATATCCCCACTTTTCAAAAAGCTTCTGAAACATCAAAAATTCAACATAAGAATTTTGTTTTTTGAAGTTTTCATCAATGATACAAACTCTTCCGGAAGATCTCCCAAATTCATTAATAAAAGATTTTTTCAGAGAATTCTGAAATTCTTCACTGACACCCACTGTGCCATGGATGCGATGTAAAACATCAACTAAAAGAGAGGACGCCCCGTTCGTATTGATCTCAATCAGCCGTAGCTCTCCGTCTTCGGTTAAATGAAAATCATAGGCCATCAAAACCGAATAATTCCCGGGATCAAAAATCCCAAGTTCCTTTTTATATTTTTCAGAGCGGCGTAGGCCAAACACCAAAGAAATAAATTTTTTTGCATGTTCTAGAACGGATTTTCTCAAAGAAATTTTGTGAGGAGTACAAATTTTTACGATATTTCTGAGTTCTTCCTCCGTTGCTGAAATCCCGGGGTAGCACTCTTTAATCTTTGCTGCTACCTGATTCTGAAAACTCATTTGGGCTTCAGATGCGCTTGTCCTGGCTTCCAGCCTGCGGCACAGAGCTCGCCAGATTGTAAAGCGCTCAGCACGCGGAGAATTTCATTGGCGTCTCTTCCAACATTCAAATTATGAATGCCGGCATATTGAATATGACCTTCTGGGTCTATGACAAATGTTCCGCGAGTTGCAATACCCTGGTCTTCTAAAAGAACCCCGAAGTCGCGAGAAATTCTTTTTGTGATGTCGCCAATTAGCGGATACCCCACATCATCTAATTCATCAGACAACCATTTTTTATGAGAATATACAGAATCAACACTACAGCCTAAAATCACCGCATTTAACTTCTGAAAATCAGCCAGTTTGTCGCGAAATTGCAAGAGCTCGGTCGGGCACACGAAAGTAAAATCTAAGGGATAGAAGAACAATACTATCCACTTACCTAGGTAATCGGCAGAGTTGATTTCACGAATTTCAGATTTATTGACAACGGCCTGGCCGCTGAATTTTGGTGCTGCTTGTCCAATGATAATCATATTTTCCGACCTTTCACTTGCATTCATATTATTGCCATAGTTATAAGCCTTTAACAAGATGAAGATAATTTCCTGGAATGTGAACGGCATTAGAGCATGGCATAAAAAAGGCATGTGGAATTTCGTTGAACGCGAATCCCCCGATATTTTTTGCCTGCAAGAAACGAAGGCTCATAAAGGGCAAATTCCGCCTGAAATCGTCTCTCCTGATAATCGCCACTCCTTTTGGTGTTCGGCAGAGCGTAAGGGGTATTCGGGTGTGGCGGTCTACTCAAAAGACAAGCCAGGAAAAGACTCCTACGGAATTGGTGTTAGTAAATTTGATTCCGAAGGTCGAGTGATAGTTTTAGATTACGGCAAATTTTTGTTAATGAATATTTACTTTCCAAATGGAGGGGCAAGCATTGAGCGCCATAATTTCAAGCAAGAGTTTTTGCGATCACTTAATTCATTTGTGAAGAACTTAATCGCGCAAGGTCGGGAACTTGTAGTTCTCGGTGATTATAATGTAGCGCCCACCGACATCGATGTTTACGACCCTAAAAAACTTGCCATGGAAAGTGGTTTCCTCCCTGAAGAGCGCGAATGGTTTAAAGAATTTATCGACCTTGGTTTTGTCGATTGTTATCGACACTTGTATCCCAATGAAAAAAATGTTTTTACCTGGTGGTCAATGCTTGAGCGTGGAAGATTAGGAAATCGTGGTTGGCGCATTGATCATGTGTGTATCACTAAGGGGTTGGTAAAGTATTTGAAAGAAGCTACAGTTTATCAAGACCAAGAGGGCTCGGATCACTGTCCTGTTGGAGTAATTTTGGAGATTTAATTTTATGGAACGTCCGAGTTTTGAGAGAATCTATATGGATCTGGCGTTTCAGCTGGCGCGCCGCTCGACATGTTCACGCTTGAATGTTGGAACGGTGATTACCTCCAAAGACTATCGTAAGGTGCTGGCGGTCGGATATAACGGAAATGCTTCTGGGCTTGCAAATAATTGTGATAGTTCAGAGGTTGGCAATTGCGGATGTCTGCATAGCGAAGAAAACGCTGTAATTAACTGTGACTCACATCGTTTCATGGAAAAAATAGTATTCGTGACACACTTGCCATGCGTAATGTGCGCCAAGCGTCTTATCAATCTTGGGGGTGTGCTTAAGATCTTTTATGCGAACGACTATCGTTCGCCTGATTCCATTGGCGTTCTTACTCAAGTCGGTATTTCGGTCGTAAGACTAGACCAGTTAGTGAGACCGCCCGAACTTGGCGCTAACTAGACCTAACAAACATCAATCTAATTCCGAAACGAAAATAGAGAATATGTGTCCCCATAGAATAGTTTATTCTATTTTTGCGGTAATTTCTTTTTCAGTTGCTGCTGATGCACTTTGTGTAAACGTGCCTCGTGTGTCCTTGCGCTCTGGTCCAGGTCCCAAATATGAAGAGACTTGGAGGGTTGGAAAATACACTCCCTTGAAGAAAAAAGGTGAAAGCAAAAATGGCTGGATTCCGGTTGCGGATATGGATGGAAAAAACCACTGGGTTTACGGTTCTTCGGTGACGGATGAATATGAGTGCGCGGCCGTTAAGGCTGATTTTACAGTAGTGCGAACTGTAGCAAGTGAAACTGGGGCATTGGCGCCAATTCGGTATGTCGATCGCTATTGGGCAGCAAAAAAAGTTCGTTTCGAAGATGATTGGATGTTTTTAGAAGATGATTTTGGAAATCGCTATTGGATTAAGGAAAGTAAACTATGGCGGCCGGTAGTTTACTCGCAGATCTCATTTTAACCTGACCAAAGGTTAGACAGCATAAATATTTTTTATTTTTAACTTAAGATTAATTAAGAACATGACAGAAGGCTTGCATTGAAATTAAACATGATGGTTATATATAATGTAATACATGGGAATTTTTATTTAAGGCAATTTAAGAATTGAGTTGATTTCAGCACAATTCTTGTGTGTAACTAAATCTTCGAGACAAATTTATTCAGGGGGAACAATGGCTGGACTTTCAAAAAGCATGATCGAAAAATGCCGTGAAAAACTTCTCGCTGCGCGCGCCGAAATTCTCAACCGGGTGAAAAGCACTCGACATGACTTGTACGCTGAAGATAAGGGCGGAGATGAGGCCGATCAAACTGTGCGAACGATGGCTGAAAGTGAAACTCTTTCAATGCACGAAAGACTTCGCTTCAAACTTCAAGAGATTGAATTTGCATTATCCAGAATTGAATCTGGAACTTTTGGTTATTGCGAAGAAACCGAAGAACCTATTGAAGCCGATCGTCTTCTTGCGATTCCTTGGACTCGATTAAGCATTGAAGGTGCCGAAATTCGTGAGAGCATGCAAAAGCGCTATGCCCGTTAAGGTGCCAGACAACCACTTGATATGTATCGCGTTAAGACTCTATTTATAGGGTCTTTTGTTTTTTAGAAATTGGTCGCTAAGGTTAATCCGCAAAGTTTAAACAAAACACGCGCGCCAACATTCGCATCCCACTCTGATCCCGAAACTTCACACAAATCAAAGCCGATAATTTTCTTTTTGGCCGCAAATAATTTTTTAAAGAAATAACTACATTCATTGAATGAGAGTCCGCCGGGAACGGGGGTTCCTGTTCCTTGGCAAAGATTAGGATCAAGCCCATCAATATCGAAACTAATGTAGATGTTGTTAGGAAGTTCCATAACGATGGTGTCAGTTATTGTCTCCCAAGTTGTTCCCGAAAATTTCTTCTCGCTTAGGGCATCATCAAAGAACGTTTTGATTTTGCCCTCAGACTTTTTAATGCGAGCAAGTTCCTCTTCGCAGAAATCACGAATCCCAACCTGTACTAATTTTTTGGGAGCAAACGGAGCGGTCATTACATTGTACATAATACTCGCGTGCGAATGACTGAAGCCCTGGTATTGCTTTCTTAGGTCAGCATGGGCATCAAAGTGGAGGACCCCATAGTCGTTAGTATATTTTTCTGTAATTGCCTTGATAAGGCCGAGAGGAGATGAATGATCGCCTCCAACAACGCCTACTACTTTATTTTTTTCTAAGTTGTCTTTTGCTTTCCTGTAAACGAGTTCATTGACTCTCTCACTCGCTGAATTGACTTCATTGACCGAATCAAGAGCCTTTGGTTTTAGCTTATCATTAAGTTCGCGGATTGTGTTATTTTCCGAAAACATAAAGACACCTTTTTGTTCTACTATGTTTTCAAATGTGGAATCCCAAAGGTCGACTTGGTGGCTAGCTCTTTCAATTATTTTCGGGCCGTCAGCAGTGCCGTTGCCATAGCTTGTCGTAACCTCCCAAGGAACGGGTATAAGAGCAATCGCTGCTTCTTTCTCTTTCGTGTTTATACCAAAAATATTCATGCTCATGAAAATGCTCCTTTGAAATAGGAAGTAAGAAGGATGTCGCTTCCGATGGCTTCGTAGGTTGAATTTTGTAACGCGATTTTTTGAGAAAGCTTTTTTATAGCCAGTTCCGAAGTCCAGCTCATGCCGCCTTTGGCACCAAGAATGCTCGGAGACATGAAAAGGCAGAGTTTGTTAGCTTCATTTTGCTCTAAAAATTGACTCACTGTGAGGGGGCCGCCCTCAACGAGAACGCTTTGGATGCCATTTAAAAAGAGAGTTTTTTTTAGTTGTCCAAGGTCAAGGTATTTTCCTTTGAGGGACACGCTGATGTGCTGACAATGTTTATTGTTCGATTTTATTTTATTAGAGGTAACAACAAAAATATTTTTCTTGCTTCGATAGTTTGAAATTTTATATTTCTGAATATTGTTTAGGATGGAGCCGTCAGGGTCAATAACTACAACTTTATTTTCGCCACGGAATTTTTTGAATTTTGGGTGACGGACGTTGAGATAAGGGTCGTCGATGTTCAAGGTACCTCTTCCAACCAAAACAGCTCCGTGGCGAGCTCGCAGCTCATGAGCAAAAAGTCTCGATTCTTCGCAAGTAATCCACTGACTCTCTCCCGACTTTAACGCCATTTGCCCATCAATTGAGGAAGCAATTTTAATTGTTACGAATGTTGAAGTGTTTTCGTAAGAGTAGCAAAACATATCGTGAAGTTTATCAAGTTCGGTTCGGTCTCCCTTATATTTTATCGCTTTCATGCCAGAGCTTCGTAAGATTAAACTCCCTTTTCCCTTGACAGCGGGATTGGGGTCAACTCTTCCAAAAGTGACGGAACCAAATGGAAGTGTGGCAAGTTGAACGGCGCACGGTGGAGTTTTGCCAAAGTGCGAACAGGGCTCAAGAGTGATAAACATGTGAGCTCCATCGAGTAATTTTTTGTTTTTTACTTTTTTTAGGGCTTCTATTTCGGCGTGACTTTTTCCAAATTTGCCGTGGTAGCCGGTGGCTATCAAATTTCTATCTTTGTCGAGAATTACACAACCGACAGGTGGATTTGGTTCTACCCAACCATAGCCTTTTTTGGCTTCGGCAATGGCCAGATTCATTGCTTCTTGATCAGTAAGTTTCGCCATACTTTTTGTCGACAAGCTACCTCAAAAAAATTTAATTAAAAACCTATTGGGTGACTAACGTTGCGCATCATTACTAGTGATTTATGCTGGCAATGATATTTTGGGGAAACGAGAAATTATCTGATTCAGAAGAGGTGGGTATGTCCAAACAAACTACGATCGAATTTGCCACAGCAATGGAAAATCCGTCGGTCCCGGGTGTTTTAGATATTTCCCCTGAAGAATTTAAACAGAAAAAGGACAAAGTTATCGCCATCGACGTGCGACGGCACGATGAGTGGATTGGTGAGCTTGGACATATTGCTGGTTGTCGCCTCATCACCCTTGATGTGCTCAACGAAGGAATGGATGAATTTCCAAAAGATGCGACGATAGTCTTTATTTGTCGTAGCGGGGGACGTTCAGCGCGGGCATCGGCCATAGCCCAGGCTCGTGGATTTAAATCAGTTTACAACCTTAAGGGTGGAATGATGCTGTGGAATGAATTAAAATATGAGGTAACAACCGAGGAAGAATAGCAACCCGAGAAATTTAAAAATGGCCGCGCGAACTAGAGTCTTTGTAAACAGAACTCTCAATTTAAAGAAAATAAAATATCTTGGTTTAGATATGGATCACACTCTTATCCGTTACAATACGGAAAAGTTTGAAGGTTTTGTCCATAAATCTGTCCTCGAAAAATTAGTAAGTTTAAAAAATTATCCATCTTCGATTAAGAATCTAAAATTTGATTTTCACATGGCAATTCGTGGCTTGGTGATTGATTCTCGCCATGGAAATATTTTGAAATTAAATCGTTATGGCTCGATTCGTGTAAGTTATCACGGGACGAGAAAGATTGATTTTGCCGAACAACAGAAACTGTATAAAAATACTTATATCGACTTGAGTGATAGAAGCTATCGTCCAATTGATACGACTTTTTCTTTGTCTGTTGCTTCGTTGTTTGCACAGTTAGTCGATCTTAAAGACACAAAAGAGACCAAGACTCTTCCCGGCTATGATGTTCTTTGTTCTGATGTTCTCGAGGTCGTTGATCTTGCACATAAAGACGGAACATTGAAGGGCGAGGTCAAGAATAACTTAGATCAATACATTATTAAAGACCCTCATACAGTTGCGGGCCTCGAGAGATTTATTGACCACGATAAGAAAATTTTTATTCTGACAAATTCAGATTTTATGTATACCAAACTTCTGCTCGATTATGCGATTAATCCATTTTTGAAAAATCATAAAAGTTGGCAGGATTTGTTTGAGGTCGTAATTACGTTCGCGCAAAAGCCGAGGTTCTTTAATGACAATTTAAAGTTTTTAAAGATAAACCCCAAAGACGGCACCATGACCAACTACGAGGAAAAAGTAGTGCCTGGAATTTATCAAGGTGGCAGTGCGGAGTCGTTGGTAGAAGACTTGGGGATGGCCGGTGATGAAATTCTATATGTTGGAGATCACATCTATGGCGATATTTTACGTTTGAAAAAAGACCAGGCGTGGAGAACCGGCTTAGTTGTCGAAGAGTTGGGTGAAGAGGTTGATGCTAACAAGAAATCCGACCCGTTGCAGTCTGATATCGACGAACTTATGATAAAGAAGGAAAAATTAGAAGATGAATATGTCCATTTAACGACATTAGCGGTGGATTTATCAAAACCCGTAGATGATGATGTAATTGACAAAATTCAAAAAGAAATTTCGGGAATGGATTCGCAAATCGCGGCGTTAATTCGCGACCAGCAAAAACTCTATAATCCACGGTGGGGGAGGGTATTTCGTGCTGGCAATGAAGAGAGTTTATTCGCCCACCAAGTAGACCGATTTGCTTGTATCTATATGCCCTGTCTCAATGACTTGTTAGAATGTTCTCCACGCAGCTATTTTCGTGCAAAACGACGGCCTCTGGCGCACGAAATCGCATAATTAAGAGGTAACTTTGGTAGCAATACTGCGTTAAAGTCGTGGACCCGGCATTGATTTCTCTTTGTTCCGAGAGTATTTGTTTATTCATAACGGACTTGATCTCGAAAGACAGGTACCAACATGGGCGCTCATATTTCATATTTGATCGTTGGCAATGGCCGGCTCGCTAAACATCTCATCAATTATTTTAATTTATTGGGAATTAAATACACCCACTTCCACCGCGGGAGTGGCAAAACATTACGCGAGTTAGTCAAAGAATCTTCACATGTGCTTTTAGCGATTACCGACGGAGCTATCGCGGAATTTTATAATAGGCATCCTGAGATTCATGGAAAAACTATCGTTCACTTCTCTGGAGCAAACAGCTTTCCTTTTGCTTACGGAGCTCACCCGCTAATGACCTTTACGCAAAACCTGTACGGTCTAGAAGAGTATAAGAAAATATTTTTTGTTGTAGAGAAGTCTGACAAAAAACTTGGTGAGATCCTTCCTGGGCTTACCAATAAATACTTTGAAATTCCTAAAGAGAAAAAGCCTTATTATCATGCGCTTTGTGTATTGGGTGGGAATTTTTCTGTAGTTTTGTGGAAAAAGATGTTGAATGAGTTTGAAAATCGATTAGGAATTTCCCGAGAGGCGATGTGGCCATATCTAGAAAAAATTTTAGCGGAATTTATGCGCGATCCTCAAAACTCTTTAACGGGTCCAATTTCTCGGGGTGATTGGAAAACGGTCGAGAAAAATCTTGAGTCGCTAAAGGGCGATAGCTTTCGCTCTGTCTATGAATCGGTATTGGAGGCGCAATGAGGTCGGTTTTAGATTTTCAAAAGAAAAAAGCCAGTGGTGAGAAAATTACTCTTCTCACTTGTTATGATTACTGGTCAGCCTGTTTATTGGAAAAAACAGATATCGATGCCCTGCTTGTAGGGGATAGTGTTTCTATGGTAGTTCATGGAAATCCAAGTACACTTTCAGCAACAACAGATTTGATGGCGTCGCATACGGGCTCTGTTGCTCGGGGAGCAAAAAGTAAATTTATCATTGGCGATATGCCTTTTCTTTCTTTTAGAAAAGATTTAAATACGGCCATGACAACAGTCGAAAAACTTATGTCAGCAGGAGCACACGCAGTAAAACTTGAAGGCGTTTGGGGGCATGAAGAACTTGTAAGACACATTGTACAGTCCGGCGTTCCTGTAATGGGGCATATTGGACTCACCCCGCAATCAGTGAATCAACTAGGTGGTTATAAGGTTCAAGGCAAATCAGATGTCGCGGCTGAAGACCTCGTTTCGCAAGCAAAGAAACTTGAAGAACTTGGTTGTTTTTCTGTCGTTGTCGAATGTGTTCCAAAAGCTGTTGGAAAATTTATTTCGGAGTCAGTTCATATACCCGTTATTGGCATTGGGGCCGGATCCGAAGTTGACGGTCAGGTTTTAGTCCTCCATGACATGTTGGGTTTCGGTGAGAAATCGCTCAAGTTCGTGCGCACATATGTAAACGGTGGGGGCCTAATAAAAGAAGCCGTAGATGCGTATTGTAAAGATGTTGTAGGAAAAAAATTTCCAAGTGATGAAGAGAGTTTTATATGACAGTGGTTTTTAAAAATTTAAAAAAATGGACTGAATTTACCAAAGGCTCAAAATATTTTGGAAAACAAGTAGGCTTTGTGCCGACAATGGGAGCACTTCATGAAGGACATGCAAGCTTATTTAAAAGATCAAAAGCAGAAAATGAAATTACTGTGGTCAGTATTTTTGTGAATCCAACACAGTTTAATAATCAAAATGATTTTAAAAATTATCCTGTAACTATGGAATCTGATCTACACATATTAGAGACTTGCGGTGTCGACTATCTTTTGCTGCCTAACTACGACGAAATGTATCGCGATAAATATCGCTATCGTGTTGAAGAGAACGAAGTTAGTAGTATTTTGTGTGGGGCCCATCGTCCTGGGCATTTTGCAGGCGTGTTAACGGTCGTAATGAAATTGTTAAATCTGGCCCGTGCGAACAAAGCGTATTTTGGTGAAAAAGACTATCAGCAGTATATTTTGATAAAAGGAATGGCAGAATCATTTTTTTTGCCAACAGAAATTATTCCTTGTGCCACCATTCGCGCTAAAGATGGGCTCGCCCTGAGTTCGAGAAACTTACGCCTGAGCGCAAGTGAGCGGGAGTTGGCGAATTCTTTTGCTAGCGAACTTAAGAAAAAAGATAACATCGAAAAAGTGAAAGAAAATTTAATAAATAAAGGTTTTCAAGTTGATTACATTGAAGATCATTTTGGTCGCCGCTTTGGGGCGGTTCATTTAGGTGACGTGAGGTTAATAGACAATGTTTCCCTTTCGTAAAATTCTTTTTAAAATTTCAGGTTCTATTGCGGCTTTTAAAGCCTGTGCTTTAATTTCACGCCTCGTAAAAGAAGGCGTTGAGGTTCAAGTCGTGGCTACGCCTTCGGCCTTGAATTTTATAGGTGCGGCAACTCTTGAGGGATTAACAGGAAAAAAAGTTTTTAGTGAAGTATTTCACGATGGTCAAATGATGAACCACATTTATTTAGATCGTTGGTCGAATGCGGTGATTTTATGTCCGGCAAGTGCCAATGCCATCAATCAAATGGCGGCAGGAATTGCCGATGATTTGGTAAAAACGTTGTTTATGGCTCATGATTTTACTCGTCCATATTTTCTTGTTCCAGCGATGAACGAAAAAATGTGGGCCCACCCAGCCACAAAAGCCTCAGTAAATAAATTGGTAGAGTATGGAGTGAGGGTGCTGAGCCCTAATTCTGGAAGCTTAGCGTGCGGAGAAGTTGGTGAAGGACGCATGCTTGAGCCAGACGAAATCTATAACCTGATCTGCGAAACAGGCATCAATGGCAAGAAGGTTCTGGTTACTGCCGGCGGCACTCGAGAACCAATTGATTCCGTTAGGTTTATAGGTAATACGAGTACAGGAAATACAGCCGCTGCGATAGCAGATGAAATAATTCGTTCTGGATACGAGGTAACGTTTTTAAAATCCGAGTCAGCGAATTCACCTAAAGGAAAGTGTAATATAATTTCATTTTCGAGTTTTAAAGACTTGAAAAATAAGCTCTTTAAGATTTTGGCAAAAGAGAGTTTTGAGTTTGTGATTCATGCCGCAGCGGTAAGTGATTATTCCGTTGAAAAAGTAGTTTCTGGAAAAATTGAGAGCGCTAACGAATTAAATTTAAGGTTGAAACGAAATCCTAAATTAATATCTGAGATTAAAAAGAATTCTAAAAATAAAAGAGTAAAATTGATTGGATTTAAGCTTACAGATACGGAAGACAGAAGCGTTATTGACCTGGCGGTAAAAAAAATATTTTTGCAATCGCAGGCAGATTTTGTTGTACATAATGATTTGAGTTTAATTTCGGAAAATGAACATCGAGGAGAAATAATAGATAAAGATGGAAACAAAAAGTCTTTTTCCGATAAGAGTGATCTCGCAAAAAAAATTAAGAGAGTTATTACCGAGGTGAGTATATGATGATGGCATTAGATGTCGGTAACAGCCAAGTCTATGGCGGAGTTTTCGACCAAAAAAATAAATTGCGATTTACGTTCCGCAAAAGCTCGACATCGAATTCGTCGTCTGATGAGTTTGGATTGTTTTTGCGGGGAGTGTTAAAAGAAAATTCAATTGATTATCGAGAAGTCCAACACATCGCCGCGTGTTCGGTGGTGCCTGCTTTGGACTACACAATTCGCAACTGCTGCAAAAGGTATTTTGGTTTGAATCCTTTCTTTCTTCAGGCAGGGGTGAAAACAGGGTTTAAAATTAAGTACAGAAATCCCCTAGAGGTGGGCGCAGATAGAATTGCCAATTCTATTGGAGCTGCAGAGTTATTTCCGGGAAAAGATATCATTATTGTGGACTTCGGTACGGCAACGACTTTCTGCGCGGTTAGTAGAGACAAAGACTATCTTGGCGGCGTAATTGCCGCAGGCGTAAAGACAAGTATGGAAGCGCTTGAAGCTAAAACGGCGAAACTACGCGTAGTGGAGATTGTTCCTAGAGATGAAACACTTGGAAAGAGTACAATGGAAAGTATTCAATCGGGCCTGTACTTCGGTAATGTTGGAATGGTGAGAGAAATTGTTGAACGGTTAACTGTTGAAGTGTTTAGCGGAAAAAAACCTATTGTGATTGGCACCGGCGGTTTTTCAAGCCTTTTCAATAAAGAGAAATTATTCGATAAAATTGTTCCTGATTTAGTTTTACAAGGCTTAAACGTATCATTGAGGTTAAATATATGAAATTAACATTATTAAAATCAAAAGTTCATCGAGCGCGTGTTACCATGTGTGATTTAGATTACGAAGGTTCGATCGCAATTGACCCCAAACTGTGCGAAGCCGCTCATTTTTTTCAGTACGAGCGTGTGGATATTTACAATGTTAATAATGGTCAGCGCTTTTCCACTTATGTCATTTATGGTCGGCCTGGCGAGATATGTTTAAATGGCGCTGCCGCGAGATTAGCGCATCGTGGAGACGAAGTTATAATAGCAACCTACGCAGAAATGGATCTTGAAGAGGCTGCTGGACATATTCCACGTAAAGTCTTTGTGAATGAGAAAAATGAGATAAAAGAAATTAGTTAGTTTATTTGCGACTACCAAACCTATTGGGTTCTTTTGAGGTTATAGGTCGCCTTTTTGCGGCCCCGAAAACTGGATCATCTATCTCAGGGCTATCAGGAATGAGACTGGCTTCGCTTGGACTTAACAGTAGGTTTGGATCTTCTTGATTTACTTCTACTTCAGAAGAAAAACTACGGGCGTCAGCTTGCTCATCGCAATAAGCTGCCGTACCAAGGGTACAGAGTAAAAGGCATAGAATCACATTAAATCGCAATGACTCTCCTAATTCGAGGCTGTCGACATCGTAATTGCCTGTTTCTTGGGTAACACGGTAACCAATCCCTTTGAATTTTCAAAGCCTGTTTGCTTGCCGATTCCGTTTTGATGATCCACTAGATTTTTTTTGATTTCATTTTTTACCAACTCTGGAAGACGAGTGCCTTCGACCGCATAATAATACTGATCAAGTTTGATAAGCGACAATTCAGGTTTGTCGTAATTATAACGATAGGGTTGTTCAAAGTACTTTTCGATGAGATGTTCAATAGTATGAATTTTTACGCCGTGTTCATTCCAAGATGGATTAATTCTTACTGGTGAAGTGTTTTCAGCTTTTGCGATCGCTGCAGCTACTAAGACTGTGAGAATTATTTTTTTCATTCTATCGCTCCGTGCTAACTAATAAAAGCAAGTAGGATGCCATAGACGAAATTTGGTCTCAATTTGATATCCAGTTAACTCATTGAATTAGTTAATCTTTTTAGCTGAGAAGGAATGTTTCAATTAAGATAAATGGATAGGTACTGGGCGTGTGTACACCCAGTTTTCAGGGGTGTCTTTAAATTAGTTAGTTAAATTAATGAGTGATTCTTGAGGTGTTAGAAATTGCAAGTGCGGGAGCTTTTTGATTTCGAAACCCTCCAGTGAAAAAAACTTGTAGCTCTTTAGGAAGTTGCTTCAAGATATATGGGGCTTGTCGGCCTAAAAGAAAACATTCGAGGCCTGACCAAAACCCACGGACGAGTTGATAAGAGGCGCGTGTGTTAAAACCAAAGTCCTCATCTAAGCGTCGCAGTATGAACCGCGGTGTAATCTTGCGATTTGGCCCTTCAATGTCTAGTAAATCTTGTTGTAAAATTTTTGGCAATTCGGCAATCAATTGATGTGCTTCGTGGGGGGAAACTCTCTCAATCAAACAAGTAAGTAAAAAGCCGCTGACTGCGACTGCGGTTGGGCGAGAGACTTTCATTTCTCTCGCTAAAACTTTATAGAAAATGTTTAGAGTATTCTCCTGTCGGTGTTTTAATACTTGTGATGCCGTCTTAAGGGGAATTAATTTTCGAAATATCAATTGATCCAGGGTTACAAGGCCAACACATTTTTCTGTCCCTGTCTTCAGGGACCGTATAATCGGGACACGTCGGAACCCGAATTCGGTCATGACTTTAATAGCATCGCTCAGTGACTGATCATGTTTAATGGCGACCACTGGAGAGCTCATTACCTGCTCAAGGAGAGTATTTGTGTCTTCCTGAAAAGCTAAAACTTTACAGGTCAAGTCGCGATCTGTAACGATACCACAAATATGCCCCAAGCCATCTGACACAACGACACAACCCACTTTATGTTCTTCCATTGTGCGTGCGGCTTCTGCGACAGTGGCGCTATTACTCAGGACAAATGTTCTTTTTTTTGAAAAAGGCAACAGCGAGTCTCCCATTTATTCCTCCTAACATTTGAGTTCAAAAAATGTTCCATGAGGAGAGTTGGGGCCAAATGTCCCAATTACGGGAGATATGGGATAATTTCAGAAACGCGCAGTACTTCTTCTCCTTCGCAACTATCGCCGGGGTTACAGATTTTCGATCGTGAGCACTTTCCTTTTTCTTCTATGAAGTCGTCTTCGCCAGAAAGTAACATTCCTTCAATTCGATAAGATCGCGCATTAAAAACAGGTGAGCCTGAGTTCCCTCTGTATGCGTCGAGGTTGCAACGTAACGTTGACTTTGATTCAACTTTTATTACCTCAGCCTCGCCAGCATATTTCAATGGTAGACCTAAGGGATGGCCCAAAATAAATATGCTATCGTTTTCATGAATTGTTGTTTGACGTTCGAGTTGAAGTGGAGGGCGATCGACACGATTTGTAAGGCGGATAACCGCGAGATCTGGGCCACTCTTCGTCAGCTCAGGATTGTTAGTGTAGAGTAACTGACTACAATCAAATATTTTTTCTATTGGAATTTTATAATAAGTATCGTTGGGACTGTAGAGCCCAAAATCGAAAACAAAGCGAGAATTTTTACATTCCTTAATTGATTCGATACAGTGCCCTGCTGTTACTACGATGTCAGAGGACACCAGATACCCCGTACAATCGGCGGCGGCTCCTTGATTCGCGAATTTTTCGTCGGAACAAATATTATTATCCTTAGGTTTATGGGTGGTAACAACTGCCGTACCGGAATTTCCCACGGTTATGAGTTCTGACGGAATAATCGCCACCGTTGAGCGTGCCAAATGAATAATTTTAGAATCAAGTACTTCATAAAGTTCGTGTCGGTTATCGACGCCGTAAATAACTCCGTGCTGTCTTGCAACAGCGGTTAAGCAAAATAAGAATGAAAATAGAAAAATTTTTTTCATAAAAAAATTATGGCCTAATTTACCAATTCGTGGAACAAAAAAATCTGGCTTAGACAGGATTTTTTAAAATCATCTATTTCCAAACTCTCATTTTCGCCATGCGCATTTGTGTAAGGGTCCTCAACTCCAATTAATAACGCTGGTGCCTTATCTAAGAAATTAACAAAGGGTAGGACAAAGGGAATACTTCCCCCACACCCCATTTTTACGGGGCGCCTTCCATAGCCTTTCTCAAGGGCGCGCTCGGCGGCAAGGAATGCGGAGTGTTCATACATTTTAGGGTCAGCAGACCAGCCGGCGTTAGCTTCTTCAAAGGATATTTTCACGTCTATGTTCCAGGGGGTGTTATTCCTAATATGATTAGAAATAGCTTTTTGGCAAAATTCAGGATCCATCCCAGGCGCTAAACGTAATGTTACCCTTGCCCAAGCAGTATCATTTAAAATATTTCCAGCATTTGTTCTTGAGGCCGCTTGCATTGCATTTACACTTAAGCTCGGCTGGCGCCACATGGCTTTCCAAGCATCAGCACCTTCACTATGAAGACTTACATTTTTTGCAAGTCCCACCTGGCTCACAAATTCTTTTTTATTAAAGGGAATTTCAGCGTAGAAGGCTTCTTCTTTACTGGTCAGCTTAGGAATATGGGAAACAATTTCCGGAATAGCTATTTTTCCATTTTCATCTACTAGGGAGGATAGTATTTTATTAAGAGCCATGGCGGCATCCGGTACCGGACCACCCCACATTCCAGAATGAACGGTTTTATCTAGTGCACGGACTTCAATTTCAAATCCGGCAAGGCCACGCAAAGAGACTGTCAGAGCGGGAATTCCGATATCAAAATTTGTCGTGTCTGATAGCATTAGTACATCGGCTTGCAATTTTGTTTTGTAGCGCAATAAGAATTCGTTTAGATGGGGACTTCCAATTTCTTCTTCGCCTTCAACGATGAATTTAATATTGATAGGAAGCTTTTTGAAGACTTGCATGTAAGAATAAATTGCTGCCGTTTGTGCAATAATTCCTGCTTTGTCATCAGCAGCTCCGCGAGCAAATAGTCGAGTTCCTTTTAGATTTGTTCCTCTAATTCCTTTTTTCTCAGTCGGTTCAAACGGTGGAGTTTCCCAAAGCTCATCTCTTCCTGGCGGTTGGACATCATAATGAGCATAAAGAAGGACCGTGGGTTTGTCTGGAGCTTTCAACCAATCAGCATAAATATAGGGGGCCGCGCCCGGAACCTCAAGAAATTGAATGTTTTCAAGTCCACGGTCTTTTAAAAGTTTGGCAACGGCTTCACCACATCTTTGGACGTTTTTGGGGTCAAAGCCTTCAAAACTCACACTTGGAATACGAATTAAATTTTTTAAATCGTTAAGATGAAGATTCCAATCTTTTTCAAACTGATCAGTAACTTTTTTAATATCCATCATTGCCACCAAGGCACGCCGGCTTTAGAGAGTTTTGCCGGGAGACCATGTCCTAAAATTTTTTGGAGTTTGTAATTAATTTTGATAAGTGCTTTTAAATCAATTCCAGTTTCAAAACCCATTCCGTTGAGCATATAGATAACATCTTCAGTGGCCACGTTTCCCTGTGCGCCTTTAGCAAAGGGGCAGCCACCGAGCCCACCAATACTTGAATCGAATGTACGAATGCCGACATCAAGACCTTCTAGGACGTTTGCGATTGCGGTTCCTCTTGTGTCATGAAAGTGAAGGGCAATTTTTTTTGTTGGGGCAATCCGAAAAAGTTGGAATGAAAGGGATTTAACTTGCTGGGGAGTTGCCACGCCAATTGTGTCACCGATCGATAATTCATATACTCCAAGGTCAAAGAGACGCTCCGCCATGTCCACGACCTGTTTTTCTGAAACTCTTCCTTCGAAAGGGCAGCCAAAGCACGTGCTGATATATCCGCGTACCCGCATCTTAAATTTCTTTGCCAATCGCATGACGGGAGCAAACCTCTTTAGGCTTTCTTTGGGCGTACAGTTAATATTTTTAAGAGCGAATGTCTTCGATGCCGCAGTAAAAACGGCAACCTCATTGATTCCAGATCCCACCGCATTCATCATCCCGTGCTCGTTGGGGACAAGTGCTGAGAAGTTCGTGTTCATCGAAATTTTGCCGTTGTACTGTTGTTTTATCAAGCCAGAGACGACTTTGTCAGTGCCAATCATTTGCGGAACGCGTTCCGGATTTACAAATGCACCTATTTCAAGGTTTTGGACGCCAGCATCGATAAGATCCAAAGCAAGTCTTTTTCTGACTTCAATAGATAAAGTTTTTTTTTCGTATTGAAGTCCATCACGTAGTCCGACTTCAAAAATTTTAACTTTCTTAGACAACTTTTACTCCACTTCTAATAAAATTTGGCCGAGCTGAACTTGGTCACCAACTTTACAAGAAATTTTTTTTACCTTTCCTGCTTTTGTGCTTTTGAGACTGTATTCCATCTTCATAGCTTCCATAATTACTACCACCTGCCCATCCATAATCTCATCGTTTACGTGAGCAGCAATTTTAATAACTTTTCCGGGCATAGGAGAGGTTACTGTGTTACTGCTAATTCCCTGTGCTTGTTTTTGTTTTCCTTGCCTGCTCTCAGGTTTGTACAAAAAAGTTTCGCCTCCAAGATGAACCCATAGAGTATCACGAATTTTTAACACTTTTCCCTGGAGATGACGATCACCTACTTTTAAGGTCAAGGTTTTCATACATTTCTCCACAAGACTTCCCATGGGCTTTGGAGTCGAGACGTTTCTGGATTTGGATTATGAGCGCCGGCTTGTGAGTAAGCTTGTTCAGCAAATGCCGTTTGTTCAGGAGTCAATTTCATTGGCCCCAGCGCATTGGGAAAATTTTTCTCGATGAACTGAGTGGTCATTTCTCCGGAGATAAATTCATGATGATTTAGAATGGCTTTGAGAAATGGAATATTCGTTTTCAGTCCGAAAACGATGGTGTCATCTAAAACTCTCAGCATTTTTCTGATTGCCGCGGGTCGAGACTCATCCCAAACTATAATTTTATTGATCATGGAATCATAAAAGGGAGTTACCTCGTCTCCCGCTTCAAAGCCGAGATCAAACCGTCTTCCAGGTCCTTCAGGGAACTCCAAGTATTTTAATACACCGGTATTAGGAAGTCCGCCCATATTTGGGTCTTCAGCATAAATTCGGCACTCAATGGAGTGACCACGTGGAACTAAATTTTCTTGATTCCAACTAAGAGGGGTCCCTTGTGCTGTTAAAATTTGAGATTTCACCAAATCGATACTTAATATCATCTCAGTTACAGGATGTTCGACTTGCAACCGAGTATTCATCTCAATAAGGTAGAATTCGCCGTCTTGATAAAGGAACTCGACGGTGCCAGCATTTTTATAGTTAGCCCTTTCGGCAAGCTTCCTCGCCATCTCATGGACTTTCTTTTTTTCTTCAGGGTTTAGTTTTGCCGAAGGCCCCTCTTCGATTATCTTTTGATGTTTTCTCTGCACGGAACACTCACGCTCGCAGAGCGAATAAATTTTTCCGATAGCGTCACCAAAAACCTGAACTTCAATATGTTTTGCCCTGCCCAGATATTTTTCTAGAAAAACTTTTGAAGAGCCGAATGCAGCTTTGGCTTCTCGTTGGCTCGCTTCAATCATCTCTTTGGCTGAAGCCGCATCGTGAATAACCTTGTGGCCCCGGCCACCGCCACCAGCGGCAGCTTTAACAAGCACCGGAAAGCCAATGGCTTTACATTCAGCAACTAACAGGTCTATTGTCTGATCTTCGCCATTGTATCCCGGTATAGTTTTTATCCCTAACTCTTTTGCCAAATATTTGACTTTAATTTTGTCACCGCAAGTTTGGATATTTTCTGGGGTTGGTCCGATAAAAACTAAATTTTCTTTTTGGCAGGCCCGCGCAAATTCAGCATTCTCAGATAAAAATCCAAATCCCGGGTGAATTGCTTTTGCTCCCATGGCCAGTGCGCCACGAATATTGTCTTGAATTCTCAAATAGCTTTCATTGGCAGGCGCGGGGCCAATACAAATTTGATGGTCACTCAGGCGGTACGCAAGAGTGTTGACGTCGGGCTCTGAGTGTAAAAGTACAGTTTCGATGTCCAACTCTTGGCAGGCACGAATAATTCGGACGGCGACTTCGCCGCGGTTAGCAATGGCGAGTCTCTTTATTGGCCTATTCAATGTGTTCTCCAATTTGGACTTCGTTTTTCCAAGAAAGCGCGCATGCCTTCTTGCCCCTCCTTACTTACTCTCTTTTCAGCAATTACTTTAATTGTTTTTGCTTTTGTTTTAGTGGGGTTCTTAATGACAAAATCAATTAGAGATTTGGTAATTTGGATTGCCTCAGGACCGCATTTATGAATATTCGAAATAATTTCGACAACATAATTGTCAACCTCGGCTGCGCTTCCTACAAAATGAATGAGTCCAGAATCATAAGCTCGTTTCGCCGTAAAGACTTTTCCTGTTATCATCAATTCGCGAACGGAACTTTCATTCATTTTTCGGGTTACAAAAGGGCAAATAACAGAAGGAACTAATCCTAAATGTGCCTCACTAAAACCAAATTTAGTATCTTCGACTGCGGCGACAATGTCACATGCCGCTGTGAGCCCGAGTCCACCTCCTCGTACGTTGCCGTGAAGTTTTCCAATCACAGGAATTGAACAGGTAAAAATAGAGTAAAACAAATTGTACAGCGCCTCTGCATCTTTCATGTTTTGTTTTTTTGAATAGTCGATCATCGAGCGCATCCACTCTAAATCTCCGCCAGAACAAAAACTTGGTCCGTTTCCTCTTAAAATTACCGCGCGGAAGTCATTTAACATCTTTTTATCAGAAAAAGTTTTGGTTAAAATTTTAATGACTTCGGCATTGAAAGCATTATGTATTTCTGGACGATTCAGGGTCACTTCGAGTATTTTATTTTTCTTTTCTATTAGTACTAAATTCATTTTTACATCCTAAATACGCCCTTAACTTTGTGACCCCAGTCTTTATAAAGACTGGCTGAAATTCCAAGGCCTAAAGTTTGCCGTGTATCTTTTGGATCAATAATTCCATCATCCCAAATTCTTGACGTTGAAAAGTATGCCGAACTCTCAATCGCATATTTATCTAAAATCGGCTTTTTAAATTCGACCTCTTCTTTGGCAGAAAGTTTAGCGCCCTTTTTCTTTTCCAACTGATCATTTTTTACGGTCAATAGCACATTGGCGGCTTGCTCTCCTCCCATGACTGCAATTTTAGAGTTTGGCCACATCCATAATTGCCGAGGAGCATAACCACGACCGCACATTCCATAATTTCCCGCGCCGTAAGAATTACCGATGATGACAGTAAATTTTGGAACATGTGCGAGACTTACCGCCATAACCATTTTTGCACCGTGCTTCGCAATCCCTTCATTTTCATATTTTTTTCCAACCATGAACCCCGTGATGTTTTGCAAAAATACCAGTGGAACATTCCTTTGATCACAAAGTTCAATGAAGTGGGCTGCCTTCAGAGCGCTTTCACTAAATAGGACTCCATTATTAGCAACGACTCCCACGGGGTATCCCCAAATATGAGAGAATCCCGTTACAATGGAGGTTGCATAATCCGCTTTAAATTCGTGAAAGCGGCTACCGTCTACAATTCGCGCAATAATTTCTCTGACGTCATAGGGGATTCGTGGATCTTTTGGTATAATTCCGTAAATTTCAGCGGGATCATAAGCCGGATCCTCAGGTGATAAACGATTTATTTTTACTTTTTCACCATAATTTAAATGTGAAATTATATTGCGGGTAATTTCGAGAGCTTCTTCATCATTTTTTGCATAATGATCGGTAACGCCACTAATGCTGCAATGAACTCTAGCGCCACCAAGCTCATCAGCCGTTACCTCTTCGCCGGTGGCAGCTTTTACCAGAGGAGGTCCGCCAAGAAAAATTGTTCCAGCCCCCTCGACAATTACATTCTCATCGCACATAGCAGGAACATAGGCGCCGCCGGCGGTACAACTTCCCATCACAACACTGATTTGGGGAATTCCCATCGAACTCATTTGAGCTTGATTATAAAAAGTTCGGCCAAAATGATCTTTGTCAGGAAAAAGTTCGGCCTGTAGCGGTAAAAATGCACCACCACTGTCAACGAGATAAATTGTCGGAAGTCCATTTTCCATAGCAATTTCCTGAGCGCGTATATGTTTTTTTACGGCCATCGGAAAGTAAGTTCCTCCTTTTACCGTGGCATCGTTGGCAATAATGATACATGGTTGTCTATTTATGATTCCAATGCCGGTAACAATCCCTGCGCATGGTGCTTGGTTGTCATACATTTCCCACGCCGCAAGAGTTGAGAATTCTAAAAAGGAACTTTGAGAATCAATAAGCTTATTAATTCGGTCGCGTACAAAAAGTTTCCCACGGCTTGTATGCTTTTTGGCATGCTCGTCCCCTCCGCCCTTTTTGACAAGGGCAAGTCGCTCTCGCCATTGATGAATTTGCTGCTCAAGAGCTTTTTTATTAGCGATAAAATCTGGATTAGTTGTTTGAATGTTAGTTGGCAGAAGCTCCATTTAGCCTTTCTTCAAGTACTTCCATTCGGTCTTTGAGGTCAGAGTTTTCTTTTACAAGTTTTTCGATAGACTCCCGCATATTTTTAACTTCTTCTTTTTCTCTTTCACCTTTGCGTAGGCGTTTGGCCGCGAGATGGGCAGCAAATTTCATGTGACCGTCGATGGCTTGATGAGCTAGCAAATCAATTTCCCCAATCGCGTTCGTTTGGTTACGCTCCTCAATAGCTTCCATAGCTTTGTATTTTACCATTGGAAATGAATCTTTTAATAAATCTGTTAAAAAATTATCTACGTCTTTACGGTTGAGTCCCAGTGAGCCAAGTGCCTCTGCGCCAAACGGCCGTGCCCATTTCGGTGTACCATAACGTGTTCCTCCTATGATAATATCGACCGCGCGGTCGTCCCCTAGATTTTTCAATCCACGAAATGCTGCCGCTCGAATTTGATCACGCCACGACGGAACATCAATAAGTTTCAAAAGAGCTTCATAAGCTTTTGGGCTTTTTGTCTTTCCTAGTGCCTCGGCTGCATTTCTCTGTACGAACTCATGAGGATCAGCGAACGCCAGGTCCGCAAGAGCCTTAAATGCCTGTTCGGTTCGCCAGTTTCCTAGCGCGGTAGCGATTCCGCATCTTACACGGCTGTCTTTTTCGTTGCGAAGGGCATCGACGAGTCCAAGGAATGCCTTTTGAGAAGCAATTTTTCCAAGCTTCAGAGCGGCTTCCTTTCGCACGCCCCAAAATGGGTCGGAATTCAATCTCTCGATAAGGGCGTCTTGTCCTTTGAGTGAGGCCTTTTTAACAAGGGATTTCATGCACCAAATTTTTCCGACAACATCGCCATCCAATTGCATCTGATTGATAATCATCTTTTCTGGAAGTTCCCATGAAAGTGTTTTTAAGACACTGTTTTCAGTATCAAAACGAATTGCGGTGGGTTCATTTTCCATGGGGATTACAAGATGTTTTACCTTGTCATCGATTGTAACTGATACTCTTTTAATCTCCTTTTTGTCATTATGGAATTCCACCACAGAATTAATTCGGTGAATAGGCGTGACTGTATCTTTCTTTTGCGTTTGTTCAAATTTTATTTTTGCAAGTTTATTTTTAGCATCCCAATCATAGGTTACTTTTAAATCGGGATGACCACCTTTATAAATCCACTGATCAAAGAACCAATCTAAGGGGCGTTGACTTATTTTTTCGAGAGCTCTTTGGAAATCAATTGTCTCGACTCCCTGCCCCTGATGAGTTTTCAAGTAAAGTGCAGTACCTTTCCAAAAATCCTCATCACCGATTTCGGCTCTTAACATATTTAAAATGAGCCCACCTTTTTGATAAAGATGACGGTCCCATATTTCGGCGGGATCCGAATAAACATTGGTAACAAGGGGACGGCGATAAAGAGTTCTGTCTTCGTTCAAATAAATTTGCAGTTCTTCATAGCGATAGTAGTGAGCTTCGTCTTTTCCTAAATCATTTTCTTTAAAAACGGTTTCCATAAATGTTGCCCAACTTTCATTAAGCCAACCATGTGACCACGAATGGCAAGTTACTAGATCTCCAAACCATTGATGGGCAAGCTCGTGTGATACTAAATCATCACTTGAAAAATCAGGCTCTAACTTCAGAGGGTGCAGGGTTGCGTCTGTTTGCGTAGTCGCCGTGGTATTTTCCATGCCTCCAAAAACAAATTCACTGACTGCAATTTGATGATATTTTTCGTAGGGGTAGGGCACACCAAGAGTTTTTGAAAACAATTCTAACATTTTCGGAGTTTTGCCAAAAGCAATCTTTGCTTCGTTTTCCTTTCCCTGCTCGACGAGATAGTGAACTGGAATGCCTTGCCAACTATCTTTGATCTCTGAAAACTTTCCTGCGGTAAGAGTTACAAGGTAAGAGGGGACTGGTAGTTCCATTTTCCAGTGGAATTTCCATTTATGGCCGGATCGATCTTCAGAAATCAACTTACCATTTGAAGTGCAAATAAAACCGCTGGGTGCTTCCACTTTCATTTCTGAAAGGAATTTTATTCCTGGGTCATCAAAGCAAGGGTACCAAAATCGCGCATCATCGTCTTGGCCTTGTGTCCAAACTTGGACATCGCGGTTAGGGTATTCTTTATCGGGTGCTATAAAGTATATTCCTGCTCTAGGATCAGTGACGGAGTATTCGACGGTTACTTTTCCTTTCTGTCCGCGGCTGTATTCTTTGGGTAATGCCACTAAAATTTCTTCATCTTTTTCTCGGAATTTCGCTTCGTTACCCTCCCAAAGCACTCTATGAACTTTTAAATCAACGGCATTGAGTGAAAAATGATTTGATTCTGAACGAATAAATTCAACCTCAATTGTGTTTTTGCCCCTAAGAGTTTTTTTCTCAATTTCAAGATCAATTTCTAGAAGTTGACTGATGGGTTTGCAATTTCTATCGCTACGATAATTTGATTGCGCCCAAGGAACGGAATGTGGTTCCAAGTGGCCAGGGCGGCTCATAAATCTTTGTCGACAACAGTTGCTGAAGAGTCTGCCAAACTCATAGTGATTTTCGCTCATATCTTCCTCAATTAACGAAAAAGATTTATCTCACCTAGGTCTCTGGAGCAACATGATTCAATGCATTAAGGGCGCGGTAATTTTGTGATTGTCAGGTTTCGGAAATTTCGATTCAATGAATACATCGAGGTCAAATTTGAAATTCGTCGGTGTGTCGGTATTTTTAATCGCATTAAAGTGGACTTGGTCACTTGCGCTTTGTGAACCTGTAGTCGACGCGCGCACTCATGTGCAGGTTCAGCAGGAATTGAGAGGAATTATCAGTCAGGTTATCAGCCAGCTTAGACCTTCAGCAACCCATTTAAAATTCAATAGCATTTGGACTGAAGATCTTGGTGACAATATCCTGCGGGCACACTTTAACTACAGTTTTAAAGATCAGGATGAGTCGGGTGAAGAGGTTATGCAGACCGAAGAGGGTTTTGGAACTCTCAATCGGATCAAGGACGAAAGAAATTCTGATACCAACGCCTGGTCGCTTGATGAAGTCACGGTTTCACAAGAAGTTATCGATTTTAAAAAGGGCGTTGTCATAGCTCCGAAGGGCGAGTAGAACTCGACTTAAATGAAATCCATACAAATCGATTCTGAAGGTTATTTTAAATTTGGCGACACACGTGTAGTCGATAATCTGATCGCTAATGAGGTTTTTAAATCACTTCATCAGGGAGAAACAGGCGAATATCTAGCAAGAGTTCAAGGCGAAGACTATCTGGTTGAAGCTTTTGACGAGCCTCTCGTGGCAAAACAGGTGTATAAAAATAATAATAATAAATGGGAAATTCTTATGCCTTACGATTTTCAGGAAGAATTTTCCGCAGAAAAATTAACAGTTGACGACTGGGATCGTTTTCACGGGGTTACAAATAAAGGAATTCCATTTGTTTTTTCAAGAGAAGCGCAGGCGGAATTTTTTCGCTTAGTAGATGAGCTTCATGATGAGTCGGTTACAATTGATGGTAAGGAAATCCCTGTGCCTTATTACTACCAGCCAAATCCCACAGTTAATAAAAGCGATTTTTGGACAAATATATACAAAACTGAAGAGCCCGGTTGGGATATGAAAGGTCCCACACCAGTTCTTATAAATATTTTGCCAAAGATTAAGCTTACAAAGCAAAGAGTGATTGTCCTTGGATGTGGTGAGGGGCACGATGCGGCTCATTTCGCCCAACAAGGACATATTGTAACGGCCGTTGATTTTAGTGAAGAGGCAATTTCGCGGGCAAAAAAGAAGTATGGTTATTTACCAAATTTAAAATTTTTCTGTGGTGATGTTTTTCGATTGCCTGAAAATTGGTTCCAGGAATTTGATATTGTATTTGAACATACCTGTTTCTGCGCTGTAAATCCTCAGCGCCGAAACGAACTTGTAAAAATATGGAAAAACTTGTTAGCCCCCGGGGGACACCTACTAGGGATTTTCTTTGCGATTAACAAAATTCAGGGTCCTCCGTTTGGTGGAAGTGAATATGAAATGTTTCATCGCTTGAAAAAGACTTTTCGCTTTTTGGTATGGGAGAGATCAAAAGATTCTCATCCGAGAAGATTGGGAAGGGAGCTTCTAGTTTACGCCGAGAAACTCGATTAATTCTCTTTTGGTAGCACTAAGTAAAGGAATCCCAAGCGGTGGCATATGACCGTTCTTGGTTAAAAAACTAATTGGCAGAAAGTTTTGTCGTTTGAGTGTGCCACGCGCTAGAAATCCCGTTTCTTTGTGGCAAATAACACAAAGGCCAATTTTTAGAGGGGCATCATAAAATCCTCCCGAAAATTTTATTGGATCTTTTTCAGAGTAAGATTTTGATAAGACTCGTCCATAGGATTTAATTTTTAAGTTCCACTTAAAAATCTGAAAGCGTTCCGAAAAACTCATAGAGCTTTCGTTTGGGCGAATGGCTCGTGGTCCGTTGGGATGACAGATAAAACATTTTACTCGGTAAGATATTGGTCTAAATTTTTCGCCCGGATCGAGTTGATAAAAAGTTGCAATTTTTGGGGATTTTGTTTTATCAATCACAATTGCAAGCGAATCCCATTTCGCGGCCTCGTAAGAAAGTCCGTCGTGACTTTGTCGCATTTTCCAAATATCCGTTTCAAGACTCGCTTCAAGGGAAATTTTATTGTATACAGGGCCATTTGAATCCGTTTTAGATTCGAGGGACTCAAAGGTCACAACGTCGGCGCCACCTAACAAGAAAAGTGTAGCAGCGATAAGCGCTACTACACCCAAGAAAGCTATTTTTGACATAGGAAAACTGTATCCTCGCTGCCGATCGTCAAAGTTGCTGACTTCGAAAAAACGTCGTGGCAATTCATTCTAGTGCAGGCGGAACGATTCCACGTGTCTTTCACGGCAATAAACACGGTACTGCCTTTAGAATCCTTCAAATTGTAATGCATTACTGTCTCTACACGAGTAAAGATAGGTTTGTAAGTTCCAACAAAAAGTTTTTGCGAATCTTCAGTTTTTAGTACAGCTACGGCACTTTTGTTTTCAGATTCTTGAAAAATCTTCAGCCCCCCGCAGACTTCATCGGCCATAGCGAAATGGCCTGTGGTTAATAAACTCAATAAAATGACTTTTTTCATAAATACCTCCCTAGAAATCGAATATCGATTTTTTCCCTTTCAGTAAAATTAATTGATTTGATAATACGATCGATTTATCTTATAAAAATGGGTATCTCATCGAATTACTTAGACGCTTTTATGATGTGTGCGCAGGTTGGTAATTTTACTCGGGCCGCAGGTCGGCTTCACATAACCCAGTCAGCTCTTTCTCAGCGAATTATAAATCTTGAAGAAGAGCTAGGAACCACTCTTTTTATTAGAGATCGTAAAGGTATTCGCTTAACTGACGGTGGTGAAGAGTTACTACGGTACTGTATTGCTAAGGACTCATTGGAGCGCGAAATCATTTTTAAAATTAAGAAAGCGGCCAAAAACGAAATAGCTGGAACAATCCGCATTGCTGGGTTTTCGTCAGTTATGCGTTCATTTGTTCTTCCGTCTTTATCGACCATAGTTAAATCACACCCTGACGTGCGGTTGCTTTTTATGAATCGTGAAATGGACGAGCTTCCGGGATATTTGAGGCGCGGAGAGGTTGATTTTCTAATTCTATCGTCCGAGATCGATCAACAGGGAATTGAATCTATCTATCTCGGAGATGAAAGAAATGTCTTGATTGAAAAAAGGGGTTATAGTGGTCCAGATGTCTATTTAGATCACGATGAGAATGACAAGGTAACGGCTCAGTATTTAAAGATGATAAAATATAAAGCGAAATATCAGAGAAATTTCATGGATGACGTTTATGGGCTAATAGATGGCGTAAAGGCGGGCTTGGGACGGGCAGTGGTACCTCGGCATCTTATTGAAAATGTTTCGGATGTTAAAATAGTGAACGAAAAAGAACTTACAGTTTCGGTATTTTTGAATTACTACTCTCAACCCTACTATTCAAAATTACACCGGTTGGTGGTAAAAACTTTACGGGAAAATAAATTTTAGTATGCCGGCGAAAACAAATATTACGGAAAATGTTAGAATTCCAATCAAGGCCTGGGTAACTCAAAGTGAAATTGAACCCCAAGCTCTCCAGCAACTGAGGAATATAGCATCC
>LWDK01000030.1:262273-290991 GCA_002083485.1 Proteobacteria bacterium SG_bin7 | reverse complement strand
GCTACTCAAAAAGCGATCATTCCTGCCGCTGTCGGCGTCGACATTGGCTGTGGAATGATGGCGGTGAAAACGCCTCTTAACGCCCAATTGGTTCAAGAAAAAATCAAAGAAATTCGCCGCTCAGTAGAAAGATCCATTCCCGTTGGTCATTACGGAAACAAGAATATAAATGAGCGTGTTTTAGGTTTTTCTGGTTGGGACATAGTTAAAGAGCTTGATTATGTCGATAAAGAGCTTTTGCAGAAAGCGCAGGCCCAATTGGGTTCCCTCGGGGGAGGGAATCATTTTGTAGAGATATGCTTAGATTCCGAAAGCAGTGTTTGGGTTATGCTTCATAGTGGCTCACGTCACATTGGAAAAAACTTGGCCCAGCGTTATATGAATGAGGCGAAGAAACTGTTAAAGACTTCCTCTGAGAATATTCCAGATTTGGATCTTGCCTATTTAAAAGAAGATACTAAGGAATTTGATTCTTATATTAGAGCCTTAAGCTGGTGCCAAGAATACGCTTTTGAAAATCGTAAAGAAATGATGGCTCGAGTTTTAAAAGACTTGAGTTTTGCGATCAATAATAAGGAGCCTGTCAAAAAATTGATAGAGGTGAATTGTCACCACAACTACGCCGCTAAAGAAGTTCATTTTGGCCGTGAAGTCTGGGTGACACGAAAGGGGGCCGTGAGGGCTCAAAAAAATGATTTGGGAATTATTCCTGGGTCGATGGGAACACGCTCTTATATTGTGCGTGGTTTGGGTAACGAAGAGGCATTTCAATCCTGTTCTCATGGTGCTGGAAGAAAGATGTCACGCACGCAAGCCAAAAAGGAATTTTCTCTTGCCGACTTGAGGTCGCAAACACAAGGTGTTGAGTGTCGAAAAGATGAAGGTGTCATCGACGAGATTCCCGGTGCTTACAAAGACATCGATAAGGTCATGGAAAACCAAAAAGATTTAGTCGAGGTTGTCGCCACCTTGAAGCAAATCATGTGTATTAAGGGGTAAATTGTCTAAAAATTGCTCTTGCGTTGACATTGATAGGATTACGATTACTTTTCGGGAGATAGGAGTCACAAATGTTAATCGATTTAGCTATTGCAGCATATTTCACACTGGTCCCTGCAACTTTAAATTTTGGAGTGGTCCCAGTGGGGTCGATGGCAGTTCGAACGGTTACAGTCTTAAATAACAGTGATGAAACCATTAGTGACATTCAAGCCGGTGGTTTGCCAATCAGCTTTCAGATAATGAATCATTGCATTGCTGCACTAGAACCTGGCGAAAGTTGCACGATCGATATTGCATTTCGTCCATTTGCAGACGGAATTGAGCGGACCGCTATGAGGGTCACGAGTTCTAGTGGGCGCATGAACGTTTCGGTTTTCGCGCAGGCAGATTAACGATTTAGAGTCCCACCAACAGATGGTAGATACCGTTCGAGATTTTCATCACGCCTTGAACTCCAGACTTGCGAAGTTCATCTTCATTCAAAGTATCTTTACGAAGGACTACACGCACACGAGTTTTCGCAATATTTTCTATCCGAGAGATATTCTCTAAACCTCCCAAGGCCATCATAAACTCAGAAGAATAGTTTGTGTGACTTATCATTGTATTTTCACTGTCGCCACCCATTGCTTCTTCCATTTCAGTTTTAAGATTTTCTGATTTGGGCCCAAAGATGGCTTGTAATCCATTGCCGACAACTATAATTCCCGAAGCACCTAATTCTTTTAGACGTGCCTGGTTCACTTTTTCGATAGAGTTTACTCCAACGCGTAATCTTGTTATGCATGCGTCTAAATTTTTAATATTTTCTTTTCCACCAAAAGCAAGTATAAGATCTCGCCCCATCGATGGCGCCGCTACGTCGGATGGAGAAGCTTCATTAGCTTCTCGCCCGGGAGTTAATAAATTAAATTTCAAAATTAATGTTTTAAAAACAAAATAGTAAACTGCACCAAAGACTGGTCCTAAAACTAAGACTAACCAGGGTTTTGTGTCCATTACAAAAAATAAGACGTAATCAATAAGCCCGTGTGAAAAAGTATAACCAAGTTTTCCCCCAAGGGAGTACATAGCGACAAAACATAGGCCCGCCAGCAAGGCATGGATTCCATAAAGAAGAGGCGCAGCGAACAGAAATGCAAACTCAATGGGTTCGGTGATACCCGTTAAAAAAGATGTAAGAGCTGCTGAAATCATAATACTGCCAACGCGGCTCTTGTTTTCGGGTTTTGCGGTTTGCCAAATCGCTAATGCGGCGGCGGGTAGACCAAACATTTTAAACAAATAGCCGCCCCCTAAATTTCCTGCCGTAGGATCGCCTGCAAAGAAGCGGGTGATTTCACCGTGTACGACTTCACCTGATTGAGAGACAAAATCCCCAACTTGAAAAAAGAACGGTACGTTCCAGATATGATGGAGTCCAAAAGGAATCAAAGCACGTTCGACAATACCGTAAATAAAAACCGCAATTCCGGTATTACTTTTTGCAGCAAAATGCGAGAATCCATCAATCGCATTTTGTACCGGTGGCCAGACAAAACACAAGACTGCTCCAACGGCAATAGCTGCGAACGCGGTGACAATTGGAACAAATCTTTTTCCGGCAAAAAAACCAAGATATTGCGGTAGCTGAATCTTATAATATTTATTAAATAGATAGGCGGCAATTAGGCCAGCAATGATACCACCAAAAACTCCAGTATTTATCGCTGTGATTCCCATAACAGAAGTCGTTTTCATTCCAACAATAGGAGCGATAGCGCCCATTGTTCCCAAAAGAACGACATATCCTACAATGGCCGCGATCGCTGCCGCACCGTCATTTTTTGTGAGCCCAACTCCCACGCCTATAGCAAAGATTAACGGAAGATTTGCAAATATTGGTTCGCCAGAATTCTTCATGATTTCAAGCAAAGTTTTGAGGGCCATTGAATCAATATGTATCTTCCCCTGACTCATTCCAGAGAGAAGCGCACCACCAACCCCCAACAAAACTCCTGCCACAGGTAAGATTGAAACCGGTAGCATAACAGCTTTACCAATTTTTTGGAGTGTTTCAAAAGCCTGACTCTTAAAAGACATATCGGCTCCTTACTAAATCTCTTACCTGACTAGCGGATTCGCACATAAGGGCAGATTTAGCCAGGTCTTCACATTCTTTCAACTTAAGATTTCTGACCTGCGATTTAATTGTTGGGACTGAAGGAACGCTCACGCTCAGTTCTGTAACACCTAACCCAATAAGTAGCGGAACCGCAATAGATTCGCTGGCAATACCACCACATACGCCAACCCACTTTTCGTGTTTTTTTGCGGCTTTCACGGTCATGTCGATAAGACGAAGAACGGCAGGGTCAACACCATCAATATACTTCGCCATTTTAGGATTTCCGCGATCCATGGCAAGCGTATACTGAGTTAAATCATTTGTTCCAACAGAAAAGAAATCGACTAATGGTGCAAACTTGTCTGCAAGAATTGCGGTTGATGGCACTTCAACCATAATGCCCACGGGAATAGGCTTAACATTTAATTTTTTTGTTTCCTCAGTTAAAATCGCCTTCGCTTGGGTCAGTTCCTTTGTATTTGCGATCATCGGAAACATCACCATAACTTTACCGGCAATAGAAGCGCGGAGTATGGCGCGCAGTTGCGCTCGCAGGATCTCAGGGCGATTTAACCCCACGCGAATTCCGCGCTCGCCGAGAAACGGATTTTCTTCTTTTGGAATTGGCAGATAAGGAAGTGGTTTATCTCCACCAATATCGAGTGTTCTGATAATGAGTGGACTATCGCCAACCGATTTTGCAATTTTCTTGTAAATTTCGTACTGTTCATCTTCAGTCGGTGCTTCAGATCTCTCTAAAAAAAGGAATTCGGAGCGAAGAAGTCCAACTCCATCTGCCCCCAAGGACATGGCTCGCTCAGACTCTGTAGAGGTTCCAATGTTGGCAGCGACTTCAATGGTAACACCATCTATTGTTTTGGCTTCGTGACTAGATTTGGCTAGATCTTCTTTTCTTTTCTTTTCGTTTTGTAGTTGTTCATTTTCAACTTGGGCGATGTCGTTGGCAGAAGGATTTAAACGTAAAACTCCTTTGCGGGCCTCAATAATAACGGTGCTGCCGTTACTAATTTCTAAAACCTTTGGGTCTATCGCTGCCAATGCTGGGATTCCAAACGAGCGTGCTAAGATAGCGACGTGCGAGGTACTCCCGCCGGCGACAGTGCAAAACCCTTTAACTCGAGACACATCAATTTCCGCGACATCCGACGGTGTTAAATCCTCCGCAATCAAAATGGCATTGTAAGGCAAAACGATTTTTGTTTTTGCCAATTCACCAACAAGCAACTTTAGGACCCGTGTTCCAACATCGCGAACATCGTTAGCACGGGCGGCTAATAATTCATTTTTCAAAGAGGCAAGATTTTTGGCGAAAGAATTGATTGCAGTTTTCCACGCATAAGCGGCCGTTTTCTTTTCCCCAATAATGAAGTCTACGCTTAACAAGATGTCGGGGTCCGAAAGAATTTCTTCATGAGCAGCAAAAATTGCGGCCTTCGAGGTATCTGTCATTGACGATTGAAGAGCACCTAGTTGTACTTTCGCTTGGTCAAGTGCTTCGTCAAGTTTTCTTCTTTCGGCGTGAACATCGCGTGCTTCTTCAATAACAGAGATATCTTGATGGCGAATTTGGAAGACCTGGCCAACAGCTATTCCTGGAGAGGCGGTGACTCCATAAATTAAGTTTTGATTATCCTCGCGAGACGTTGTTGCCACTTTAGTTGATTTTTCTTCTTCATGGGCGCTCTCTCCCAGGCCTTCGCGTAATATCTTGCTTAATTTTTGAATTGCAAAATTTGCGTCGTCACCTGTTGCCTCAAAATAAACTTCGTCGTTAAACCGAACATCCAAACTCATTACGGCCACTACACTTTTGGCGTTTGCACTTTTGCCGTCGCGGACTAAATTTATATCCGACAAAAAATTTTTGGCTGCTGCCGACATAACCGCAACTGGGCGGGCGTGTAAACCATTGGGATTAATAATTTTGATTTTTTCAGAATTTAATTTTTGGCCATTTTTGCTTTTTATCTTATCACTCTGGGTGAGCTTTAACTTCAGTTCTAGCGCATTATCTTTTCCTGCAATTACATTCCCTGATCTTGGCAGGTATTCCACAACTAGTTCCCCATTGAGCACAATCATTTGGGTCAATAAGCTTGTGGCATTTTGTGCGATGAAATCAGCATCGAATTCAATCAATCGCTGGCCCGACTTCACTAGGTCGCCAACCTTAACAAAGGTCGTAAAGCCTTTTCCATTCATAGATACGGTATCGATACCAATGTGAATCAAAACTTCTAATCCATTTTCATGTTTTATTGTTAATGCGTGGCAGCAGCGATGTAATTGAATTACTTTTCCGGCAAAGGGGGACAGCAAAGTTGTTGATGTGGGATCAATAGATATTCCATTTCCCAGAGTCTTACCTGCAAAGACAGGATCGGGGATAGTTTCAATACGATGGAGAACTCCCGAAAGAGGCGACATTAAAGATAAAATCATCGATAATACCTGAATATGTCTGCTTTATTTTGTCAATGGAATGTTAGGCTAAGTTTAGGTGAGGCGGCCAATGGGAATGAAGGCGCGAATTTTTCGTTCACGAACATATTTGCGGACTTCTTCGATATCGGGCTCAGAGATATTAATGAACTTTAAACCAATTCCTGGAGCGTAGCCGTTCTCATTGACGTCGCGTACCCATGAAATCTCACAGATTGCTGGAATATCTCTTACCTGGGTGGGTAACGAAAAAGTCACCTCGATTCTCGCTCCAACATCTAAGGGGACACCTCGTCCCTTCTTATAGGCAAGAGGAACGAAAATTCCTCCGAAGCCAATTTGATTCGGCTCTAGAAGAATTTTATCGGAGGAAAAACTCGGATATTTTTTTGCTAGATTTAGAAAACTCTCGCGTTCAAAACTATCTTCAATGTAGTTTTCAAGTAACGTTTTAACCAAAACTTCATAATCAATGGGCTTCTGAATAATTGTTACCGCACCCATGTCTTGAGCTTGGGCTAAATTATACGTTGAATGACCAGTGATGAAAATTACTTTTGGATTATATTTGTGAGATTGTTTCAGCGATGACATGAAATCAAACCCATCGCGTCCAGGCATTCGAATATCTGAGACCACGAAATCTAAATCTAATTCATACACTTTTTCAATTGCATCTTGGGTGTTTGATGAAGTGTGCACACGAAATCCACGTTTTTGTAAAATCGCGGCCAAGCCCTCGCTTAACTCCGGTTCGTCGTCAAGAACAAGAACACGAGGAGTGCGACGAAGTAGATTACACTCCTTGTAACGGCTAACAACTTCTGCCAAAATTTTACTGACGAGTTCCGCTTTGCTGGAAGTATTTGTTTTGTCGTAAATATTATTTAAATGATTGTTGACGGTGCTGGGACTCAGCTCAAGCTGAACCGCAATATCTTTGATATTACTATGTTCATTGAGGATAGCTTCAATCACATCAGTTTCGCGTCGGCTTATCTGATGTCGTTCTGCAAAGTTACGTAAGTAACTTTTAATTGGCTCCATTGAAGTGGTCATCGTTTTCATTTCTAAATGTACCTAAAGTTTGAGTTATGTTTTATATTTCATCAGAATTCAATCACTTACATTGCCTAATTTCTAAAAAAAGATGGGGGGGAAGTTTTTACCTTCCCCCACAATGAAGCGACGAAATCACTGTAAGCCGGGTTCTGTCCACTTGAAAAATGCCTCAACAAATCAAGTGTAACGATCATTCCTCTACGCAATTAATTACTCAATTGCTTTAGCGATCTTACCCGAGAGCTTCGTGCTGGCTACACTCAAGTGCTCTCCTATTTGATCTTGCACCACGCAGAGTTTGGCTGTTTTCACTCCAGCAACTCCCCCGGCCCCTCCCGTTTCCGAGGCCGGGATCAATGTCCTGGACATTCTCTCTGTTCCACTGTTCCTCGCCTGGCCTTTTTATTGCCGGCGGCGGGGTGTTACCCCGTGCGTTGCCAGCGGAGTCCGGACTTTCCTCTCAATAAAAATAATTTACGAGCGACCGTTCGTGACTTCACAAATTATATAACTAAAGTCGAGACATTTAGCAATATTCCCTCTAAAAAACCTCATTTTTTCTCAGTAATTTCCGAAGTATATAGCGCATGGATTTTGAGACAACACGACGTACTTTAATCCGTCGGGATATGGCTAATACGACTCGAAATATTTTTATTTTGGTAGTTCTAGTAACCCTTTCTATCGCTTTATTTTATGAAAGTTGTCAGTTATGAGAGTGTTGCGCCGCTATCGGTTTTATAAGAGTCTATTGGTGTTCTTAATCGTAGCAAATTCGTTCCTTTTTGCTGCATCTCTCGTCGAATTTGTAAATTATTTCAATTTTCAAAGCGAATTTCATGCCGAAATTGCTAAGACTCCGGCCCTAGAGAGTCTTTATGAGAAGAGTCAAAGCCACGCAAAAGCTGCGCTACTTATCGGAATCTTTGCGTTCTTTTTTGGAATACTGCTCCCGACGGTAGTTTTTTATAAACTGAATCTTTTGATTCAGGAGATACGTAAGAAGACAGAAAAGCAATTTATTTCGTGGCTTAACTGGTGGGTCAAAAATTATGGTAATATTAAGGTTGATAGTAAATCACCTTTTTACAATCGACCTGATTTTTGGCTAAATGTGGCACTATTTACACTTGAAACATATGGAACCAATTCGAGGAATCCAGCCATAAATTACCTCGCCGATCTAGCGCCGATCATTCGTAGTGAGATCTCGAAAAGTGATGAGCCTGATGAAAAAGCTGGATAAAAATCAGAGACGTAAATGAATTTTAAATATTTTGACACCTTACTAGATTCAATTTTTTTGGTCGATGAAAAAATGGAAGTCATTTACTGCAACGAAGCAGCGGCGGAACTCACAGGTATTTCCAATCGTCGCTTGAGGTCGTCGCAGTTAAAAAAAGTTCTTACCCTTGATAACAATCTCATAAGTAAAATTGAAAACTCGCCTAAAAAGACTGATTCTTTTCCCTACACAGAAAGTAAATATACATCTTCTAAAGGTAAAACCGGTATTGTTTGGATAGCAGCTCAGCGAGTTGAAAACAACAAATGGCTGCTGATTTTTAGAAACATGACTATTGAAGCGGTTTTGCAAAAAAAATATCAGGTGGAAATTGAAGAAAAGAAGGCCATGATCGTAAAACTTGAGAATGCTCAAAAAGAACTCGAGAAATACTCAAAGAATCTTGAAGACATGGTCCGCGATCGCACGAAGCTCTTAAATAAAGCAAACCAATTACTGAAGGCGATTCTCAATAGCTTGGGGCAAGCTTTAATTGTATTCGATGAAAAAGGGCGCCTGCTTCCATTCTTTTCGAGAGTTTGTGAAGACTTGCTTGGGTTGCGTCCGCCTTACCGTTGGCTCGGGAAAGTTTTAAATATTTCAAAAGGTGAAGACGAAGTTTTTCAAACTTGGTTGCGGGAATTGTTTAAAGAAAAAATACCTTTCGATAGCTTAAAGGATTTAGGTCCCAAGAAATTATCAACAGTCGCCGACCGACATATTGAGCTTGATTACTTTCCGATTCGCAAAAAAGATGGAAAAATTTCTAGCGTGGTGATGGTTGGTACAGACAAAACCGAAGAATATAAGGCCAAAGCCGAAGCCATTCGCGATCGCAAGTATGTACAGCAAATTCTGAAGATTACTTGTAATCGACCTTTGTTTCTGACTTTTTTAAAAGATGCGCGGCGAATTATTACGGGTTTAGAGCATAGCATTTCTCCGTTTGAGAAAAATGCAAATGTTGATTTTGCGACATCCAGAAAATTCTTTTTGCGGGCCATCCATACTCTTAAGGGCGGCTCGATGGCATACTCAACTCTGTTGGCAGAAAGTTGTCATGAGATGGAGGTTTTTTTAATAAATCTTAAACTTGTCGACAACAATCTAACGGGTTCTGATTTCGAAAAGTTCCAAGATCATTTAAAGCGAGTACGCGAAGATTTTGAGTCGCTATTAAAACAAACGAAAGATATTGTTGGCCCAACTGGTTTTAATTGGTCGTCGAAGACTTCAAATTCTCTCAATGAACTACATAGAATTACAACTCAGTTTTTTAACCTGAAAAGCCCCTCTGCGCGCATGAGCTATATGGCAAGGGAGCTTTTTTTCGAACCGATCATCAACGCACTTTCAGATTTCGATGATGTTGTTCTCAGTACAGCAGCAATGCTTGGTAAAAAGGTGAATCCAATCGTTTTTAGAAATCCCGACGTTAAAGTATTTCCCGAAAAGTATTCTAATCTCTTGGCATCTCTTATTCATGCATTTAAAAATTCGGTGGATCATGGCATAGAATTTCCTAGTGTTCGTAAAGCCAATGGTAAGCCTGAAACAGGTTTAATTATGGTGACCTGCGAAGAATATGAAGAGAAAAATGTTAATTGGCTTAAAATCGTTATAGAAGATGACGGTAGCGGTATAGACCCACGAGCGATCCGTCGCAAGATGGTCGAGAAAAATATTCCTGGACACGATAAGCAGTCCGACGAAGAAGTTCTACAGAATATTTTTTTGAGTCGGTTCACAACAAAAGAAAGTGTTACGGAAATTTCGGGGCATGGATTGGGCTTGGATGCCATTAGATACGAGGCACAACTTTTAGGCGGATGGACGAAAATAAAGTCGATGTTGGGAAAAGGAACAATACTTGAGATCGCCGTTCCTAACCACATTGACGAATTAATTAATCGCCTTATCGACTTGGATGCCGCTTAGCAGTCAGGGTAAAAAGTATTAAGATTTTTTTTCTGACCTAGAAACATACCAAGAACCTAAAGTCGCTGTAATGAGAATTGCAGAGATTACCAGCAATGAAACCCAGCTTGGAATCTTAAATATATCCATTAACAACATCTTGACTCCAATAAATCCTAGAACCGCCGCTAAGCCTGGTTTGAGATAGCGCAGTTTACTGACCCAGTCAGCGAGTACAAAGTAAAGTGCTCGTAGTCCTAAGATAGCCAAGATATTTGAGGCAAATGCAACAAAAGCATCCTGTGTTACCGCAAAAACGGCAGGAATTGAATCCACGGCAAATATAAGATCTGTCACTTCGATAACCACGAGAGCGAGAAAAAGAGGCGTTGCTTTTCGAACTCCATTTTCTACAGTAAAGAAGTGTGTTCCATTGAATGAAGAAGTCGTTGGAATAATGCGTTTGATGATGCCAATAGACCAATGCTCTTTAACGTCAGTTTGGTCGTCGGACTCTCGCAAAAATTTAATGGCAGTAATAACCAAAATTGCACCGAATACGTAAAGAATCCAATGGAATAAATGAAGAAGTTGCGCTCCAACAACAATAAAAAACGCTCTTAAGACAATCGCGCCCAATACTCCGTAAAAAAGGACTCTATGCTGATACTGCTCGGGTATGCCGAAGGAGTTGAAGATCAGCAAAATAATGAACAAATTGTCAACGCTCAGACTTTTTTCGACGAGGTAGCCTGTGAGAAACTCAGCGCCAAGTTCGTTTCCAAAGTTGTATGCGAACCAAGCGTTGAATATCAGTGCGACGGAAACCCAAATTCCGCTTTCGACAAGTGCCGTCTTTCTAGAAATTTTGTGAGCACCTTTTCCAAAAAGGCTTAAATCAATTAAAAGTAGTAGGAAGATGGCACAGCAAAATGTTACCCATAACCATGTTGGTGCAACTGATACGTCAGAGATGAGCTTCATAAGATGAGGGCCTTATCTATCGCGGTCGCAAACCATTGTGCGACCGCAAAAAGTCCAGGAATTTATTATTCCATAATCAAAATATACCACGGCAATAAAAGCAAGATAAAACCCTGATGTGACTATTTCTAGTACTCATAAGCACCCATATCCGGTCTACCATCGGGCACTGCTGGAACTCCACTCGCACTACCACGATTTCTAGCTATACTTGTTGAAACTATCTGGTAGTTCCTGAGGAGTGTATTCACAAAACCAATGCTTGAAACGTTTTTTAAGTTGTTTAAAAAGGTCACTCCCGCGGGAACAGAAACATTGGGAATATCGACAAGGTCGTTATTGCTGCTAAGATTATAGCTCACAACCACCTTTGTCGCCTTCAAGCTATAGTAAGCGATCATGCCATACGAGGGATCATGGAAAATATTATTTTTAATATTTGCACCGTTAATTGTACTAGCAAGCATGATTTGGCCAGCCGGCAATCCTGTCGGGCTTTTACCAGAAATTGTGTTGTGGTAGATATTGAGATTCGTGGAGGTACCTCCATAAACATGGATTGGCCACCCGCGGTTAACGTCGTAAAATACATTTCTTCGAATAGTTAGGTTTGTACTCCCTGCAATATAAAATCCATGATCGTTTTGGAATCTTACTGTTTTGCATCCACTTTCCCCCTTTCTTAGTCGACCAACGCTATAGATGGTATTTTTTTCTAGAACTAAGCCAGATGTGCCGTGCACGAAGATTCCGTCGAAACCGTATACGGAATTGGAGCAAATTGTTCTACCAATATGATGAATTGAGTTTGACCGCGCAATAGATCCGGTAGCCCCAACTGTAAAGTCTATGCCGGTATAACTAGCGGAGAGACCAGGATTGGCGCCTCCAGAGATATCAAAGCCTTCAATGATATAGTATGGGCGACTCACCCGAAATCCTGCATTCAACTTATTCAAACTCGGAACAGTAATCTTGGCACCTTTTAATTTTTCACTTTTTATTATAATTGGTTTGCTAGGAGTTCCAGCGGAGGTTCCTTTTATCCAAACAACAATACCGTCAGCATTGTGGTCTGTATAAGTACCGCTTCTGACAATACAGGTATCGCCGGCGATAACAGGTGCGTTTGCACATTTTTGCGGATTACGCCAGGGCGAACTTGAGCTCCCTGAGTTAGAGTCATTTCCGGTCGTGGCTACATAGTATGTCGCTCCATGAGCAACAAAGGCGGAAAAAATAACAAAAAAAATGGCACTGAAATTAAATTTCACAGTTCCCCCTAATAATTATTTTCCAGGAACGGACAGCGAATTGTTATTAATTGAATAACCATTACTCAATTTATGAGACTGGTCCCCTCGACTTTTTATATTCTCTAGGAAGGACCGAATGTTTAATACTAATAATTTTGGCCCAAAAAGAGATTAAAGTGAATTCGTTGGTTGAACCAGTTTTATGGGCGGTATATGTGTCAAAATGGGATTTTCAGCCTTAGTGATCAATACGCAAGTTTTGTGGTGTCTTTGGTACTTGCACTGGCGGAATTGGAGTCGTACTCTGCGGGTCTGCCATAAGACCTGCATTTTGCATATCTTGAACCGTTGAAGCCAAAGTAATTCGTTTCACTTGTCGCTTGTGTGCGCGACCATCGTAAACCGGTTGCCGATAGGTGCCAAACATATCAATTCCCTCATGTAAGGGAGTGGCAGATCCCGATGTTTTTATTCCGAGGTAACGCATGACTTGCGTTCCATTAATCCAAAATGAAACTTCGCCATTTCCACCGGTAGCATTGGCGAAAGTGACTTTTAAAACCAAGGCGTACCAACGATCATATTCTAGTGGATAGTAATTTCCTGGGTACATGGAACCCGTTTGGCCCCGTCCGTAATTATTAAAATTCATCCACATCGAATCATATTCTTCGAGTAAAGGTGTTGCTGGTGGACCCGAAGTCGATTGGCAAGGACTAGAACCAGGAATGCCATGAAAATGACCGTACCCATGATAACACGGACAGCCGACAAATAACGACCAAGTGTTCGCAGGGCCACGTTGGCTACGAATTCCAAAATTTACTGTCCAACGATAGTGAGATCCCAAGAGCTCAAAGGCTTTGTCAAAGGCCTCATCGTTACCATTCGGAGTGGCCCACACGTTAACGCCATTGATTCGAATCGCTTTAAAGAGCATTCCATAATAAAGTGTTCCGCCACTAGGAATATTGGGAACGTTGACAACGTTCCATAAATCCGTCTCCGAGGCATTACCGCTTGTCTGCCACTCGAAGGCTTTGTCTCCGTAATTTAATAACGGGGAGGCTCTAACATTTCCACGTCTTGAAAGTGTGTTACTGCTACCAGAAAAATTATAAGGTGGATTTGGCATCGGGGAATCGGTGTTGTAGGATTCTTCACTACTTGAAAAATATACGGTGGAACGACCGGTAGAAGTAAATAACGTAAAAAGTACCAACACTATTTTTCCCACGGATTCCTCTGCTTTCTAGGCCCAACCCTGACTTATGACTTATTTTAACATATTTAAATATCCATTTAAAAAAATGGAAATAAGGTCTCAAAATGAGACAAAAATATCTGAAAGTTATCATAATGGTTCAGATTTTCTCTTGTTTGTATTTTAGCGGATGAATCAAGCTGCATTTTGGTTGGCACGGCTGTGCTTACATTGATGTGAGCACAGCACTATCGAATCGTCATTTAGTTTGGGCGACGATAGTATTCGTCGAGGGTATAACGAACTCTATTTTCGGTATCGATCACTAGGGCGTCGGGACACGCGGCGCCAAGGTATGTTTGGAAATCGGTTTCACAACGGTTTTTAACTAGTTTTACGTTATCACTTTTTGTCAAAAGATACTCAAAGGGAACGACTAGTGCGGCGAGCCCCACCGTTGGCCCGATCGCGGTACATGTTGCTGCCGTGGTAAGGTAAAATTTCAAGTTTATGTCTTGTCTACTTTCGCTTGGGAGCTTGTAATTTAGGAGGCAATTGAATTACCAAAATCATCGCCAAAGTTAGCCCCGCCGAGGGATTTACATTTTTCATAACTTTGCTTATAAAATTCATAGTTTGTCGTAGAGCTAGCAGGGCGTCGCTTTGGGAAATCCAAGACAGAAATATCTGAGTTTGTAGGAGCGATTTGGCATCCCATTGTCAGAATGAAAATTAACAGGCCGAGATAAGACAAATACGTCATATGGCCTCCAGATGTACGTGATATAGTTATCGGAATTTAAATGGAAACAGAAATTAGACCAAAGAACAGAATTGGCTCAAAGTTTGTCGAATGGGCGCGCCGAGGACAACGGTGATTACTGCTATTCATCGATTAGAGAGGACCAGCTGAAAAAATCATTTCTCTCGCGGACACGGTTTCTCTGAGCCATAGAAAGCGTCGTAGCATTGGCCCAAATCGTTCCAAATAGCTAAATAGTTAAGGTTTCGTCCATTATCTGGGAACCTCCCATGCTTGGGAAAAAAATAAGTATTGCTCTTAAGTCTTATTGGCGCATCGGCATCTCCTCTGCCTCTCACAAAGACAGTGTTGCCTTTTTTAAGGATTTCCTCAGTTGCTTTGAGACGCTTAAAACATTCTTTTTTATCAAGGACAGTACCGTTACTCACGGTCAGAACAGTTTTTTCAGCATCAAGGATATGGATCATAAATCCATGGGGTTCAAAGTAGTCTCCCGTGTAGTCAGTTATGAATTCGCATTCGGCAACGACACGATCGGGGCTCACTTTGATGTCAGTCCCAAACGCATTGGATTTACTTGCGTGATATTGTGACGTCACGCACCTCACCAGAAAAAATGAAACTACGAAAATGAAAATCCTATTTTTTCGTGAGCTTACCATATTCACCCCGAAACTTTTCAACGGCCTTCTGCTTATAGTCTGATTTGCTTTTCAGCAGTCCTTTATATTCAAGAATAATCTCTTCAGCTGTCGCTTGAGGATTCTTTGGATCTTCCCGAAAATCAGATTCGCTTGCAATAAGAGCCTTGACTACATCAGGTTCCAATGGAGGATTCATATTCAACTTTTTCTTCTGGGGATAACGTATACCTTTTTTATCATAATTTTTAAATATTGTTTCTATCAGCGAAGGATCAAGGTAGGACCCGTTCAGTCGCCTTAAGTGACGATCTCTTATTGTCATCCCCGTAGGATTTTTTTCATTTACTGGAACATGCATAAGGCAGAAATGAACTTAGATAATTTATTTAAATGGATCACAAGCATCGTACTTTGCTTTGCAGCCGCTGGGCAATTGGACCGATTGCAATTCTGGATCTGGCAAGCCGAAGCTAAAGTTGTTTATGCATCTAGAACTGAGACCTGGGGCTCGCCGCGATTTAAGTTTCATGAATATCAACCTAAAAAAAGTAGCCAAAGAATAGGAGGTGCGTATCAAGAAAAGCAAATAAAATAAGTAATATTAACAACCTAACCAAGGAGGTGAACTGATGACAAATCAACAAATAGAATTGAAAAAAATAAAGATTTCTAATATAAATTTTGGAAGAGCAGATGAGTAAACGAAAGGTTTGCCTTTATGCTCGCGTGAGCACTCACGATCAGGCGACGGGGCTAGAATCCCAGGTCCGAGCTCTCAGGGACTATTGCACTTTGAACAAGGTCACCGAGTATGAAATATACTCAGATGAGGGTATCAGCGGAACAAAGTCTTCTCGCCCAGGACTTGATCGTATGATGAAAGCCGTTCGCGATAACGAGGTGGATTGTGTAGTGGTGTACTCTTTCTCAAGGTTTGCTCGCTCAACAACACATATGTTGAACGGTCTTGAGGAAATGAAAAAGACCAATACCAATTTTGTCTCGCTCACTGAGAAAATCGACACGAATTCGCCAATAGGAAAAGCGATATTTGTGATTATCTCGGCGATTGCGGCCCTAGAGCGGGATTTAACAGATGAGAGGGTGCGAAATGGTTTAGCCAATGCGCGAGTAAAAGGAAAATTGATCGGTAGAAAGAAAATGCGGGATTCAGATCTGATTCGCAAGCTATTAAAAAGTGGAATGAGTTTTCGGAAAATTTCAGAGATCGCTCGGTGCAGTCACGGAAGTGTCAACGCAGAAAAAAGAGCGATCCTAAAAGAAGAAACTCTCGCGAAACAAAAGCTGCTGGATGAGCAAAAAGCGAAAGAAGCTGAAGCGAATTCAAACACCGTATTATTTCCTGATCAAAAACCTGTTGAGGCGGCATAAATGGCCTCAATGTTTATTTAAGGAACCTCATTAGAAGTTTTTTAAATAAACAACTGTAAAGTCTTCTGCTCTTGGAGATGAGATGCAAATAGAATTTGAAAAAGACAAAAACTTATCTGAAATTGTCGCAAAATTAAAAGCTCACTTTAATCCACTAAAGATTTATCTTTTTGGCAGTCGTGCTCATGGGACTGCCAATTCTGATAGTGATTATGATTTGTTCTTAGTTGTGAAAGAATCCAATCAGCGTCCAATAGAAAGAATGAAAAAAGCCCATGAAATTTTATGGGGCTGCAAAGCCCCAGCGGATATTTTTATTTATACAGAAGTGGAATTTAATGAGTATAAGGATGAATTTAGCTCCATTGCTAACACCGTTGTCAATGAGGGCGTGGAGCTTTGACTTGAATACATTATCAAAAGCCGCCAGAGAATGGTTTGCAAGCTCAAATGAGGATCTTCGAGGGGCCACAGCTCTTCACGGCTTGGGTTCGAAAGAATATTTAAGACTTGTCCCTTATCTTTGCCAACAAGCCGCTGAAAAAGCTCTTAAGGGATACCTTGTTTTTAGGAAAATAAAAGTGGTAAAGACTCATGACTTGCGAACACTGAGTGATTTAATTTTACCCTTAAATCCAGAGCTCGATGCGATTTTAAAAGAAGCCTCACAGCTCACGCCATTTGCAACTCAATTTCGTTATCCTGACGCCGCTAAAGGTGAACCAACAGTTGAAGATTCCGAGTTTGCCTTAAGGGTAGCGAAACAAGTTTTCAACAAAATGGTGTCTCTGATTCCGTTTGATTCTTCGTTTAAATTTTAGCAAAAAAATTTTGAAAATTGATTCTCATCACCAGCAAATTTTTTTTTGAATACCCGATTACTTGTCCCTTCTAATGCGGTCAGGGCCTTTAGGTCGTGATCTTTTCCCTCTGCGAAAAGACTACAGTGAATGTTATATATTTGTTATACAAAAATTATACAAATGTATAACTCTTTGATATTATGAGCATATGAATGAATCATTAAAGTCCATATTAAAACGGCACAAGAAGGCAAAAAGCGCAAAAAAGTTGGTTGCGATACGAATCCCTGGAGAATTACATCAAATGCTAGAAGCGCTCTCTAAGGAGACCGGGGCTTCTTTTACTGACGTTGTCATACAAACTTTAATTCGTGGTTTGGAAAAATAGATCCTGGGTTGAGGCGCCAAAATAATTGGACACTTCTCCTACAAAATGTGCACCCGACTAAAAATTGACTTTGGTTTGCTCAATATTAGTAATTTATTTTTTCAAAAATAAGTCTGCGACTATATTCAATATTTTTCTAACTAAGTAAAGTTTATTTGTAAGCATCTTTACAATAATAAATTGGATAGTCCAGAATTTATCTACCAGGTTTGACATAGTTTCCTCCCAACGACACCCTTGTAAATCCAAACAACCACTAAGGAGGATGGATGAAGAAACTAATATTAATTACATTGACACTTTTGCAAACGAGCGCGCATGCGGCTTTTGACGTAGATAATTACGGTACTAATTATCGCGAAGACATGGTTATCCCTGTTGTAAAAGATAAGACAAAACTAACTGATGCAGTGGCCGGTACGGTAGTCTATGATAGCACTGCCGGTGCATTTTTTGGTTTACCAGTCGGCGGCGATGCTGCCACCTCAAACAACTGGGCACAATTGTCAACTGCACAGGGTACCAATGCAGTATCGAGCGGCGGAACAGAGAGAATTGAAAGAGCAAATATTACTTGTTCTTCGGGTTCTTCTGTCAATCGCTTATCAACTACTGCTTGGATAACGGTTGGAAACATTGCTTCAGGAAGTTGTACACTGACATTTGCTACGGGAACGTTTTCAGGAACTCCAAGTTGCACAGTTGGTCACAATACTTCCGGCCTAGGATATTGGGCAAACATTTCGGCGAGTAGCTCAACTGCAGGTACAATTCGAGGCACAAACTGGAGCGGCGCTTCGATACAAAATGACACGAGTTACAGTGTAGATGTTATCTGTATGGGACCTAGATAAATATAATTTTATCTTCTCTGTAGGGATGTCAGTTGAAGACAGCCCTACAGCTTTGACGCTAAAAATTGGCGTATAATTCTCTTTAACCAAGCTCCATAGATCCGCATTTTTACCCAAGGGGAAGCCCAAGGATCAGCGATCGGAACTTGATTCACTTTAACCGTAGGAATTTGTATCGCATATTTTATCTGTGGATTCGCAATATCGAAAACTTTTCTGACATCCTTTCTTACTAAGTCGTCTGGATAACGACCATGAAATTCTTTAATTTCATCGCTGGAAGAAAGTTTCTGTCGAAATGCAACAGCGTCAGAAGAATTTCCTTTAAGGCCAACGATCAAAAGATTTTGGGGCGAACGTCGGAAACAATACGCTTCTAATAATGTTATGCCATGGTCAGAAAATTGTTTTTGTACACAATCTAGGTAGTGATGATTGCGACTGATATCTACACCGCCTCGATAATGTTGAAAAATCAGCAAGCCAGAGGGCCGAACAAATTTCGAAGCCTGAAGAAGGATTTCTAAATAAGGCTTTTCATTTCCAGGCCATGAAATTTGGTTAATGTCTTCCCACTGCCCTCGCGCAAGTTTGAAATTTTCTTGGATTGTTTCCCTTCTGATTTCATCTGGATGGAAGCTACTTACGTAAATGCAATCAAAGATTTGATTTAAGTATTCTCCTAAAATCAGGGTTGAAGCATCGCCAACAAAAAAACTGAGATTTTTAGGTTGTGAAGTAGTGGCCTGCGCCACCAAGCTTAATTCGTTTGATCCAAACTTGAGCGGTGAATCCAAGTCATTAAGAGCTAGGGTACAGCCAGCATCGTGAAACCAAAATTCCTCAAAAGAATTTCCACAGCCCAACGAGAGAACAGTTTTTTCTTTCAATTGATAACGATTCACGATGCCCTGCATGGACTGTCGACATTTTAGTGCCATTTCCCGGGGGACAGAAGATTCGGGTCTTCCGTCCAAGACCCCCTTAAAAAAATCATCCTGATTTAGTGAATAGCTATATATTTCTTCGGTCATATTATCCTCAGATGGTGAATTTGTACTATTGCCACCCAGTCAAGGCAACGCCAAATGCTAGCGGTGTAGCTGGTTTTGTAGCGTTTTACTTCTAACTACATTGACCAACTACAAACCGTAGCAACTGGTGGGTTTTAGCGTGATTTATCGGGATGTTTGGTGAGATGAACCCAAAGCCGATTTGCTATTTAAATAATTGTTTTTGCTTCTGAATGTTTCGCTTTTTAAAAATTTGGATTTTGCTTCGAAAAGCGATGTCGAATTTGGTAGGGGCTTAGGGACTTGAACCCCAGATCCTCCGGTTATGAGCCGGATGCTTTAACCAACTAAGCTAAGCCCCCACCGTATTTTTACTATAGGGCCTGCCGAAATCATTTTCAAGTTCTCTCGAACTTAGGGTTACTTTTTATTTTCTTTTATTTTCGATACACAGCTCCTACCACAGTGTCGTGCCGGAGAGAGGAAAGGGCTTTTTACTCGCCGTTCGTTCAAATTTTTATGCTAATGACTCGACGCAGGCCTAAAGTAAAAGTACCAGGTACTTATTTGGGTACTTATTTTGGCAATTGTTTTTGATTTCTCAAGAGTGAATCAATCTCTTCGACATTTCCGCCGGACTCAATCACGAAGATCGCAAAAGCCGCGTATTTGGCATCGACTCCACGTCCACTTACCATCCATTTGTCGTAAATCTCCCGTAACTTTTTAAGATCGCGAGCGTATATTGCGGCATGAAATTGCCACCATGCATTTTCGTTCGATCCGTAATTGCGCTCGAGGGAGCTTTTAACAAAACCTTTTTCATGCCAAAATGTCAGCTTTGGAAGAAAGTGGCCTTCGCGTTCCAACGTGGTTTTAGTTTCACGCTTCCGCTTTAAGCCATCCTCGAGTTCGGCTGTGAAGTCTGCGATACTTTTATCTTGTGGCAGGCCTTTTAAAAACTGAATTGAACCCAGAAACGCGGATTCTGGAATTAGAATTGCCAAGTTATTGGGAATAAAGATACTCAAGGAGTCAGATGGATTAGGATTTTTGAAAATTTTCTTAAAATGACCCAGGATAAATTCAACATCTCCAGAGATTAGTGCAAATTTCAGACTTAAAGAAGTATTGAATATTATTTTCCGTGGATGCCTCTCGACATCCTTTTCATCGGATACGTCGTAGCGAGTATCAAATAGGCGTTGGGCAATCGACTTACAGTACTTTGGATCATCTAGGATCTTGGCGGCTTCCAGCATTATTTCAGCATTAGAAAAATTTCTTTTCTGAATTAGAGATTCAATTAACGACACAATTCTATTTTTTATTTCGCTGTTTGAAGGAGTGACTACATAACGGTAGCTAACGCTGTCCCGAGCGAATCGGCCAACGAGCGTCGATGCTGATAAAAGCGCTTTCAAAGCCAGATAGTCATAATCCTCAAATTCCTTCGCAAAACGCATATCCATTCTTTCAAAAATGGCACCGCTGGCGATCAAATCACTAAAATCCATTAAAAGTTTTTCGGCTTTTTCTTTAAATGGCCCCGTGATTTCGATCAGGGCGTTTAAACCATCGGCGATGTAATTATGATTGCGATTGTGAAATATATATTGAGCAATGGCAAGCCTGCCTATCTTCATTAACATTTCATTTTCATTCAATTCGACCGCCAGTTTGGTTGCTTCGCCAAGGTGTCCATAGCGCAAAACCTCAAGAAGAGCCTCGCGTGCTAGGTCCTTTTGATCGGCAAGAATCGCCATCTTTAAGGCGTAGACCGTATTGAACTCGGCTGACCCCTCGATAATGTTGCCCGCAGAAATTTGTTCTTTCTCTAAATGATGGAAAGTTACGAAATCAGAAATTGACTTACCAGGATGTAAAATGCCCGTGTTGTTGGGTACAACTTTAGGAGATACTTCCGATAGTGAAAACTGCTTTTGACCCGCTTTTGCTCTTTCTAAATATTTTTCGATTTTAGGACGCACTATCCGTGTCATTTCCTCTTGATCCAATCCCAGCTGTTTCATACCTGTTAAGGATTCGGTATCAGAACTTTGTTCGAAATCTCGAATCAAAGCGCGCATTATTAGGGTCTTATCATCCTGGCGAACGGCAGAAATTCGGGACCTAATCGGTAACTTTTCATGGGTAATAAAAAGGTTGGCGCATTCTTTGGAGCCAGCGTATGTTGTCGAAACAATTAACAGAGGCCCCCAAAATGGAGCCATTAGTTTTATTAAGATATATATAATGGTTTTAAAGGCCATGTCCAACTGATGATGCGAAGCTCGTTCCAGCAGTTTGACGTATTGCAGGCCAAAAAGTTCTCAGGCACCATTAAGAATCAATAAACGTCTTTAGCTTATTCGAGCGGCTGGGATGACGCAGCTTACGTAACGCTTTCGCCTCGATTTGACGAATACGTTCGCGGGTTACGTTGAAATCCTGTCCCACTTCCTCGAGCGTGTGATCGCTTTCTTCACCGATACCAAAACGCATGCGAAGAACTTTTTCTTCGCGTGGGGTAAGGGTGGAGAGCACGCGGCGGGTTTGTTCTGCCAAGTTTAGATTTACTATCGCCTCAGAGGGGCTAATTACCATTTTATCTTCTATAAAATCCCCGAGATGTGAATCTTCTTCTTCACCCACCGGAGTCTCTAGACTGATCGGTTCTTTTGCAATCTTGAGGACTTTACGAACTTTATCAACAGGCATATCCATCTTTGCCGCAATCTCTTCGGGCACTGGCTCGCGACCTAACTCTTGGACTAAATAACGGCTTGTACGAATCAATTTGTTGATTGTCTCTATCATGTGAACAGGAACGCGAATGGTTCTGGCTTGATCAGCAATGGCGCGTGTGATCGCTTGGCGAATCCACCAAGTTGCGTAAGTCGAGAATTTATAACCTCGGCGATATTCAAATTTATCAACGGCTTTCATCAAGCCGATATTTCCCTCTTGAATCAAGTCCAAGAATTGTAATCCACGGTTTGTGTACTTTTTTGCGATCGAAACCACGAGTCGAAGATTTGCCTCGACAAGTTCTGATTTCGCACGATCGGCCTCGCGCTCACCTTTCCAGATTGCAGTATGAGTGTCGCGGATCCAGGTAAAGCTCATCGCTGTTTCTTTTTCCAAACGCTCCAGGCGAACGGCAGCAGAACTCGCCATTTGATAATGGCCTCTGAATTTATTGAAATTGATTCCCAACTCTTGGGTCATTTTCATAAGCTCTTTATCGTTTTGCGAAACGAGGTTGTAGCGGGTCTTAAGGGCTTCTAAATCTTTGGAGAAAGTTTTCTCAACTCCCTCTTTAACTCTTCTTCTGAGAGTTGCCATACGGTTTACAAGATTTTTAAATTTAATAACGATGCGGTTGATGGTTTTACGATTGAAGTTAATGGATTCAAATTTACCCATTAATTTTTCATTGTATTTACGAATTTCAACCATCGCCGCTTCCGCATCGACTTTAGTGACGTTCTCATTTCTTAAAACCGTGAACGGCTTTTCAACTTTTTTCTGATAGGCTTTTACTTCACCTATGAGCTCATGAATTTTCTCAATGTACTCTTGTTCGTCGTACTGTGTTTCTTCGTCTTCAAGACCACGGAAAATGGATTTTACCTTGATCCTGCCTTCATCAAGAAGCTTTCCTAGCGAAATGATTTCGTGGGTTCCGAGAGGAGAACAAAGCATAGCACGTACGATCTCGCGTTCCCCTTTTTCGATGCGTTGAGCGATTTCGACTTCACCTTCACGAGTAAGAAGCGAAACACCACCCATTTTTTTTAGGTACAAACGGACAGGGTCGTTACCCTTAACGTCTTCAGCGGTCGCTTCTTCGCCGCCTTCTTCTGACTCCTCAGCTTCTTCTTCAGCGTCAGCCAAAAATTCCTGCTCTGTCTCTTCGGGCTTTCCCGTTTCCAGTGAAGAAACGATCTTCGCCCCGCTCACCTCAAGAGTTGACATCAACATATCAAGAACCGAAGCAGCGATAACTTCCGGGGGAAGAGTCTCGTTGATTTCTTCAATGCTAATCTGGCCGTTGTCTTTAATTTTTTGTGCAAGCAGCTTAATTTCTTCTTTTACCAAGGCTTCCTGCTCAGCAAGAGAAAGTTCTTTAATAGCTTTTGCTTTCGAATTACCCGTAGTTTTATCCTTCTTCATTCCACACCCTTAAGTAACCTATGTGCCTAAAATTCCGTGTTTCTTCTTGTTTATATTCATAAATTGTTCCAGCTCTTGGGGAGTCGCATTTTGCTGGAGCTTGTAATGCATTTCCTTAGCTTTTTCCTTGTACTTTTGACTACGTATCCAGTTTACACAGTCGACAAAAAGCTTGTGCGCAGTTTTTGCGTCCGCATACGAAGATGACCTTTTTTCGTAATGCGTGACAATACTGGGCGTGTCGACCATTGAACTTATATACCCCGCTAACTTATTAAAATCATCAGGAAAATGCTCCAAGTAATTTTTAGCCAACGATACGACTTTTGCAAATCCTTGCGAACTTATTTCTGAGACTTTTTCCTGGTCCAGTTTGGCGATGTATTCAGCCGATTTTAACATCAAACCCATCAGGTCTAGTTCAGCCCTAGACAAGCCTTCTAAGTTCACTTTTTCTGTTTTTGTCGCCTGTTCTGTTGACTGCTTTTCAGCTCCAGTCGGGTTAATTTCGGCAGTCGTTTGTTGTTTATTTTGATCTAGGGCTTTGAGCAGCCAAGAATTTTCCACTCGAAGACGTAAACAAAGTTCGTTGAGATAAAGTTCACGGAGAGCCTGATTTTTAATGGCGTGCAAGATCGGAGCCACTTTTTGTACGATCTGAATTTTTTCATAATTTTGATAAGAGAAATTCTTCATCCAAAAAGTAAGAAGGCCCAGAAACATTTCCTCTGATTTTTGCAATGCTTCCTGAAATGCAGGTTTTCCACGCTCTTGAATGTATTCATCGGGGTCAAAGTCATCGGGTAGCAAACACCATTTTGGCAGTAAATCATTGGAGAGAAGGATGGCAAGGCTACGTTCAGCGGCTCTAATTCCGGCTGAGTCGCCGTCAAAAAGAACAAGAACGTTTTTGGAAAATCGTTGTAAAAGACGGCAATGATCGTGAGTAAGAGCCGTCCCAAGAACAGCGACAACATTCTTAATTCCTGCTTGGTAGAGCGCGAGAAAATCCATGTAACCTTCGACCACGATTACTTGGTCTTCAGCGCGAATGTGTTTGGCCGAGTGATTGAGTCCGAACAATACCTTGCCTTTGTGAAAAAGAGGGGTGTCAGGGGAGTTTAGATACTTTGGGGTATCTTCATCACGCAAACCCCTGCCGCCGAAACCAAGTACTTCACCGGTATTAGCGATAATTGGAAACATTAGGCGCGACCTAAAATAATCGTAAAAACGCGCATCCTTGCGGCGAACCAAGCCTGCGGATTCTCCTACATTCATTTGAATTTTGTTTTTTACTAAGGCTTGCACCATGAAGTTCCAACTATCAGTAGCCCAACCGAGTTCAAATTCAGAAACTATTTCTTCGCTCAGCCCACGCTTCTTCAAATAAGCTTTAACAGGCGAAGTCGGTGGAAGTTTTTTTAATTCTTTTGCCCAGGAGTCTTTGGCGAGAGCGTTGATGGAATACAATTGATTTTTCTCGTCGCGCTTTTTTGCAGACTCGGGATTCGCTTTTTCAGGGATTAGGATTCCTGCTTTGTTTGCCAGAGTCTCAATAGCTTGTGGAAAGCTCATGCCTTGGTACTCAATTAAGAAAGTAATGAGATTTCCGCCCTTTTGACAGCCAAAGCAGTGATAAATTTGTTTGTCTTCCGACACCGAGAAGGAGGGAGTTTTTTCACGGTGAGACGGGAAAGGACAAAGGCCCATATAAGTCGAACCTGAGCGCTTTAACTGCGTAAAGCTCGAAATATAATCGACGATATTATGCGCGTTACGAACGCGTTCGATAAAATCTTGGTCAAAAGCCATCTAAATTTTTATCCCAGTTTTGCTTTAACGAGTTCGCTTACAATTTTGTTATCAGCGGCACCGGCCGTGCGAGCTTGCACTTCCTTCATGACTGCGCCCATTTGTTTTATAGAATTTGCGCCCAAGGCTGCGACCACTTCAGAAACTATTTTCTCAACGGCTTCGCGGCTCATTTGTTGGGGCAAATATTTTTCTACAACTTTCAGCTCGGCACGTTCTTTGTCTGAGAGATCTTTTCTTCCCGCTTTATCAAATTGTTCAATGGATTCTTGGCGCTGCTTAACTGATTTTTTGAGGACGGAAAGAACTTCACTTTCGTTCATTGGTATGCCGGCTGGCAATTCCATTTCGCGGTTTTTAACGGCAGCATTTAGCATCCGCAAAACGCCTAGGGTGAGTTCATCTTTCGCTTTCATAGCTGTTTTAATGTCCTCTAAAATTTGATCCCTAAGCGCCATGACTACCTCGAAATAAAATAAAAACTACCAACGAGTTCTTGTTTTCTTTAGAGCTCTTTTACGAGCTGATAAAGATTTCTTTTTCAAACGCACGCTACGTTTTTCGTAGTGCTCACGTTTTTTAATTTCGGAAAGAATACCTGATTTTTCGCAGGTTTTTTTGAAACGACGGAATGCTGCCTCGAAAGACTCTCCATCTCTTACGCGTACTAATGCCAAAAAATATCACCCGCCTCTCAATTTGGAAGCTTAAGGAGTTATCAAAGTGGTTTAAAATGCGCAATTAGGAATTGCTTTACAGGTAGCGTCAAATATGCCAAAAGAGTCCAGTTATGGAAATTTCCAGAGACGATATCAGTCACCAAAAGTGGATGGAAGTCGCGCTGCAAGAAGCACGCCTCGCATTTGACGAGGGCGAGGTTCCTGTCGGGGCTGTTTTAGTTAGGAATGGCGAACTCGTGGCGAGGAATCATAACCGTCGGGAGAAAAATAACTCGGCCATTGCGCATGCCGAGATTTTGGTCATCGAAGAGGGGAATCGCCAGCTCGGAACATGGAGGCTGAGTGAATGTACACTTTATGTGACGCTTGAACCGTGTGTGATGTGCGCGGGGGCAGTGGTGAATTCGCGGGTATCAACGGTGGTGTATGGTTGCAAAGACCCGAAGGCCGGGGCGGTGGAGTCCTTGTATCAGATTTTGGGGGATCAGAGATTGAATCACCGGCCAGAAGTTATTGCTGGAGTTTGTGCAGAGGAAGCGTCGGCGGTGTTGAAAACTTTTTTTGTGGAACTACGCAATTCTAGAAAATCTTTTTTTGCGAAACTTGACCGCCACTTCAGTGGCGGTCGGGGTTGACTTCAAAATAAATCGAGTTTTTGCCACCCAATTTTTTGTAGGTTCCCTTCAATCTCTACTTCCATTTCGGTCTGGCAAGTAGGTGAAGCTATAACCTCTGGGTTGATCGGAATTGAGACTAACTCGGAGCGCTCACTCCAATGAGTTATCCAACGGACATGTACTTGTTTGTGGGTGGGTGATTTGTTGTATTCGTCGAAGGAGAGGTACAAGTAGTATCCCGAAAACTCCAATTGTTCCGAAGGTGATCGGCGTCGTCCTTTGCAAACAAATTCTGCGATATCTTTTATTGAAGCAGTTTTGTTTGTTCCGTTATCAAATGAATATTTGACTCCTCTAATTTTAAAAAGGTACGTGTTGTTTTCAATAACGAGGTTATTGGCGGTATTGATCGAGCCTTTTGTCGTTGGCAGATCAGTTCCAATAAGAGCAAAAAGTCCGTTTGCTCCCTTCGAAATAAAGTAGTTTGAGTACAGGTATCCGGTAATTTCCCGTGCCCGTTTGCTTTCTTGAAATACGTAGTTTTCAGAACCATTTTTAATTTCTTTGGCAGGTAACATCGCGTAAACAACTTCGTGCATAACAAGTGCCGAAGCATTTTCTTTATCAAGCTTGTCAAATCTAGGTTTTGAAATGCGAATGGTGTGGGAATTTCGGATTGCAAGTTGAACTAAATTTCTACGGTCAATGTCAACGTCACTGCCGTCGTCGTCTTGGACGTCCGTTAAGTTTGCGTCGATGAGTCTCCATGTATATAACTCTATCCCTTTAAGAAGAGCAATTGCAGTTAGCTTGTCGTAAGCGTAAATTTCCGATAATTTCTGTGCCACGAGTGACGAGATCTGTTGATCCAATTCAGGTAAGGCATTGGTTACCCGCCGTAGGAGTGTAGAGTTAATTTTTACGTTTCTATTGAATATGGGCGCTTGATGAACGCCATATTCAAATAAATCTAGAAGATACGTTTTAGAATACACTTCCCCCGGTCTGTTAGGCTTAGGAAAAGTTAATTCAATACCATCCCCGCCGCCACCATCGCGTGTGCCTTCGCGACTAGCGGCGCCTGAAATAGCTGTTGTAAAAGTTAACACTAAACACAAAATGCGACCCAAAAACTGAGTCTTCTTAATTTTAAGAGAGATAGACATAAGTCCTCCAAAATCCAAAGGTTTATAATCAATTCCTGGGCCACATTTTAGCTAAAATTACGCGCTGCGATAGATTTATATAGTAAACTGTGTTAGAATTTATTTACTAATTAGTAAATTAAATAATTAAATAACTGAAATTATGAATATTTTTGAAATCGAGAATTATAAGAAAATTATCAAAAATCGCCTTTTAGGATTCCCCAAAAAGGGTTACGGTCAACTCAAAAAGTTAGCCACGTTTCTCAACGTCAATACGACTTTTATTTCGCAGGTGGTGAATGGAGAAAAAGATTTTAATCTCGAACAGGCCACCTTGGTATGTGAATTTCTGGGGCTCTCGGAATTAGAAAGCGAATATTTTTTATCGCTTGTGAGTTTTGATCGCGCCGGGAATGAGCCTTTAAGAAAATTTTTAAAAAAGCAGATCGCAAGTATTCGCATGAAGGCAGAAAAATTGTCGCAGCGTCTAAGTGTCAATGCGCAGATTCAAGAAGCAGACAAAGCTATTTTTTATTCGGATTGGATCTACAGTGCCATTCGGCAGATGACAGCGGTTAAGGGTTTTCACTCTTTGGAAGCGATTGCAGAAAAATTTCAGCTCTCACGCAAACAAGTTGGTGAGGTCATGGCTTTTCTTTTACGAACGGGTTTGTGTAAAGAAGAAAATGGAAAGCTTCAAGTGGGGCCCAGTAGTACCCATCTGGGAGCTGAGTCTCCGTGGGTGAAATCACATCACTCAAATTGGCGGCTGCGCGCCATTGATGTTATGAGCGAAAATGCCAATGAAAACCTTCACTACAGTTCGCCGATGACCTTGTCTTTGAAAGACGCGCAGAAAATTCGGGCGATTATTGTGAGTGGAATTGAATCGGTCTCTAAAATAGTAGATGACTCGCCTTCCGAAGAATTGTTTTGTTTCAATGTTGATTGGTTTCGGGTGGTGAAAAAATAACATGCGACTTTGTCATTTCAGTTTTTTGGGGAGGAAGGAGCTCTCGTCTCCTTCCTCTGTTCTCGGGACCTAAGGTCATATACTCAGTAAATATACTCAATTGAGCTAGCTCTTTGGGCGCGATACTGAGTGCCATTGACTTTATCAAACATCAAAGTGACCGAGCAGG
>LWDK01000030.1:157063-262266 GCA_002083485.1 Proteobacteria bacterium SG_bin7 | reverse complement strand
AGACTTAAATGCGTGTCGAGAAACAGAATTTCCAGGTTTTGATAGAGTTCGGCATCGTAGACGAGGGTGCCCTTTTTTTGCTTATCTAGTTTTTCGATAAAGCTTTGCATCTTAATTTCACTATCAATGACAAATTGGTATTTGAGACTGGGATCTAGAACCCACTCTGCTTCGTGAAATAATATCGCAGCTTTTCCGCTTTCCGTTTTAATTTTGTCGAAAGCGGGGAGTAGAAAGGTTTTAATCCCCAGAGTGATAGCGTAAATGACAATTTCTCCTTTAATCTGATCTTTGCCAATCGCATCGATGAATTTCTTCTTCAGTTCCATTTGGTCCTTAGGAGAAAGGGCTTCCAGCGGAAAATACTGACGGGTCTCTGAGGGGAAAATTGCTTCCCGCAAGAGATATTTGGTTTTTTTGGGGAGGGCCATTTGATCCACGGTATCTAAGAGTAAATCAATGCCCTTAATTTTTTTGAGCGGCAATTCTTCCCCAATTTTTACTTTTGCGGATCCGAAAGTTAGGTACTCGTTTTCAATCTTGAACCCTGCGCCGCCACCGGGGCCTTCGTTTCCGCCCAAAGCCACACTTGCAACTAACGTGAATAAGGTAATTAATTTTTTCATTTTTCGTCTCCATTTTTTGAAATTGGATAAAGTTGAATAGTTAAATTATAAACTTCTTTAGGACGCCCGAGTTTTTCGAGTTTTTGAGTAAGTTCTCGGCGAAACTTTTTTATTTCTTCAAAAGCAAATGGCAAATGATCCGGATCAATAGCCATCGTCATCGAAGAAAAATCTCGTAAATTTTTGGGATCATTTTCTAAAGACTCGACAGCTTTGGATAAAAGTTGCTTGTGAAAATTTTTGATTGTTGAATTTGAAATCGTGTTGTCAAAGCGAATTGGTACACCTGTCTGGTGCCAGCGATCATTTTTATATTCAATAAGCTCAAGGCGTTTTAAGCGTTCTACGGCAAGTTTGGCTTCGAGCGCGGTAATTCCCAATTTTTTTGAAATCCATACGGGATTGATTGTAGATTCGGGAATTTCGAGCAGGCTTAGAATAGCATAGTGGTACCAATCTGAAATAATCGCGAAGGCATCAATAGTAATTTGTTGTACAGGGGTTTCTTCGGGGTGAGTGAGCCCCAATTCTTCTCTAATTTTTTCGCGTAATTTTTTTGAAATACTTCGTTTGCCCGATAAAACGAGCGACAAAACTGTATGGCTAGTATCTAAGGACTTCGCAAACGCGCGCAGTGAGTAGCGGGGATTGCGCTGGCAGCGTTTTGCCAATTCATTTTGTAAAAGTATTCGTAAGTATTCCATTCAGGCGCTATTATACGCATAGCATTAAAATTCACAAGCAAAATGAAACCAAGTGGTTTCATAAATGAAACCACGAATTTAAGATATTGAAATTACATAATTATTTTACTTCTGCCGTGGCAGTGAATTAGCCCTATAAACCAGGACTTAAATATTCTGCCATCCCGTACAAGCCATTCTGAGAGTAAGAAAAAATAATACTGTCGCGAGTACTATCGTACTTAATTCGAATTCCTGTGCACGACATTGTTGATATCGGCCAAGTTAACGCCGTTTCGGCTGTCGTATTAATATTATATTTATACAGACGCCCGCTTGCACAGTAGTAAAGAGTATTCGTCGTGAGATCGGCGCTACGGCGGTAATCGAAGGCGCTGGAATTACGGGGAGGAGTAAAAAATGTGGCCATATTTCCACCGACAGTGAGTGAGCGAATTGGCGCGTTAGAGACGTCTTTTACTAGCCAGCGGGAGCTAAATGCGTCCCAGACAGCGCCAACCATATAACTGGCTGACTGTATTGGGACATTGCAGGTGCTAAGTAGTGAACCGTTGGTGCAAAAAGTGGCGGTGGCCACGCCGGTAACACCAGCAACATGAGTTTGTACCCCGGTAGATTTGTCATAGAGTTTGAGGAATGTGTCTGAAGACTGGGTTCCATTGTAACGAAATTTGCCGGTTAAAAAATTGCTACCATCAAAACCTAAAATAATTGGATTGTAGTAATCTACAAAACTAATTGCTGATCCCGCCAACCCGTCAGCGCCGGGAGAATAATAGTTTGTCGCGCCTCCGCCGACGACGTCTACCCACAACCCGCTTGAACGTCGAAGTTTTGCAATCCGCAATCCACGATTAAAAAAAACATCGCCGTTAGTATCTAAACCAAAAAAATGCCAAGAAACGCCAAAGCCCGTCATGTTTAATCCCTGAGCGGTAGCCGCTGTTGAGGTGGTAGGGGTGCTGTTGCTGCCGTTACCGGCAATTGTATTTATCGTTCCGCCAACAGAGAATTCTCGAAATTTATTCTCAAGATTGTCTAAGACTACAATTTTATCTGTTCCCGCGTCGTTCCACTTTTCAAAAGACTGAACCCGACTAAAGCGCGCAGACAAAGCATTGGCGCCGTCACCACTTGAAAATCTTTCTCCCATAAGAGTTATTACTTTGTTGTTCTCATCGAGAGTTCGTATAAGCCCTCGATCGACAAAATAGATTCTACCTTGCATAGTTACGAAGAGATCATAGATATCAACGTTACACGCTGTAGCTAGCGTTCCATCGGCACATGCTCCGACTGTGCCGGTACCTAAAAAAGTAGTCCAGGTTTTGGTCACTCGATCAAATTTAGCAGCGTGTGAGGTGCTGGACACTCTCACAAAACGATAAATTTCACCGTTCATCCCTTGTATATAGTTATGATAGTAGACTGCACCCGTGAAATGAGGAGCCGTCGAAACAAAAGTCGTCGGATTTAAGTTTGCAAATGCCGAAGTCTCGGTTGTTGGATGAGAACAATTGGGATCGGTTGACAAATGACGGTTTATGACATGCGCGTGGGTAATTTGGGAAGTCGATAAATCAAAAGTAAAGTTAAACCACCGTGAAACGCACAATGAAATATTTTGACCTGCCTGATAGAAATTTCCGGTCCCGCTGGGAGTGATACTTGTAACTAAATCGGTTGTTGGATTGTAAATGCGAATGCGGTAACCTGTGGAAGGTGAGGTGATGTAATTTTCAGACTGAAAATAAATATTTCCATTTGGCAATACGGTAAACAAAGCGAGACGACTGGTAATTTGATTCCAACCAATACTCGTAATTTGTACGTTCAATGGTGCCACTCCATCGGCAGTCGAAGATCCACCACCGATGATCGTAGAAATTGTGGGTGGATTTAAATTCAAATCCACTCGACGAATGCGATTGTAGTCGAAAATTAACAGGCGATTCTGATAATCCAACGCGATTTTATAAGGCTCGCGTAGTGTCGCCGAAGAAGCTGGTCCACCGTCTCCACTAATGGTACCTGTCATAGGAATAAACATTTTCTGTAAACCATCATTGGGATTAACGACTAAAATTCCACGATTAGCATCACGAAAATATACCACGCCGGTGTTCGTGACGACCATTTGTTGGCCGTCGCCATAATCCGGACTTGGTAAAGTACTAAAAAACATTGCGGCTTTGGAGTTAGAGTTAGTTCCTGGGTCGGTATTTCCTCCTAAAAATCTAATTTGTGTTGCATTTAACGGTATTGATGTTGCACTCGTAGAAAGTTGACTTAAGTCTTCGGCCCGCACTTGAATTTTATAGGGTGTGCTCACGGGAGATCCATTGGTCCATGTGTAGCAGCCCGTCGATGTATTATCGGCATTGGTCGCCGGTTCGTCGACAACACAACCTCCATTCGAACCGTTGGCAAGATTCGCCGCGATGAGCGTATAGGTGGAATCATTCGTGGTGTAGTAGAGGCTGATCGGATTTGCTTTTAATCCTTCGACGTCAGTTGCTTTCCATTTGATATATAAAGTTGAACCGCTTGGAATATTGAGTTCTGTTTGAGCGGGCGGAAACGAAGCCGGGGTATTAGTGTTTGCCGCAATAATATCTAAAACTTGTGGTGGCGAGCCTGCATCGTAAAAAATATCGTCTTTATCAAGTGAAGCCGTGCCAATTCCTGAACTTGTTAAACTCGAAATATTTCCCGATTCATCTTTTAGCCAAGCGTACACCACATAAAGACCATTTCCAAAACCCACCTGAAAAGAAAAATCAAAAAGGTTTAGGCTCAGGGCCGGAGTTAGACCGGGGCTTGGGTTATTCACGGGAATCCAACACGCGTCCCCTGGGGCAGGGGCTGACGTATTATTCCATCGTAGGCAAAATTGAGTAATTTTAGAAACGCTGTCGGTTCCCTGCAAGCTTACTAAAAGAATATTATTATTTGTGGATGTCACTCCGCTATTGATTTTCATCTGCCCCGCAGTAAAGACAGGAGCAACGGTATCACGTGTCCAAGTTCCGCTCACTGTTGTAACGTTGGTCGCCGTGTCTGTTTGTGTAAAATTATAAACTCGGGCAGCGTCCGTTGTTTGCGTATTTGTCGTGTAACTCCAAGTTCCAGCTCCACATGCCGTTGTTGTCATATCTGGGCCTGTGATATTAATTGTGAGACCCGCCTGACAAGCTCCGCTGAAAGTTACGGTGTTAGTGTTTGAATTAAGGGGATTTGCTGAGGTGACAGTAAGTACCGGAGCTGTTAAATCAATTGTCCATGTATAGGATTGTGAGCTTGATGTGTTTCCTGCGTTATCAGTCGCCCGTACATGAAATGTATGCGAAGCCTGAGTTAAGCCTGTATAAGTTTTTGGGCTGGTGCAAGTCGAATAGCCACCTCCGTCGACCTGGCATTCATAATTACTAATTCCCGAATCGGAATCTGTCGCGGAAAAGGAAAAAATAGCTGTGGTTGCGTTAGTTGGGTCAACGGGATTTGCATCTATGGAAACGACGGGATTTGCAGTATCCAAAACAATATTTGCCGACACTCCATGAGTGACAGCGTTTACCCCGTTTGCCACCCAGAGGTAAACTGTTTTCACTCCGTCGGTTCCTGATAAAGAGAAATTTGTAGGTCGTCCGAGAGACCAAAAATTATCACCAACAAGACCCACGCCGCCGTTACAGGCTGCTGAGCCGTTGGTTGGAGCAGTTGTCTGGCTTTCACTCAAACACCATTTCACAATACCGCCGTCGTTGCCAATCGACGCATTCACAATCACAGCATTAGAGTAGGAATTTGAACTTGAAGTTTGATCGGCGAGAGTAAAAGTTGGCGCACTAAGATTAACAGTGATGGTGCCTGAGCACGCCGCGGGACCAATGTTGCCCGCGTTATCGTAGGCAGTGACTTTGATCGAATAAACCACCGAATTTAATAAACCGGAATAACTGAAGGTTCCCGAATTTGTAAAATTAGTAGCCGCAGCTGTTCCAGTGCAGTTTGCCGCGGCAAAGGATTCTACTTTAAAAACGTTGGTAATTTTTAAGCCTGAGCCACCACCGTCTGTTGCATTCCAAGTAAAATTGTATGAAGTAGCTCCCCAAGTAATATTTCCGCTTGGATTTAAAAAGCTTACAGCGGCGGGCAGGGTTTTATCAATTACATAACTTTGTCCGCCCTCACCTACGGCGGCTGAGACATTGCCAAAAACGTCCACGGCTTTAACTTCAAAATCATAAAGTCCCTCGGGTAAATCGGGAGAATAAGAAAAGATCCCGCTCGTGCAATTAGCAAAGGTCAGATAATCAGTTGGGTAGGTACAGCTTCCATTGGACTTTGCGCAAATTTTTATTCCACCAGCAGGAATACTACTTACATCTGAGCAGATACCGCTAATGGTAATTCTGCCATCGTTTACGGGAGAGGGAGTCGAGACATTATAGGTGACTGTGGGTGGCGATAAATCCAATATGATTTTTGCGATAATGGGCGTACTGTTTGATTGTCCCAGTGAATTTTGCACCCAAAGATAAACTCGTTGTTCGCCTTCGACATTTGAGAGAGTAAAATTGGTGGGCTTATTGAGATGCCAACCGTTGAGAGGTCCTGAGCCTCCATTACAATGCACTCCGGGCCTAGTTGTTTGAGTTTCGCTGATGCACCACTTATAAGTTTCTGTAGCATCAGCAATTGAAACATTAACTATTGTTGAGTTAGTAAATAGTGCGGAGGTAGTTAGCGAATCTTTCAAAGTAAAACTCGGTAGGAGTTCAGTTGGTAGCGGCTTGGCGGGTAGGGAGGATAAATCCAGCTGGCCGCAGCTTGTGACTACTAAAAATAAATAACTATATAATAGGGCATTTGCTCTTAACATACGATCCACACACCTACCTAGACTTTTCGGTAGTTTGTGGGCAGTACTTAAGAAATCTCAATCTGAGATTTCTTAAGTAGGGTTTCGCTGGCGCTGCCGACGTCGGCGGTGAGTGACGAATATACTCCAGCAGACTAAAAGTGGTTGAAAAGTTTTCTTAACTGAAGCCTAATTTTTGTATGATTGATGTTCATTGCCACTTAGCTGATCCAAAAATTTTTTCTGATTTTAGTGGGGTTATTACAAGATCTGTCGAAAAGGGTGTCAGTAAATTTATTCAGGGCGGTGTGGGTCCTGACGACTGGAATCGACAAAAGGAGATAAAGTCAAAATATCCAAATGAGACTTTCACATGTTTTGGTCTGCACCCTTACTGGATATCTTCTCATTCTCACGGCGAATGTGCCGAGGCGTTATTGGATTTAGAGCTAATTTTAGGGCACACCGATTTTATGGGTGAACTTGGGCTTGATTTCCGTGAAAAAATCGTCGGTGCAAAAAAAGCGCAACAAATTCTCTATTTTGAAAAGCAGCTCGACATGGCTGTACGGTTTAAAAAAATTGTCGTGTTCCATTTTGTTCGCTGTCACGATAAATCAATTGATATTTTGAATAGAATTAAACCTCCCTTGGGTGGTTTTGTTCACGCTTTTAATTCTGACTATAAGGTGGCGCAGAAATATCTCGATTTAGGATTGTTATTGTCTGTTGGTGGCCCACTTTTGCGCGAAAATAACCGCCCTCTCCACGAAACGATAAAAAAAATTCCTTTGGATCGCTTGTTGCTAGAAAGTGATAGCCCTGACCAAGCTCCTCCTTCGCGGGGAGTAAAACTTAACGAGCCGTGGACTGTTTTAGAGGTAGCAACTAAGGTTGCTGAACTTCGTGGGATTACTTCCGAAGAAGTTTGGGATGCGGTTAAAAGAAATAGCTCACAATGGGGTCATAGTTTGAATCTATAACCGGAGTCATATTTTCGGGGTAAGTAATGTCGTACCCATCATCGTTGCCGGTATCGTTACCGTCACTACCATCTACTAGGGTGTCGGGCGCCTCGCTGGAATTTCCGTTTTCATCAACAGATTTGGAGGGAACGCTAGTAGCAGAAATTAGTTTTAGTACAGGCTTTAATAGGCATTTTGTATTTCCGATGACAACGGATTTTTCCGCATCGAAGTCCACAACCATGGCATAAGATTTATTGTTTTCAAAGGTGACGGGTTTTTTTAGGAGAATCTTTACTCCTGATTTTTGTGCGCTCGGTGTTTTGAGTGGACATATCGAGTGATCATCATGAACAACTTCATGCCCCGATTCCTTTAAAATGATGCGAATTTGTTTTACTGAAACATCTTCAGGGATAGTGATATCCGATACCCCTAGTAAAACGCCATTACGTAAATCAAGAAGATTTATTTTTCCTAGATTTTCGGCAATCCTAATTCTGGCTTGTTTTCCCCCTCTTTCAAGTAACAATTCAAGATGATCAATATTTACATTAACTTCAGCAACATCTTTTAGTGGCTTATCAGTAATAAAAAATTTTAGGTTGGCAAGTTTTGTTGGATAGTAAGGAGAAATTGTAACAGAGTTTGTAGTGCCGTTGTTGTTACATGCGGCCACAAAGAAAGAACTAAAGACTAGTTGAAAAAGCAGTCTTTGGTTCACAACGTCCTCCTAATGTCTTTTATTCTATAGTATTTCGTCACAGGTCTCTAATTTCACTGGCCGCATTCTCACTCTAGACCGTAGTGTCGAAGATGTTTCGAAAACTGAAAAAATAATAAACAGAAATTATTGAAGAATCGTCAAACTATTATTCACTTACTTTCGTCTGGAGATCGTCTTTGAAAATGACCCTTTTTAGAGTGTCCGCTAAGATAAAATAATGAATTTCAGTCGGGTTTTTCGCCCTCTCAAAATGACACAGGGTCTTTCGCTTATCGAGGCCCTTCTCGCGACAGGGGTCATGATGGCGATTTTATTTTCAAGCGCAGACTTCATCACTTTTTATGTGAAAAAAAACCGTGAACTTCGTGCCATCACGGAATCAAAAGTTGAAATGCAAATGGTGCGTGATTATTTGCGTGTTGCTGCGAATCAGGTTGGTGGCGGAACCGTTCGCCCTTGGATGGCGGTATGGGTAGAAAACAATTGCGCTTTGCGGGTTCCTTTTCCAGCTTGTAATGGTTCTGACCGTGTGACGATGGCCTCCAGAGACTTTAACTTAAATACGTGTTTTGTAACTTCAGCGACTGTGGGTAATACTCTCAATTTTGATCCTGTGGCTGGAGTGAATTGTTGTTCGAATACCCATTTTCAAAAACCGATCGTTGTCAGTAAAACCGGTTATTGGGCACAGTTTTTTGTGGATGCGGTCGTTTCGACCCCACTAACGTGTAGTGTCCATGTCGTTAACGGTCAAGGCTCTGGAATTAATGCTCAAGCATCGCCACCGCGATTTACAGACTGGGGAGGTGCTAGCGTTGATGTTATAGAAGTGTCTACTTACTACCTGAACACCGTTACGCATGAACTTAGAGTTTTTACAGATTTAAATAATAATTCTGTTATTGATCCTAACGAAGACCAGTTGATTGGGGCAAATATTTACGATTTTCAGATTGTTCTTGGCTATGACGCCGCACCCACCGATGGAATTGTGAGTGATTCAGGAACCCAAGCCGATGAATGGCTTTTTAATTTCACAGGTCCTCAGGAGGCCCTAGGTGTTGCCGGAGGTGGTTTAGCGACCGCCAATTTCACAAACTTAAGAGCGATCGGCTTTGGGCTGATGTCTGGAGGAAGTGCTTTAGGGGGAAGTGCAACTTTGTTAAATGGACCTTTGCGGACTGATCCAAAAATGAAACTTGTGACTGCTGTGGAAAAAATTTATTTTCAAAGTTCTTTGTATTTTCAGTAAAGGAATTTGAGGTATGAATGCTATCAAACGAAAATTGAAAAATGAAGTTGGAGGTAGCGCCTTTATAATTTTAATGTCAATTTCTGCTTTTTTAGCGGCAGTTTCAAGTGTTGTTATCTTTCAGCATAGCAATTTTGGCACCACAGAGGCATTTTTAATTTCTAAGCGCAAAACCACGTTAGCCGCAGCAGGTGCGCAGGCGATAGTGCAAAAAATTGGTTATGACTACCTTTCGCAAAATTTCACGGCAGACTCTGCCGTCTTAGAGACTCATATAAAGAATCAGCTCGCCAATATCACTATACCTCATTACCGTATTAAAAATACGGTCGTATCAATTCTTGGTTCGCAGTCAACTATCATTCCTAACGGTCCATATAAGGACATGAATGCGCAGACCACGAAACTGCAAGTTGATATGAGTATTTTAAGCAATGAAGACGAGGTGGTTGCAGGAATTTCGCAGACTGCGTATGTTGGAACCATTAGTCTTTTTCAATTTGCAGTTTTTACTTCAGGTTATTCGTTATGGAATCCCGGAGAACCTCAACTTGTTAGGGGCCGCGCCCACGCAAATGGAGATATTTGTTTGGGAGGTAGCGATACATTTGGACTAAGAATCGAAAAACTAACTTCATCAAATAGAATTATGGTCAATGGCGATAGTCGTTGTCGCTCAAGCGGAGGCGCCGCCAATTTATTTGTTTCGGATGGCTTGTCTTTCGTGCAACTGAAGTCAGCAGCCGACAACGGTTGTTCAAATTGTGATGGCACTCCTTTAAGGTGGGAAGACTATTCTCTTTCGCGTTGGAACGGAAATGTCATGGATAAAGCGCATAATGTGGTAAAGCTTATTTTGCCTGTAAATACTAGAGATGCTAATGCCGTCATGCAGGGTGGACAGAATAATTTAGATGCAACTGTCTCTAATGCAGGAACTATTCGGCTTGTCGTTGATCCTGTAGTTGCGGGAGACACTAAAGACACAAAAGACGAAAAGTATGCCATGAAAGCTGATATTCGTATTGTTAACGGTGTCTGGTATTTAAAGGATCCCGCCATGCCCGATGCTTGGCCGGGTACTCCGATTTGGTCTGATCACCCTGGGAGTTTTACCACTACGAATGAAGAAGGTATTGAGGGAGCACAAGCAGTTGGACAATCTGACCTTCAAGCCAGGTGGGGATGGGCAACTGTTCCAAAACGTTTTTCTTATTATGAATATGACTTGGCCAATCAAAAAATTTTTGATGACACCTTGGGTGTGATTTCATACGGAATTTTATTTCGAAATTCAGCGGCGCCTATCAAATGGAACCCTGGGTTCTTGGCAAATTTACCCGTAGCCAATCGATTTTGTCCTCCGCTTACAACGTGTGCTAATTGCGCTAATGGAATTATGGACGCATTCATGGCTCCTGTTTGCTCGGGAGTTCCACTTCCTGTTGGGGTAGGAATCGTGGCCGGAACACGTGCTGGATTTGTCGACGGTCAAACCGTCGCAACCTTTGGGGCCGCGGGTGGCCGAATATTACCCATGAACTTTGATATGGAACAATTTCAGGCCGCTCTTGGTGATGTCACGGCGGGCGAACTTGGGTCCTATTTCGGAGTCGGTAAATTTATGGGACGTGACTTTAATGGGATTGTTTACTTAACTAATACTTGGCAAGGAGCGATGAACGGCCAGGGAGGAACTCTTGCAAACCGATGGCCGAATCAAGGCGATAACAATGATGGAACTCAACCGGCCCAAGCGGCAAACGAAGAGCAGAGGGGAATACCATTTTTTCTTTGCTCAACAGACTTGGCGGGTCAGAGATTAGCGGGAGCACCGGCGGCGCCTGGCTTTATGATTCCAGTTTGTACCAGCGCAAATGTTGTTGGTCGGCCCAACGCAGTGAGATTTATTAATGGCGGAAATCTTAGTCCTGTTACTTTGCAAAAAGGAATCGCGCTTGTGTCTAATATCCATGGGTATGTGTTGGGAGATTGGAATACAAGCTCAAATGTGTCGGCAGTCGATTCTGTTCCTTGGGTTTCATCAATGATTGGAACAGACCGAACAATTTTTCTTTCTTCTAACTGGGATGATTCGGTGAGTTTATGGCGGCGTCCCGCCGTTAATCGTGTTGCGGCCAATACAGTGTGGAATACGTCCATGCTGAGTGGTTGGGTAGAGGTTGGCGGAAACTCTGGCCCCATTGACGGTGTAAATACCTTTCCGCGGCAACTTGAGAACTGGCAAAACCGGCGTCATGAAATCAATGGCTCTATTGTCCAAGGTTTTATCTCCGTTTTTAATCGTACTTCTAATAGTTGTTGTAGTAATGCGACCTATGAAATTCCTGATCGTTATTGGTCTTTTGATCCACATCTTGATTTACAAAAAAATCAGCCACCGGGTACACCGCAGTTTCCAGTTTATGCGACAGAGTCGTGGAGGGCGATTGAGTAATGAGCGTGGTTTTACCTTTATAGAAATTTTGATTCTATCTAGTGTCCTTCTGTTCGTGTTCGTTGGCACCGGACAGACCTTGGATTATTTGGTTAAGTCTAATCGACATCAAAGCCTGCTTTGGGATGCCGGCGAACTTGGGGAGCTCGTCACGTTGGAATTATTGAATATGTATAGTTCCAGTCCCGAGCTTACTGAGGGGAATCATGTGCGTTACTACGATAGCCAGAAATTACAAACACAAGGACCGACATTTTTTGAAGTGAATTGGACCATCACGGATAATAAACCAATTTTATCGGTCAAAGAAATTCAATTAACAGTGAAATGGAGAGAGGGCGCGCTTGACCGTACCACGGCGTACATTACTTATCGATAGTAGAGGTTTTAACCTAATTGAAATCGTTATTCTTTTAGCAGTACTGGCGACGATTTTGACGATCAGCTCGGCAACAGTTAATTTCGCTAATAACCGGTACACTCCTCAACAAGAAGAAGAGATGGTGAAAGGAGTTCTGTCATGGGCGCGAACGCAATCCTATGCCATTGGCGGGTGCGCTCGGGTGAGCGTTACTGTATCCGATATTACCGCAACAGTCTTTAGAACCTGTGGTCCGCCTCTGGCGGACCCCAAAGAAACCCAGAGTTTAACCGTTAATAACTTGCGGTTATCGCCATTTACGACGGGAAATCCATTAATTTTTTATCCATCGGGAGGGACTAGATTAGCAAATTCGGCGCGCTTACGCGTCGATTCTCCATCCGGAGTAAGTTATGATTTAGTTGTTTACCCGCTTATTGGTACAATAAAAAAGGAGTAGTCCATGGGGAGTCCAAAAAGAAAAATTAAAAACTTTGTCATAGCGCCGGGCTTTCAGTTTCGCTTTAGCTTGTATTTTGTGCTGATGGGGGTATCTGTGATTGGCGTCTTCATCTCACAAATTTTTATTAAGATTGAGGAACTAAAAACAAAGGTCGCAATTGTTCCCGAAATTAAATTTACCGACCAATATGCAATTGTGTCGGGGCTAGATTATATTATGGTAAAGGCCGTAGTAACAGTGTTTAGTTATGCGCTGTTTTGTCTTATTTTTTCAATCGTCGTGAGCCATCGAATTGCCGGCCCGATGCTGGTGATTAATAGGTACATTCGTGATCTGATTGATGGGCGGTTTGATGTCCCCCGAGGTCTAAGAAAATCGGATGAATTGAGCTCTGTTATGGATAACCTCAAGGAATTAGAGCAAGTTTTAAAACAAAAGAAATCTTGAAAATATTGATAAATTACAGTAATATGATGCCCTGAGTTAACCGAGGATGTATGGTACGTGCGTGGATATTCCTATTGGTGGCCCTTTGGGTTTCATCGGCCTTTGCGCAGCTTAACGGCTACGATGAAATCTTTGATGAAAGCGGCGAGGTGCGTCCGCACTACCGCGCCATATACGACGCCTGGAAAAGCATTCCCGCTAAAAAACGTGAACAAATTTTTGCAAAATCGAAAGCCGCGTTTTCTGGAGATAATTACCTTGAAGTTTTGCCTCGGATTATCACGCAAGAAGAATTTGAGAACATTATAAAACCCGGCATCGATCAACGCGCCAGAGCGATACGAGCTTTTCTGATGGATCATTATTCTGGGGAAAAAAGATATATAAAAGATCAAATTGTTCCAGAAAAAGTTATCACTCGAGCCTTACAAAAATCCGTTGAAATTGGTTATGACGGTAAGATGGATCCAGATCGCATTGCCTTCATTTATGGTCCTGATCTTATCCGTGACAGTAATAATGACTTTCGTGTCATAGAAGATAATCCCGGTTATGTTGGTGGTATTGGTGATCTCGAGCTTGCATACAAGTATTTGGCAAATATCTATCCCGAATTAAAGAGTTCAAATTACAAGAATCCAGAATCGTTTTACAGAGAACTGACGGATGTTTTTAAGAAGCGGGCAAAAACTCATAACGGTAAAGTGGTCATGTATTTCATGCCTGGATACTCAGACAACGAAGATCCAAGGCTACGTGACATTTTTAAAAGACATGGAGTAATCATTGTCACTCCAAGATCAGACAAACAATTTAAGGTCACCGAAGACGGTGTTTATGTCTTTAGTAAGAAAGAAGGATTCGAGGCCAGCAAAGAGCGTGTGGGATTTATTTTTGTTAATGGCGAACATGCTGATATTGATCCCTCGTTCTTTGAGGTTCAGAAGAAATTAATATACGGAGAAGCCTTAGCGCATCTTGAAAAGATGGAAGAAGGTGTTTCCGATTATAGCGATCTTAAAAAGAAAATAGAGGCTGTATTATCGTCTCCAGATGATCGAGGCGAGATCGACTACAAAAAACTCTTAGATCTACTAGAGCAGGCCGACATTGATGGCAGTTTGCAAGAATCTATTCACGAAAAACGTAAATTGCGTGGGTTGGTTAAGGCAATTCTCGACGGAAAAGTTGAAAGTAGCTATAGTCCTGGGGTCGATTTCATTGGCGATAAAGAGTTCTATATTTATGTTCCGGAAATGATAAAATATTACCTGGGTGAAGAGGTCATTCTAAAAAATATTCCCACACAAAGTTTCGCCGATCCAAACTCAGGTGCCTTAAGAAAGAGAGATTTCCAAAAGGTTTTTCGTGACATAAAAAATAATGTGATTAAACCGACCGATGGTCGGGGTGGTTATGGGGTTTATATAGGTCCCTATATTTCGAGTGCTGACGCCAAGCGTGCGCAGAAAGAGGTGCAAGGTAATCCAGGAAATTTTATCCATCAATCGTTAGTTGCGCTGTCGCATCTTAGGAATTTAATTGTTGATTTGCGTGGCTACGCGTTCGTTGACGGAAAAGGCGTTTGGGTTGGCGACCATATGTTTAGCCGTGGAATACCTATGGATCGAGATAGAAATGGCGAGCTTAAGGGTAATGGGAAAGTAAATTTAAGTGATAAAGGACGCGAGCTGCTTGTTCTTGTAGACAGAAGTAAATCAACTCAAAATCTTAGGTTCTGTTCTAACTTATTTTAAGTTGCGATTGAGCCAGGATCGCAACTCCATTTGCTCTGGTGTTAGATTTGGGGCTTGGCTAAACATCGACTTTAAACGATTAATGTCTTTGATGGTTTCGACCGAAGGCTGCATTTCAATATAGCTAACGCTTCCTAAATTTGAAATTGCATTTATAAAAAAATTGAGGGCTTGCTGATTTTCATAGGGTACCTGTGACCAAATTGAAAGTGGAATTTCTTTTCTTCCGCAAAAAATAAAAAAACCACCGAATTCACCAGGGCCAACGATAAAATCTTTACTTTTACTTACTTGATAAAATGCGGCTGCGATTTTTGTATAGACCGAGGGTGGAATATGAGGGGAGTCGGCGTAACCAATCATAGCAAATGAATAGCCGCTGAGTAACGTGCTATAAATATGATGAAGTTTTTTTCCTTGATCACCATCGCCTTGTGAAAGAACGGGGAACTCCGACCACATAGTCGAAACATTAGGATTGGCTTCTGCTGGTGCCCAAAAAATATCAACCGTAGGATGGCCTAAAGCCAATAGTTCTTGATTTGCATACTGAAGAGTTGAAGTGGTTACCGACAAAGACTGTTGGTAAAACTCCTGGCAGTTTTCCTTTCCGATACTTGTCGCTAGAACGGGTTTTATGGTCGAAAGTCCAGGGGTCTCAACCAACAAAGCAATGGCACCATTTTCTTTTACAGCCATGGATCTATGATATAGATGTTTCTTGCAAAATCAAATCGGCTTTTGATCTAATGGGCAAATAAATGCTAAGAAAATATCTAATTTTTTCGGCGATAGTCGTCATTCATATTTTTACGGTTGTTTCATTCGGAAAAGGCTTTGATCACTCGCCTTGGAATGAAATGTTAAAGCGTAATGTCGTAATAATAAATCAAGGACATGCTTCGCGCGTGAGCTACAGAAATTTTAAGGCTGACGAAAAAAAACTAAATATTTACTTAGAAACGCTCTCGGCGGTGAGGAGAGAAGACTTTGACAAATGGAGTGAGGCCGAGCGATTGGCATTTCTGTTTAACGGCTACAACGCCTTTACAGTTAAATTGATATTGACCAAATATCCGGATTTAAAATCTATTAAGGACTTGGGCTCATTTTTTTCCTCGCCTTGGAAAAAGAAATTCTTCAAACTCTTCGGTGATGCCTGTAGTCTTGATAAGATCGAGCACGAAATGATCCGGAAAAACTTCAAAGAACCCCGTGTTCATTTTGCCGTCAACTGTGCGTCGATAGGTTGTCCAATGTTACTTAACGAGGCCTTCAATCCCGACAAGCTAAACGTTCAACTCGAACAAGGTCTTAAGAGCTTTCTATCTGATTCCACTCGGAATACTTATAACAAACAGTCCAATACCATTGAGGTATCGAAAATTTTTGACTGGTATTCAGAGGACTTTGAAAAAGGTTACCAAGGGTATAATAGTGTCGCTGATGTATTTGCAAAATACCCAGAACTCTTAACCAATGAGGTTTCGAGCCAGAAGGCTATAAAAATTAAGTCTGTTCCAATTAAATATTTGAATTACGATTGGAATCTGAATAGCCTTTAAATAAAGGGGGAACAATGAAATTCCTGACAGCAATTTTATTTACGACAACAATAGTTGCAACAATGAATGCGAGTGCCGATGACGTTGAAGGTGTGTTGGTGCTTGCCCATGGTAGCATGATGCATTTGCGCGGGGATTTCCCTCGTGATAAGTCACAGTGCCAAATTGTTAAAGAACATCAAACTACGAATTCCTCAGAACATAAATGGGAAAACGCAATTTGTGCTGTGGTAGAAGAAGTCAATAAAATTAAGAAGGCTGCGATCCCTGTTGAAGCTGCATTTGGAATGACTGAAGTTGAATCCTTTCAACATGGTGTTGATCGTTTAGTAAGTTCAGGGATGACTAAACTTAGAATCATTCCTCTATACATAAGCACTTACAGCGGTGTGATTCGCCAACAGAAAGAGATATTTGGAATAACGAAATTCCGCGGCGACCATCAGCACGATAAGGTGGTTTATCCAAAGGCCGTAACCAAGGTAATTTATGAAAATGCTCTTGATGACGCGATCGAGTTGAGTCGTGTTCTTTTGCAAAGAGCAAAAGAACTCTCACGTTATCCGCAAATTGAAGAACTTATTTTAGTTGGGCATGGACCAGTATCTTACGAAGACGATGCGATGTGGGTAAGAAACTTCGATATTCATAATCAAAGAATTCAAGATGAGCTTAGAAAGACAAACGCTCACTTCAATACTGTTCATGCAATCACCGTCCAAGACGATGCGCCGAATGATGTCCGTGAGGCAAAAACCAGAGCTCTTCGCCAGCTAGTGGCTCAAGCAACTCAGCGTGGACATCGAGCGCTTATTCTTCCAGTCCTGATAGCACCGGGAAGTATTGAGAACGGAATTTTGGAAAGACTCCGTGGGCTGAACTTTGATTACGTTGGCCACATGCTGACTCCCGATCCCGAGATGACGACCTGGATAGTAAATCAAATCAACCGTAACTAAAAAAGATACCAGGCTAAGTTTTAGTAAAGCACTGATCAAAGCCGAAAGAAATTTCGGCTTTCTCTTGGTGCGCCCGCTTCTCAATAAAACAACTCAATCCTAATTACTAAGATACTAAAATTACTAGTGTTTATAAAATTATAAAATTTACTATTCTAGCTAAGTTTTACGCATAGCACTATAAAGTATGGTAAATTATCACTAATTTTACGCTGAACGTCAGTAGAGGTTGAATATGGGTATTCGCAATCTTGCGGTAATATTTTTTATCTTTTCTGTGGGCGCACCCTCATTTGCGCAGGCTTTAGATTTGTTTGAATACATTGATAATGTTTTGGGAATCAAAGGTAACTCTGAGAGAAATTTAGAGTACTCCATTGGAGAGCGGGATGAAGACCAAACTGGTTATTATCTGATTCGTCCTAAACCCCAGATGTTACCACCGGTAGTTGCTGCCCCAACCCCAACCCCAAGTCCCGCGCAACCCGTCCCAAATCTTTCGACTCCTCCAATCTTGCCACCGGTTTCAAAGCCTACAAATCCGCCGCAGCCACCAAATCGTGGGTTTACCATTCAGCCCGAAATTTTGGAAAAAGCGCCCAAAATGGAATCTGGCGTTGTGGGGACCCCCGCGCCTCTAGTTCCTGAATGGAAAAATGATAAGAAGGCTCACTGGGAGAAAGAAATTCATCAATACTATGGTGAGTATTTAGGTGGCGAAGCCAGCATGGCTCGTCTTGAGCGGGAGACAAAGCTTTACGAAAATGCCCTTTTCTACGATCCTGATAAAGCCCGCAGCTTAGATCCAAATAAATATGTGCTTCCTTTGAACAACGTGAATAACGCAAAAACAAGAGTCAAATGGCGCGTGGAGCCACTCATCTATTTAGCTTTCGATGTCGAAAAGAAAATTACAAACATGTTGCCGTACGATGCTAGCAGGCACGCTCCAGGGCAAAAAATTATTTTACAACCAGGCGTTCGGTCGCAATATGGTTACGAGGTGAATCAGGCAAGAAGTTTTGGTATCGGCAGTGGACCAGGGCTTCAATCAGTAATCGACTGGGCTAATCCTTCTTGGGCGGCCCTTAAACAAGTCAGTGGCTTTGTCGCGGCTGCAGCTCTTATTTCAGAAGTCGAAGGTATCTCGAGACATACTTCATCAGCAAATCAAGACTTGGACATGTACGGTACGGCACAACCAACGGTCGAAAATATTACCAAGCATTGGAATGTTGGCGAGTCCTATCGTTATGGACTTCGCGGTGGATTTTTGATTACTGGTGGAATCAGTTGGATGGCCATAGCTGCAGGGCCAACTTTTATAAAAGAAGGAAGCTCTGAACATACGGTCACCAAAATAGGCCCTGATAAGGTTATGGTCGAGGTTACAAACTTAAAGAGTTTTTCGGGACAAATCGGTTTGAGCGCCGTTGTTGCCGGCGTGTCTGTAGTTACAAAGAATGATATAGAAAAAATGCGATTCACATTTTTTTATGACTTGTCAATGGCGACTGGTCAACGTGCCTTTGTCCAATTAATGAATGGGAATTACTTCGATACAATGGCATTGATTGCAGAAAACCAAACCGTTGCTGTCGCTCTCATGGAAAAAGATATAAGTAGAGTTTACCTTGACCGAAAATCTGGCGACTACATAACGAGCTGGTATCTGGGTATTCCTTTCTTTTTCTGGAATTTATCATTTGGCAAGACCTCTGACGAAGGTGCCTTAACTAGTTATATTGATTCGATAGAAACTCGCTATTATCACAAAATGTATTTCGAGAATTTTCATCGCCGACTATTGTTTGACCACAAATACGTGACTTCAGCCTTTTATGCCGGAATTGAGCAGGCTGGAAAAGTTCCGTTGGCTAGAGATCCAAACCAAGATTACTACGGTCGCTTCATTTGGAACTTTCAGGACGAGTCGGCTCATAGGCAAACTCTTCGTGAACAGTTAAATAAGCTTATCTATTTTGCGACAGGTTTAGAAGAGCTCGACGTCGATGCGGGGAATGTTTCTAAAGATCTTGGTTACGCCAACGCTGAAGTCATCGTGCATTTTGATAAAGAAACCACAAATCTTCTTTTAGGGACTCTTGAGGGTGGTGGCTCAGACCTGATAACCTCATTTCACAAAGCCGTTGATGATTATGCGCAAAGAAATTATCCCGATGAGTTAGACTTTTGCCAGACTTGGGATGGCCGTCCACCATACTATGTTCGTCATGATACTGATCCCTCTAAAATTAAAAGTAAAGCCACACTAAAAACTGAGTGTGTGACTCTTATTCGAAAAAAATTCGAACCTGTTATTCGTGACATGGTTAAAGAGTTGAGAAAAATGTTTGAAGCTCTTAAGGTCAACGACGGTGATTCGAAAAAAGACCTCGCAACGGCTTATCGCAGGTTTGGTGAACTCATGATGACCAATCGCTTTACATTCCGAGCAGTATACGGCTTTTTACTTGATGTCCGTGCCGGTGATATTCTTCGCTACATTATTAACGGTGAAAATCTTGCGAATATGGTAATGTACTTCCCGAGTGGGACGTTTGGTGCGCCACTAAACACATTTCAAAAATAAAAATTAGGGTCCAAGGCGTTCGATTTTCCACTTGGATCCTTTTTTCTGATAATAAAACCGATCATGTAGACGGAAATCACGCAAAAACATAAATTCAAAATAATTTGGTTTTAAAATAAATCCGCCCCAATAAGGTGGAAGCGGTACATCGAGTCCACTATACTTCTTTTCCAGCTCCTTTACGCGATCAAGCAGGAAACTTCTCGATGGTACTACCACGCTTTGTGGAGACGCCCAGGCACCGATTTGGCTACCGCGTAGTCGTGAATGAAAATAAGATTCGGATTCAGTTTTCGACAATTTTGAAATTGTCCCCTCAACTCTCACCTGGATATCAACGGTAGGCCAGTTAAATACCATCGCCGCGTAAGGGTTTTTTACAAGCTCTCTTCCTTTTCGGCTTAAATAATTTGTAAAGAATCGAAAACCCTTGTTGTCCACTTTCTTTATGAGAAGAGTGCGCGCTGATGGACGATTTTTATAACATGTGGCGAGTATCACATTATCCGCGGCTTTTGGATCTTTTTCCTTAGCAAGACTAAAGCATCTTAGATATTCCTCGAAAGGATTTGGGCTTAAATTTTCTTTCTCAAAATAAACTTCGCTCACGGCGCAGGATTTTTCAAGACAACGAGGTTGGATTTGTCTTTTTCAAATTTCAAACCACGATGCCCGGGACCCACCTCTTCAACCGATTGAATTGTGTAAATTGAAATATGAAGCGTGCGCACTTCCTTGAATCGACTCTTAAGTTGCTCTTCCGCAGGGTTAAGCACTAGCGTATCAGTCGCAAAAACAAAGTCAGAAATAGCAACAAAGCCTAAACCTAAAGTAGAATCTTTGATAGATTTTGCTTTTAATTGAATAATTTTTTCTTCTTTTGGGTCACGATAAGTGACGATAAAACACGAGTCTTCTTTTTTTGCCATGTCAGTAGATTTACTCTGGCAAAAAGTTTCTGTCAATGCAGGGTATGACCGGTAGGATTGGTCATGATTTCATTAATTTCGACCTCACGGTCTTGGGTACTTACTAATTGGTTTTGAATAGAATCAAATTGCTTGAGAATATCGTTTTTGGCAATTTTTGCGGCCTCATAAACGTCTGCCGCTGCACCTTTTCCATGAATCTGTCCGCCTTCTGCCGAAAGCGAAAAAGTTACCACCACACCGGCTTTCTTGCCGGTCTTATTGCTGGATACCGCTTTTCTGTCTTTGATAAGTACTGCAATATGGGAACCCGGTAGTAAGTAGGGCTCGAACTCTGTTAGTTGCTGGTAAATATGGGCTTTTACTTCCGGATCAGAAGCAAACGTCTCCACCGTGTATTTTAGACCTTGCTTATCCATAATGTCCCCCTCGATTACATCCCAAATCTGAGTCCATCGCGGCAAGAGTCAAGTCGGCGATGCTAATCTTTTCAGACATTTATATTATATCAGATGTTTAGATTTTTGGTTACGGTTAAGGACCAATGGCCGTAAAAAAGGCCTAAAGTGTTTCATAATGGTACTATTTCAATTTGAGACATTTGGTTTTTTTGAGACACTTTAGGGATATGAAAAAATATTTTACCCCCGCATTTGTGGCGCTTCTTTATACACCAATATTGTTAACGACTTTTGAATATTGGTTTTTGCCGTTTCGGATTGAAAGATGGTTGAACACTAATGTCATATACTCTGGGCCGACGATTAGAGCCGGAGTTATTTGGGGGATCGCGTGTGTCATCGGATACTCAATTATTCCCATGATCGTCACGAAGGTTTACTTTAAAGAAAACCTAAAAAGCATTGGTGTGAGTATTCATGATTTTAAAAAGCATCTTCCGACTTATTTGGGATTGTATTTGTTGATGGTCATTCCCATTTTCATTGCCGCGTCGACGCCAGGATTTCAACATACCTATCCCTTTGTTCCTGAGGTAAAAACTGATTTCGGTAAATTTATTATTTGGGAAGTTGCCTACGTTTGTCAGTTCTTTGCTCTTGAGAGTTTTTTTCGGGGGTATTTGTTGATGACCCTAGAAAAAGTTGTCGGCGCAAGTTTGGCGATCGGAATAATGGTAATTCCCTATGCGATGATTCATTTTCATAAACCCGCGATTGAGACTTTCGGTGCCATCGGTGCTGGCATTATTTTGGGTCATCTGTCTCTGAAGTATCGCACATGGATGGGGGGAGCGGTCCTTCACTCTCTCGTTGCGATTACGATGGATACGATCGCGGTGAGTAGAGCCGGCCTGTTTTAGTTTTTTCCGAATATCGCCGGCACAATCGGGCCGAAACGCATGCAAATAAATCCCTATTCACCTTGCTTTACGGACGCCTTAATCCAGTCACCATCAAATTTTGCAGCGCCAATTCCGAGCGTTTGACCAAGCAAACCAACTTTTTGAAAGTTACCTTTAAAGCGTACTAAATCAGATGCGCCTTCGGGTGGATTCCCGCGTTCCATAAAGAAGTAATAAACGTTGCCGGTCCGCTCGCCCTTAATTTCCTCGATAATTGCAAAACTCAGAGACTTCTGAGCTTCGTTGTATTCCACATAAAGAATTCTGCCGACTTTGTCATCCGTGTCTACAGGAATACAAACCTTAGTTCCATTTTTTTTGGTGTAGATTTCGTATCCGTCGTCGCAAAATTCGACCTTAATCTTTTCTTTGAACCCAATCTTTGTCGGAGTTTCTTTCGGCGTTTTATAAGTTATGTCTTCGGGACCAAAATGCGTCAGTTTCAAGTACACGTTGAGACTATCACCCTGTTTTTCTAGTCTTAGAATTGATCCGGACCGATTAGCAGAATCGCCATTACCTAACAGCCAATTTTTTGTATTGATGTCGTCATCATCCTCTACCATGGTCATAATTTTTTCGCCGAGCCCTAGGCGTGCGGGAATATTTCCTTCATTTTGTTTTCCAATTAGCTGGATATTGTTTGCCAGACACGAGCAAAAATCATGTTTAGTATTGTTTGGAAATAGACTTGCGCAATCTTGAACCGAGGGGTTTCCATTTGCCTTGTCGGCTTCGGCATCACAAGCCCATGCTGACCAAAAAAATTGTTCGTGCAAAATTTTTGCTGTTGCTTCCCGAAACGATTTTGTGAGGCGGTCAATTTCTCGAGACATCAGTGAAACTTCTTCAGACACCTTATCAAGCGGCATTTTGGGAGAATTCGGCCACAAGAAAATCGAGAAATTGTTGCCTACATCAAGATTAATTTCTCTGGGTCCCATTTCGCCCGCCCCGAAATGGTCGTCGGTGGGTTTTCCCATTGGAGTGCGACCGCCGACGGGAGCTTTGTTTACTGGGGTACTTTTTAGGGAACAACTTAAATTAATAGTTAGTAGGGCTATTAAAAAATATTTCACGTTTTCTCCATTAAAATTAAAAATAAATCGCGAGCTCGCCTGAGACAATATCATCTGCCGGTACATTCTTGCCACTAAGGACTCGAGAATAACTGCCTTTCACGTCCATTGGAACAGCAAATTCCTTTTTTCGAAACGCCGGAACCGTCGAGTAGTTGACGCCAACAACCATGGACTCCATTTGCTGATTTGTATTAGCCGATAACCAATCGTACTGGTGTGGTTGATAAAGACTTCCGTGATAAATATCAGAATATTTTATCTGCGCATCGAGTGAAGTTGCGAGAGTCCATGCAGGGGAAACGGAGTATCTAAGTGACACTCCGGCGTTCGCGATATCTCCCAAATCACGTTCTGTATTTGCATCTAACTTACCAAGTGACGAATCACTGGCGCTAGGAATTCTTTTTTGAGTCGTATCACTAAATTGAACAGTGTAGCCAGTGTAGCCGCTCATCGTCCATTTGGCGTTGATGTACCAATCACCAATAACAGAGGCCGATAAATCCCATTGGCTATCGCCAGTACCAATGACTACTATTTTATTTGTGCTTCCTTGTTTTCCTGTAGGTACAGTAACAGACTGCTTTACGGCAACCGCATAAACATCGGTTTTTTGCACTAGCAATTTATTAATTAGGCGAACGTCACCAATCTCGGTTCGGGTTTCTCCGACGAGTGGGTCATAACCCATCGACAACACCTTTGCATTTGCGGCATCTTGTGTTTTGGCTTCAACTGTCTTTGTGGTGCTCTGACCTCCGTCAGTATTTAAATAACCAAAAAGTTTTTGAGCATCTGAAGATGCATTAAATCCTGTATCAACATAAGTATTTGTGTACACAATTGGAATTGCAATTGCGACAGACCAGTTGTCTCTAATTCCCCAACCCAGCACAGGAACGGTGGCTGTGACCCGCGCTGCCGCGTAACCTTCTATAGTACCAAGATCGGCACTGTCGGGGTCTATACCAAGAGACCTCATATAGCCTTTTGAAATGGCCACTTCGTTGGCGCTCTTACCCTCAAAGAGTCTCAACATTTTTTCGCGTTTTTCAAAAGGTTTTCCAAGTGGTTGCACAGATCCATTTCTATCAAATTTCTCGACCACTTCACTCGTAAACGAGCGAAGTTTTACTGTCCGTACACCTTTTGGCAACATCGCAGTATCTTCGAAATCAAAGGGCGCACTTAAACCATCAGCAAATAAATTTAAGCTGTAAAAACAAAGCGCCACGACTAAGAAATATTTCATTTTCATTATTCTTCCCAGTCAGCAAGAAGTTTCTTTGCGGTCCCTTGCGCCACTTTAGTCTCTGGAATCGAATCGGGGTCAAGCGTGTCAGCATTGGCGGCTACAAAAGCTTTTAACAATTTAATCGCCTCGTCCTTCTTTTTTTCGGAGTTATATAGAAATTCAGCATAGAACACATTGTTGTTACCACTTCTACTGATTCCACCCTGCTGAGTATTGTTAAATGCTGCTGACAGGTAGGTGCGGGCTTTATCTTTATCGCCGCCAGCAATTACCGGTAGACGGTAGTAGGCTCTTCCTAGTACGCGTGAAGCGCCGTAGAGGTTAATGTCTTCCTTTTTTAGTAAATTAACTAGTAGCATATAATTTCTTAACGTTGGCCATTTGCTAAGTGACTGGGTAATACCGTTTGCCTCGGCCCAAGAGCCTAGGTTGATTCCTTCGTAATAAAGCGCGTGGCTAAGTTCGAGAACTTCGTTAGGATTTACTTTATCCAAAACTTCTTTTGCTACAGCTTCTAAATTTTGTTGTTTAAGCTCTGGTAAGTAAGCCGTCAAAACAGTTTGCGCGGCTGCCATCCCTTTTTCGAAAATCTCAATTTTTTGTTTTTTGTCGGCTTTAAAAGTCCCTACGAAATAATAGGCACGAGAAGCGCTGATCAAAAGAGAGTTTTTCTCGTTTGATTTCGCATTTGTTGCTAAGCGCAGATACATATCGGCGGCGTCTATCGCCTTTTGTACGCCTGTTTCAGATGCCTCACGTTGCGAGTAAAGGGTGTCTGCGGCTTGGCGGGAGTCTTCGGCCATTGCGGTGGCAAGCATTGTAAAAACAAGTGAGCAAGCAAGTAGAATATTCTTCATTAATTCCTCCAAAAAATAAGTTAACTTTTTCCGTTTAGGTTTTGTGTTTACAAAAGTCAAAGACTCGAATAGGCCGAGAAAAAAGTAAAGTTAGGATTTGATTCTAGGCCTTTAGCGTCATTTTAGAAACATGTGGATTATCTTGTAGATAAAAGCGTAAGTCCCAGTCTCGCGCTGCATTTCTGTGACCAATTCCGATACGGCCCTGGCGAAGCGAAATCCCACCTAATTTTTTAATTCCTGATCTTCGTTTGCCACGATAGTTTCGCACGAGCACTTTGCCTAGAAGGCTTTTGCGACCCAAATCGTATTATTAAAATAAAAATCTTGCGGAAGAATTTTGTTCATTTTAAATAAGAGCCATGTCTAACACAGAATCAAATATACAGCTAGAGCAGGGGTGGAAAAAACACCTTTTGGAAGAATTTAACAAGCCTTATATGGGCGAGTTGAAGTCATTTTTGCAGAGTGAGTATAAAAAGAAAAAAGTAATCTATCCAAAAGGAAATGAATATTTTAGTGCTTTTAATTCGACCCCATTTGAAGAGGTCAAAGTTGTGATTTTGGGACAAGACCCATATCACGGTGAAAACCAGGCACATGGGTTATGTTTTTCTGTCCCAAAAACGACGGAAATTCCCCCTTCACTGGTGAATATCTACAAAGAAATTCAGAGCGATTTAGGTATTGATAAAAAATATTTTACTCATGGACACCTGCAAACCTGGGCCGATCAAGGCGTACTTCTCCTAAATAGTGTTTTAACAGTCGAAAAGGGTAAGGCGGCAGCCCATCAAGGAAAAGGCTGGGAACAGTTCACGGACTACGCGATCAAAGAAATTAGTCTCCACCGCAAAAACGTTGTCTTTATGCTTTGGGGATCTTACGCTCACAAGAAAGGTGAAGTCATAAATGTAACAAGTCACCTTGTTTTGAAGTCTCCGCACCCCTCCCCTTTGTCGGCACATCGGGGTTTTTTGGGTTGCAAACACTTCTCTAAGGCCAATGAATATTTAAAGAAACACGGAATAAAACCTGTTGATTGGCGTGTCTCTGTCGACTAAGTCTATTTATAGATGCTAGTCGCGGAGGTCAGCTTTGAGTACATTCCTAAAGAATAAATTAAAAGATAAAACTTTTTTTGGTCATCCGGCGGGACTGTTTATTTTGTTTTTCGCTGAAATGTGGGAGCGGATGTCGTATTACGGGATGCGTGCCCTCCTCGTCATGTACATGGTCAAATATTTATTTGTTGATCCCGAGAGAATGTCGCGGGTACTTGGCTTTGGAACCCTTCGCTTTATTTTAGAAAGCGGATTTGGACCCCTAGAAAATCAGCCCTTTGCTTCTCATATCTACGGTTTGTATACAGGGTTTGTTTATTTATCGCCGTTTTTTGGCGGAATTTTAGCGGATCGAATTTGGGGAAAAAGAAAAAGTGTTTACGTGGGTGGCGCGCTGATGGCGATTGGCCACTTTTTAATGGCCTTTGAAAATCTTTTTGTGTTTGCGCTGTTCTTTTTGATTATGGGGAACGGAGCTTTTAAACCGAATATTTCTACTCAGGTGGGTGGCCTATATAAAGAGGGTGATCAGCGTCGTGACGGTGCCTTTACCATCTTTTATATGGGTATAAATCTAGGTGCTTTCTTCTCACCGTTCTTATGTAAAAATTTAGCTGTTTGGATTACGAAAAAAATGGAAATTGCTGACCCAGGAGTTCCTTGGCATCTAGGCTTTGCGTTGGCTGGAATAGGAATGTTAATTGGCTTAATTATCTACCACATAGGAAGAGGACTTCTACCAGAGGAATCACAAGCTACATTGGCTGCAAAGGATCAAAGAAGTCCAATTTTCTGGAAAACTGTGGGTGGATTTTTCGGGGCTATTATCGGTTTTCTCGCCATTTTAATGCTGCCAACAGTTTTTAAAGTTATTATTTGTGTTGCAGTCCTGGTTGGAATTATCTATTCGATTAATAGGATTGATAATTTGATCGATCGAAAAAAAGTTTCAGCTTTGGTTATTTTATGTACGGCGACTATTTTCTTTTGGGCTATTTTTGAACAGCAGGGAAACACTTTACAGTTATGGGCCGACGAAAAAGCCGATTGGGCAAAGCTAGGGCTAGAAGCTGAAAATTATCAAGCTTTGAACCCACTATTTATATTTATTTTCGCACCCTTCTTAGATATGTGGTGGGGCTTTAGAGCCAAACGTGGAAATTTTGATTCCAGTTCCATTCGCAAAATGTCGATAGGCTCTTTTTGGGCGGGTGCTGCGTTTATGGTGGTACCACTTGCATCCAAATATATTACTGTCGACAAGTCATTGGTAAATATGTTCTGGCTGGTTTTGACAACCTGGATGTTCACTATGGGTGAGTTATATTTGTCACCTATCGGATTGAGTTTTGTAACGAAGGTTGCACCTGCAAGATTGATGTCGATGATGATGGGAATGTGGTTTATCTCATCTTTCTTAGGAAATTATTTATCGGGATTGCTTGGAACTCTTTATACTAAGATGAGTCAGACTCAGTTTTTTATGGTTTTTGCTATTATGGGATTTATTCTTTCATTTTTCTTTTTCATGTCGGAAAAGAAAATTCAAAAAGTTGTGGGTAAAGACGTTTAGTTTCTGGCCTGTTCGGTGCGTGATAGTTTCTTATTTAAATAAGTTTTTAGTTCGCGCGCCAGCGGCGACAGTGTTCGTTGTTTAAGGTGCGCCAGGTGGATAGAGTTAGTTACGGCTTTGCCAGTCGCGCCTTCTAAGCAAATGAGATTTTTTCCTTCTTTGTTTAGTTTCTGAAAAACGTGGTCAGGCAAAACTCCGGCACCAAGGTCCATGCAAATAAAACGTGCCACGCCTTGAGGGTTGGCTACGTACGCGCGTACTTTTAGCTCAATATCCTTAAACTTATACTGTCGGTTAAACCACTGGCGAAGTACGGGCTCGCCTGAAAAATAATCTATGTAGTCCAGACTCTCGAAGAACTTTCTGGTCCCGTCGGGTTCTCCATATTTTTTTAAGGCCGTGGTGCTAATGCAAAGGTCTAAAAATTCATCGTAAACTTTTTCTGTATGGATACGTGGGTCAGGAGTAAAATCATCTACAAAAGCAAAGTCTATGTTTCCATTTATGAGTTCTTGGTTGATAATTGGCGCAAATTCCATGACAAGATTTAAAGAGACACTCGCATGTTCTTTTATGAATTCAGCCAGCAGAGGAACAACAATATTTTGACCAAATTCTGCGGGCATTCCAAGGGTCACGGTTCCGGAAAGCTCTCTTTTTACGTCGCGAATTTTCCACAGTTCCTCTTCGATGGAATGGAGGCTCTGAAAACAAACTTTATAGAGTGTATGTGCTTTGTCGGTAGGAATCAGTTGCTTTTTTATGCGGTCGAATAACTTAATTTCAAGTTGGTTTTCGAGATTGTAAATATGCTGACTCACGCCTGACTGAGTGAGGTGGAGTTCTTCTGCCGCGTGGGTCATACTGCGAAGAGAATATACGCGTTCAAAAATTCGTAGGACATTCAGGTTTAATGTATCTATTAACATGTCAAATTCTTTTTTAATTCGAGGCGTTAGGAACGTCTACATTATGTTGGAAATTCCCTTAACTTTGTAAAAAATAAATGCTTTAAAAACGCCAATGAGAACCTTTAATAAAACAGTTAAATTTATAAAGGATCTGTCAGATATTCATTCGCTGTCCAGAAGCGAGTGTTTAATCATTTACGACCAAGTTTTGAGTCAAAATCTAGAGGTAAATGCCTGGTTAAAGAAGTTTTCTAAAACTTATGGAGTTGAAGCTGGGGAAAATCTTAAGGAACTAACTAGTTTTTCAAATCACTTCGAAAAAATAGCAAAAATTTTGGCGGGAACCTCTCGCAAAATTAAAATTGTTGCAATGGGTGGAGGTTCTGTCACTGACTTTGCAGGATTTTTTGCGAGTACGTATAAGCGTGGAGTAAAATTGGTTTTAGTCCCTTCGACTTGGTTAGCTGCGATAGATTCGGCTCATGGTGGCAAAAACGGCCTGAATGCAGGAAGCTTAAAGAACGCGATGGGAACCTTTTATTTCCCTGAAAAAATCTATTTGGTGAAAAGTGTATTGAAAGCTCAACCGCGAGAAAGACAAGCGGAAGCTTATGGAGAGCTTTTAAAAATCGCTTTAATCTCAGGGAAACCTTGGGTCAATAAAGTTTTAGAAGGCAAAGAGCTTAAGCTTTGGAGGTTGTTGCCGCTTGCGGTGAAGGCGAAATATGATGTGATCGCCAAGGACCCTTATGAAGAAAAAGGTGTTCGACAGATTTTAAACTTAGGTCATACACTTGGCCATATAATAGAAAAGAAAAACTCCCTTCCTCATGGAGTAGCGGTTGGCCATGGCATCGTTTTTGCCAGCCGATGGAGTGAGAAGCGTGGTCTTTTAAAGGGAGAAAATCAAAAAAAAATAGAAGCGTTAATCAAAAAATTCCAAAATAGTAAAAATAAATTGAAACCACTGACAAAAGTTGATTTGGAAGATGGGTTGCGTGGAGATAAAAAAATTAATTTGCGTGGCAAGATTGACTTTGTATTTTTACGTAAGCCAGGAAAAGTTTTTCTAGAGGAAGTCTCAATCGCCGACCTTACAGATGAAGCAATAGCGCAAGGTTGGGCCAAGGTATGAGCCGGACAAGACCTTTCTATTTTGAGGGAAGGCTGCCGGTGTCAAAGTCGCTTTTTATTCGCCATGCAATTTGTCAAAGTTATGCTTCAAATTTTAAGGCTTCAAAAAAAGATGCGTGTGAAGATATCCGCAGTGTCATTAGTGGTTTGGCGGCACTGAAAAACAAAAAAGTGATAGATTGTGGTGAGGCTGCAACCGTGTTGCGCTTTCTGGCTTTGCGGGCCTCGCGTGAAATCGGAACATATGTGATTACTGGGAGTCGGCGTTTAATGGAGCGTCCGCACTCGGAATTAAAGAATATTTTTTCAAACCTAAAAGTGAAATACGAATTTGGAGATCAGAAGATTAATATCATTAGTGATGGTTGGAAGAATCCGGGAGCGGAGATTTTTGTTGACAGAACAATCTCGAGTCAGTTTGCAAGCAGCCTTTTATTGAATTCTTGGAATTTGGATTTTCCTTTAAAAATTTCTTGGAAGGGTGAGACGGTCTCAGACGGCTATTGGGCAATGAGTTTAGCAGTTGTGCTCGCTATGGGAATGGATGTCACTTGTAAGAGAAATAGTATTGAGATCCTAGCCAATCAAAAACCTAATGGGACTCCCATTTTTGAACCCGATATGAGTTCGGCTTTTGCAGTTGCGGCACTTGCTGCGGCCGGTGGTCAGTGCAGAATTTTAAATTTTCCAGAGGAGAGTTTACAGCCAGACGCGGACTTTGTCGACGTCCTGAAAGCTATGGGAGTCAGTGTAAGTCGAAAAAAAAATGTATTGTCAGTTGTGGGGAATGAAAATATTTTACCAATTGAAATAAATTTGCGAAATTCGCCAGATATGTTTCCTGTGCTTGCAGTTCTTTGTGCTTTTGCGCGTGGAAAATCAAGGCTTTGGGGAGCACCACACCTTGTTTACAAAGAGTCAAATCGGTTAAATAGAGTTTTTGAATTACTCGAGAAAATAGGGAGAGGTTTTGAGCCTCTCTTAGACGGGGCGATTATTCATGGCAAGCCATTTGATCATGAGAACGATAATCGCTTTTCAATTTCCTATGATTCGGGTTCAGATCACCGTTTGGTGATGGCCGCTTGCGTGGCTAGACAATTTGGGTTTAATATTCGTATTGATAGTGTGAGCGCAGTTGATAAAAGTTTTCCACAATTTAAGGAGATCATACAACTATGGTGACTGTAATTGTAGGCCATCGCGGCTCAGGAAAAACAAGTTTCTTGCATCGTTGGATGGAAAGTGTAAGAGACGCGGAGTTTATCGACCTCGACGAAAAAATTACGTTAGTAACGGGAAAGTCCGCTAGCGACTTGTTTGAGAGCGAGGGTGAAAAGTCATTTCGTCATATAGAAAAAGAAATGTTTTATAGCATTTATGACTCCATTAGAGAAAAAAGTAGAAATGTTGTCATCGCTCTGGGCGCGGGGTTTGATTTTGATTTGCCGGAAGATGTTTATGTCGTCTGGGCTCAGCGTGAGACTGATTTGATGCCAAGAACATTTTTAAACAGGCCTCGTTTAGAGTCGGACCTTTTGCCCAGCGAAGAATACCTGTTGCGGGCGGAAACACGAGAACGAAAATTTAATGATATTGCGGATGAGAAAATTTTGTTTCCTGAAGGATTCCCTTTATTTGATGAGCGCATACGAAGAGTCGAAGAGCGAATTTTGTTGTCTGATAAAATTCGTGTTTCGGGAATCATAACTTTAACCTCACAAGTTTTACGTGACAACGCTAAATTTGACTTCTGGTTGTCTCGTCGTCGCAATTGGCAAGATTTAAAATATGAAATTCGTAACGATTTGCTCGATCAAGGGGATCTAGTTTTCGCGTTGAATTGCACGCGTGGCGGTATTTTTAGCTATCGACAGATAAACGACGCAGAGATCCCACCTGAAATTGTTAAATCGTATTCGTCTGAGAATTTAACGGATTGGGCGATTGAACTCGGGAAATGCCCGTTTGATTCAATAGATATTCTCTCGCTGCATGAGCGTTTTGAAAATGAGACTTTGAATTCGGCTTTAAAAAGACTTGAATGTTTCGGTAAAGGAACGGAACAGCTTAAAGCGGCCCCTCTAGTGCAATCATTTGCGGAGTTATTCGAAGGATTTGAATGGCAACAACAGGACCCTGAACGACGTTCATTTTTACCGCGTTCAATGGATGGGCGTTGGCGATGGTTTAGAGTATTGATGAAAGAACGCCAAAACTTAAATTACATTCGCGAAGGTAGAGGGGTTGTTCTTGATCAGCCCAGTTTTTTAGAGTGGGTTGGACATTATAATGAGCATAATCGTTTTGCGGCGGTGCTTGGCGATCCGATTGAGCATAGTTTTACCCCGGCCTATCAATCCAACTATTTTTATGAATCGGGCACACCCATTCTACGAATTAAAGTGACTGAAGGAGAGTGGGACGAAGCTATTGTGGTGCTGAAAAAGTTAGGGTTGAAGTATGCGGCGGTAACTTCACCCTTAAAAGCTCATGCGGCCGAATTGGTGAATAGTAGTTTTCCGATTAATACGCTCTATTGGAATGAGACAAAAAATATTTGGATGGGAGAAAATACCGATCGCATTGGGGCTAAGAAATTGCGTGAAGAAAAAAATGGCGTCGCGGTTTGGGGTGGCGGAGGCGTGTTGCCCTCAGTCGCTGAGCACTATCCAAACGCAAGCTTTTATTCGGCGAGTACTGGAAAACTAAAATCTGGAAGCGAAGAGAGTCCCGAGGTGGTCGTTTGGGCGACGGGCCGAAGAAATATGTTAATGGGCACTTGGCCGTCGTCTTCTTGGAAACCAAAAAAAGTGGTAGATTTGAATTATTCAGATGATTCTCCTGGAAAAGAATACGCACAGCTTGTGGGTGCCGAATATTTTTCAGGACTACCAATGTTTTTTGCACAAGCTGATAAACAACGAGATTTTTGGAGTCGATGTGAGTGCTAGCAGATTCGGAAACCGTTTTGTCATTACAACTTTTGGCGAAAGTCATGGTGCCGCTATGGGAGTGGTTATTGACGGTTGTCCTGCGGGAGTCTTTTTTGATGAAAAGTTGCTGATTTCTGAACTTGATAAAAGAAAGCCGGGAGTCAGCCAGATTACAAGTGGGCGAAAAGAAGCTGATGTTTATGAGGTGCTGAGTGGGGTATTCGAAGGTATAACGTTGGGTACCCCCATCGCAATAATCGTTCGCAATCGAGATACTAAGAGCGAAGACTACAACGATTTAAAAAGTAATTTTCGGGCGGGACATGCCGACGATGTTTGGCAAAATAAGTTTGGTATTCGTGATCATCGTGGCGGAGGAAGATCGTCGGGTCGAGAAACTATTAGTCGCGTAATTGCTGGCAGTGTTGCACATATGGTGCTAAATGATTTTGGAATTAAATTAAATGTTAGTTCATTTGCGAAACAAATTGGCCCGGTAAATCTAAATGAGAATGAGTCGGTGTTCGATAATAGGGAAGTCCAAGAGCTATTGTTGAAAGCGAAAGAAGATGGAAGGAGTTACGGCGGTATTGCCGAAGTTATTGTTGAGAATCTTCCGGCGAATCTTGGACAACCTGTTTTTCATAAATTGAAGGCAGATCTCGCGAGTGCTTATATGGGAATCGGGGCCACTATTGGAGTAGAGTTTGGTGAGGGGTTTGAGGCCACCAAAGAAGAGGGATCTAAATGGCATTACGAAGGCCAAAGCGGTTATGGTGGTATTCGCGGTGGAATTTCTACCGGAGAGAAAATAAATGTTCGTGTTGCCTTTAAACCAACTTCGTCTGTCCTCGACGTTGCGAGGAAAGGTCGGCACGACCCGTGTATTGTTCCCAGGGCGCTTCCAGTTCTAGAGGCAATGACGTATTTAGTTTTGGTGGATCATGTTCTTTGGTCTAGAACCGATCGAAGGTAGAGACTAGGTTTCTCGTTCTCGATAATACTGTATAATTTGGTTTGTGAAACGAAGTTGTCTAGGATTACTTCTATTCGTTTTTTTATTTTCAGGAAATTCTTTTTCTGCGGTATTCGATCTTAATTTGTTTTATGATTCGAAAACACTCAAAGTATCTTCTGCGGAAACTGGATCGAAAATGTTTATTGAAGGTTCGGCACTCGTAGACGTTTCGAAAAATCCTCATATGGCTGTGGGCTGGGCCTATGCGATATATTCTTCAACGGACGCAACAACAAGCACCACGACCGTTAGCTCTTCAGACATGGGTCCAAAATTTACTTGGTTTATAGATAAAAAAGAGCACTGGAGCTTGAGTCTTACCTATAATTTAATTGGAACCGGAACTTATAGCACGGGCTCTTCAGATACTTGGAGAGGTACGAGCTTGAAGGCAGACGTTGGCTGGGGTCCGCCATTAGGTGACAATTCCTTTTTAGGTATTAGACTCAACTATTACTCTGCTACTTATACAGAGAGTTTGGCAGGAGGTACGAGTTACTCGCAAGTATCTTATGCACGTTCATTTATTTACCCATCGGTCTTTGTGAGTTATCGGATGTAATATGACTAGTGATTTTTTAAAGAAGCAGCTTGAGGAATCTCGTTTTCAGCATACTCTTGACTATGTTCACGAACATGCCGGTGGTATCAAAAAACTTGGTGTGCCCGAGTTATTGCATCTTAATCAGATGCTGAATCATACTACGGAAGATACTTGGAGAACCCAGCCGGTAGAGATTTCGCTTCGTACTGGCAAAAAGCGAAGCTTTAAAATGATTACCAATTCCATTGAAGAAGCTAGAACCGTGTTAGCTAATGCTCACGATATCGTGGGGCAGGGAAAACTCATCGATGCCGCAACTTATTTATATTCACACCTTGTGATGAGCCACTTTTTTAAAGAAGCTAACCGAAGAACTGCCGTTGTGGCGACGTACTGGCTTGTGCGTGAAGCCGGAAAAGATTTGGACGCGCGTGTTCTGGTAAACACACCGCTTGGCGACCTATCAGAAGATAGCGAGTTAAAGAAGCTTCGCGAAACTATTACTTCTATGGTCTAAAAGTCGAGCGGAAAAAATGTTTAATGCTTTAAGTCGGCGATTGTTACTGTGGCCCTAACTATTTCCTTAACCATTTTTGGTTATTTAACAAAAGCCAATTAATTTCCGTACTGAATATTTACCAGTTCAGCGGCTTGGGTCGCTAATTTTCGGGCATCACTAGTATTTCCCGCTGTTGCTAATGCCACCCCCATACGACGATATTTTCGGGTTGTCGGTTTTCCAAAAATTCTCACCTCGGTATTTTTTAAAGCTAAAGCCTTATCCAGGCCGTGGTAATAAACTGTGGGTGACTCACGATCTGCAAGGATCACTGCACTTGCGGATGCTCCACGGTAATTGATAGTTGGAATTGGTAGGCCAAGAATTGCCCTGACATGCAAATCAAACTCGGATAAATCTTGCGAAATTAAAGTGACCATTCCCGTGTCATGTGGACGGGGAGAGAGTTCCGAAAAATATACTTTGTCTTTTGTAATGAAGAATTCGACGCCAAAAATTCCAGCACCACCAAGAGCATCGGTGACCTTCTTTGCCATCTCTTGAGCTTGTTTTAGTTGCTCAGAAGAAACTTCAGCAGGCATCCAAGACTCTTGATAATCACCACGCTCTTGACGATGTCCAATTGGATCTACAAATAAAGTAGGGCCATTCCATTGCCTGACAGTTAAGAGCGTAATTTCGAGCTCGAATGGAATAAATTCTTCAACGATGACTTTCGTTTTGTCTCCGCGCATTCCCGCGATGGCATAATCCCAAGAATGGTCGACGTCAGCTGCAGACTGGGGGTAAGACTGACCTTTACCCGAAGAAGACATCACGGGCTTTACGACACATGGGAATCCAATTTCATCGCAGGCTTTTCTAAGCTGTTCTCTTGTCTCGGCGTAAGCATATTTTGCCGTGAGGACCCCGAGTTCTTTTGCGGCATATTCCCGAATGGCATCGCGGTTCATGGTAAGGTATGCGGCTTTCGCCGTTGGTATCACGACAAAACCCTCTTTTTCCAACTCAATTAATTTTTCGGTACGGATGGCTTCAATCTCAGGGACTATTAAGTCAGGTTTGTGTTTATAAACAATCTCGCTAAGCTCACGACCGTTCAACATGTCGATGACTTCAAACTCGTCGGCAACTTGCATGGCAGGTGCATTTTCATATCGATCCACAGCAATTATTTTTGTGCCTAACCTTTTTGCAGAAATAGTAACTTCTTTTCCTAATTCCCCCGACCCAAGCAACATAATTGTCTTCATATGTTTCATTCCTTATCGTTTTTCAGTTTATAAAGGGTTAAGTATTAAAAATCAATGCACGTAAATCTGTCTTAAGTTTCGATAGATTTTGTTTTTCGACACTTTTGGGCAGAAATGCCAATTATCTCAAGACGGGAATCTAGAATAATTTAAAACCTTTGTGCATGCCAATAAGGATCTGGTTGGGCAATCGGCATGGTCTGACGTTTGCTTTTCTTAATGAAGAAACCTTTTCCAGGTTAGTTCACGTCTTTGAGGAAATGGGGATATCTATGAAAAATCAACGGCTATTAGTCTTTTATATATCTATATATTTTACTGGATGTACCCAAATGGATTTTGCAACACAACCAGGCTCCGAGGCATTGCGGGTAAAGGGTGGAATTCAAATCCAAAGTCCCGCTCCTATGACAGTAAATAAAGTTGGAGTTCTTGTTGAAGGTTCGTGTACTAAAGGGTTTAAGGTAGAATTGTCGGGTGTTGGAAATGGTTCTGTTAGTGATTCAAACCTTGATTGTAAGGATGGGTTATTTTCTGCCAATGTAAAATTCTCTGACGGAGACGGCATCAAAAATATAGTTGCTAGCCAAAACATGGATGTTAACGGTAGTGGGGCTTGGGCTCAAGATAACAGAGACTTTCTAAAAGATACACTTCCTCCTGCCGTCGCCATCATCACGCCAGTTCCAAATTCTGAGGTTATGGCGAATGTTACAATTGGAGGACGTTGCGAGAGTGGGTTAAATGTTAGTTTGAGTTTGACTGGCTTAGGATCTATCGGAACCGTTCCATGTAACGCCGGTGTATTTTCTCATCCTTACGTATTGCCGGGTGTCGATGGTGCAAAAAATATTGTCGCTTCACAGACGGACGCGGCTGGTAATGCTGGCTCTGACAATAAGAATTTTATCAAAGATACAATTGCCCCGGCGGTTGCAATTACATCACCTGCTCCGAATTCGTTGTCACGTAATGGGGTCCGCGTGGGTGGGACTTGTGAAGCAGGATACAATGTTGAACTATCTGGTGTCGGTATGATGGGGACTCAGACCATACAATGCACAGGGGGCACGTTTGTCACTGACGTTGCTTATTCGAATGGTGACGGGGCCAAAAAAATTATCGCTTCTCAATCTGATAGAGCAGGAAATCGTGGCAGTTCAAATCGCGATTTTATCAGAGATTCAATTGCCCCCATTGTCAAAATTATTTCACCCGCAGCGGGAACTGCAACTCGTGGTATAATTTCGGTTTCTGGAAACTGTGAGACCGGGTTATCTGTCGTTGTTTCTGGTTCGGCTTTAGGAGCGGGGACACAAACTCTAACTTGTTCAACGGGACAATTCGCCTTTAGTTTAACCCCTGCAACTCCCGATGGCACAAAGCAAATCATTGCTGCGCAAACCGATGCCGCGGGAAATGTTGGCAGTGATTCGAGATCTTACAATATTGATACAACAGCCCCGACTGTAAGAATCACGGGTCCTGCCGCGGACTCAACCTACTCAACAAGCGTTACGATTGTAGGTACTTGCGAATCAGGACTTAATGTGGTTGCTGGGGGTAGTGGTGCTGCGGGAAGTGTTACAGAAAGTTGTAATAGCGGTAGCTTTAGCATTACCGTTAATTTGAGTTCTGGCGACGGCGCCAAAAGTATTACAGTTTCTCAAGCCGATAGGGCTGGGAATGTTGGAACTGACAGCCGATCTTTTGATCGCTTAAGTTCGACTCCCGTTATAAAAATCTCTGCGCCTACGGCTGGAACTCGGGACGCCAATGGCTTGACATTGCAAGGCACATGTCAGGTAGGCTTGACCGTCAATATCTCTGGGGATGTTTCTTCCCCGGCCTCGACAAATTGTGCAAGTGGTACATTCTCAGTCGCAATTGTTTTTGCCGGCGCTGACGGCATTAAAACAGTTGTCGTATCACAAACAAATGTAGTTGGTAACACTGGAACTGATCAACGGGACTTTATCAAAGGCGTTGTCAATGGTTACGATGTGTTTAACGTTACCATTGGCAACCCTCGTGTTGATATTTTATTTATCGACGACAATTCGTCTTCTATGGAAAAAGACCAACTTAAACTTGGTCAGAAATTCTCTTCGTTTATCTCAGGACTAAATGGTGTTGATTGGCAAATAGGTGTAACCACTACCGACTGTAGTGCCGGCACTTACGGAATTTGCGGTTCGCTACTACCTTTAACTGGTTCAAGTGGAAAAATTCTTTCGCCCACAACTGCAAACTACGAAAAAGTTTTCTTGGATACTGTTTACCGCCCCGAAACTGTGGGCTGTCAAGCGCGTGGAGATTGTCCATCGTCAAACGAACAGCCACTTTTTGCTTCGATGACCGCAATGGATAAACGGGCCTCTGACAATGCTGGGTTTTTTCGTAGCGAATCTGATTTGGCAGTAATCGTGCTTTCTGATGAAGATGAGAAAAGTAATAGCCCAGCGAGCGCAACCCAAGCGTCAACAGCCCAAAATCACTTCAAAGGCATTTGGCCGTCAGGCAAAAAACTTTCAGTTTATGGAATTATAATTCAACCAGGAGATTCAGCTTGTCTGAACGCACAAATCAGTGATAGCGGCGGATTTGCGTTCGAAGGTAACATCATTAATCAGTGGGTAAATCTCACCGGAGGAATTTCGGGAAGCATTTGCGATGGCGACTATTCGTCGAATCTCCAAAATATCGGTCGTCAAGTTCGTAACATCGCTGATTCGGTAGAGTTATCTAAGACTCCAATTCCTAGTACAGTGCGAGTTGTGTTTACCCCAAGTCAAGCGATCACCTGGACAGTGCAAGGTAACCGCGTCTTATTTAGCGCTCCACCACCAGTAGGAACGCGCATAGAGGTTTTTTATGATTCGTTGTAGAGACCACGGGGCGAAACTAAGGTTTCCTAGAAATAATTATTGTCGTTAGTTCAATGGATTTCCAGTTCGCATTCTCTGCCACCCTTCGGGTAAATAAGGGATTTTCTGTACTAACTTCTTACCGTTGCATGTGATCGAGCTAAAGACCGGCCATTCTGGATCTTGGCTATTGTTTCCTTCTATGAGAACCTGATAATATGTCATTCTCGTATTTTTAGTCTCGTGCGTGGTGATCGCCGAGATCGGTGTATGTGGTTCGCTTTCGGCGATTGCTAGGTTCAACGTATACCCCACTTGGCCATCATAGCCTCGTGATTTACAAAACACGTCAGAGAAATTATCCTTAATTGCCGAATGACAAAAATCAACGCCGTCATAGGTCTTATTTAATCCGCAAGCCATTATCAAATGGCCGAAATAACCGCTCTCTGCAAAACGCGGATGTGAAAAATGTACTGGAGGTTCTATGGACATTTTTAAAATGGCTTCGAAGTTTTCACTAAGCTGTGTGGCTAACGAGTAGCGATTGTTCTCGTCATGTTCAGTGGCCTTCAAATATTCAAGGGCAACCAATTCAACTTTTTTTCTCCGATTATTTTCGTAGGAACTCCATACTAATCGATTGATTCGTATTTTTGAAAACTTCCTGTTTTTAAAAATTGTAATTCCAGCTTTTTCATCGCCGTTGGAGTCGCGTAGAATGTCGAATGTGAATTCAATGGGAGCCGGTTCCCCTTTTGTGTTAAGCCTTGTCAAGATAGAAAGACTCATGGCTTTCAACTTTTCGACATTAATAGTCTCACGATATTGATCGTTCAGCCCTAACCAATTTGCTAAGCGAACGCCCGCTTCTGCGAACTCCGTAGCTTCTGCATCTCCGCCTCCGCTTCCGTCACCACCGCTACCTCTTTCGCCTTCGGCGAGTGTATACTGAAATGACAGGCTGACCATAAAAGTCACTCCAATAAGGATAAGTTTTTGTCTGAGCTTATTTAAAGCCATAAAAATCTCCGTTGATTTGGTAAGCAAATAGTATTCCATTAACCTCTCGAATAAACGTTGTTTAAAAAATTTCGCTGCTGAACAAAATAAAACAAGACTTGATATTGTTAGAATGACTTTCATTGAGCCTCCTCTGAATAATTAATGCATCGCACAATTTTTAATTGTTTTTGGACAAAAAAAATAGAATAGTTTTATGAAAAATGACGGATAAACTTCATTTTTTATGAAAATTCATCGATAAGTATTTAATATTATGAAGAAAGATATATTTGAATATAGGGACTATAAATCCTACGTTCGAGACTACATAAAGTCTCAACCCAAAGGTGGTAGGGGTATTAGAATGGCCATGGCCCATCATATTTCGACTCCCGTCTCCCACATTTCCCAAGTTTTAAATGGAAAATCTCAGCTGAGTCTCGAGCAAGCTGAGAGTATAAATGATTTTTTGGGCCACACGTCCGATGAGTCGCAATTTTTTTTGCTTCTTGTTCAAATAGGTCGTGCGGGAACGCGAGCTCTTAAAAACCGACTTTCTCAACAAGCCGAGCAAATCTTAGAAAAGCGATTAGTGTTGAAAGATAGGTTAGGAGTAACGCAACCACTTTCAAAAGAAAACCAGGCGATTTTTTACAGTTCGTGGTTATACGGAGCCATTCACGTGATGCTCACGATTCCGCAATTTCAAAGTAAAGAATCCATTAGTGATTATTTGGGAATTTCACTCAAACGAACCGCCGAAATTTTGGAGTTTCTTGTCTCAATTGAACTTGCAATACCTTTAGAAAACGGTCGGTTTGGCGTAGGGACTTCTCGAATTCATTTAGGTAGTGATTCCCCCATGATTTCAAAATTTCACACCAATTGGAGAATGCAAGCCATTCGCTCTCTCGACAAAGAGGATGGCAAAAGTGACTTACACTATTCCTCCGTCATTACAATATCTGACGAAGACTTTAAGAAGATTAAAAATTTGTTAGTAAAATACATTGAAGAGATTAAACTGATAGTTAAAAACTCTCCCAGTCAAAAATTGCATTCCTTTTGTTTAGATTTCTTTCATGTTAATGGGAAAAATTAATCATTGGGGGGGGGATTCCCTAAACAAAACGATTTCGTGTCACTGTTCCTGAATAGATATAGGCGATACCCCCGCTCAAAGTTCTGTAGCTATAAGCCTCAAACTTTTCAGTTTGCTTCATGAGTTTTACAAACATTTCTCGGCAAGGAAACTCTGAAGAAGACTCCTGTAAATAACGATAAGCTGAAGGTTGACCAGTGATTGCTCCGCCGATCTGTGGGAGAATAAAGCGCGAATAAAAATTATACGCTTGTTTAAAAACTGGAATGGTTGGTTGCCCAAACTCAAGCACCATAACTTTTCCACCGGGGCGAACGACTCTTGCCATTTCACTAAGAGCCTTTAGTGGATCTGAAACATTACGAATCCCAAATGCAATTGAGCAAATATCGAAACTTGCGTCAGGAAATTTTAGATTAGTAACGTCGGCGATCTCCGTGATTAACGGAATATTTTTGTCTTTAGATTTTTGTTCGGCGATGGCGAGCATTTCCTCGCAAAAATCAGTTGCAGTTACTTGTCCATTACTGCCAACCGCCTTCTTGAATTCAAAAGCTAAATCACCAGTGCCGGTCGCGCAATCCAGAACACGGAATCCAGGCTGCACGCCGCTAGCCTGTACAACGTCTTTTTTCCAAATGTGATGGATGCCACCAGAGAGAACTGTGTTTGCAGAATCATATCCGGAAGCAATGGAGCCAAACATCTTTTTAATTTTTTCAGAATTTGGTCCTTGCATGAGGGTTCTCCAATTACAAAGTCAAAAGCGGGCGATCGAGAACTGTTAGAAGAGGATTAAGCTGATTAACAAGAGAATCAAATTGCTTGAAGTCAAGGGTCTGAAACCCATCTGACAATGCTTTGTCAGGGTTGGGGTGTACTTCTACAAGTAATCCATCGGCGCCTGCCGCCGCAGCTGCAAGAGACATCGGTGTTACTAAACTTTGAACTCCTGTTCCGTGGCTTGGATCGACGATGACCGGGAATTCGTAATTTTGTTTAAGATAAGAAACGCTTGCTAAATCCAAAGTGTTGCGAGTGATTTTATCAAAAGACCGTATGCCGCGTTCACAAAGAATAACCTGAGCGTTTCCACCTTCGGTGATATAATTTGCTGCCAGGACCCACTCTTCAACAAGGGCCGAGAATCCGCGCTTCAACATGACTGGCTTTTTTGTTTTTCCCAATTCTTTGAGTAGCGAATAGTTATACATGTTGCGTGAACCAACTTGAAAAATATCAACGATACTTTCCATATCGCCAATCTGACGTGGATCCGTAATTTCACATACGATAGGTAAATTCAACTGGTCGCGAACGCGTTTGGCAACGGCGAGACCGTCGTTTCCTAAACCTTGAAAACTTTGTGGGTTTGTTCGTAGTTTAAAAACTCCACCGCGCAAAATACTAGCTCCTGATTTTTTGACTTGAGCCGCAGTTTCTTGCAAATGGGCTTCAGATTCAACGGAACATGGTCCAGCAATAATAACAAATTTGGGGCCGCCAATTTCCACGCTTCCGACGCGGACTGACCGGCACTTTTTTTGGCTCATCATGATGAGTATGAACCCCTTTTTCCTAAAAGTTTACCAAAAGTTAATGTCCCGTTCTATCACTGCAGTGACATTGACTTTTGTGAAAGAATCCCTTTTATACTGACTCCCTTTGCTAACTGCAACATTGCCTATTATCGCGATGCATTATTGATGTTTTTGGGAGCAAGTGTGGGTTTCGATGTCGAAAGGTTTTTGAAGCAAGGAATTGTGATTGCAATTTCACCGACCGAGTTGCTTTTGGGTTGGGGAGAGATGGAGTTTTCAGCAGGTCCTTTCGAAAACTCCCGAGCTTTTTATGTTCCTGACTTCTTTTTAAAGAACGAAGAACCATTTGTTCATTTTGAATATACCACTAAGATGTCGCGCGAAGATTTTGTCGAGAACATGGGTTTTGTTGAAATCCCGGCTGCGATTCGGTGGCAAACAGCTTCCCCCTTATTTTTTAAAGAGCAGTTTCTCTATATCAAAGAATTGATTTCACTGGGCGAGATTAAAAAAGCGGTATCGGTAAGTTTTGAAAAGGGCGAAGCGAAAACTGACATTGATTTCAAAAGGTATCTGCTTTCCCAATTGGTCCGCAGTGAAGGTCCCCAAAAAATGTATGGTTTTTGGAACGCCAACGAAGGGATTTTAGGTTTAACGCCAGAAATTCTTTTTGATATGAAAAATAAGTATTTGATTCAATCTATGGCGTTGGCGGGAACGCGTGGACGAGACGATAAAAAAAGACTGCCCCTGTTAAGCGATAATAAGGAACTTAACGAACATTATCTTGTAATCGACGACATCGTTCATGTACTCGAGCTTTGGGGCGTTGTAAAAACTCAACCCACAGAAATTTTAACTTTACCTCACTTAGAACACTTAAAGACAGAGATCGAGTGTAAACTTCGTCAGCCCAAGGAGTTTATTGATATTGTGAAGGCTCTGCACCCAACGCCGGCATTGGGAATTTCGCCGCGGTCAGCAGCACAAAAATGGCTAGAACAAATCGGCATCGAAGAACGCGGCAGATTTGGTGCACCGTTTGGCGTACGCTTCGAAGATGGTACCGGAGTTTGTCTGGTAGCGATCCGTAATTTACAGTGGAATGGAAACAAGGTTCTTTTAGGCGCGGGATCTGGAATCGTACGTGAAAGCGAATTTGATCGCGAGTGGGACGAGCAACGGGCAAAACGCGAGTCAGTAAAGAAATTATTAGGACTATGAATTTAGCGCTTGCAAAAAATGTATTAGAATCACTGGCGCGGCGTGGAGTTCGTGAACTTATTTTGTGTTCGGGGGCCCGCAACTCGCCAATGGTACATGTTCTACAAGAAAGCACCGGCTTTCAAGTCTACAGTTTTTTTGAAGAGCGCTCGGCGGCATTTTATGCTCTCGGAAGGATAAAAAGTCATGGTCATCCCGTGGCAGTTATTACAACCTCTGGCACCGCTGCTGCGGAGTTATTTCCGGCTGTGATCGAAAGTTATTACACGGGAAGCCCTCTCGTTCTGGTAAGCGCAGATCGGCCGCGAAAATTGCGTGGCACTGGAGCGCCACAAAGCATTGATCAAGTTAATTTGTTTGGTAATCACACAGAAACTTTTATCGATATTGCCGGTGGCGAAACCTTTAGTTTAGATACTTGGACGGGGCACGGTCCTCTTCATATTAATGTTTGTTTTGATGAGCCGTTGATTGATAGTGAAGTTGGAAAAATTGATTTTCGGCAGGAGGCCTTTCGTAAGGACAATATTTTTCGGGACAACACAATTGCCGATCACTTTATCGAGCTAAAAAATTTTTTGAGTGAATCAAAACGCCCGGTATTTTTGATAGGGCCATTGAATTTCGATGAAAGGGAAGCTGTAAAAGAGTTTCTTTTGCGAATGAAGGCTCCGGTGTTTGCAGAGTCACTCAGTGGATTACGTGAGGACAGTGATTTAATGCCTTATTTGTTAAAATCAGGCGAACCGGTCTTGTCGGCCTCGAGATTTGACTCGTTAGTTCGAATTGGTGGCATTCCGACGGTTCGTTATTGGCGTGATATCGAAAACAATGCGCGTTTGATTTCCGTTATTTCAGTAAGTAATTTTCCGTTCTCGGGCCTTTCTCACGGAAAATTAATTCATACAGATTTACGGAAGCTTCTAGCCGCTTACGATGAAAAAACGGATTTCGACAATGCAAGCCTAACGACAATATTAAATTATGATCGAGATCAGTATAGAAAACTTCAACAAATTCTAGACCGTGAGACTCATTCGGAAACGTCTTTGGTTCATAGGTTGTCCTTGATTGTTGAGGAAGACGCGACAATTTACTTGGGAAATAGTTTGCCAATTCGTGAATGGGATTTGGTGGCTTGTCGTGAGCGTCGTGTTTGTTGGGATATGGCAGGAAATCGCGGTGTGAATGGAATTGATGGTCAGCTTTCGACGTTCTTGGGTTTTGCCTCTGAAGATACTCCAAACTGGGGAGTATTTGGCGATTTAACGACAATGTACGATCTGGTTTCTCCTTGGGCGTTGAAACAACGACCAATAAAAAATACACGCTTTGTAGTCATAAATAATTCTGGTGGGCAGATTTTCTCCCGTCTGTTCAAAAACGACGATTTTCTAAATGCGCACAATATGAATTTTGGGGACTGGGCGAAGATGTGGGAACTTGGTTATGAAAAATGGACAGCGGTTCCCCAAAGATTTACCAGTGAGGAGCCGACGGTTATAGAAATTGTCCCAGACAAAATGTCAAGTCAAAGGTTCTGGAAAAACTATGAGGAGCTGTGGTCAGCTCCTCTAAGATTAAATTAGGACTGTCAGTAAGAAGACTTACAAAGAGGGGTCGTCTTCTTCCTCGTCTTCTAAACAATACTTAATCACGATAACTGAATCAGGGATACAAGCCGCTAATTCGATATGAACTGAATTTGTTCCAGCAGTGAATGTATGAGGAACTAAATTTCCATTCACGTAAACTTTGATTGTTGAAGCGTCAACTCCGGTATGTTGCAATTGGAACTCGGTTTGGAATTTGATGGTTCCATTTGTCTTGGCTCCGATAGCTGCAAGACCGTTAGCAATACCGCCAGTTACAGCCATGTCGACAGCAACACCGTTATTGAGTTCGATAATTTCTTTGTAACCGTAGCCGATTTCATTTTCACCGTTAACGGGCATTGTATCTTTGTTAGTGTAGATCACGCCACCAATTATGAGTGGTAAATCACCTTTAAGTGTTTTTAGCTGAGCGTAAACACCAGTTGGCGTAATGTCTTCACAATCGCGAATAAAGGCGGGGCCTTCTTGATTGTCATTGTCAGGTACACGAGTGACTCCTGTTGGATACCGAGCACAGATATCATTTTCGTCAGACACATAGATAACAGCAAGAGCGGCATCGGGACGGAAAATACCGGCGTGAATAATATCGTCTTTAAATCCAGGTTTAAGAGCTTGCGCCGTTGAATAAAGACCCTCTTCGCCGCCGTCAGAATTTCCATCGCCTGGAATCGGCGAAGTAAGTTTCTTTTTTAGTCCGTCTTGAATTTGCGCGACGGTTAGAAGTGATTTTTTAAGGACAAGAGCTTCGCCCCTGGAAGATTGATAAAGTTTGCCGGCACGAGTGCTCGTACTTCCGTGAGCTAAGATGACGCCGATATTGTAATCAAGGTTTGTACTTAGTTTGCTGATAAAACTCGTGATGCTGTTTGCAACTGCGGCGCGCTCGACATCAAGAGAACCTGAGGTATCAGTTACGAATAAGATATCAAGTTTATTAACTTCTGGATTTTTACGTTGTCGGTAAGTTTCTTCAAAACATTTCGGTTCGCAGTGAGGGGGATTATCTGGATTTTTCGGGTCATCTGGATTTGGTCCTCCATCAGCGTGAAATGGCTTCATTGTCGAAAACTCAACGGGTGCGCACCCTTGACCAAAAAGCATAGCAGCTCCAAGAATTACATAAATAGACAGAATTAAATTCTTCATAAAAACCTCTCCTAATCTTGTATTGTTTTTTGGAATTGACGTTCTGTCTGACAAAAATTTGTCACTTTAATTTATTAGTATTGCAGTCCCAATGCCAATGCCTCAGCTCCAATAAAACCGAGAAAAATTAAAAATGCTCTTTTCAGCGATGCCGAATTTGGAACGCCGTAAAAGAGCTTTTTTTTGATAAGGTCTAAGTAGTTGAAAACACATATTTATCGAAAATCGTCTAACTTTCAGACAGCTCTAGGTGCGTTTAAACACACCAAAGGATCTCCTTTAATTTGTTACCAATCATTTTTCAGTGGTACCGCCAGCTGGCAGTCAATGGAGTTACAGTTCTACTTTCTAAAAGTTTTTTTATATCTTTCGGTACATTCCTTAATAATTTTAAAGGCCTCTTCTTGACCGAAAAATTCTTCGACGTTGACTATTTTATTTTCCAACTCCTTATAGTGTTCAAAAAATACTTGGATTTCTTTCATTCTATGCGGAGGTAAGTCATCAAGTGATTTAATATGGTTGAATTCTGCATCGTCGGTGTGAACAGCGATAATTTTATCATCGGCCTCGCCTTGGTCTAGCATTTTCATCACGCCAATTGGATTGGCCCGCAGAATCGCAAGTGGTACAACGGTTTCTTGCCCCAGTACCAAAATGTCTAGAGGGTCATTATCTTCGCCGTAAGTTTGAGGTATGAAGCCATAGTTTGCAGGATAGTGTACGGAACTAAATAATATGCGATCCACCCGAATTAGTCCCGTTTCTTTATCCAGTTCGTATTTGATTTTGGAGCCCTTAGGAACTTCGACGACAGCTGTAACTATGTTTGGAACTAAATCTCCTATAAAAACATCATGCCAAGGATTCATTCTACCTCATTTCTTTTTTGCAATAGCTTTCATTCGTGAAAGATCATCTATTTTGTTGTTTGCGTACCAAGGATCGATGGACAAAGTCAGATGAGCTTTTTCAAAATTGGATTTCGCTTCGGAATGATTTTGTAAAAGTTGATGGCACTCGGCGAGTTCCAAATAAATATGACCCATATTTACTCCCGAAGGATGGCCTTTAGCTAGCAGGCCTTCTTGAATTCTAAGGGCTTCCACGGTCCTACCAAGGGCTCGTAACACCCTTGCGATTGCCCACACTCCTGCGTCGCTATCAAATCGGGATGAAGGTAAGACTTCACAATCTCTTGCCAATTCAAAAAATTTGTGTGCCTCTACGAAGGCGCGAAAATCAAAGGCGTGCCAACCACTTGCTAAATAAATATGAGGCAACCAAAATTTCGTATCTGAACTTTCAGTATTTTGAGCAACCTTAAGTGCTTGGCGAAGCCATTGATTTTGGTCTTTGGCCGGTACTACCAATGATAAAAGAAACGAAGCTTCGACGACAAAATAGTCCTGGTGGGTCTCCGAAGCTAAGTTCATAGCTAAGGCAAAACAGTTCTGCGCATTGCGAATGTTACCGCTTAGACTGTGGTGTCTTCCTTCTTCAATGAGGACGCGAACTTCAAAAGGTTTGAAGGAAGGGCCAGTCACAAGAATTTGGCGAGCCTGATCAAGTGTCGCAGCCGCCTCTTTAAAAAAACTATTAAAACTTAAAACACGCGCAAGATAGGTTAAAAGGGAAATTGCTCGTTTGCGATCATTTTGGGTTTCGGTCTGAGACAACTTTTCGCGTAACTGGGTTTCTACGAGAGAGAGATCCATAGAGTTCCAAAGCCCGTCAAAGTTAGGGAATTGCAACAATTGGCCGCGTAAGCTTTCGGCGCGCATAATTTGCCTTTCTTCCGGAGGTAAAGCGGGCTTGTCAAGAACAAGATCAGAGTGAAGCCCAGTATTGGGCGAAAAAAAGCATTATACAAGGGATTAAACGTCTAATTCGTGAAGTCATATAAAAAAGAAATTTGTTAGTAACAGAGAGATTTCTTACTAAGGCCTTCGTTTAATTTCGCTAGCCATTTCGGCCCGCTTTGGGTCACGCAGACTGCCGTCAGATTTAATGATTTTTATTTCCGGAAGAATTGGCCCGTTGTGGCCAGTATAAAATAGCACTAGTTTCAGATTCGGCCAACGACCTTTCGCAACTTCTGCGGTTAACACGGCTACTGCTTTAGAGTAATTTCCGTAGTCATCGTCAGAAAATCCCCAAGTCCGCAATCGCTTTCGAGAAATTCCATCAGAATCGCTAACAATATTTACTTCGTCAGTCACTGGCAGAGAGTTCAATTCATCAAGAAGGGCCTTCATAACTTCAGCTTTAGTGGCTGATGGATCTGCAGCTTGTCCATTTTTAATATTTTCAAAACGGATCACGTTTTGAAATTTCGGATAAGATACAGGAAATATATTTTCTTCGCGCGGCATATTTTTTATGTACCCACGCTCTTGTAAAAGTTTAAACCCATTAAATATGGACCTGGGAGAATGTAGTCGTGCGGTAATAAAAGTTGTGTTTGATGCCGTTTCGTAATCGCTCATTGCCTCCTGGAATGCTTTCCAGCTTGGTCCCTGCCACTTTCCAGGAGATTCGTTTTCGATAACCCATTTTAGGTCATTATAGAATTGCGCGCCGTCAACTTCATCGCCAAAAAATCTTAACGACCCGGTTTTGGGGTCGGGCCGCATCTCGTAATCTTTGTACTTGCCATCTTTGCCAATATGAGCTCTTGCTTCTGCAAAATCGGCAGTCGACATCCCAACTTCTTCTCCGGTCAACTTGTGAAAGACTCTAATTTGCGTCGGCATAAACAAAATATTGTCATCGATATCAAAGGAAAACGAGCGAGCGGCAATATTTTTTTGAAAGAGAAATCCACAGTCTCCATTGCCATAAGCGACTAATGGGAGCTGAACAAAATTGAGGGTCAATACTAATAATATAATGTTGTTTCTTAAAATCATTGTCCTTGGCCCAATTCAAGAGATGTGCCAAGTACGGAATTATTTTTACTTTCTAAGTTTTGTATGTCCTTTGATACTTACTGGAGTTTTAGAGTGGGGTTTTGGGTCCCTAACTTCTCTCCTGCAACAACAAAGTGAACATTAAAATAAACCCTAGCGTACGAAAGAAGAACGCGGCTTTACCAATTCTTACATGCCAATTCCTAATTTTTGCAGAAGGATTGTTCCAAAGATAAAAACCCATTGCTAAGACCGGGAAATAAAGGGCAGTCGCTGTGGCCGATGAAAATATATGAGCTTGTTGAAGGGGACCAAATTTCATAGACATGGCAGTTTCAATGGCGTGACGTTGGATCTCAAGAATCAATACAAGAATCAAGTCGATAAGTATTGCCGATACCATTAGGCGTACGTGAAGGATACGATTAAGCCGTTGCCAATATCCAGCAACCATTACGCTATATGATAAGGTTGCGATTGCCATAAAAGGGGTTGTGGTAATCCCGATCGTGATGACGACAGAGAGAACGGCAGCTATAATGCGTAGCACAAACTAAGCTTTATCGTTTTTATCTTTTTCAATTTCGCGTTTGTTTTGCGAAACATCGATTTCATCTTCGTTTAGGCCTTTTTTGAAGCTACGAATGGCTTCACCTAGACCTCGACCAAGCTCAGGAAGCTTACGGCCGCCAAATAGTAAAATCATCAAGATAGCTAATACCAGTAAATGTGAACCGCTAGGCATAATTACCTCACCGAACCTATCGTCAAAATCCCATAAATACTCAAGACCTTTTATACCTATTACTTGTTGTAGTCCAGAAACGAATTCAATATATACCTTTGAGGTACGGGGGTTTTTTAGAGTGAAAAGCATTCTCTTAGGATTGGTTTTAACTGCTGCCCATTCTTCTTCTCTTTTGGTTCAGTACCCTATGCCGTCGTCTGAGCAAATTGAGTTGCTGCCTGCGGGATCAACAGAAAGAGTTTTACCACAAACTTTTTTGTCTTCGAGCGTAGATATTCGGGTCCGTATGTTTCCAATTTTATCTGCGCCGCCACTTGATCCTTATCCCCCAGTCAAAAATCCTTTCGTGATAGAAATGCTAAATAGATCGGGTTTAAGTGTATTAAGTCGGCCGGAGGGAATTTTATTGGCGAAAGGAAAATCAATTCGTTTTAATTTTTCTGAAGAAGAGTTTTTGGTTGATGAAGTAAAAGTGAAGTTAAGAGAAATCGACATTTTGCCCGAAGATGCTAACGTGACGACGGATTTACTTTGGGATCGCGGCGAGGAATTGCAGATTGGTACGTCGTTACGCGGTAGATTCATTGTGATGAAAACATCGTATATTTCGATGTTAAATAGATTCAAAAATATTTTTAAGGATAATAACGAGATTTGGTCGGTAATTAATGAATTACCGCTAAATTTTTATTTGCGAAGTGTATTGCCATCAGAAATTTTGCCGAACTGGCATATGGAAGCGTTGAAAACGCAAGCGGTCGCGGCGCGAACCTATGCACTCTACGAAATGGCGGTCGCTCGCACGAAGCAGAAAAGAATTTGGGATGTTGATCCAACGACTTGGTTTCAAAGCTACCGGGGAGTAACTTTTAGACGAGGAGACCGAGAGATAAGGGTAGAGGCTGACTCCACCAATCAAGCAGTAAAGGACAGTCGTCACAACGTGTTAACATATAATAAAGAAGTTATTAAAGCGTATTTTTCTTCGAACTCTGGCGGTGTTACCTGTTCAGCAAAAGAGTGTTTTAATCTGGCGGGCGATAATCCGCCCTATTTACAGTCGGTACGAGATCACGACGGTGTCAGGAGCATGCCTTACGGCACCTGGGGCGAGAAAGCGAATGTGACCAAAAAATCCGTGAAAGAAAAATTGTTAATGATGGGTTTCCCCCAGGAGCTGGAAGTGAATGAGGTGCTGGTGAATAAGACGGGTGACTCGGGACGAGTTTGGGGAATGAAAGTAAAATTGAATTCGGGAGACGACATCGTTCTTAACCGTCTTCAGTCGTCGGCACTAATGACTTTATTTGGCGGAATTAGATCATATTTATTTAAGTTGTTTGCTCCAGATCAACATGGAAAGCAAAAAGTAGTTGGACACGGACTTGGTCATGGGGTCGGCATGTCCCAATATGGTGCCTTACTTTTCGCCCAGGACGGTTGGACTGCCGATAAAATCTTGACTCACTACTATCGCGGCGTGCAGCTTTATCCGATTTCTAGTGAGGTAAATGATTGAGTGCGTGGGTTTTAGGATTTGATCTCGGTGGAACAAAGTTGAGCTGGGTCGTCGCGAATCAACGCGGTAAAGTTTTACACTATGAATCGGTCCCACTTTTTATAAGTAAAAACCCCTCTCCTGAAAAAGCAAAAAAAACAGTCATTGATTTAATGGCGAAAGTCATTTCTGAAGGTTTTGATAAGAATCTTTTAGGGGTAGGAATTGCATCGGCAGGACCTTTGAATACGAATTCAGGCATGTTGATTGATCCCAGTAATTTTCCCAGATGGGGAAAATTTCCACTGATTAAGACGTTGCGCGAGAGATTAAAGTCGAAAAAAATTAATTTACCAGTTCATTTTCAGAACGATGCCATGGCTGCGGCTTTGGGCGAAGGCTGGGTGGGGGCGGCAAAAGGCTTAGATAACTTTATTGTCGTTACATTGGGAACAGGGATTGGCACAGGGATCATTCTTAATGGCAAACCCGCGATGTGCAATGGTATGGGTGGTGAGTGGGGAAACCAGATTGTGGATCAAAAAGGTTTGCATTTTGATGGAAATATCTACGATCACACCGTAGAAGGTATCGCCTCAGGTATGGCTATTGTTAGCCGGGCGTTTAAGCTTGGCTTTAGTGGGTCAAGTGTTGAGGATCTAGTTCTCGAGATTGTGCGGGGGAATAACCGTTACCGAAGTTTGTTTTCGGATGCAGCCAAAGGGCTTGCGGTGCTTTGTTATAATTTGAGTCTGGGTTTTTGCCCGGAGAAAATTTTGTTTTCCGGTGGGCTCATTAACGTGAGTGAGTATTTTTGGGATGAGCTTGTTGAGAGGTATGGCCAACTCATGAGACCTCGTCACAAAAGCTTCATGGCGCCACTGGAAATCGCGAAATTGGGTGTGCAGGCTGGCGCCATCGGTGCTGCCGGGATGGCAATTTAGTCAGTTTATTTTTTTACGAAACTTTCATTTTTGTCTTTATTAAACTTAATGCGGCGATGAGGACGGTGGCGACCGGGCCGGTTGGGGCGATTTTGGGTCACGAGTCGTTCTTGCTCCGACTTGAGATAGTACAGTTGGCCAGGTGAAATCAGATGATCGGCGTATGCCATCAGGAGCGCGATTCCGAAGGCTTCGTTGTTAATTAGCGCGGCCTTTTGATTATCTTTTTTTGACTCAAAATCAGAAAGGTTCGCGAGATCAAATTGAAGGTGAATGGCACGCGCAATGAGCCGTTGTTCATAATTAAAAAGTCCAAGCTCGTTTCTGAACAGCGGTTGAAATTTCGGATGTTCAATCAGGTCGTTGGCGTGAACTTTGACTGTTGGGTCTTGTTCAATGGTACTACGGTAGTAGGCAAGGGTTAAGATGGCAAACAGCTCAACGGGCTGGCTTGGATCGTCGACGAATTGGTGGAGGCGGTGAATGTAGCCAGAAAAAATATTTTTTTTATCAGCAGAAGAAAAAATTTCCCCAAAACTTGGAATGAGATGCTGAAGCACTCCCAGGTCGTGAGCTTCTTGAATGGCTAGAAAGGACTCCGTTAAACGTAATATTTTTAGGATCTCTTCTCGCCGACGTGGAAGAACAGATTTGGCAACATCACTAGCATGTGTTGCAATAGCATTACGGAGATTTGCTTCAATGGAAAAACGGAGTTTATGTGCGAGCCTGAGGGCTCGTAAAATTCGGATTGGGTCTTCAATGAGCCTCGGACCAGGTTCACCAATCATGCGGATAAGATGTTCATTGATGTCAGACATCCCATTGCAGAAATCTATGATTTCACCTTTGACTGGATCAAACATCAGGGCGTTGACAGTAAAATCACGACGTCTTGCATCTTCTTCGGGGCTGCCAAAAATATTGTCTCCTGGCGGAGGGCCATCTGGAAACTCGGTGGGATTGTATTCTTTTCTGAAAGTTGCAACTTCGAATTGTTTATCATTTCTTTTTACGAGTACGAGTCGAAAGCGTCTGCCAATGATAAAGGAGTTGTAAATACTTCGGCGTACTTGTTGTGGCGAAGCTGTCGTCGCAATATCAAAATCTTTTGGCGGTGTCCCTGCCAAAAGATCGCGCACACAGCCTCCTACTAAGTAGGCAGTGTGTCCTTCTCTTTGGAGGCGCTTCACGATGTCGAGGGCATCTAGGTCAATCCATTCAAGGTGCAGGCGCGGTCGCGATTTGGCTTGTTCCACTTTCAAATAATGTCTATAGATGAAAAAAGGGTCAAATTGTTTTGGGATATTTAGCTAATTTCAATCATGTAATTTTAGGAAAAGGGGCCAAAAAGCTCGTTTTTTTACACGGACTGATGGGCTATGGTCTAAATTGGCGAACTTTAGCAAAGGAGTTTGAAGCTGATTTTGAAATTTTGCTTTTTGATCAACGGGGCCATGGAAAATCATTTCAGCCAAGCTCGGGCTACGCACCAGAAGATTATGCCGACGATTTAAATAAAATTTTGAACGAATTGCAGTGGCAGAAAATATTTTTGGTGGGTCATTCTATGGGGGGAAGAAACGCATTGAATTTTGCTTACCGTTTTCCTGCGTGCGTGGATCGGCTGGTGATTGAAGACATCGGACCTGAGAGCGACCCAGCCGGAGAAAAGTCGATTCGAGAACTAATTGAAATTGTACCAGTGCCATTCCGAAAAAAAGAAGATGCGCGCGACTTCTTTCAAAAAGACTTTTCAAAACTTTACAAGGGTCCCGAGAACGCGCGTACGATTGGTTTGTTTTTGTATTCAAATCTTGAGGGTGAACCTGGAAATATTCGTTGGCGATTTTCTCTGCCGGGAATTTTGGAATCTGTTCGCCTAGGAAGAGTGAGTGATCGCTGGCATGAAGTCAAAGCTTTAACTATGCCTACACTTGTTATTCGGGGAGAGAAATCAAAAGATCTTTCACAAAAAAATTACGAGCAGATGATCGCGTGTAATCCGAATATTCAGGGTGTTATAATTTCTGGTGCGGGCCACTGGGCACATGCGGATAAACCAAAAGAGGTTGCGCAAGCGCTTAAGGATTTTTTGTCTTAGTTCGGTTCTTCGAAGTATAACTCTGGCGCCGACGGAATTGGCTGGCGATGATCGTTAACAAAATAAAAAACTATTGGAACTCGCTCGTTGTTTGCCACCCCTAGAAGATTTTGAATAACGTAGCCGGGGCTTGCGAACTCACCTTGACCATTCTTTTGAGCTAGACCGAGAACCGCTGACAAGGGTTCGTGCAAAGGATATGACCAGATATTACTAAGTGCTTGGTGTGTTTTGGGAATTTCTACTTTGTGAAGTCTTGCTTTCATGGGCCTATCATTTTCACCAGGAAGAATGATCTCTTTTACAAGCTTATCGCCAATTGGAATATTGCCGATCCAGTGCGTACAACAGTTGTAGCCGCCCTCTTTAACATACCCGTTCAGGCGCCAGGGTTGTTTCAAGGGGTTCTCCCAGCTTTGATATTTTGCACTAACGGCAAGTTCCATATAACGCTGAAAACGTATAGCTTCGGTCGAGCCCATAACTACTGCTGGGAGCGGCGTTAAAACACGAGGGAATCTAAATTCACTCCTGCGGCCATGGACGTCATACACCCAATCTCTGTAAAAAATGTTAGCGTGGCCCAGCACCGAAAAGATCGGGGCATTTGAGAAAATTTCCATAAATTCATTTAGGCTATCTTGGCTAACAGCGACGAACAATCGTTCGGGGCCTTTGGTGGCGCCATTTCTGGTTTTTGGAACGCGAACTATTTTTGCGCTTGCTTGAGTTTTCGTTAGATACTGTCCTAGTAAACTACTCGAGGTGACTTCGTGAATATCCCCACCGTATAATTGGCTTGAGACAGACCCCAAACTTTCACTTTTCTTTTCTTTGACAAAGAGCCGACATTCGTTCGCTTGTGCCGAAAACTGCAAGCAAACGGCTGCTGTAAACGTGATAATTTGTTTCTGGGCAAACATAGTGGCAGACAATTCAAATTGCGGGCCAACTGAAAACTTAAGAAAATGCTTCCGCTAAAATTTGTTCGGGATTGACTCCCTCGCTTTTTAACTTCGCAGTTACGGAGTCAATCATTGCGGGATTTCCGCAAAGATAAAAAGTGGTATCGATATTTTTATAATCAAAAAGAGAAAGATGATGGGTGACAAATCCGGAGAGGCCTTTCCACGAAGATGAGGGTCTGTCGATTACGAACTGATACTCAAAATTCCTAAGTCTTGATTTTATAAAATCTAATTCTTTTTGGTAAAAAACTTCATGTTCGTTCCACACACCGACTAACATCTTAAAAACGGTATTAGGATATTTGGAGCCGTGAGTGAGAAGATAAGATGTGTGTTGCGAAATCCCAGCACCGGTGCTGACCAAGAGCACTTGCGAGGTCGGTGGCTCTAAAAACAAAAGTTTGCCAAATGGTCCGGTAAAGCTGACAGTATCGCCTTCGTTTAAACTCTTAATATATTCTGAACCCACTCCACTCGCCACATATTTGATAATAAGTTTGAAGCTTGAGGAATCATTGGCATCCGAAGCAATTGAATAAGCTCGTAACGTTGGGCGCTTTTGTCCATCTTTAAGCGGCAAATTCATCATCATAAATTGACCCGCTTTAAACATAAGCGAACTCGGTTCGATCATTTTCATATTGAGTTCAATGATCGTTGGTGTTAACTGAGATTTTCGCGCCACACGCGTCGAGAGAATATTTCTCGCCATAGCAGCAGTTTAGGATTTTTATTTTTTCTTACAAGCAAGTTTTGTATTGATTTGACGGGCTAAACTATTGGATTTGGCTATATTTTTAGGCATTTACTTCTTAGCGGTTCTTTGACTTATTGCTCATCTATTCGTATACCGAGAATATACAATTCATCTCTGAGGTCGATTTTGAAATTTTCTGAACTCGAAATTCTGCCAGTGCTTAAGGCAGCCGTCGAAAAGCTAGGTTATGCCGATTTAACCCCAATACAAGAGGCCTCGTTTCCTTACATCATGTCGGGAAAAGATATTGCAGGCCTGGCACAAACCGGAACGGGAAAAACCGCGGCGTTTTTGATTCCTTTGATGCATAGAATTTTGTTGTCCAAGGAACTATCGCAACAACAGCCTCCGGCTAATTCAGACCCTAAGGTAGTGCCATTTATAAATTGGCAAAAGCGCGATTTTATTTTGGTAATGGTTCCTACACGCGAGCTTTGCGAACAGGTTTATAAAAATTTTTCAGATTTAAGAGGCGACTCTGGATTAAGGGCTACGACAGTGTATGGCGGAGTTGGTTACGATCAACAGAAAAAAGAATTGGCCGAGCCAATTGAATTTGTGATTGCAACTCCGGGCCGCCTCATTGATTTGTACAAAGAACATGTCATTGATTTTAGAAAAATTCGTGCTGTAGTTTTTGATGAAGCTGATCGCATGTTCGACATGGGTTTTAAAGATGATGTTCGGTATGTGGTGCAACGAGTTCCCAAAGAACGCCAGGTACTGCTATTTAGTGCAACATTGAACTTCGAAGTTTTAAATATCGCCTATGAAATGGGTTCCCACCCTGTTGAAATCAATTTAAGTCGAGATCAATCCAAAGCTGAGAATGTCAAAGATGTGATTTATCATGTGGGAAACTCTGATAAACCAATGTACCTTTTGTCACTGATAAAAAGGCATGATCCAAAGCAAGTGATTGTGTTTAGCAATTACAAAAGTAACGTGGAAAGAATTGCGGATTTCTTGAGCTCAAATGGCCTTCCCGCTTTAGGTATTTCCAGTCTGCTGTCGCAAAACCAACGTAATCGCGTGATGGAACAGTTTAAAGCGGCTGATAATAATAAAAATATCTTAGTTGCAACCGATTTAGCGGCACGTGGTCTGGATATTGCCGGCGTTGACCTGGTAATTAATTTTGATTTACCTGAAGATTCAGAAACCTACGTTCATCGTATTGGCCGAACGGGTAGGGCTGGTAAAGAAGGACTGGCGCTTAGCCTGGTCTCTGACGATGATGTGCAATCCATGGAGCGTGTGGAAAGTTTTTTAAAACATAAATTGGCAACCGAATGGCTTGAAGAAGCTGACATGATCAAGGAGTTTAAACCGTTCCCTCGTGAAAAATTTAGAGGAAACGGTCAGAGTCGTTGGACTGGCGGAAGGGACCGGGGGCGACCAAATCGCGATGAGGGAAGGCGCGATCGACCGCCGCGGGGCAGAGATCGTGACCGAGAGAAAAACCGTCGACCACGTCATGAGCGAGACGATCAAAGAAAAGAATTTGCTGGCGGACCTGGTGGTGAATCACAGCATCGCGATAGAATTTCTGGCAGACATGGCCGTCGAGATGAACAACAAAATCAAGGGCGCGACGAACGCTCAGGTGGAGCAGGCGGAGATCGTTTTCAGCAACGCGATAAATCCTATCGCCGAGATCGCAACTACAAAGGTGGCAGAGATCGATTTGATCAGAACAAGAAATTTAATCGGGGAGAATATCGGGGCAAGTCGGCGGCACCTGTTGCACAAAAGTCCCTCGGTCAAAAGATCAAGGGATTTTTTTCAAAGTTATTTAAAGCGTAACATTTTTGGGAGTTGGTGGAAGTTTGGGGGTTTTCTGCAATGGAATTTCCCCAGTTAAGCTTAGCAAGAACTCTACGATGTCATGAACTTCATTTTTACCTAGATCTTTTCCGAGCTGAGTTTTTGCCATGACCTTTACGGCTTCAGGAAGTGTTGCTACTTTTCCGTTGTGAAAGTAGGGGCCGGTCTTAGCAATATTTCTCCAAGTTGGAACACGCCAAAGATTCTTGTCGGCTTCATTCTTGGTATGCTCATAGCGCCCAAGGTCTTTCGTCAATTCATATTTAGCATCGTATTCGGACCCTGGAAACACTGGGAATTTTTGATAAAAGCCCTGACCATTTGGTAAGATTGGACCAGCAAAATTTGGGCCTGAGTGGCAATTGAGGCAACCAACAGAGCGAACCAATTCAAAACCCCGTTGCGCGGGTTTATTCAGCCATTTTTTATTTCCGGTAGCAAATTTATCATAAGGACTATTTGGTGTTGTAAGTGTCCTCTCATAGGCAGCAATTGCTTTTACGACATTATTAATCGTGACTGGGTTTTCTGTTCCAAAAACTTTTTCGAAGGTAGCGACGTACCCGGGAATCTTTTTTAATTTTTCGACCACAGCATCGTGGCTAGGCATGGCCATCTCGACCGGATTTAGCATAGGGCCAAGGGCCTGTTCTTCAAGAGTGTTTGCCCTGCCATCCCAAAACTGAACGGACATGAAGGCCGCGTTGATAACGGTTGGAGAATTTCTACCGCCGAGTTTGTTATCAACACCTGTAGAAACCATTTTTCCGTCGGTGCCACCGTTAGTAACACTATGACAAGAGTTACAAGAAACTTTGTTATTTAAGGAAAGTCTACCATCGAAAAAAAGCTGTTTTCCTAAAGCAATTTTTTCGGGAGTGCTTGGATTGTCCTGAGGATCTTTTACGGCTTTGGGTAAAGCTTCTGAAAAGACATTTATGGAAAACAATAGAACTGGAACAAGGGAAATAAACTTCATATCCATCACCTTTTAAGTTTAAATTAATTTAGCACTAATCTTTATAATTTTTCCCACTCTAGCGAGCGGATGATCTTATTGCAAGATTTCAGAGAATTTTTAAAATTTTCTTTTGAGTCGCGGCAAGTTAAAACATAGGCGTCGCTATCGCGTAAAAACACGACTTGGCGCAATTGTTTATTTCCATCACGACTAACAAGATCGATTAAAAAGCCAGGAGTTTCTTTGTGTTTAATCTTCTTCGAGCCAAGAACATCAAAACCAAAACGTGGGTATTGGTTTAACCATTTTTGCACATATCCTTCGAGGTTTTTCGACTTTGGAATTGGGTCACGTCGAACTGTGAGTGAGGCGTGAATGTTATTAGTAGCATTTTTGGATCTGAAAGAGGTAATTACGAATTTACTTTTTTTGGGTGCTGGGATGAGTTCCCAATCGGTGGCGGCAGCATCAATACGAAACCCATTTGGCGAGCGGTAAACTTTTAAAGCCTCGTCAACTTGGGAATTAATGCTTGTCGGCGTTGGGGCCGCTAGACCTAAGGCTAAATTGAAAATCGTTACAATTACAAAAAGAAAGGGCCTCATAACCATAAGGTAACCGAGGCCCCGAAAAATTACAAGACGAGATTACTCGAAACTAAGGCCGTTTGTGTCGGGCATTTCAAGTTCCTCACGAATTAAGGTAATGGGCGTAATGGAATGATCTGCCGGTTTATAGATTTTTATTTCACAAGGTATACCAACGGGACCGCGAATTTGAGCTACAACTTCTTCAAGTTTTTTGCCATAAACACGCTCCCAATTTGAAGTCGGCAATGACTTAATTTCTGTAATCATGTCACCAACTTCGATACCGCCAAGACGGGCAGCCGGAGAATTTGCAACAATATCTTTAATAACAAAAGCTCTTTCGCTCTTTTGTTCAATAGCGAGGCCAACGCCAGTAATTTTTCCCAAATCTTCAGCGCTAGCTAGGTTAGCGGCGAGCAACATGCCAAATCCAATGGCTAATAATTTATTCATAACTCCTCCTTGTTGTTAAGTAGCAATAGTCTTCGATAGGAATTTTTAATTGTCAACGCTCATACAGGCGTCGGGCGTCACAAAATCCATCAGATATATTTGATCTGAACCATTTCGATTACTTGTGAAAATTATTTTTTTCCCGTCGGGACTAAACGCGGGCTCACGATCAATCGCTTCGTCTTGTGTTAATTTTTTTACACATTTAGTTTCGAAGTTGTAGGTATAGAGCTCGAAATTTTTTTCATCTTCAAAATTGCTACTAAATATCAATGTCTTGTTATCGGGATGCCAGGAGGGATTAACATAACCGGCAAGTTTTTTTAAAAGAGGGCTTGATTTCTTTCCGTTGGCATCTCCAACTATGATCCACGAGGTTGGAGAGTGAGCATTTGGTTGGTGAACCCAGGCTAGTTGTTTTCCATCAACTGAGAAACTTGCTTGGACGTCGATACCAGGAGCAAAAGTGAGTCGCGAGATAGTTCGATGTGTGATTGACCACTGGAACAATTCACCGTCTCCGGTGCGAAACGAGGTGAATATGACATTTCTTTGCGAAGGGCTTGTCGTCGGTACAGAGTCAAACCCCTTAGAATCGGTGATGCGGGTGATATTACTACCATCAATTTCGGCAGTATAGAGTTCAAAGGGAGTTTCTCTTAAGTTTTCGGCGTAAGGAATTCCTGGGAGAACTTCCCTTGCCAATGGTTTTGTGTCAGGACTCTCCTTAACAAGTTTATCGAGATCTTCTTTCATTTCATCGGTCGTCGATGAAAAAATAATTCTGCTGTTGTTAGGAATATAGCGGACCTGCCCGATCCAACCATCTTGATGTGTAATGCGGCGTTCTTTTTTTGTCCCGAATGAGTATTCGTAAATTTGGGCCTGCTGGTGGTTGGTACGGAATTTACTTAAATAGACAATGCGTTGGCCATCATTTGAAAAAGAAGGGTTCCAATTTTCGCCAATTTGTGTAACTTGGGTCGGAGTTTGTACTTTCCACTCAATTTGCGGTTGTGACTTGGGGACTGGAGGTAGCGTGGTGGGCGCAGGTTCTCCATGAACGATTGCTGCGACTTGCTCGACCGATAAAACATTATTTCGTTGGCTTTGTGTCTGACATGCAATCAGCGTTAAAGCGATAAATTGTAGAAGCCTTTTCATAACGATTTATTAAGGATAGAAAAAGGCGATAGACGTGGCAACTCATTAATCTTTACCCAACGTAGTTTGGGTCCAGGTTCTTTGAATTTATGTTTTTTATTTGTGTTATTTGGCGTCACAAAAATTTCATAATGCATGATTACATGCTTGTAACCGAAATTTTTTGGGCGCTTTGCTAGCCTTTTCCCTATGCCTGGAAAGAGCCACTGATTTTTTAAAAAGGGAAGAGTTTTATTTTGTTGCAGTAAAATCTTTCCGCCATTCTTCACGATTTCGGGATTCCACTCCCATATTTCACTTTTCTTGCGGGGTTTGGAGAGGGGAATTTCGTTTTGCAATTGTTTTTTATTGGCGATGCAAATTTTAAAAACGGGACAAAGATTGCAACGAGGGTTTTGTTTGGCGCAAACGTCAGAACCCAAATCCATCAAAGCTTGATTGAGGACAGAACTCGACCCCGACTTCATAATTTCATCACCGACGTCTTGAAGTTCATTTCTTCCCGCTGTGGTCCAGAATTTTGCCCGCAATCCGAAAATTCGCGACAATACCCGAATTAAATTTCCATCAACCGCGGCGACAGGCTCGTCAAACGCGATACTACTCACGGCGCGACTAATGTAGGGACCAAATCCTGGCAACAGGGAAAGCTTTTGATAAGATTGAGGAAAACCTGAACAAGCAATCTCTTTTGCCGCCGCATGAAGATTGCGGGCCCGGGTGTAATATCCCAAGCCCGACCAAAGTTCTAAGACGCTTTCGACTTTCGCAGCAGCCAGTGTATTTACTGTTGGAAAGCGCGATAAAAATCTTTCGTAGTAAGGTAAAACCGCTGCAACAGTTGTCTGTTGTAACATAACCTCTGAAATCCAGACGCGGTAGGGGTCGCGATTTTGGCGCCAGGGTAGTGGGCGCGAGGAAGTTTGGTACCACTCCAGTAAGAGCTTAGCGATTTGCTTGGACATGCCTCCTTCTTATGTCACAATCTGTTTTTATGGAATACAAACCTTTAAGTGGACGCGAGTTTCCAAGATTTTCTGGCATCAAGACATTCTTTCGGATGCCAGTGGCCGATATTGATGCTGACTATGATGTTGGCATTTTTGGCATTCCTTTCGATGGTGCTGTTTCTTATCGCAGTGGTTGTCGGTTTGGGCCAAGTAAAATTCGCGAGGTGAGCTCCCTGGGGCGAGGCTATCATTGGGGGCGAGAGATTAATTTTTTTGAAAAGATAAAGGTTGCCGATATCGGTGACAGTCCGACAGTACCTGTCGATCAAAAACTTTGTTTCGAACGCGTCGAGAAATTTGTGGCTGACGTTTTAAAAAATAAAAAAAAATTTATCTCTGTTGGAGGCGATCATTCAACGACTTTGCCAATTCTTCGCCAACTTAAGAAAAAATATAAAACGCCACTGCGTTTAGTTCACTTCGACGCGCATTTAGATTCTTACCCAGCAGCGTGGGGATTTGAATATCATCACGGTACGTTTGTTCGTCATGCGGTCGAAGAAAAATTAATTGATCCAAAAATTTCTCATCAAATTGGTATCCGTGGCCCACTTGCTGGAAGTGACGACTTAGATTTTGTGAAGAAGACCAAAATCAACGTGCATACAGTCGATGATATTCGCGACGATTTTAAGAAAGTGTTGAAAGATCTCGATAAGTTTGGCGATGAGCCGACTTATATCAGCTTCGATATCGATTGTTTAGATCCCGCGTATGCACCCGGAACAGGAACTCCGGTGATCGGGGGACTAACGACTTATGAAACGCAAAAAATCCTTAGAAATTTTAAAATTAAAAACCTAGTCGGAGCCGATATTGTTGAAGTTTCTCCGCCGTACGATCACGCGGATATTACGGCGCTGGCGGCCGTCGATACTATGTTTGAGATTCTTTCCATTTACGCGGATTCGAAATGAGTTTCTTAAAAAGAATTCTCTCATTTAAAGATAAAGAAAAGACCGAGCGCTTTGCGCGCCTAACGACCCTGACAAAAATCATTTTTAGTTGCAGAGACAATAAAAAAGAAATTCCCGCCGTAAATATATCGTTTTCAGGAATTGGCCTGGATGCCCATTACACCGACCCAGAATGGAAAATGCGCCAGGATATTCATGGAGACTTGATTTTAGATGAGCACACCTTTTCGCTGATACTCAGTGTTCGTCATATTTCGCCTCTTATTATCGGTTGCAAGTTTACAGGGCTTGCGGATGTTTTAAAGGAGCCGATCGAAAAATATCTGCAGTACGAATTAGCGGGTTTGATGATGAGAAAGGTGAGTACGCAGTTTCTCAATCAAGACCCTCGAGGAGAAGCAATGTGGTTTACCGACGGAAAGGCGAATGAGCTTTATGCAGTCACAAAGGACAGTGAACTCATTTTATGTCATTTAGCTTTTTTTGGAACTTACTTCGAAATTTTACCAAATAAAAAAATCCGTATGGGTTTTATTCAGCAACATCAGAAAGAAAAAGCCGCTTACAAAGGATCGGATTTGGTTCGTTTTGTCGATAAGGTTGATAATCGTCTTTTAGCGGTCGCGCAAAGGTTTTTAAATAATATTGTTGGCCTGCCTGACGAAGTGAAGTCGCAGATCGAAAACAGTATTTTGGCGGCGATTTAATTTAGAACTTTCAAGATCGCCATTTTGTTTGAGTGCGAGGAGTAAAACTAAACCGGCATTTCCTGCCACCTTTAAACATACACTCTTCATGATTAACACGCGCTTCAAGCAACGATTCCAGTAACGCTTGATCAAACTCACAAACTTCAGGATGTCTTTCGGCAAGATGGTGGTACACGCAATTTCTAGCTTCCACTACATTTTTTTCAGGACTTTGGGCTTCGTAACCCAATGATTGCATCACGTTCACAACTTCTGGAATTTTTTCTTCGACGGATTTTCCTTTTAGGAAAATTTGGCTTGCCACGGATTTTCCAACCGTTCGCAAAAATTCTGCAAGCCCCCTTGCGCCTTGTTCTCCCTTAATTGCGCCCAATAACACCTCTGAGAACCAAGAGTACTGTTTGGGAAAAAGATCTTTCCCTTCCGGCGATAAAGTATAGCAGCGCGATGGGCGGCCACCGGTTTCTTTGACTCCTAAAACTTTCAAATATCGATTTCTTTCGAGCTTGGTGATGTGCTGATCAACTGCATTTCGGGAAATTTCTAATTCCTCCGCAATTTCATCTAATGTCATTCCCTCTGATGAATTTACCAGCAAATGTAGTAAGCGTTTTTGTGTCGGACCAAAAAAACTTAACATAATATCTCCTAAAAATTTAAATTATCCTAACAAATTCATACTTATTACATATTAATATTGAAAAAGTAAATCGTCACGCCTACGATTTCTCTACTTATTAACCAGGAGGAAACAAATGTTCAGACAATTATCCATTTTTGCCGCACTTAGCTTGTTAGCTACGACTGGCTTTTCACAAACTGAGGGACCGACTGATCCCCAAATCGCTCACATCGTGGTTACCGCGAACACTATTGACATCGAAGCAGGAAAGCTTGCGGAAAAATCTAAAAATAAAGAAATTCGTGACTTTGCAAAATTGATGATAACCGACCACACGGCCGTCAATAAACAGGCGACAGCTTTAGCAAAAAAACTAAATGTTACGCCAGAGGATAATGATACAAGCAAAGCGCTTAGAAAAGGCGCCGATGAAAATGTGGCAAATCTTAAAACACTAAAAGGTGCTGCTTTTGATAAAGCTTATGCTGATCACGAAGTCGCATACCATCAGCAAGTTTTGGATGCGATCGATAAGGCCTTAATTCCGAATGCAAAAAACGCCGAACTAAAAGCTTTGCTTGAAAAAACACGTCCGGCAATTGCCGCGCACTTAGAACATGCGAAAAAGGTGCAAGTTGCGTTTAACAAGTAAAGTAGTTTTGTTACTTACTTTTGGAGTCAGCTCGGCTTGGGCTGGCTCTAAGGAGCACCTAATTTCCATTCGCAATATGCAGTTTGAGCCTGCAGCGGTGAACGTGAATATTGGTGATATGGTGATTTGGAAGAATGAAGATCTTGTTCCGCATTCAGCGACAGCAAAAGGTGTTTTTGATTCTGGTATTCTTGAATCCGATAAATCCTACAAATTTGTGGTGAAGAAAAAGGGTTCGTTTGAGTATATCTGTAGTTTTCACCCGACCATGAAAGCCATGATTAAAGTTCGGTAAGTCCTTTTTAAAGACGTAAGTCTAGTCAAAAGCAAAATCTAAACAACATGCCCACAACAAGAGCAAAATTAGACTAAGTCCCAAACAAAGCCCTCTAAACTATTAATTTTCTGTTGACAGTCTTGGACATAATCTCAAGAATTTTATGGTGTAAGGCATTAAAAGTAAAAGTGTTCTGAAATTGTTTAAGGATAAAAATAATTTGGAACGCGAAGTAATAAATAAAAGGAGAACAACATGATGAAACAATTTAGAATCGTTGCTGTTGCGCTGGCCTCTGTAGGTCTTGTGTCAACGGCACTTGCTGACGGTATGGAAGTTACCGGCAACGCGAGATTTCGTATGGAGCAACAAACAGTAGGTAATGGCGGTCAAGCTGATCAACTAGCTTTGTCGACTGAAGTTAAGATGAAATGGACGCCGGACCCAAAGCTCACAATCTTCTTTGCCCCAAAATTTGTTAAAAATGCTGGTGCTGCAGCTGGAACTTCGGGTGCTACTACAAACACTACGCTTGATGTGTCGCAAGCTTACACTATGATTTCGCCAACTGATAAAATTTCGTACACTATAGGTCGCTACCAAATGTCCTACGGTGAAGAAGTGGTGATCGGTAGTTTTAACTGGAATATGGTTGGGCGCTCATTTGACGGTTTGAAGGCTCACTGGACTGCTAACGATAAATTCTGGTTGGATGTGTTTTATAACAAGATTACAGAAGTGGCCGCTAACCTTAGCGCTCCTGGTACCAATCAAGCTGACACAAACTTTGTGGGTTTGTACGGCGGAACTAAAATGGCCGGCCCAGTTTCTGAAGTCGACCTTTACTATTTAGTGAGACAAGACAAAGCAATCACTACCGGTAAAGAGAATGAAGATCGCAACCACATTGGTGTTCGCGTAAAAGGTGCTGCTGGTATGTTTGATTACCGTGCTGAATACGGAACTCAAGGTGGTAAAAAGCTTGGTGCGGATATTAAAGACGCAGATTCAACAACAGCTGAAGTTGGTGTTAAATTTGGTGATACACGTGTAGGCGTAGAGTACTTCAATGCCAACAAAAACTATGATCAACTTTATCCTTCGGCGAATAAATTCATTGCCGGTGTAAACTTGTTCGGTCGCAGCAATATCAATGGTATTCGCGGAAAAGTTTCTCATAAGTTTATGGAACACTTTGGAGCTCATGTGTTTTACTCTACATTGAGTAGAACAGACGCTGCTACAGCGATTACAAATCATGCTGGTACTGCTTATGCGACTGCTGGATCAGACAAAGAAATTGGTAGTGATATCACTGTCGTCCTAACTTGTAATAAAATTAAAAACTTAGGATGGGAAGCAGGATATTCAATGTTCAGCGCTGGTAAGTACGGTGAGAACATCACTGGAGTCGTAGAGAAAAATGCAACTTATGGCTACGTAATGGCTAACGCTTCTTTCTAATTTAAAAAGTTAGTTTAGAACACAAAAGGCAGCTCCCCACGGGCTGCCTTTTTTTTAAAAAGGTTCCAGGTTCTTTCTGGTTCTCTTTCTCTATCAATGAGAATTCTCTAAATTTTGTTTATCTCTCAGCCGTTGTCTAGAAACTCTATTGTGATTCGGCTGGAGATTTCCAATACCTGGAATGCCAATTGCACTTTCTAATATTGTTGGCAAAGCTAGGACGTTTCGGAATGAGATTAATTTTGCTTCTTGGATTTTTCTTTTTGGGGGGATGTAATTCCAAAGGTACATTGGAAGGCACCATATTTTCTCAAAATTCGCAGAGCACTGGTGGGCTTTCCTGTGATGTGATAAGCGGCAACACATCTAGTGCTCCCTTTACCACTTGTGGTACTTACGATAATACGAACCAAATTGTTTGTTCTTGTGTCCATAATTCTCAGAGAATTGAAGAAGTGTTTTTTTCGACTGTAGCAAATCGCGATCATTGGCGTACGGTCTACCCTAACATCAACCCAACTTTTATTGGAGAGTCCCCTTTCAGTAATACCGGCTCTTATCACTTGATGATGAGGTATTCTTACTAGGACTTCTTGTTAGAGATAAGTTTACTTGAAGGTTTCGAGGGCGGCTTTGGCTTTTGAAAAGTCAGAGCCAGCACCTTGAGCAAAGTCAGGGCGTCCGCCACCTTTGCCGCCCATAATCTGGGTGATATTTTTAAGAACGTCACCCGCTTTTATTTTTTGTGTGAGATTTGATGACACCGTCACAATAATCGGATGAGTAGACTCGCCTTTACCAATAACTACTACAATTCCTGATCCCAATTTGTTTTTCATCTTGTCGGCGATGTCACTGAGGACTTGGCGGTCATCCATTTCGATAATAGCAGAAGCCAGCTTGGCATCTTGACCATTGAGGTTGATACTCTGTGCGTTCTGCACAAATGAATCCACATCTACTTTTTGACTCTGCGCTTGTTTCATTTGACGCTCAAGACTCTTTGTTTCATTGCGTGTGCTTTCGATCCACTGAACCACTGGATTCGTATTTCTATCCATAAATTGTTGCCAGTTTTCATTGGCGCTGATCGCTTCTTTCGCTTGTAAATATTCATTGGTGTTTTTGAGTAAATATTTTATCGCCATACTCCCGGTTATGGCTTCAACACGGCGAACTCCCGCACTTACGCTGCCTTCACTTACGATTTTAAAGGCCAGAATATCAGAAGTATTTTGGACATGTGTTCCACCGCAAAGTTCTACGGAGAAGTCTCCCATTTTTAACACGCGCACCTTATCTCCATATTTTTCGCCAAACATTGCCAGTGCGCCTTCTTCATCAACGGCTTTTTTAGGGCTCATGATTTTTGTCTCTACCTCGGTTCCCTTAGAAATTTCGCTGTTGACCAGGTCTTCGATCTTTCTACGTTCTTCGATTGTCAAAGGAGAGTTATGGGTAAAGTCAAAACGCAGCCTTTCTTCATTCACATGTGAGCCTGCCTGACTAACGTGGTTACCTAAGACCCTCCTAAGCGCCGAATGAAGTAAATGGGTGGCTGAGTGATTGCTGGCGGTAGAACGTCTTTTTATATCTACTGCATATGTGTAGGAGGCTCCTACCTTCAAAGTTCCTGACTTTACTTCGACATGATGAATGAATATGTCGTTTTCTTTGGTGGTATTTAAAACAATAGCTTCGTCACCTTTATTATTTGTAATTTTTCCGCTATCGCCAACCTGACCGCCGCCCTCTCCATAGAACGGAGTTGAATCAGACACGACTAACCCCTTATCGCCCGCGGACAACGATTTGACTACGTTTTTGCCATCGCTTAATAAAATTATTTTGCCTTTAGATTCAGTTTTTTCGTAGCCGATAAACTTTGTGACTCGTTTGCTTTTGCCTTTACTTACCTGTTGGATAAGAGAAATGATATGGGCTCGGTCACTTTCAATGCCGGAGCCCTTCCAAGAAGATTTTGCGATATCTCTGGCCTTAGCCATCTCACGTTCAAAAGTCTCGACATCAACATCATAACCTTGCTCGCGTGCAATAAGTTGCGTCAGGTCGAGAGGAAATCCAAACGTATCGTAGAGCCTAAACGCAATAGCGCCATTGACAGTTTTTTCTTTTTGCTTAGCTATTTTTTTAAGCTCGGCATTTAAAATTTCGGTACCCTGATCAAGAGTTGTTACAAATCGAGTCACTTCATCTTTTGTCATTGTCAAAATTCGCTCAGCGCCACGACGAAGTTCTGGGTAAACTTTTTCCATACTTTCAATAACTGCGCTTACAACTTTCGGAAACAAAGACTCGTCTTTGGATAAATTTCTTCCATAACGAATTGCCCGTCTCATGATCCGGCGAAGTACATATCCGCGCCCTTCATTGGTTGGGATAACTCCATCCGCAATTAAAAAAGCCGTCGAGCGAGCGTGGTCAGCAAGCACTCTCAGGGCAGAGGCATGCTTGTCGTCATATTTTATTTTTGCGATTTTACAAGCCATGCTAATCATGGGCTCAAATAGATCGGTGTCGTAGTTATTTTTCTTGCTTTGCAGAGCTGCTGTTAATCGTTCAAGGCCAGCACCGGTATCAACAGACGGTTTTGGAAGCGGTGTTTGTTTAGCCGATTCATCTTCGTAAAATTGCATAAAAACCAAATTCCAGATTTCAACATAACGGTCACAAGAGCAACCGACCTTGCAAGTTGGCTTTCCACAGCCAGCTTCCGGTCCGTGGTCATAAAAAATTTCTGAGCAAGGTCCACATGGGCCAACATCTCCCATCCGCCAAAAATTATCTTTTTCTCCGAACCGAGAAATTCTCTCTTTGGGTACTCTTTCTTGTTTATGCCAAATTTCCGCCGCCTCATCATCGGTTTCAAAAACTGTAACATGCAATTTATCTCTTGAAATGCCGCACTCTTTTGTTAAAAATTCCCACGCAAAGCGAATCGCATCTTTTTTGAAATAGTCGCCGAAAGAAAAATTTCCTAACATTTCAAAAAAGGTATGGTGGCGGGCTGTAAACCCCACATTCTCTAAATCATTGTGCTTGCCGCCAGCACGTACGCATTTTTGCGAAGAGACGGCGCGAGAGTAGGGACGCTTTTCTAAGCCGGTAAAAACATTTTTAAATTGGTTCATTCCTGCATTTGCGAACATCAGTGTGTTGTCGTTTTCGGGAATTAAACCGCTTGATGGAACAGGTGCGTGACCGTTGCGTTCAAAATATTTTATAAATTTATTGCGAATTTCGTAGCTTTTCATTTTATTACTTTTTCTTCGGACCTTTTTTATTAATATGAGATAAATTTGTTTGGAGTTCAAGTTCTTGAATTTGATCCCAAATGCGGTTATCCGCAGTTTTTCCGTCTTTATTGACCCAATTCACGGCATCATGGCCCTTAATTCCAGAAAAACGTACGGCAAAATCTTTGGGGTTTGAAGAGGCCTGAAGTGCGGCTTCATAAGTAATTAAATTTTTGGCGATGAGCTCCATAAGACTTTGATCAAATGATTGCATACCATAGGCGGTTCTGCCAGTCTCGAGCGCTTCCTGCATTTCTTTAGCTTTACCACCGGCAAGTATCAGTTCTTTGACGCGCCCACTATTTATGAGCACTTCAACGGCCGGCACAAAACCTTTGCCGTCGGGCCGGGTGATCAAGCGCTGACTAATGATAGCTTTAAGTACCGCAGCCAGTTGATAGCGAATTTGTTGGTGTTGATGAGCGGGATAAACTGAGAGGATGCGATTGATGGTTTCGATGGCATCAGTCGTATGAAGAGTTGAAAATACAAGGTGGCCAGTTTCTGCAGCGGTCATAGCCGTATCGACTGTTTCTAGATCCCGCATTTCTCCAATTAAGATAATGTCGGGATCTTGTCGTAAAGAGTTCTTCAGAGCTTGCGGATAAGTAACAGCGTCAGTTCCTAACTCAACCTGCGAAATAATACATTTGTAGTCACGAATCAAAAACTCGATCGGATCTTCAATCATTACGATATGGCGATTTCGGTGTTGATTGATATAGTTAACCATTGCTGCCAGCGTTGTTGACTTTCCTGACCCGGTCATTCCGGTTACGAGAACTAAGCCGCGTTCGGACTCCAATGCCAGCTTTTTAATTACGGCCGGCACATTGATTTGATCTATATCGGGAACATCATGAGGTATTAGTCTCATGACCATCCTTAGCGTTCCCCGCTGTTTGAAAATATTTACGCGAAATCGTCCCAAGCCGGCAATGCCATAACCTATATCCACCGCCCCGGTACTATCGAGAGTTTTCTTTTGTGTTTCGTCGAGAATATCAAATGCCATTTTATGCAAAGTTTCTGGTGAAAGTGGTTGAAGTGATTCATCGAGAGGGCGAAGCATTCCATGTTTACGAATGACGGGAACAATTCCGGCCTTTAGATGCACATCACTGGCTTCGCGACTTACAGCTGTCGATAAAATTTGAGTTAAATTCATATTCTTAATGATATATTTTTTGAAAGATGAAGTCACTCGACACAGGTCGCGAATGATGGCATCCTCAAAGAGAATGTCGAGGTGAAATGTTTAAGATTGTCGAATTCATAGTTACTGGACTCTACGTCGGTAAGTTCAAGTGGGCACCAGGAACTATGGGTACTCTTTTAGCTGTTCCTTTGGCTTATTACATGGCAGGTAAGGGCCACGTATTTTACCTTCAGTCCACAGTTCTTGCTATCTTTGCTTCTATCACTCTCTGTACCTACTATGAAATTAAGTCAAATTCGCATGACAATAAGAAAGTTGTTGTAGACGAAGTTGTTGGGTTTTTTGTCGCCTATTTTTGGCTACCGAATCGCTGGCAATTTTTAGTTTCGGCGTTCATTTTATTCCGCTTTTTTGATATTTTAAAGCCATATCCAATTAGTTATATCGATCAGAAAGTTAAGGGTGGATTAGGCGTTGTTCTTGACGACCTCGCTGCCGGGCTCGCAACAAATATGATACTACAAGCCTCCACTAAAGTGTTGCTAACACTATAAAACTGATTTATTTTACTTTGATGTTTTTTGTCTTGTCTCTAATTTCTCAATTGGTGTTTGCTGCTAGCCCAATTCCGGGTAATTGTAATTACTATCTTGAAAAAGAAAAAGACACTGGCTGTTTTGTGAAAGAACAAAATCCTTCCGATTATTTGTTAAATTTTGGTTACCGCCTTTGTCATATTTATCACCAAAAGGCAAAAACATGGAACGACGAGCGTACCGCATTTGTTGAGAAGGTTGGAATGTGTTTGCAAGAGGAGATGGAAAAAATTCTCTTTAATGGAAACTGTCAGGATCTCGAAGAAAAAGCGTACGCAAGTCATCCTGGTTGCTATATACGGTCAGGATATTGCGAGCTAAATGTTGTACAAAAAAGTTCTATCGTTTGGACGGCTGTGGCGGCTGATGCGCTCAGTAAAACTGGAAATAAATCGGCCTACTATTGGTTTCAATTACTCAGAGATTGTAACGGTAAATCAACCAGTGTAGCCGATCAGTTACCGTGACAGTGCGGTTTAATCTCTGAAAGCTTACGGATATTTTGTTGTAAGACCTTCTCAAGGACAACTAATTGTTTTGGTGTTGGGATCGTTGTCTGAAAAAGTTGACGTAGAACCGAATATGCGTTGGTTTGGCCAGAAAGGTCATATCCTAAGACTTCTAACCATTTTCTTAGGGCTAGATTTGGAAATGGAGTGGACGTCTCAGTCTTTTCTGGGGACTGAAAAGCAGAGGCATGTTTCTCTCGCGCTAATATAAATAATGCTAGCATCACAGCATGCGATAAATTCATGCTCGCAATGGGGCCAAAAATGGGCAACGAACAAAGTAAATGACAATCAAGAAGTTCTTCATTACTTAAACCATTATTTTCGGGTCCAAAAATTAGATGCGTAGGAGAACTCATTTCCTTTAACGCAATTTCAAAATCATTTACCGGTCGAAACTGACCAGAGCGGCAGGTAAATGCTAAGCGGTTTCCATGGGGTTCTCTTTCTGTAAACTCCTTCCACGATTTATAAAATATGTGATTTTTTAAAGGAGCGCTTCCGCTAGCAGCAGTTGCGGTGGCTCTCTCTCCCACTACACACTGAGGGTCGACGAGTACTAAACGCTCGGCTCCCATATTCTGCATAGATCTTGAGACAAAACCGATATTTTCCGGAAATTGAGTTCTAACTAAAATAACATTGACCATGAAAATTACCCTGAATTTGTGCGAGAAACGTGTCAAGCATTGCGCGCAAAATCAGCAAAGTATTTTAATTGATCAAGTATTTTTATGTGCTAAAACCCAAAGGATATGCCCAGCCCAGATCTCGCAAAACAAATCCATGAGCGGTTTAAATTTCGTCGTCAGTCGATCGCTGCTGCAGAAAGTTGCACTGGTGGTGCTTTTACTGCTGAACTAGTGAGACTTCCTGGGGCCTCTGATTTTGTAAAGGGTAGTGTCGTCGCCTACTCTAATAGTTCTAAAGTTAATGTTTTACAGGTCAAAAAATCAACTCTTGATGCTTCTGGCGCAGTTTCTCAGGAAGTCGCACTTCAAATGGCAAAGGGAGTAAAACAAAAACTTGAAAGTACATGGTCTGTTGGAATTACCGGAATTGCCGGTCCAACTGGCGGATCCAAAGATAAGCCGATTGGCACTGTATGTATTGCCGTGATTGGACCAGGATTTGAATACAGCGAAATCAATCTTTTCACCGGAAGCCGTGAAGCTGTTATTGAATCCACTGTGAAAAGAACAATGCAATTAGTTTTAGAAAAAACACACTAACCCTAGGAGTAAGTATGGCCAATACACAAATTGAAAAATCAAATGAAAAAAATCAAGCCCTGAACCTTGCAGTTCAAGCAATTGAAAAGCAATTTGGTAAAGGCTCGATCATGCGCATGGGCGGAGAAAGTCTCTATAAAGACGTTCCTGTTATTCCTACGGGATCACTCAGTTTAGATATTGGGTTAGGCATCGGCGGACTGCCAAAAGGCCGTATTGTTGAAATCTATGGGCCTGAAAGCTCAGGTAAAACAACTTTATCTCTCAGCGTTATTGCGCAAGCCCAGAAACAAGGTGGGACAGTGGCGTTTGTTGATGCTGAACATGCTCTCGATATTGGTTATGCGGCAAAACTTGGTGTAAATACAGAAGATCTCCTTGTTTCACAACCAGATACTGGCGAGCAAGCCCTAGAAATTGCCGAAACACTTGTGCGTTCAGGAGCGGTTGATGTGTTAGTTATTGACTCGGTTGCAGCTCTTACCCCGAGAGCAGAAATTGAAGGCGATATGGGCGATTCTCATATGGGACTGCAAGCCCGCTTGATGTCACAGGCTCTTCGTAAGTTGACGGCCGCGATTAATCGTAGTCGTTGCTTGGTTATCTTTATCAATCAAATTCGTATGAAAATTGGTGTGATGTTTGGTAATCCTGAAACAACCACTGGTGGGAATGCTCTTAAATTTTATTCTTCAGTACGTTTAGATGTACGTCGTATCGGCCCGATTAAAAATGGTGAAGATGTCGTAGGAAGCAGAACTGCTGTAAAAGTCGTAAAGAATAAAATGGCGCCACCATTTGCGAAAATTGAATTTGATTTGATGTATGGTACAGGAATTTGTGCAGCTGGTGATACTCTTGATCTTGCGACTGCGGAAAACATTGTGGACAAATCTGGTACATGGTTTAGCTACAAAGGTGAACGTTTAGGTCAAGGCCGTGAAGCTGCAAAAGCTTATATCTTAGAGCGTCCTGAAATGATGAAAGAAATTAAGCAAGCGGTGTTAACAAAAAAAGGAATTGGCGTAAAGCCAGCGGTGACGGCTCCAAAAGTTGAAGTGGAAGTCACTGCAATTGACGACAAGAAAAAAGAAATCCCTAAAAAGAAAACGCACTAAATTATTTTTTGTAATTTGAAAAGGAAAAAAGCAACTGAGTTTAATCAGTTGCTTTTTTTTGGACAGTCCGGCTTGACAGGTTATTGGAGGGTGACTTTACTAGGAAAACAAGGAGGTCCCTTATGAAATTCATTGTAAGCCTGGGATTGATTTTGGTATTTGCCACTGGCTGTGGCGATTGGAAGGGCGCAAACATTCCTGGAGAAATTAAAAACCCCCAGAAGCCACATGCGAAGCACAATCCTGAAGCTTGTCCTATGGATCTTATAGGCCAATACGAAGAAATGCAAAAGACCCAAGATTTAGTTCTTAAGGTCTATAGAGACGCTAACGGGATCTTAGTTGGATTGCCAATAATAAAAGATGTTGAAATGTCGTCACAAATTGTGATTGCTGATGGGCTAAAGCATGACATAGTTGATGGTGAAAAAACAGGTTATCGAATTTCTTACTGCGAAGAAAATAAAATTGTCTTTTTTGGTGAATTAGCAGAGAAGGCGTATACCTATATAGTAGTCAAGACATCTGAAGGTCTTGATTTTTTAAATCAAGATAGAACTGTTCTTCAGAAGTTTAAACGAGTTAAGTGAATAGCTAAAACCTAAACGGAATTCCAAGCATAACCATAAAGCTTGAGTACCAAACGTTCTCGTTGCTGAGTGTGGCCGGAAGGTTCATAAGTTCGGCCTCTATGTTAAAGTCAAACCCAACGTGGTCAGATCGACTGCCTAGGTTTAGGCCGACAATAGCACCGCCTCCCGAGATTGAGCGCTTGTCCGTGGCGACTACAGTGCCTGCTTCGGTATTTTTATATTTTGCTTCGAGATTTCCAGAAGCGCCCTTCAGTCCCACATAAGCGGCGATAAAGTCCCAAAACCTTTTTCCGTAAGATAAGGTGATATCGTATCCGTTAGCGTTGAGATCTCCGAACGAATAAGAAGCTGAGCTTGTGACATCGGTGACTTTAAAATCAAGAGCGAGCGAACTCCAGTAACGAAGAGTAATGGCGCTGGAAGAGTTTCCCGGTTTAGACGAAAAATAGTTTACACCATGAAATTGATATTTCACCGCTACCGAGGTTCCTACGCTTGTGCCGCTACCAAGGGCTTCAACGTTAAGTTGAAAGTTGCTAGGAAGTCCTATTCCAAGGTGGTAACCAGCGATAGGAACTGAATAAGCGGTCTGAGAACTGTTCGATGTGGCTGAGGGTGTTACAAACGCTGGCGCGGAACCCGAAATTACACCAAGACGAAATGCCCACGGACCAAGAGTTTCTGGGGTCGAAAGTTCGTGCATTGGCACAGCGACAGCACATCCGATTGTATTCAGAGAAAAGAAAGAAAGAAGCAAATATTTTTTCATGCGCAAAACACCGTGACTGTATGGGGGTGACCGTTTACCGTTGCATTGATTCCACTTATAGTCTGATTATTTTGAAGCTGCGTAAAATGTGCTGCGGTGATGGTTACGCTATGACTATGGCCAGCGGTTCCATCAATAGCGTAGGTTTTGTCAACGCCGGCCACAACATCACTGTGCGGAATCGTGAGGGTGTGTCCATGGTTATTTGAAACGGCTCCATCGAGGGTGCTTGCAGTATTGCAAGCATTTTGGGTTCCTGTTGTGGTAGTAGTTTCGCTAGAGCAACGCAATAAAAGAAACCCAGAAGCTGCCATGAATAGTTTTTTGAGAAACCATCTTCGGTAAACCAATTGCACTAAGCTCCTCCTTTGAAAAATTTCATTAACGCACTATGGACTGGAAAAAGTCTCAGGCACCTTCCAACATTTTTTCCAAGCCTTTAAATTGTTTCGAATAAAATCCGAAAACTTTTATCGCTACATATATTGCGACGGCAGTATAAATAATTCCTGGCACGTACTTAGATAATTTTTCAACTGAGTCTATAATTTGTCGATTTAATTCTGCGGCCTGACGGTGCATTAGGACCGGGATTTTTCCGGCCTTGGCACCCAGAGTAATAGCGGCATGGATTTGAGGTCCAAAGCGTTGCTCCAAGGCAAAGGCATCGGAAAGCGAGCCACCGCGTTTAATCTGCGCGAGGATACGTTTTGTAGCGGCACGGATCGATCTGTCGGGGGATGTGCGGTAGGCTAACTCGAGAGATTCGTACATCGGCATACCAGCATCGAGTAGGTGAGCAAAAGAAGAAACAAAATTTTCTAGGGCAGTCATTTTAATAATGCCACGGACTCCTGGAATTGCCATGCAAACACGATGGCGAATATCAGCCAAGCCAACGTCAAAGGCCGCCTTGCGATTGAATCGAAACATCAGAATGACAAACAACATGAATGCGCCGAAAATACCACAGCTGGTAATTAGATATTCCGCCAGCGTTATTTTGCCATTAAAAAGGTCTGGAAAAGGCAAAACAAATAAACCGACAGCCAGAAGTGAGATCGGTTTGATAAGACCCGCTTTTATTACCCGTTCGGCCTGTGCCCGTATCTCATATTTTTTTGAGAGTGCTTCAAAAACTCTCATGAGGGTTCCCGATCGTTCTCCGGCCTGAATTGCCGGAACATCAAACGCTGGCAAAAATTTCCCTTTTGCCATGGCGCCTGCCAAAGTATTTCCGCGTTTTATCTCTTGGATCACTATTCTAAGCTGGGTTCTAATTTCCTTGTTACGTTCTGTTGAGTGCAAAGACTCTAGGAGTGTTACGATATCCACACCCGCGTCGTAGAGTTCGCCAAAATTTTTGTATGTCGCGGCGAGCGAGCTATTAGTCATTGGCATGTTGCATTGACAGAGTGTGGATGGCTTTTTCTCTGTCCCTCTGGTCGAGTACAAAAGTAATGCTTAGAGGAGCATAGATTATATTTTTTGTCTCAATACCATTTGATTTGAGTTTTTTTGCGAGTTCCGCAGCCTTGCTGCTTGCGACGAGTCCCAGACAGGTCGTAGTAACGGTGGAAAGTTCATTGGTTTCATTAAAGATCCCATTGATGGGAGTAATGTGTTCTTTGGCACCAGTTAGAAGAAGTTTCCACTGCCTTTCTTTTCTTTCAGAATGCAATATCTGCAGCATGGGTAACTGTTTTTTTGTTAGCGTCGCCTGAACTTTATCGATTGCTTCGTGAAGCTCATCGGCGCTTATTGAGACTTCTCTGACAAATGCATGTGAGTTAACGGAAAGAATTTTTTGGTTTTCATACATAAGAGATTCTCCTTTGATGATAGTGCCGATTCCAGTCTTGTGACTTGGTCCTATAAAGACCGGAACATTTAAGTGTTGTGCTAGCTCGGCGGCGCGATGATGCAAAAACCTTGCACCCCAGAATGTCATGTCGGTTAAATGGTTGTAGGCGATTTCAGAAATAACTTTTGCGTTTTTATTTACCTTTGGATCGGCAGTAGCAATACCATCGACGTCTTTTAAAATTTCACAACGACTAGCCTTAAAATGCGCAGCCATTGCAATGGCTGTTGTATCAGAACCGCCACGACCGAGTGTTGTAATTTCTTTTGTCTTTGGCGACACACCTTGAAAGCCGGCGAGCACAACGACTTTATTCTGCTTGAGAGCTTCTTCGACCCGTATAGGCTTAATGTCAAGAATCTGAGCGTTGTTGAAGGAGTCGTTGGTCATTACACCTGCTTGGCTACCGGTAAAACTAATTGCGGGTACGTCAAGATCGATAAGCGCCATACTGAGTAATGCCATTGAAATACGTTCGCCCGTGGTGAGCAACATGTCGAGTTCCCGTTGACTTGGGCTTGGGCTTATTTTTTTTGCGAGGTCGGTGAGCTCGTTTGTGGTATTTCCCATAGCGCTGACGACGACAATCAGGTTTGTTTTTTTGTGGTAAAGCTCGGCAATACGACCTGCAACTTTTTTGATGTCTTCGGCGGTCTGAAGACTACTGCCGCCGTATTTTTGCACGATGAACATAGTTATTTAATTTTACTGTTTAGCTAAAATCTTTTGCTCCAGATAGTTAGATACCATCTTTGTCGAACCCTTGGGTATCTTTATCTTATGGTTTCTCGCAACTTTGGGTATAAAACCGTGGAGAAGTTCTGGATTGAGACCTTTTAGGTACTGATAATTAATTCCGAGGTGGCTTGCGATTCCCACAAGGTCTGTTCCGCCAGGGACGTAAATAGTTTCAAATGGGGTTGGGGGATGCGGCTTGAGTTCACGAAATCCATATAGGCCGGGGGCTTTGGAGATCAACATAGCGGCAATTAATTTGGGGACATAGTTTGTTGTCTCTTGAGAGAAGGCACCTTTTTTCGAAAGAATCCAAAAATTTCGTGTTTGATGCTTTTCAATTAATTTTTTTACTTTGTTTTCACCCATATTATAACCAGCGGCAACGAGGTACCAGCTACCGAACATTCTGAATAAATCTGAAATATAATTTGCAGCCGCTATAGTGCTTTTGTACATGTCTCGTCGTTCATCAAGCCACCAATTAATTGTTAGCCCATAGCGTTCTGCAGTTGCTTGAATAAATTGCCAAGGCCCCACGGCATCAGCGGTTGAAACGGCGTGAGATGAGAACCCACTTTCAATCATGACCACGTAAGCTAAATCTTTTGGAAGTCCACGCATGTCAAGCACGCGTTGAATAGAGGGAATATATTTTTCGCTGCGTTCGAGCCACTTTCTAAACCATTTTTTGCCGGCACCTTGATAGTGGTGAATCCACGATTGGACTCGGGAATTATAGGTAATTGGTAAGTCAAAAATAATGGAGGCTTCATGCGGAGGAGATATCTCAAAATTTGTCTTTTCGAGACCGTTAAGAGTTTTTAGTTCTGCAGAGGGCAGAACGATGCGTAGCTTCGGAGTAGTCTCTGGAGCTGCAGCTTCTGCTGCGGAAATTGAAATGAATGTGACCAGAGATAAAATAAATTTTGACACTGGTTTTCATTATGGATCGGATTCATTTTTTGGTCGACGGAATGGGTCAATAACTTGCCCTTAACTGGTCTTTAGGCCAATGACTAAAAAGAATCTACTTTTTGACGACACGTCAGAATTTTGGCAGCCGCAAAGTGTTCAAATTCTTTAATTCCGAGTTGAGCCTCGACTAAGATCGAGAAACGTTTATGGCACAGGCGTTGCTCAGGATTGAAGAGACAGATTAGGCGAGGTGTGACTATGAGTTCAAAAGGTATTTATGCGGCGTTAAGTGGCGCAATTGCGCAAGGCCAACGTCTAGATAATATTTCGAACAACTTAGCAAATACAAACACGCCTGGATTTAAAAAAGATCAAACAGTTTTTCGTGAGTACCTTTCTAATTACGAAAAACTTCCGACGACATTAAATGTGCCACGTGTTCCAGCGTCAGTAGAGTCTTTTTACGACATGCAGGGAGCTGATCGTGGCTATGCTGAAGCGATCGGTTCATTCTCTGACTATTCACAGGGTACACTTCTTACTACCGGTAACAATTTAGATATCGCTATTGAGGGTGAAGGCTTTCTGGAGGTATTAACTCCCCAAGGAGTTCGTTTTTCGCGTTCTGGAAATTTGAGAGTCGACAGCCAAGGAGTGCTAGTAAATCAAAGTGGATTTCCTGTCTTAAAAACAGGCGCCCAAGATCCGGCCCAAAGGGTGTTTAATGTCAGAGATAGTAATGTCACAATTTCTTTCAACGGTGATATTTACGACCGAGATGAAAACCTAGGAAAGCTTTCTATTATAAACTTCGAAGAAAAAGATGTGTTGAGAAAAGAGGGGAATTCACTTTTCTCACTTCGTCCTAATACTCCAGCCACTCCTATTGCTGCTCGGGAATATAAAATTCATCAAGGCTATATTGAATCAAGTAATGTTAATATCGTTCAAGAAATGACAGATATGATCGCCGCGAACCGTTTGTTTGAATCTAGTCAGAAAGCAATCAAAGCATTCGATCAAATGGATGAAAAGCTAAATAACGAAGTGCCTAAGACGAGAGCGTAATAACTAAGGGGGATGAAGTGCTTCGCAGTCTCAATACCGCCGCTACGGGAATGAATGCTCAACAGCAAAATATGGATGTGATTGCCAACAATATGGCAAACATCAATACACAGGGATTTAAGAAATCTAGAGCGGAGTTTGAAGATTTAATGTATCAAACTATAAAAGAACCTGGATCGGCGACAGGAGCAAATTCGTTTTCTCCCACTGGAGTACAAACGGGTTTAGGTGTGAAGACTGCCGCTGTGAAAAAAGACTTCGCAGTTGGTACACCTAAAATGACCAATAACGCACTTGATATGCAAATTGAGGGCAATGGTTTTTTTCCGGTCGAAACCGACAATGGGCAAATCGCATATACCAGAGACGGCGCGTTTAAAAAAGATTCTCAGGGGCGAATTGTAGACAAAAATGGCTTTGTTCTCCAGCCCGAAATGACAATACCTCCTAATGCAAGTGGTGTTGAGGTAACCTCAAAAGGACAAGTAAATATTACGCTCGATCAAAATACTACGCCTCAAACAATTGGCCAAATTCAGCTTGTGAACTTTGTAAATCCCGCGGGTTTGAAGGCCATTGGCAAAAACTTGTTTCTTCCGTCGAATTCAAGCGGTCTTCCTCAGCAAGCAATGCCAGGGGAAAATGCCCTCGGGACAATTGCCCAAGGACAATTAGAAAACAGTAACGTCAATATCGTTGATGAAATGGTAAATATGATAGCGGCCCAACGTGCGTATGAAACTAATTCTAAAGTCGTTCAGGCTGCTGACCAAATGTTACAGAATATAAATGGACTGAGGTAATGAGAATAATATTTAGAATGTTATTAGCAATTTCGTTGGTTGCAGGTGTTGCTCTGGCAGAGCCTGCAATTCACCTAAGAAAGTTTTCAAAGATAGAGACCACTGGCGCGGTTCTTCTGAGAGATGTCGCAGAAATTACAGATCTCGATGACAACGCGAACACAGAGGTTGGCAAGATTGAAATAACGGAAATTCCTGGTAACGCTACGAGGAATTTGACGGGATTTCAAATCTCAAAAATCTTAAGAAGGTATTTACCCGGAATCGAAGAAAAACTTGGTCAGAAAATAACAGTCGTTGTGCCGCCTGTCGTGCGCATTCAAAATAAAATATTTAGACTAGATTCGGAAGCAGTCACCCTAAAAATTGAGGGCGAATTTAAAAAGATATGCAATGAGTGTGAGTACCGACTTTCAAATCTAGTGATTCCAGATATTCACAATATTCATAGTGGTGCTAACTGGAGTTTAGAATATCAAGGTGTAAAACTTCCAAGAGGAAATTTTTCAATTCCACTTAGAGTTGAAAACAAAACGATTTGGATTTCTGGAAGTGTGAAGGTCATGAAGAAAGTCCCTGTGGCTATCAGGAATCTCAATATAGGTGAACGCATTTCGGAAGTAGATTTTAAGTATGAGTTAAAGGACATCACGCAGGCGAGCGATGGATTCCCGGAGTCTACGAAATTAATAGGTCGCCAAATTAGCCGTGGTGTCTCTGCAAACGATTCAATTTCGTATTCTAACTTAGCGAAAGAGGTTGCTGTCAGATTTGGACAACCCGTAAAGATAGTTAACAAAAATGAGTGGCTCGAAATAACTATGAATGGAATCGCTCAGGAAAAGGGAGATGTCGGTGATCGTATTAAGGTCCTAAATCCGAGTACAAAAACGATTTTGTCAGCCGTTATCGAGGCTCCTAGTATTGTGAGGATTCAGTGAAAACAGCGAAGGCATTAATTTTTTGTTCGTTGGTACTGAGTTTGTCGGGATGTGGAACTTTTGGTGTAAAGTTAAGAAACTTCATGCGGGGTAATGGTTGGACAGAAGATCTTGGTCCACAAAAGCCGCTGAGTTTTAGTGACACCCCCAATTACAAAAAGGGAGAGCAAAGAAAATATATGCGAATGACCAAAGATCAATTCGAAGCTGAAGCTAAAATTGGGGCTCAAGAAGGAAGTCTTTGGATCATGGAAGGCCAGGGTGCGTATCTTTTTTCGCAAAATACGGTACGTCTAATTGGAGATTTGATGCCAGTAAAACTTGATGGATCGGCTCGAACACAAGTGGATACAAAAATCAACGTTATCAAAAAGCTCCTCAAAAAAATTGAAAATCCCGGCCGCCGGCTGGCAAGTGAGAGCGAAACCGAAACCAAGGTTGCAGCCACCGATGACAAGAAGAAAGAAACAGAAGCAAATAAAAACGCTAAAGATCCAAAAGCTAAAGACGCTAAGGACAGTGGTGCTGCGTCTACAGTAAAAACTGAAATTGAAAATAAAGAAGATGATGCCCTAGGTGTCGACGCAGTTCCGACACGAATTGTCCAACGCATGGCTGACGGAAACTATCGTGTGAAAGGTTCTCAGTCTTTTATGATCGGTAAGCGTGAATTCCGTATTATCGTGACCGGGATTGTTAGAGAGCAAGATTTCAATGACGAAGGGGTTAGTTCACAAGCGCTTTTAGACCCCGTCTATGACGTTGTCAGCGTGAAGAAGGGAATATAGTTGTGAAATTAAAATTAGTATTGATACTGACATCAACTTTTTTATTTTCTATTGAGGCGCATGCTGTTCGATTAAAAGATATCGCCAATATTCGCGGCGTGCGAGAGAATCAGCTTGTCGGATATGGAGTTGTGGTTGGTCTTGCTGGCACGGGGGATAACAAATCTGAGTTTACAGAAAAAAGTTTTACTAGATTGCTTGATAAGATGGGGATGAAGTTAGGAAAGGAAACTGTCAGCCAAAACGTAGCGGCGGTGATCATCACGGCAACCCTTCCGGCATTCGCCAGAGCGGGAAACACAATAGACATTACGGTCAATGCTGTTGGCGATGCGAGTAGTTTGAAAGGGGGCACACTCATTCAGACTCCACTGCGGGCCGCGAATCAAGAAATTTTCGCGGTAGCGCAAGGACCAGTTATCATTGGGGACGCCGGAGGGACTTCGCACAACACGGTAGGTAAAATTCCCAATGGAGCAATAATCGAAAGGGATATTTCGATAGATTTTACGACTCGGAAAATGTTTCGTATGACTCTTAATAATCCTGACTTTACTACGGCGGCAAGAGTTACAAAAGTAATCAATCAAGATTTGTCAGGGAAATATGCTGTTGCAAAGGATGCAAGTACGATTGATGTGATTGTGCCACAACGATTTGAAGGTAAAACGGTTGAGATGTTGGCGACCATCGAAAGTCTTGACGTAACTCCTGATCAGAAAGCAAAAGTGATATTAAACCAAAGAACGGGAACTGTTGTCATAGGTAGTGGAGTGAGAATTTCTGAAGTGGCAGTCTCTCATGGAGATCTGACAGTAAAAGTCGGCGGTACAGCCAGCATGCGTGGGCCGGCGTCAACAGGCGGAAAAAAAGAAGAAGGTGACCGCGTTGGTGTCCTCAATAGCGACGCGAGTGTCGGTGGTTTAGTCAAGGCATTAAATGGTCTAGGTGTCTCTCCGAAGGACCTGATTTCGATAATTCAGGACATAAAGGCAGTCGGGGCTTTACAGGGGGATCTCGAAATTTTATGAAAAAAAGTTTCGAATTGAGACAAAAAAAATATAAACTAATAATATGGAATACTATTTCCAACACATGGATGTGTTGGGATCCGGGGGATGATGGGTTAGGGAATTGTGACCAAGGATGGTTAGATTCAAGTTTCTGGCAGGAAACAGAGTCAACGGTTCAGCGCCAGCCAAGGATTGGCAGTAGACCGGAATTAAAGAGTGAAAGTGCAGGATGCACGAATTACTCTAGCTCATCTTCCCTCTCTTTTTTTCAAAGAGAAAATTTATGCTAAAAAAAGTCGGCGGCTTTTCTATGCCGGCTACGGTTCAAACGCCAGATTTGAAATCTGATCAGCGCGATCCCAAAATCATGAGAGCCGCGCAGATGTATGAAACGCAATTTTTGCGCGAGATGGTTAGAGCCATGAGAAAAACCGTCAACGAATCGGCAATTATAAAAACAAACATGGCTGAGAAAATTTTTCGTGAACAGCTTGATGATGAATATGTGGATCAATGGGTGAATGTTAAGGGTGGGGTCGGTTTATCAAATCTCATTTACGATCAAATAGTTGATCGTTATGGTCAGCAGTTGGGAATCCAGAAGCCAAATGGTCCCCTTAATCAAAAAAATGAAATTAAGTTAAAAAGTCTAAAGCCAACCGATACCAAAGGTATGTCGATAAAATTAAAAGGCGATCAAGCGAGTGTTCACAGTCCATGGTCGGGAAAAGTGGCGCAGAGTTTTAGGACACCCGATGGGCTTCAAACAGTTAAAATAAATCACCCGAATGGACTGAATTCTCTTCTGCGGTTTATGGGCGAGACGGATGAGCACTTAAATGGAAAGCAAGTAAATGCCGGTGACATCGTTGGTTCTACCGCTGGACTTCTTGAATGGGCGATTAATCCTAGCGGTCTAGTCGAAGGCTAGAACTCTTGTAATTTTAGCTATATAAGTTAGGGAAATAGCGTCTTATTGTGATACACTAGAGAAAGAGTAATGGAAGTTTCTTTTGCCTTGAGGTATGAGTATAACTTCCTTGGGAGGACTCATGAAGGTCGATCCAAAAAGAGTTGGTAACACAACAACTGCATCAACAAGTGCTACTGGAGATGCTGCAAAAATTTCGCGCTCAAGTGCGGCAAAAGAAAAAAAGGAACTTGGTGATATTGCTGTTCCACAGGATGTCGCGAAAGTTGATATTTCCAAAAAAGCGCAAATGGCGAATAAAATTCGGGAGCTTGCAACTCCAGACTTACAGTCTGTAAACGAAGAACGTGTGGCTCACTTTCAAAAGCTAATCGACGAGGGTCGGTATAAAACTGATTCTAAAGCTATCGCCGATAAACTTGTTGATGAACACTTGATTTCTTAAAACCTAACTGCCCAGCTTTTCAAGGACGAAAACCATGGATCAGTTTGCAACTCAAGCCGACAAACATTATAAGCAATTGACTAATTGTATTGATGAGATCATCAAGATCTATACTTTACTCATTGAGACGCTTCATAACGAACGCGATATTTTAGTTAGTACTGATATCGAAAAACTTAACGAAGTTAATCAAGCTAAAGAAACAATTCTGATGAAACTTGCAACTCTTGAAAATATTCGCGTAAAAATCGCCAAGGAACTCGCACAAGTAATCGGAGCAAATTTTGAAGTGCCGCGTCTTCTTGAGATTGCAGCAAAACTTCCGCCCGCATTCGGAACCAAATTGAGAGATCAGCATGCAGTTCTGGATTTACAGGTAAGGCGTGTAAATGAAATCAACCGTGACAACGAAGAACTTGTAAGATCTGCGTTGACTCATGTGCAAGGGGCGATGAACGCAATTCGCGATACGCTCGTTGATAATAAGACTTATAAAAAAGACAGCGCTATTAATAAAAATCCAAAATCTGGAAGGCTCGTTAGTCGCGAGGCATAGAGGTAGTCATTGGCTAAGATTCATTCGATGATGGATGTTGGGAAGCGAAGTTTGCAAAATAGCCAAACAGCATTGCAAACGGTCGGTCACAACATTGCCAACAAATCGACCGAAGGATATTCTCGTCAGAGAGTGGAAATAAAGGCCAACGTTCCAGTGGACTCTGGTCAAGTACGGATTGGGATGGGGGCAAGAACTGGTGCTGTAACTCGGATTAATAATCCTTACCTCGAAAAACAAATTACCTCAGAGGGGAATCAACTGGGTTACCACGAATCACGCGCTGGCGCTTTAGGGCGTGTTGAACAAATTTATAATGAACAGGTTAACAAAGGTCTCAACAAGTCCATGGGCGAGTTTTTCAATGCTTATCGTGAGTTTTCATCGAGTCCAGAGAACATGGCAACGCGAACACTTGTTCGTGATACTTCGTTTCATCTTACTCAAGATTTTGCGCGAGTTAGTAAAAATCTAAAAACCATCCAAAATGATTTAGATCAGCAGATCAAAGCGAATATTGAAAAGGTAAACGAGTATACAAGAGAAGTTGCGAACCTTAACGAAAAAATTGTCCAAATCGAAGTCGCGGGGGCGACTGCCAATGATGAGCGCGATCGACGTGAATTGCTCGTTAAAAAAATCGGCGAGATCATTAACATAAAAGCGGTTGAAGGCGACAAGGGTGGTATTTCCATTCGTGCCGGCAATTCTTCGTTTCTTGTTTCAAGTACCGAAGCTACAAAGTTGATGGTAGCTCCCACAGACACAAACAGTGCTCGTGGCGAAGTTCACTTAGGTATTTTCTTTCAGCCATCAGCGAGCACGGATCCGATGAATATTACCCAAGAAATTACTGGCGGTAATATTGGTGGAATGTTGAATGTAAGAAATGAAACAATTGTAAATGCCCTAGATGACGTTGATTTTTTAGCGCATAGCTTTGCTGATTCGGTGAACGAAATCCATCGCAAAGGTTTTGATTTGCGCGGAAAACCAGGTGGAGATTTCTTTGAAATCGGCGGTACGCTTAATGCGGCTCAAGATCTGGCACTCAATGTGGAAATTGCCAAAGACCCAGCAAAAATAGTCGCAGCAGCAATGCCTGGTGGTGCTGGTGACAATCGCATTGCAAATGAAATGAGCCAGCTGCAATTTCAAAAACTTCTCGATGACGGCACGAGCACTTTCGACGAATATTACAATGCTCTAGTTGGAAAAATTGGGGTGGCTGCTGACCGTGCGAATTCAAAATTTGAATCACAGAAAAATATGGTATCGCAGCTCAATAATCTTCGCGACAGTATCAGCGGCGTGAGTCTTGACGAAGAGGCGACGAAGATGATCGAGTTTCAGAAATCTTTTGATGCGAGCGCGCGCCTAATAAGGGTTGCTGATGAAATGTTTGATACGATTCTAAGTATGAAGCGAATGTAAATTGAGGAATAAGAGCTATGAGAGTTTCGGACAAAATGATTTATAGCCAAATTAATGATTCCCTCCATCGGGGTAAAGGGAATTTGGCCGAGTCTCTTGAGCGAGCAGCTTCACAAAAAAGGATTAATAAACCAAGTGATGATCCTGTTGCAGCGACAAGAGTTCTTGCCTATCGCACCGATGAACAAAATATAGGGCAATATCAAAAAATTTTAACAAACGCGAAGTCATTCTTAGAATACACAGATCAGTCTTTGGGTGACGTCGCTGACGTCATGGTGCGGGCAAAGGAGCTTGCTCTCGGCGCTGCCAACGACGCAAGTACTAATCCCGATACACGTCGAATTCTAGCTGCGGAAATAAACCAATTACAAAGACAGGTTGTACAAATTGGAAACCGAAAACTTGCGGGGCGCTTTCTTTTCGGTGGATTCAATACCACAAAGCCACCCTTTGATCCGCAAGGAAATTATACTGGCGATGATGGAGAGATAAAGGTTCCCATTGATAAAGAGGCTTTCGTGGCAATCAATCTCCCTGGTAGCCGAACTTTTTTGGGAAAGCCAGTCGGCGATTTGCTGGACAAATCCCATCCTGAAAATAATCCTGCTGGAGCTCTCCCGCCGGCCCAAGATCCAAGTGATCCGAACCATACGCCGCAAAACCTGACTCCTGATAGTGAAGATCCCCAATTGCGTGGACCAGCGTCTGTGGTGCCTCAAGTCGGGGTGGGTACAAAGAAAAATGAAACCAAATTTGCTAGCCCATCGCCACGTAATCAGTTTGGTGAGGAAAATAACTCAGGCATAAACCTTTTTGGTGTATTAAAAAAACTTGAAATTGCTATGATAACGGGCGATAAATATACGATCCAAGTCTCGCTCGACGACCTCGATGAGGCGCATTCTCAGGCAGTTTTAGCAAGATCAGAGCTTGGATCTAGGCTAATGAACCTAAATACGACACTTGACTCGTTAGGAAAATCCAAAGTCGACACTAAAGGAGCTATTTCTGCGCTCGAAGATGAGGATATGTTTAAAGTTGTTTCTGATGTAAATAAAAATGAAGCTACATTAAAGGCTTCTCTCTCGACCTCGTCTAAACTCATGCAGCCAAGTCTTCTTGACTTTCTACGGTAACAATAATAGCTAAAGCTGTTTTAATCTTTATCCGTTAAGAGAATGTATACGGATGTGACCAGAGTGCGAAGGAGTGTCGATGCTGGTTCTTACAAGAAAATTAGGCGAATCCATTGCTATAGACGATCATATCAAGATCCGCGTTGTTCAAATCAAAGGTAAACAAGTTCGATTGGGTATTGAAGCCCCTAAAGATACTAAGATTCATCGTGAAGAAGTTTATTTGGCGATTCAAGCGCAAAATCAGGATGCGGCGACTTCAAGTCCAAATACGCATGGTTTAAAAGATCTTTTGCAAAAGAAATCGTGAAAAGGTGCCAGGCACCTTTTTGTTCCGCGCCATGCCAACTTTAATTGGGCTCCTCATTTGCCTTTACCCAAAAGTAACGTCACCAATGGCTCTTCTTTTAGGGATCACAATTTCCTTGGTGTTAGGAAATCCTTATCTCAGCCAAACAAAGAAACTTACGAAGCCTCTTCTTGCTTGGGCCATCATAGGCCTTGGCACTGGAGTCAATCTTGATGTTGTTATTAAAGCCGGTACGAGTGGAGTTATTTTTACTTTTTTATCCCTGACAGCGACATTGGTAGTTGGGCACTTCCTAGGAAAATGGTTGCGCACTGATTTAGAGACTTCGACTCTCCTCAATGTCGGCACTGCAATTTGTGGCGGAAGTGCTATTGTTGCTGTGTCAAACGCCATCCAAGCTAAAGACAACTCGACATCAATTGCCTTGGCAGTGGTTTTCATTCTCAATGCAATTTCTCTTTTAGTTTTTCCAGCGCTCGGTCATCACTTTCGCCTCACTGAAGAGCAATTTGGTCAATGGGCGGCCCTTGCGATCCACGACACAAGCTCTGTCGTTGGCGCGAGTATGCAGTTTGGGGCTCACGCGTTGGAAGTCGGAACGACCGTAAAATTGGTGAGGGCTTTGTGGATTATTCCTGTCACTTTAATATTTGCAAAAATCTTTAATAGAGGCACGAAGATTCAGTTTCCATTTTTTATTTTAGGATTTGTTTTTACTTCAGCGATGGTGACTTATTTTGAATCTCTACAGCCACTAGGAAGTCAAATTGAATGGGTGGCACGGCGTGCTTTGGTTATAGCACTTTATTTAATAGGAAGTGGTCTCACTATGGTGAGTATTCGTTCTGTAGGGGCGAAGGCTATCACGCAGGGTCTCTTGTTATGGGTTATGGTGATAGTGGGAAGTTTTTTCGCAGTACTTTAAAGGTCATTGATCCATGGTTTTCTTTTTCACCAAATTTTTTCTTTGATTGGAATAGCATAAACAAGCTCGCAATCCATTGCTATTCTTTAGCTTCAGCTTTTTTGATATCGTCGCCGTCTTTATTTTTTGGTTTTCGATCACCTTTTCCGCCGCGATCCCCACCTTTGCCTCTGCCCCCTCGGCCTTTTTGCTGAGGTGGTTTAGGAACAAATGCGACAAAAATATCGGGTACGTAATAGGCTTCCTCAACTTTAGTGGCTTTTGCGGGTGCCGCTTCTCCTTCGGCCAAACTCATAACTAGTACGCGCTTCAGGCCGTCAGCGTTGTTATTCGCCACGTCAAGAGCATTCATGAAATGCTTCAAGCGATCACCTTCAAGCTTATAAGTAGTTCCCATTGCCGCGGTGATTTCTTCCGCAGATTTTCCTTCAGAAGTGAGCTGGGTTTTTGTAGCAAGAGCCGCGCGTAATGTGAACGCCGGAAATTCAGTTATTGATTTCATGATATGTCCTTTAAAAAGCTATATTGCTTGAAAGCTCGCTTGTTGCCAAGAGATTACTGTTTTAGAGATGCTACCATTGCTACGGACTGGGTCTTTGGGCAAGCCTATTTGCCAAAGACACGTGGCACCATAAAGTCTTAAATAGTCTGTTAAATAGTTATTGACCTCGTCAAAAGGCCCGGTGAATCTTTATATAAGGGTCACGCTTTTTTTAACCCAACTTAAGTTTTATTGGGTCGTATTTTCAGTAAGGGGTTCGAATGCAAATTCAGACGTCACGTTTTGGCGCTGTTGGTTTAGATCAAGAAGATTTGATCGAGTTTCCAGAGGGAATACCTGGATTCGCATCACTCAGAAAATTTGTTCTTCTCGATGATCCTACTGATGATGTTTTTGCATGGCTACAGAGTTGTGAAAATCCCGCTGTCGCATTTCCAGTTCTTGAGCCCGATTTATTCGCCAAAAATTACAGTATTGGGTTAACAAAAAGAGATTTAGAGTCATTGGGACTCTCTGCCGGTGAACGCTTTCATACTTTCTGTATAATCACAATTCCAAACGACCCGAGAAATATGACAGCGAATCTGAAAGCGCCTGTTATCATTAATGCGAAAAAGAAAATTGGTCGTCAGTGCGTCCTTCAGGATAATGCGCTTGCGATCAACGAGCCGATCTTCACGACTCTTCAAGCCCGCGTTGTCCAGACGCCACCGCAGCCTATCAAAAGTAAAGCGGCTGAAACTGGAATGGCTGTGCGGTTAGAGAAGAGCGTTACCAAAAACCGAGACGTTCAAGTTTAAGAATTATAAATTCATTTATGATTACTCGTTGGCCAAGGCGAACAAGCTTTCAATTCTGTTATAGAGAGCGAATTCCTGAGGAGAGTTTGCAGGTTTAAAGTTTTTGGTTGGTAAGGCCCAAATGAAATCTGGTCGAGCACGATCGTCTAAGGGATTGTCCCATTCCCCACCAATAATTTGCCCTTGTTTATCGAGTTCAAGAGTACAGTCGTAGATAATAGTAATTCGAGAGTCTCTTTCGGGAGAATCCGTTTCGACATCGTCGGCCGCAGAATGGAAATCTGATTTTAAAATTTTCATGTGCACACCAACGATTTTTGCAGTATTCGTGCTACGCACGGATTTAAAAGGATCTTTACTATATTCCTCTGGGGCCACGCCGGCCTTTTTAAGTCTTGTTATGCTCTTGGTGACTGGATTAAAAAATTCATATTTATAATTTATGATAGGGTGATTCCATTCGGGATAGCCAGCATCAGCCTCTAAAATCAAGTGTCTTCGGTGCAGGCCAACGCGATTTACAACCGCCATATGAAACGAAGCTGGATTAATGTCATTGCACTCATAAGGTTCTGGTCGCCCTGTGCTACCGCGCTTCGGTTGCTGCGTCCGACATTGTGCGCCCACTTCAAGTCGGTTTCTCATGCCAAAGCTAGACATGTAATAAGTTGCAATCGCTTTAAGATCTTCGGGCAAAAAATGAATTTTTGTTTTTTTGTCTATCGCTGTCACGTTAATAGAATGTTTTGGGCGTGGAAAAATTATTGAGGCAGCGGCTAGACCATCACAGAATCCGTACCAGCTGGGAATAGTTCCATCGTTGAAAGTTTTGGATTTTAAAAGTCCCAGTGCTGATTTTGTCATGGGAAAATTCATATCTAAAGTGAGCAGTTCGAATTTTTCAAGGGGAGATAACTTATTAATGGCTTCAGCGCCTTCAGAGAAATATTTTGTTGGTGGGTTTTGCTCGAGATAGCTAAAGTAGCTTTGAACGGTGGCTGTGATTGGAAATTTTTTATCGTTGTAGCGTTGTAGTGGACCCATTTTATCCATGGGCCAGAGATAGCCTGACCAAGGTTCCTGAAAAACGGAACCAGAACGTAAATCTCGAAGATCCATTTCCTCTAGAGAGCGAATAAACTCGTCGCCCTCACCAAGGATCTCGGGTTGATCCCATTCTTTAATTTCTTCGGCTAAGGAGGGAAGCGAGAAAACGATGGTCACAAATAAAAAAACTAAGGTCCCGAAGTTCATTGCAAGCTGGGACTGCAACGGGGGTGCCATCTGATTTGAGCTAAATGCGATTTAAATCTCTAAAAATACAATGTTTCTGGCAAAAAGTGTCGCCTGGTATCGAGCCTTGGCACATATCCTTCTAACTCTTGGACACAGAAACAGACAAGGCCTATTCTAGACAAATGAATCAAGTGCAAAATATAGCAATCGTAATTTGGCCTGTAATCATATTACTGTTCGCACAGCGATTTCATCAGCGACAAAATTCAAGCAAAGCATGGGTCGGCGGACCAATTTCCTGGCAAAAATCTATTTGGTTATTTTATACCGTACTGACGTGGTTTTTGTTGCCGTTTGCTTTCTTGTTACACTCGGATTGCCCAGAGAGTTTTAAATTACCGTTAAAACTTCATTTGATAAGTTGGTGGACACGTGGCGTGCTTGAACTTTTTATGATTTATCGGTGGTACAATTGGTCTCCGGCCTATGGAATAAGTCATGATATTTTTCATATCTTTTTATTTACCTCGGCGGGTTTAGTTTCGGGTTTTTGGAGTAGTTCATTGACTGAGGGGTTTAATTTAGTTTGTTTGTTGTTTGGTTTATCAATCATTTTTTCAACCATTGCTGAGCTCAGTTTTGCATTTTTGTTTATGAGAACTCGTTCGCGCGAAGAAGAGAAAGACAATGTTTACTTTGCCTCGGAAGACCCCAAATGGATCTTTATCAACCGCCTTACGGGAACGGTGCTATTTGTACTTTTCTTTGGATTATTGGCGCAATCTATTTTGACTTTAGAAATTTTTTGAAAACTGAACAGACGCCGCTTTTCAAAGGTCGCTGGTAAGGCTAAATCCTTAGCAGCGTCTGTAGTTTGATTCATTGTTCTGCCAAGTTAAGTCCGGGAATTCTCACAAGGCCGAAGGTAGCGTGGGTCAGTACTCTTCCGGCTTGCAGAATATCGTCACTACTAGCAACTTTAGGTAAAAACGTTTTGTATTCCTCGATATGGTTCCAAGTCTGAGGACTTCCATAGAAATAGTTTCGATAGCTTTCGGTTTTGCTGGTAGCGCCAACTTTAAGTGTCTTCGTGCGTTCTTTTTTTTCATCGAAGCCAGTTGGCAACAATTTTTTAAGATCTTGTGGTGGTGTTTTGTAGAAAGCCGGTAAGTCAAATTCTGCTGGTTCTCCAGTTGCTAGACTTCGCAACATGGTCCTTTGCTTTACCAGACTACGAATGTTTTCAAAATTAATATCGCCGCGAGCAATGTCAACTTGAGCAAAATTTGTATTGAAGGCATAAATATTATTGCCTTCACGTTTCTGTGCTGTCTTCCAAGCGGCGTACATACGTTCAGTGGCAGACAATAAATAATTATAGGAGAGTTCCATGCATGGCTTGTCTGAATAAGTGCACGTGCTTAGGCGGGTTCCAAAGTTCTGAAAATCGGAATTCTTTATGACCTCACGATATTGTTTTAGTGTTACACCCTGAACTTCCATAAAGGGAAGCGGCAATGAGTCTACGCCGAAAAGTTTCCCCAGCTCCTTAGCAAGTTCGATAAATTTATGATTTGAGTACGATCCAAAAAAATATATTTGTGAAATTGAGTTTTCATAGGATGCTACAAGCATCATTCGCTCCACTTCACCAACCCATTTAAAGCGATCAATTCCGTCTTTAAAGGTGTTGGGACCCAAAAGAATGCGATTGTCCCAAACTAGAGGTTTCGCGGAGTCAATCGGAATCGCGTTAAGGCGTTTGGCGGCTGTTTGGAGATGGGGGTTCACGTCATTAAGTAGCCACGTATAAAATTTTGCATCGGTATCGATCACAGCAGGAACTTCGCTGATTTCGGTGTAAGGCTCAGAAATATAACGGAAAGCCAGTTTTGTCTGAGGAGAGCGTAAAGACCAGCGCAAATTAGCCGCGAGGTTTTTAAATGCTGTCAACGCAGCTGTATGGGTGATGCGGGCCTTCTCAAAATAGGGTCGGATTCGCCATAAAATTCCGCGAAAAGGCGACAGACTTGCAAGCTGAGCAATTATTAGTTGAGCATCAGTTGGAAGGGCACTGTATTTCTTTGGTTTAGAGTAATTTTGGATTAAATCGTGGAGTTCCTCTGCTGCATTGGTATTGTTATCAGTTGAATCTATATCAGAAATTTCTTGAATGATTTTTTGGGCTTCAGTACTCATGCTCTTTTCGCTAAGCTCACTAGCTTGAGCTATTTTGCGTTGGGCTTCGATGTTGAGTTTTGGTTTAAGCATGGCGGCGGCTTTTTCATCGAAAAAGGGATACTCGTTGTCTCCAGCTATCGGTGCGGCCTTTAGTTCACTGAGATATTTATCGTAAGAATAAGTTTTAGAACCCACAGCGTGCGACGTTAGCGAGAATAAAAAGGTAAACATGACGCCAAAAAAGTTTTTCATAAGATGATCCCTTCATTTTTAATACTAAAATGATAACTAGTAGACACGCGAAGTTGCAAGTTAGGTTTGCAATTGGTCCAATAAATTTCCGGCAAAAACCAGGGCGCCTATAAGAGAGGAGCTAAGCATCAAAGCTTCGTGAAGATTCATCGATGTGTAGTTCGCCAAATAAAGAATACAGAATAGAAAAATAATGCCAAAAATAGTTGCTAAGAGACCTGGACTCCTCTTTTTTCTTTTAGAATGATTTTCGCGATTTACATTTAGTGGCGGGCCCCAAAGCAATTTCCATTTGGCTGTAATCGTTGGGCAAATTTGTAACTGATCCCAAATTTCTCGCCACCCGTGGGTATTCACATTCCAGACTCCATAGTTTTGCAGAGCGGGTAATATCCCATATTTTACTTCTTCTTTTTCGGGCTCATAACTTGCGAAGAGCCGATCCCAAATGGAAAAAACGCCTGCGAAATTTTTGTTTTGATACTGTGGGTTAATGCCATGATGGACGCGATGATGCGATGGCGTTACAAATATCCACCGCAAGATGGGGATTTCTCTTGGTAAAGTTCGAGTGTGAGATAGAAACTGCCAGCAGGCATGGATAGCTATGACGCCGCCGATGGCAATTGGTCCGGTACCTGTGAAAATAAAAAGTAGATAAAACGGAAAGGCCGAAAACTTCTGAAACCAGGCCTGGCGCAAGGCCACTGAATAGTTGAATTCCGAACTTGAGTGATGGACAACGTGGATGGCCCACATCCAATTTATGGAATGCGACAAGCGATGATAAATATAGTACGCAAGGTCGATGACAATAAAGGTAAAAAGAAATCTTCCTATCGTCAGATGTTTAACGGCGATTCCAAGAGACGATTGGAGCACTCCGTAAGCTGCCAGCAGGCCAATTTGTAAGATGGTATCGATAATCGCTTGTCCAAAACCGCAACTCAAGCTTGCTAACGTGTCGCTAAATTTATAAATATTTCTACCGCGAGAGTAAAAATAAACAAACTCCGCTGCCATAAATACAAAAAACAAGGGAACAATCCACACTAAAACTGCTTGTGCATCCATATTTCTAGTCTAAACTATATTGTAGTCATGAATTTAGAGCAATTTAAATCTCCCTATGGAATTCACCAGTCAGTTAACTGGCTTTGGCGCTTTTTTCGTGGGGGAGATTTTAAAAACCCTGAAAATATTTATGATGTCGCCAAAAGTGTGACTTTGCGTGAAACAAACCACGATTGCCAACTGATTTTTGTGGGCGATCTCATGGGGACAACCGGTAAGAAGATTAGATTTTCCGATTCAATTTCGAGTTTTGTAAAAGGTTGTGACTTTTTAATCGCTAATTTAGAAGGCCCACTCATTGATAAAGATGACATTGTTTTTGTGAAACAGTATAACCATCCGCGCTTTCTCAGTGATTTGGATCATCTACTTCCTCTCAACAAGTGGGTTTTTGGTTTGGCCAATAACCACGTATTTGACTACGGAGAGAAGGGGCTTACTAGTACCTGCCGGCGCCTTGAAGAATCAGGTAGCCAGTATTTTGGATTGAGATATAGGCCCACCTTTAGTTACTCAGGCATCCATGTGGTAGGTGCGACTGAAATTCAAAATTGGCCCTGTAGCCACGTTATGACATATCGTGATCTCGAAACTGTTAATGATCCCCAAAAAACTATTCTCTTTTTACATTGGGGTAAAGAATTTGAATTTTATCCGAAAAAAGATCAGACGTCACACCGCCAAATTAAATATCAACGTTTTCCAAAAATTATTGGGCATCATTCACATACGCCACAGCCAATAGAATTTATAAATAACTCTTTAACAGCTTACTCCCTAGGAAATTTATATATTTATTTTAACAAAAAGATGCTTAGATATGGAAAAATCCTGAAACTTTCATTTTCTAAGAGTGAACTTGTTAAGATTGAATGGCAGTGGACATTCACAGAATTAGTTACCGATAAAGAACTTCAAGTCGGATTGATCGATGAATGTCCGTTGTTTTCGTAAGCTCGCACGTTTTTTTTATCGGCGCCCGGCATGGGCAATCGTTCTCTACATATTCATATTGCTTCCATGCTTTTGGTCAAAACCACCCAAGATAAACATTAATACCCTGGATTTTGTAGATTCACAAAGTGAGAAATTGAAAAATTACAAACACTATCTCAAAGGATTTTCTTCGGACCAAGAAATTATTGTACTTGTCAGTCAAAAGAATGGAGAGGTTTGGAATGAGCATACGCTTTGTGTCTTGCGGGAAAACGTACAGGATCTAATTCCCATTTTGCCGCGGCTGAGTCATTTTTATAGCCCCTTTCAGGTTCGTGATTTTAAGGGGTCCGAGAAGGAGATTTTTTTTCCTCGTGTTGTGCCCCAAGATTGCAGGCATAAAAACGGTTGGTTGGATTCGTTAAAGATGAAACCATCACACCGAACTTTTTTTGATGATGAGTTTAAGTACGTTATTCTAGCATTTGGTTTCTCTCCCGAAGAGGATCCAGTGTATGGACGGTACAATCACGAACATGTGAAAGAATCGATTGGCAAAATTATTGAGGGTATGAATTCGTGGCATGTCGAGTTTTCTGGAAATATCATTTTTCAAAAGGCAATGAAAGACGGAATGGACTCAATGCAGATCTTAAATTTATTCTTTGCCATAGCCATTTTAGCGATTGCGCGCTTAATTTTTGGGTCTTGGAAAGCGGGCCTACTCATGCTCGGATGTCTTTTTGCGTGTTATCTACCACTGCAACTCTCGATGTGGGCTTTCGATGTTCCTATGGATCCTCTTACTGTCGGACTTTTTATGGTTCTTACTCTTGCGGTAGTGGAGGATTTTGTTTTTATTAGCTCTTATCAAGTCGAATGGAAGCGCCGTGGATCCCGGTCTATCATGAAATTTGCGGCGTCTAGCTTTTTTACGACTCTTACAACTGTGATCGGATTTGGATCGTTAGTTTTCAGCGATCTCGCCAGCGTTCGACGTTTTGGTTTGTGGACCGCGTATGGTGTATTTTTAGAGTGGGTTGTTGTATTTTTGTTTTTTACCGCAATACTTAAGAAGTTTCCGTCTCTGGAATATTGGGCCTATCCTACAAAATTGACCTTTATAGTAAAAAAGTTTTCGTTGCGTTTGCTGCCAGTGTCTGTGGCTGTTGCGCTTTTGTTTGTGATGCTGTTGACTCCGTTGAGCTTTAAACACATTAATCTCAACCACTCGCCCTTTGACATTCTATATGACACCCATCCTTTTTCTGTAACTACAAGAAAACTAAAACAAATTAGAGGGGCTGAAGCCGAAATCGAGGTAGTGTTCTCAGAATATTTAAGTGGAATCCGCAAAAAAGAATTAACAAATAGAATTCGGACCTATGAAAATATAGCTGACATAGAAGACATTACACGCTACTTGCCGTTGTCGCCGAAACACGAGGGTCTCCTGGATGACATGATTCGACGCGAAAGTCGTCTTACCCAGCTTGGTCAAAAATTTATTAGTGAAGATAACGAGGAAAGAGTATTTGTTTACTTAAAGTCCGGTGATATCAAGAATGTTAACGCGACAGTCAAGAAACTAGAAGATATTTGTCAGCAAGAATGTCAGATTCAGGGAGAAATGGTGGTGTTTGCGGAGCATACCAAGCTTCTTGTAAAAACTCTGGCGGAGAGTTTTGTTATAAGTCTGACCCTAGTGGCAATAATTATTGGAGTGCTTCTTTGTTTCCGTGGGCTTCGGCCAATCTGGATTTATTTGTTGTCAGCCCTGTGGGCGCCATGTGTATTAGTGATAGTGATAGCAGTGTTTCAACTTCCAATTAATATGATGACTTCTGTCGTTGGTTCCATTGTCGTGGGCCTTGCGGGCGACAACACGATTCAATTTATAATGCAAAACTCCAACCGCAAAAGAAAAGATCGCGCCGAGCAGCTCAGTCTTATGGCAGCTACGGTTACGGTTTTTATGGTAGGACTTTCACTCTTATTTTTGTTCTCCTACTTTTTAACCACACGAGAACTTGGAATGTATTTAGCTCTTGGTTTTATTTTGTCTCTACTTGGCGACCTCTATCTTTTGCGTTCGCTAAAATCCTATTTTTAGTTGCTAAAAACTTTGTGTTTTGCTCTGCTGTTGAGATGCAGGACCCACACGTTTACGTCGCTAATCCATTTATTATCCGTATTAACGAGTACTTTGCGGTTGTCGGCAAATACTATAAAAACCTTGATCCGCGTATTCCCGTGGCTGCGATTTTATTTACCTACCTTTTATTGGGTTTAACAATTCTGGGATTTAACCGTTCGCCAAGTCAGGCTGTCGTCACAACATTGGGCTGTGTCGTACTCGAAATATTCTTTTGCTATCTTTTTGCACGCAAAATTATTTTTCCGCTGAGCGCTCTTATTACAAGTTTTTCTCTTTCTTTTTTATTAAACTACGGACATGGACTCAGCTTTTTGTTTCTTCCTGTTTTATTCGCGATTGGTTCAAAATATCTTATTCAGTTTAAAAACCGTCATAGTCTCAATCCCGCAATGGTGGGGGTGAGTTTTTCGCTTTTATTTAGCGCTGATTTGATTACGGCGGCGCCAGCCTATCAATGGAACGGAATAGGCGCGATGTCGATTTTTGTTGTCATGCTGGGTCTATTTTTTGTCATACCTAAGGTGAATCGTCACAACCTAGTAGTTAGCTTCTTGTTCTTTTTTACTTTGCAAACGGCGCTGCGTGCGTGGATTATGAAACATCATTTGCCATTTGAAACTCTCTTTCTTGGCACACTTTCTTCTCCTTCATTTTTTATTTTCACATTTTTCATGATTACCGATCCAGCGACTTCTCCGAAAGACATCGGTCAGCAGCGCTGGGTGGGTTTTTTTCTCGCGACTACGGACTTGTTGCTTCATCTCAAACAAAGTTACTATACGTTTTTTTATGCGGCCCTCATTGTGGGCTCTGTTCGTTTTTTTATAAACCATGCACGCGAAGCATATCGTCTGGGGTTGATGAATTATTTTAAAGAAAGTTTTTGGCGTTCTGGTTATTGGTACAAATTTGTTATTCTATTTCCATTAATGGTAGTGAGTGTTTTGGCCTATCGAAGCGAAAAGCTTTTTGCTGTAGTGCCTACGAATGTGATTTTCAAAAAGATAGATAAGAATCACAGCGGAATGAATGCTTCTGAGCAAGGGGACCTTTACCGGCGAGTTGATCGGCGCGTTCAGCACGTCATCAAATGGTTACTTAGTATCGGCGACGCTGGAGCTGTTGCCGATGTTGACAACGACGGACGACAAGATGTTTTTTTGACAAATCTCTTGAAGAAAACCGACACTCGAAATCTACTCTATTTTAATAAAGGAAACTATCAGTTTAAGGCTACACCTCTTGAAGTCATAGAGGGTATTACTCGTAGATCTGAGGACTTTGGTCTTGTTATGAACGCAGCCTTTGCCGACTACGATAACGACGGTGATCAAGATTTGTTTCTCTCTGTAGCGTTTGGGTCCAATATTTTACTTAAAAATCTTCTGTACGAAACGGGTGAAGTTTCGTGGCAAGACGTTACTAGAGAGGTTGGGTTATTCCGCTATGGCAATTCGATGTCAGCAGCTTTTGCCGACTTCAACCAAGATGGACTGTTGGATTTAATCGTTCTCAATGTTATTCCTGAAAATCTACCCGATTACTCGCCACCTCGGCAACTCAACTTATTTAAACTTCCCGAACCCGAGTATGAAGGTGATGTTCGGATGTTTAATTTTATGCATGAGAGTTGGCACCAGTCTAATAATGGGGGTTTAAACTATATTTACTTTCAGACTCCTGATCACAAATTTCAGCTTGCCGATAACAACAAGATAGGGCTTAACGAAACACGTTGGTCGCTCGCCGTTGGAATTGCCGATTTTAATCGTGATTCCTGGCCTGACATATACATCGCCAATGATTTCGGTCCTGATGATCTCTATTATAATCTCAAAGGCGAGAGATTTGAAAATATTAAGGGCGCAATCTTTGGTTCTATCGGAAAAGATACCTATAAAGGTATGAATGTTTCTATCGCCGACTTTGACCGCACCGGTTGGCTTGGTGTCTATGTTTCTAATGTTCATCATGCGCTTCAAGCTGAAGGTTCTCTTCTGTGGTCCTTCAAGGAAGGATCTCACGTTTTTTATCCACAAATTGAAGAGGTGGCGTCACAAAAATCTGTTCTTAATGAAAATCGTTTTGGTTGGGGTGCCGTCGCTACAGATTTTGACAATGATGGTTGGGTTGATATAGCTCAAGCCAATGGAATGGTCGATGATAAATATGATCACAAATATGAGAAATGTCCCGATTACTGGTATGTAAATGAAAAAGTTGCAAGATCTCCGCCGTCAATTCATCGTTATGCGAACCGTTGGGGAGATATTCGTGGCAGTTGTATTTTTGGTAATGAAAGAAATCGACTATATCTCAATATGGGATCTGGAAAGAAACCTCAATTTGTAGACGTGGCAAAAACCTCTGGACTCGTTGAGCTTACAAATTCGCGAGCGGCAATATCGGCTGACTTCGAAAATATTGGTCGTAGGGACTTATTATTTACGCATCAGTTTCAGGAACCAAGCCTCTATCAAACTATTCCTCAAAACGAAAATGGTTGGATAGGTTTTGAATTAGAGTCGAGACAACCTAAGTGTAATCGGCAAGCAATCGGTACAAAAGTTGACCTTTTGGTAGAAAATAATGATGGTAAGTTCTGGTCTATTTCACAGGAAGTACAAAACGTCAGTGGTCTGTCGGGGCAAAGTGACTCAAGAATTCATTTTGGTTTAGGGCCAATAGCAAAAAGGGTATCCGCCAAAATTTTTTGGTGCGGGAGATGGCAACAGGCCGAAGAGAATCTAAAAATAAATAACTATAACAGGGTCTCTTTTGAATGAAAAACCTAAGCGAATTAGATGGAGATCTCATCAATAGTTGGTATATAGCGGCCTTGGTGGATGAGGTTAGAGACAAGCCTGTCCGTCGCGTGATTTATGACACTCCATATGTACTTTTTCGCGACGAAAAAAGTCAGGTAAGAGTTTTTCTTGATCGTTGTGTCCATCGTGGCACTCAGTTAAGCTTAGGTAAGTGTGAGAAGGGCGGTATTCGTTGTCCATACCATGGGTGGAAATTTGACGGCGATGGCAGGTTGGTAGAAGTTCCGTCAAACAGCAAAGCGTCCACGATTCCCAAGGATTGGAAGCTAAAATCTCCACCGCAAGTAATACAAGATGGCTGTGTTTGGATTTGGCCAAGTCATACTGAACCACCGGAATTACCTCGGTGGCGATTCCCTTTTTATGGCGAAAAGAACTGGGCTCAATATTTTATGACGACAGATTTTGACAATGAGGTAACCCACCTCGTGCAAAACTTCATGGATGTTCCGCACACGGTATTTGTTCATGACAAATGGTTTCGAAAACAAAAACAAATTTGTGTTCCAGTTTCAATTGATGTGAGCGCGGGGCGGGTAAAAGTAACGTATCATCAAAAAAATGACAGTATAGGTTTTACCTCGCGTCTGTTAAATCCAACAAATAAACCGATGATTCACACGGACGAATATATTTTTCCGAATTTAACCCGTGTTGATTATATTTTTGGAGATCACCAGTTTATCATTAACTCTCAATGCACACCCATCACGAGATATAAGACGAGAGTGTATACCTGGATTTGTTACAATATTGGTGCGTTGACAAATCTATTAAAACCATTTCTGCGATTTTATACACGGCAGGTTATCGAGCAGGACGTTGATATCATGAAAAATCAAGGCAGCAACTTGAAACAGTTTGAGGAAAAAAATCTTCCGATGCAAAAATTCTATTCAAGTGCCGCTGATGAAATGCACCTGGCCATTGATCGCATGCGAGAACATGGAAGGAGTGATCGCAAGTCGGTGTATGATTTCGCTTTTTCTAAGGAACGCGAATTGTGGATATAAAAAATATTTGCTTAGAGTTTCCAGAAATAGCGCCATTTTCGCCCAAAGATCAAACTGACATCGATGTGCTGTTTTCAAGCTCTCCTATGCGGCTCGCTGGACTAAATCTTGTATATGAACGAAGTCCCGATTTTATGGCCCTGTTACGCGCTCAAGGTGGGGAGCAGGTTAGTTTGGTTGGACGGCATAACTCTCAACTTTTTGGTCTTGCTAGTTTTTCATTTTCCAAACGCTTCATCGGCGGAAAAGTTCAAAATGTCGGTTACTTGGGCGACATGAGAATTCAGCCATCAAAATTGAGTACCAGGCTTTGGCGAGATGCCTATCCAAAGTTGTTACGGTCTGGAAATAGCTATTTCTACACGGCGATACTTTCGCAAAACGAACTTGCCAAACGCAGTTTGGTAAAACAAAAACGTGACTCGGGATTTCGCTACGATTTCTTAAAGAAAGTAAGAATGATAAATTTGCTAATGAAAAAACCTTGGGCAAGGGTTCGTAGCAATTTTTTTGTACGAAACGCACAAGACGCCGATCAAAAGTCAGTAAAGGAGTTTCTCGATAATTTTAATAGAAAATTACATTTAGGGTATTGTTTTAAAGAGTTCGAATGGGATCATCGAAAAAGCAATTGGCCTAACTGGTGTTTTGAGGATTTTTTGATAATTGAAAGAAACAATAATATTCTGGCGGTTACTTTACCATGGGCCCCAACTACCATTAAGCGAATGAAAATTAACCATTGTCCAAGTACCTTACGGGTTACCAATTTATTTTCAAAACTTCTTGGCGCCAAAAGTCTTGTGGTTGGGGAAAGTCTTTCAACACTTTATCTTACCCATTTTGCTTGGGACTCTTCAATAAAATGCCATGAGGCTGCCGATGCCTTCATTACTTATCTCAGCTCTTCAGGCGTTTTTAAGCGACACAATTTCGTTTCTTATGCGGAGCAGGATTTGTCAGAACCTCCAGCCAAATCGTTTTTTTCCTTTTCACTGGACGTTGACCTTTATAGTGTGCGTTTGACTGATCAGTCAGTCAGGCAGCCTATTGATTCTCTCATCGGTTTTGAAATGGCAACCGTATGAGAAAAAAATTGGCCCATTTTATCTTGTCGAAATCAACTGATTTGCGAACACGCGCATTTCTACAGAAACTAGAGTCTTGTAAGGAGACGCAGACCAAAAAGTTTCATCAAGTTCAGAAATCAATACGACTTTCTCCGTGGAGCGATTTGCTTATTCCTTTTTACTCGCGCTCACCTGAAGAGTTGCAAAAAGTATCTTTGCTTACTGACTATTCTTTTTACCGCGATACTTTCACCCAGCTAAGACATCATAAAAATCTTGTCAAAACGTGGGTGCCGACGAGCGGCTCCACGGAAGACAGAAAGTGGATTCCCTATACCAATGAATTTGTTCGCGATCTCTCGGCGAGTGCGGCTATTTTATTAAGTGATGTCTATAGCCAGGCACCCGCCACCAAAGCCGGCGCACATTACTGGTCATTGTCATGGCTTCCCAATGAATTACGGGGTTTTACGAGTAACGATGACTCTAAAATTTTGCCGTGGTGGCAGCAGGCTTTCATGGGTCCAATCAAAGCGGTCCCCGGTGAAATAGAATTGGCGCCGACGAGTGAATCTGCTTGGACTGCAGTTTTAATTTACCTGATGAGTCGAAGGGACTTAAGTTTTGTTTCTGTTTGGAGTCCAACTTATTGGATAAACGTTTGCGACGATATCTGGAGTCGCTACGACGAACTCGAGGAAATTTTGGAAACCAAGAAATGGCAGAGA
>LWDK01000030.1:0-157012 GCA_002083485.1 Proteobacteria bacterium SG_bin7 | reverse complement strand
CCGCGTAAGGACGAGAGAATAGGATTCTTTAAGGAACTTTGGCCAAATTTGGCCGCGATAAGTCAGTGGGATTCTTCCACATCAAAGACCTATGCCGAGCAAGTGAAAATTGAATTTCCTCATTTAAGGTTTTTTGGCAAAGGGCTTTGGTCCACCGAGGGAGTTGTCACGCTTCCCTGCTCAGGTAAATACCCTTTGGCCATAGACAGTCACTATTTCGAATTTCAGTGCGAAAGTACCAAAAAGATTTTTCTCGCATGGCAATTGCAAAAAGATCAAATCGTGCAACCATTACTTAGCACAAATGCGGGTCTAATAAGATATCAAATATTTGACCGATTGAAGGTAACTGATTTCTTAGGCTCCACTCCTTGTTTCGAATTTCTAGGGCGCCAAAGGGGAATAGATCTTGTTGGCGAAAAAATGGATCTTGCCAAGCTTGATATGGTGCGGGAGAAGGTAAACAAGTATTGCCAGACTAAGAATTATGATTTGAGTGCCGAACACATTATTGTTGAGTCAGGAGAGCGTAAATATATTTTGGCTTTATTTGGCGAGAATCGAGATTCACTAATTTTGCAAGAGCTTAGTGCTATTTTTGAAATGGAGCTAAATAAATCTCATCACTATCAACTTGCAAGAGAGCTTGGTCAGCTTAAAATCGCAGGAGTCACCTTCTACAGAGACAGAAGTTCTCTTTTAAAATCACTGCCTACAAAGCAAATTATCGGACAGCAAAAAATAGAGACTGTGTACATCAACTGAGAAAAGGACCTTAGTCTAGATCAGTTGGTATCATTTAAGTCCCACTACGATACGTCCGAAGAACTAAGTAACCAGGGATGGTATAAATTTGCCAAGGAACGGTGATAGACCACGGAAGGAAGTGTCTGTCATGACGTACTCTCATTTATTTTTTACAATTTTATTCTCATATGTTTTTATGGCCTCTTTGCGCGCGGGCGCAAACGACATTATGATTTTTGATGTCCATAAAAATATTCCATTGAATAACGACGAAATCGTTTACAAAGACTACTACATCAACGGCGGAGCGACAGATGGAATTAAAAAGGGAATGGTCTTGACTGTTCAACGAAAGAGTCCAATTCACGATAACTTAAAAAACAAATCGCAGGGCTTTCTGTTAAATCCAATGGGAAGGGTTCAAGTTATCCATGTCGAGCAAGAGTTTAGCATTGCACGACTTTTTTCAGTTCAAGAGCGTGACAACACTCCAATCACTGACCTTGATAGTGTTATGGTCGGTGACCTTGTAGATCTTGCCACGGCCCACGAGTTGAAAGAAAATTTGGAAAAACCCTCTAAAAAAGTTTCAAAGCGTGAAGAAAAGCTTGAAGGAGAAAAAGACTCCGCAAGCTTAATAGAGAAGCCTAGGGCCACTCCGGCCCAATCGCCAGCGCCGGCGACGCCTGTATCTGTTGCACCCCCGGCAATTGGCTTGCCAAAAGCACCGCCGGTCGATAAACCTTCTCTTTAAGGTGAAGACTTATTTTGAAGTGAAAATCGGTCCGATTCTGAGCCGAGATAAAGATATTTTGTCGCACTTTTGTTTTGAGCATGGCTGCGCCGGCATCTCAGAAACTCTGCCATTTCACCAAAAGACTTTAGTGTATGAACCAGAAATTTTTGAGAATAAGTCGGCTTATATGTCAGCCTATTTTGAAAATGCACCGACAGAAGAATTTATTCTTTTACTAAAGAATAGATTTCCTGAAGTTGGTTTTACAATGAGCGAAGAAAACGAAAAAGACTGGCTAAAAATCTGGAAAGAAAACTTTAAACCATTTCATTTTGCAGGGGATTATTGGATAGTGCCAAGCTGGTGTCAAATCCCTGAGATCGTAAAAAAGTACTTATTGATTGATCCCGGAATGGCTTTTGGTACTGGTACTCATGAAACTACCAGGCTTGCGGCAGAGTGGTATTTAAACTTGGTATCTCAAGAAAAACCAAAATCCGTTCTCGATGTCGGAATGGGTACAGGAATTCTTTCCTTTATTGCAAGACGTGAGGGAGCAGAAAAAGTTATAGGCATCGATATTGATCCTGAATGTGTTCGCGTTGCCAAAGAAAACTCTGAGCTCAACAGGATTCACGGCATAGATTTTAGCGGTACGCGGATGGAGCGGATCGAAGAGAAATTCGACCATGTGTTCGCAAATATTGTTAGTGGGGTTCTGCTCTCGATTCGACAGTCATTAGTTCGCGTTGTAAGAGATAAGGGAACGCTTATTCTGGCTGGAATTCTTAAAGATGAAAAGGAAAACTTCATAAAAGAATTTATGAAAGATGGTTCATGGGAGCTTCTTGGTAACAAGGATTTAAATGAATGGACGAGTTATCTCTTAAGAAGAAAATAGATAAAAAGCAGTATGCGGCGATATTGGTTAGATAAGGAATTCATTCACAAAGATCATGTTGAGATAGCTGGAGAAGTCTTTCACCACATCTGTGACGTTTGCCGCCAAAAGATAGGGGATCAGTTTGAGGTATTGGGTTCAAAAGGAAAGGCGTTTCTTGTTGAGATCGACCAACTCAAAAAGAAATCGGCGACTGCGAAAATAATTAGTGAACGTGAAATTCCCCCGCTGAAACAGCCCCACATTCATTTAGCCATTTCATTACCGCGTCCGGCAGTTTTTGATTCCGTGTTAGAGCGTGCTGTCGAGCTAGGGGTCGCAAGTGTTCAGCCATTTTATTCAGAATTTAGTTTTTTTCGTGAACCTAGCGAGGCCATTGAAAAAAAACTCCCACGTTGGCAAAAAATTGTTATGTCAGCGACTCAACAATGCGGGAGAAGTGAATTGATGGAAATCAAGTCTCCATTGTATTTAGAAAAAGTACTTGGAAATTTTAACCCGGCGGATGCTGCTATGGGTCTATTTGCGTATGAGGGAAGGTGTGACCTCGAAATAGCGAAAGCCCTTAAGATGCATAAGGTATCAGCTGTTAGAAACATTTGGCTTTTTGTGGGTAGTGAGGGAGGATTCTCTAAGGATGAGGTTGATGCGTTTAGGGCGAACAGGTTGGCGCCGGTGACGCTAGGAGAACAAGTGCTTCGTGTTGAAACGGCTTGCTTGGCTTTAATCAGCATCATAAAGTATGAATATGATCTGATGCAGTAGGGAGTTTAATGTGGATGAATTAGATGATAGTTTTGAGTTCCGTCCGATCACTGAAGGATTAGGTTTTCATCGCAAGGTGAAATCCATCCGAGATGAAATTGAAGGCGCTAATATTGCGCAAGAAGAATTGAGTTCGCATATTCCAACCGCACAGAAATCTACTCTTGATGGTTTAATGACCTCACTGAATACAAAAATAGATTTTCTTAGCGACATGCCATTAGAAAAACCAAAATCTCCAGCTATGCCGGTTCCAAAAATTGAACTTAAAAAAGTCGTTAAGTCACAAGAAAATGAAAAGACTTCGAAAATTCGTGAGTTACATCTATGCCCGATTAGTTTTAGTTTCTCAGCTATGGTGTTTGATGCGATTATGTCCTTTGCGCTCTCTTTATTATTTCTCATTGGACTGGTTGTTGCTACTGATATGGATTTAGGCCGTCTCCTTCAGGCCTCGACTATGTTTTTAACAAACCAAATCGGTTTAGCTGTTCTCTATATTGCTGTCGCGCAACTTTACGTCATAGCGACACGCGCATTTGCCGGCCAAACGCTTGGTGAATGGGCGTTTGATGTTCAATTGGGTACAAACGAAGATCAGGAGCAGGCGCTTTTCCCATTATTGGTGTTCACGAGAGCCATTTTGATCACAATAACTGGTGTAATTATTCTTCCGCTAATCGCTTTGGTCTTTGGAACTGATTATGCCGCAAAAATTTTGAGTCTAAGATTATATCGAGCGGAATGAGATGTGGGTAAAGTTGTCAGCGTTGATGAGCTCAGGAACCATTTAAGCCCTTTACGCAAAAATAAAAAAGTTGTATTCACGAACGGATGTTTTGATATTCTCCATGTGGGACACGTGAGCTATCTGCGCCGCGCTCGCCATTTAGGGGACTTCTTAGTCGTAGGGCTTAACGCAGATGTCAGTGTAAGGAGGCTTAAAGGCCCGACTCGACCCGTGCAGTGTGAAGAAGACAGGGCGACAATTCTATCTGCTCTTGAGTGTGTAGATTATGTTGTGCTTTTTTCAGAGGACACACCCAAAGATCTCATTGAAAAAGTAAATCCTGACGTTTTGGTCAAAGGTGGGGACTGGCCTGTAGATAAAATCGTTGGCGCCGATTATGTAATATCGATCGGTGGTCAGGTTAAATCACTGCCATTTATCGAGGGAAAGTCTTCAAGTTCAATTCTTGAAAAGGTAAAGAAATTGTGAGCGAAATAGTAACTTCGTCAGCCTGGCAAAAATGTACTACATGCAAAAAAGATATCGCGCATGGACAGAAATATTGGGTTTGCAATGTTTCAACCTGCAATACCAAACGCAATAACTATATTTTTTGCACCGTGAGTTGTTGGGACGCACATGTGCCACTCATGCGTCATAAAGATTCATGGGCAGAAGAGCGGCAGGCGCCAAAGAGGTTGATGGGGCCGGCCGCGAGCGTCAGCTCGGTTTCTAGACCCGCGGAAGATGTTTTGGTCGTGGCATCTAAAGTTAAAAGTTATATCAAAGATCGCGCAGATTTTAATACCTCTGATAAAGTCATGGAAGTTCTTACCGCAAAATTAAAGATCCTTTGTGACGAAGCGATTGATAAGGCTCGTGAAGAGGGAAGAAAAACAGTTTTAGATCGTGATTTCGAGTAATGTTATCTCTTTATTCCTAACTTCACACTGAAGATAGTATCATCATAGCGGTCCATTTGCGTTGCCACAAAGAAAGTTTCAAAGTCCACAACGCCGCCCATGAAGGTGTGAATACTTGAAGTCTTTCGGTATTCCTCACTTGTTCCACCATTGAATGCAAAAAATCTTCCGCGCGATTCCACCTGACCGCCGCCGAAATAGAGAGAAATATACTTGAGAGTAAATCCAGCGGTAATATCAACACCAAAGCTGCTGGTAAAAACCTTATCAATGATATTGGTGGCATTTGAATGTAATAGGATGGAGATATTTGTTGGCAGATAGGCTGATTGGAATGCGCTCCAGCGGACGATCCCGCCGTAGTCGCCGATACCGGTGTTTTCGGTATACGGTGTAAAGTGAAAAAAGAAGTCAAAATCATTATAAAAGCCTTTTCCAAAACTAAAGCGGGGATAATTGACCGTACTTTGCGGTGTGGTGAGCTTACTGCCCAAGGTGGCAATATCAGAAACGTCGAGAAACTCCATTCCCACACCAAATTCGAAACCCGCATAGCCGCCGAGTGGGTAGGGTGTTGAGAGAATTTTGCTTGAAGTTTGTAGTCCTAAAATTCCAAGGGCTTCTTCTTGATCTTTAGCACTTAAATTTGTTGGTAACGCTATGGCCGCCATTGCATTGGAAGAAATTAATGAATAGAGAATGAACAAGATCCTCAACATTTCTTAAGACTAGCAATTTTTTCTATTTTTAGAAACCTTAATCTTCGGAAAGAGAAGCGGGCACTCGTCGTGTCTCTTTCATTTCCTTCAGACCGGCTCTCATTTGCGGAATGGTCTTTTTACAGTCAACGACTTTGTTTCCCCTTTTGCACTCGCCACCGGTGCTTTCTAGAATTCCCATCATATCTACCATGGCTTCCGCAGTTTGAATGTCATCGTCAGTAACCTCATCACCCGTCTTCCATTTTTTGGTCTCTTTGGTTTCGGCAACCGGAGCGACAACTGGCTCTGGCTTAGAATCCAGCTTCACTTCTTCTTTTTGATCTTCGATGGTGGCGATTTCAAAAGCATCAACTCCGGCTTCGTTATCCATCTTAAAAGAGTATTTCTCACAACTTTTTTTACCGGGAGAAAAATCATTTGCCGTTGGCGAAACAGAGCGTAAATTTTGTACGACCATTCCCTTGCCCAAATAATCGAGGTGGACGAGCCCCAAGTTTTTAGCGTTAGGTAGGCCTTTTTTATTTCTAGCCGTATAACAAATTTGCAGGACCGATCCTTCGTGAACATTGTTTGTACCAAGGTATACAATTTGTTCTTTCGGACTTTCGTTGGTAGAAAATTCCTTGCGATTCTGGCCTAAGGTCACGTCGATATCAAAATAGGGAGTCGATCGAACTTTCATGCGTAGATCAGCACGAGAATCAGATATTAGTAAAACTGCAAGGGCAAGGAAAAGACGACTCATCAGGGTGTTATCGGAAATTAAAACCTCCGACTATAGATTTACTTTTTTGAAAGTATACGGGCAATATAATCTTCGGCGCCATCCTTCAGACGGCCAAACTCTTGCTGAGTCTTAGTGTTTGGACCATCTAATAATTTATCGATGTTGGTTTGCAATTCGTGTTTGGTTGACTTGGGATTAGGGGAACTTGCCCATTTATCGAGTAGTTTATCTCGCAATACTTTGGCCCATTCAACCTGAGAGATATCTGCAACTTTTGTGCGCCACCAAATCGGGGTTTCGTTTTTTTGCTTCAGAATATATCTATTTTGCTCTTCGATAGGTAATAGTGCTACGCGTTCGAGTTCTGCGACTAACCACGTTGGGCTGCCAAGTAATTTCGAAAAAATCAGATTGGATTCGAAAGGATAGTAACCCGCCGTTAACGTTCCTGAGGCACCGCCGAAATTAAATTCGAAGATGATACCCCGGCCATCGCGAGTTAAAGCCAAATCAGCGCCACCGGAAAGTGTTTGTATTTCGGGCGGGCATTTGCGCATAAATTCGTTAAAAATCTCCATCGCTTTCTTCATTTCTTCTGGATAATATTCGTAGCCAAATCTCATGCGTGCGGAGATTGCTTGCCCATATATAAAGTCGACACGAAACTCCATTGGCGAACCCATGCGGGTCTGGGCTAAATCAATTCGGTCTTGTACAATAATCGAATCGGGATCTGTCAAAAGTTTATTTACAAAAAGGGTAAAGTTGGAATAGGTGCGACGCTTTAAATATTTTTGCGTCTCTTTGCTGAAGTAGTCTGCTGTCGGCATCGTTTGAGTTCGTTCCCGAATCCAGAGTGAAAACTCTTTGGCAATCTGCAATGTTGAAGAAGAAAAAGTAGTTACTCCCGTGCCTAAGTCGCCAGAAGCATATTCGCCATAATTCTTTAGATAGGCCCCGTTAGGCGCAACTTTGCGAATTTCTGAAAAGTAAATTTGCACCAGATTTTGTACCAAAATTTCGAGGAGTGGATTTTTCGGATCATTTTTTAAGATCATTAAGATTTTAACTTTTAGATTTTCAAATTGCTTGAGATTGAGTGTGTCTTTTAATTCTTGATGGAGTCGTGACTGTGGGATCATGGTGGGGTCAGCAGCACGTGCGATTTGAAGTTCTGCCAACTTGTCCTGAGCAATTCTTTTCAAAAGATTTTCGTCGCCAAGCAAGGGGTTTCTTTCACCCTTTACTTTGGCGTCATTGGGAACGATAGCGTACACATCGGTAGTGTGTAAGACTACACCCTCGATTTTTTTGGAGTTTGGACTGACCGACTTAATTCCGACGAGTTTATCATCGAGGCCTGTAGTTTCGCTAAAAAATACACCATGTTTTTTACCGACTTCTTGTAAAGTTGTTAGGTCCCTGTCTTCTTGGCGAATATTTTCTGGAAAAAAATGATTAGGAAGAGGTTTTAAGACTTCGGACTCTGGTTTAATTAAGGTCACAGGTGTACCAAATACGTTTTGCATTTCTTTGGAAATTAGCATTGGGCGATTTCGCGTTTGGACATTAACTTTGCCGTTTGATTCAAGTTCAGCGAGAACCGACATTGAAGAATCAGCACCCACTCCGCCAAATGGTAGGTTCATCTCTGTTTCGGCGTATATGTCGCTATTCAAGGTTACAAAATGCTGGGCCTGACGAAAGACATTTCGTGCTTCTTCAATGTCTCTTGATAAACTATTGCCGCCGTAAATGAGTGCTGACATTGCTTTTTTCTGAATGCGGCGGTCTAGACTGATGTGTTCAAGCTCCTTAACGTTTCGATAGTTTATTAAAGTAATAAAAGGCGCGAAATGTTCCTGAATTTCTAAATCCGCGAACTCGTGGAAAGGAATCGAAAAAATGTGAGGTGTAACCAACCTGGCGTCTAAGTCAATTTGTGCAGTTTGAGGATTTAAAAGATATTTCTTATATTTTTCGCGATAGGCTACTAGTTTGTTAAGATCTTTAACCATAGTCACTTGAGTAACCTTTAAATTTTCGGCCTCTTCGACAATTTTTTTCTTTAGATCTTTAGAAATGCTTTCGTGAACAAGAACAATATCCGAATTCATACAGTCTTGGCCTGCATTAACAAGTAAAGGGAAGAGCAAACGTTCGACTACGAAATCGAGGTTTGTCTTAGCGCTCGGAACTACAACTGCAGGGTTCACCCCCGCCAAAAATCCCAAAAATAGCTGTTTGTAATTTCCGTAGGTTTCGGCCACCTTAGAAAGGTTACGAATATTTCTGTCGATCATCGTACGTGCGGTCTCAGGGTTACCAGTTAAAACTACAAGTTCTGCCGGTGGTCTTATCGAACGTGTGCCTTGGCGATTTTGTCCCATTACAAAAATACGGTTAAATTGGTCGTAAGCCAAATCAGAAGGATCTGTCACCAAATGTATGTTGTCGGTATACTCATGAGGTAAGTGATCTCGTAAGTACGTGAAGATTTTCAAGTAAACACTGCGAGATATAGAGGGGGTACGAAACCAGACGTTTTTCGAAAAGCTTCCTATTAGCATGGCTTGTGCAATTAAAGAATACAGGGGGACATTTGTTGATCCGTAAATAACTGCGTTTTCGATGGATCTAATATTTTCTAGTTGAGCGAGCTCGAAGCCTTCAACGCCGCGGAGGAATGAATAGGCCTGAGAAAGTTCAATGCGCGTGCCTAAGTCATTATTTATTGGTGATAAGGCCTTCCGTAGTTCAGGGCGTAGTGCTTTTAACAGCCACAGAATATCACGAAAATATTTTTTCTTATCTTTTACTGGTTCATTATCAGTCTTAAAGTTTTCTTTGAAGTAGTGTTCCGATCTGACTTCAAATATTGTTCTACAGGCAGGGTCGGCCGCCTTTGTCGAGCTGGTTGAAAACAGGATGATAATGACGAGGTGACATATTTTATTCATCTGGTTTATTTAGTGGGCGTTGGTGGAACTACACCTTGGGTATTATGAGGGTTTGGGTTTGGTGGGGGTGCCAGTGCAATAATGCTATTTACGGCGGCAAGAAGGTCAGCTGCGCGTCTTGAAGTATTTGGATCTTTTTCTGCCGCTAAGGCACGGAGCGGATTTTGGAAAACTTTAAATCCATTGATGACTTGACGTTGCTGTTGAGCGCGGACCGCGCCTGTAGTATTGGAATTTGGCACCGACGCGGGTGCCGGCCCGGAGTTATCGCCACTTGCTGCAGTCGATGAATTTGAGGACGTATTTATCTGACTTAATAGTGGACGATAATTTGCGATAGCGCGTTCGATAGTTTCCATCGCCATAGCATGAACTGCATCCGAATTATTTCTGTCAAGTGCACCGGCTAATAAACTGAAGAATTCTACTTTTGTGTAAACTAGAATTTCTTTTTCGAGCTTTGCACGGTAATCTGAGCTTGCGGGCTCACGGAAGAAAGCTTCTGCTAAAATTACAAAAGTTGAACTCGAGGGATATACCGACAATAAATTTAAACCGTATTCGCGTAGATTGGCTCTTGAACCTGTTATCATCTGCTTAACGATTTCAAAGTATTGTGCATCTGTTACATTGCGGGTGCGGTGGGCTTCAATAAATTTTTGTAAATCCGCGGCTGTTGGATCGTTCAACATGATTCTTTCCCAATCAATAGGGTCTGCTTTTGGAACTGAATTTGGGTCTGCGGGAACGGTTACAAAATAGGAATCTTTGCCACCACCAAAACCTCTTTTGTCTTTTGTTTCAGTTTTTGTTTTAGCGATTTGCCCTTCTTCAGACTGAGTATCAGTTTTTTTCTTCTTCTTCTTTCTCTTCTTTTTCTTTTTATCGTCTTCTTTTTTCTTGTCGTTTTGTGCAATTTTAGGCTTTTTCTTTTCAGCCTCTTTTTTTCCGCTTTCTGTCGTTGGGGTCGGGTTGGCAAGGGGAATGCCTTTGATCGGTCTAATACCAGAAAATCCTGTGACATTCGCTTGGTTAGCAGCGATGTTTTCGGCTCCAAGTTTTACATCGTAGTCACCGAGTTCGCGATCGGTGCGAGAAGCCTCAAGCTTTATGGCGCGTGAGGTGCGGCCCAAATTTTTCAAAAGCTCGATACTCACGCCGAGCGATAGAAAACAAAAAGATATAATAAATAGGGTACGTCTTTCCATTGAGTTTACACCTCAAACACTGCAAGAGCAGGGCGTGTGCCAAAACCCTACTTTTTATCTCTTTGAAATTACTGATGTTTTTTCGGTCTAAAAAAACCCTGTAAAAACCTTTGTCGATGATGCTTTCGGTTTGTTAGACTGTTTTAAATTCTTTAATACTTTCAACAATTTAATTGAACAAGAGTATAGACATGGCCAGTGACAACTTAAAGCAACTCCTGAAGAGCGCAAAAACAAAGGGGGATATTGCGGGACTGGCTCGGGCATTATCGCTCATTGACAAAAACGTAATTGGTTCGCTTAAGGTTTCGGAGCTATTGAATGCTCCTCAAAGTTTTCGAATTGGAATAACCGGCCCTCCCGGGGCCGGAAAATCAACTCTGATTTCTAAACTAATTTCACAATTTCGTAGTCGCCAATTAACCGCTGCCGTTCTCGCTGTTGATCCCTCAAGTCCAATTACAAAAGGTGCGATACTTGGCGATAGAATTCGTATGCACGAGCACATGGATGATGAGGGAGTTTTTGTACGCTCTATTGGTTCGCGCGGACATCATGGGGGTTTAAGTGCGAGCGTTTACGTTATGACGAGAGCACTGGAATATTTTGGCTTTGATATTATTATTATTGAAACTGTTGGTGTAGGACAAACAGAAGTAGAAATTATGAACGTGGCCGACTGTGTTGCGGTCGCTGTTGTTCCCGAATCAGGCGATTCTATTCAGGCAATGAAAGCGGGGGTTTTTGAAATCAGCAATGTATTTATTGTCAATAAATCCGACCGTCCTGGAGCGGAACAAATGGTTAAAGAGCTTGAGTCTACACTTGGCGCAAAAATTTTTAGTACCGAAGCCATTAATGGAAAAGGAATTCCAGAGCTGGCAAACTATTTGATTTCAGCGCGCGAAAAACAGGAATGGAAAAAACAACGAGCTTTTCCAAAAAGACTTCAAGCCGAAGCAGCCGCACTTTTTGCAGAAAAAATGCGACAAGACATTAACAAAAAGATCGCAAAAATAAAGAAGCCGCGAGATTTATCGCGGCTTCTTCGCTAGCACCCATAACTATAATTATAAAATGGGCTCAGGCTTTTGGGTCGGCGCCGATTCTTTTTGCTCGGGCTGTTGTTCAGTCTGTTTGTCTTTTTTGTCACACTGAACACGTGCTTCTTCTACGTTTTTAAATGCTTCTTGTTTGGTAGTTGGCCAACCTACAAGTCTATAGCTGCCATCTTCTTTCTTCGCAAAAGCGATAGCTACCTGTGCCGCCTTTCCGCCGCTGTTTCTGTCTTTTTGTTTTGAAAAAAGGACAGCAACAGTTTCGCAGCCACCATTAGCACCGATACATTTGTTTTCTAAATTTGCATACTCCGGAGGATTCGGCAAATCGCCGTTTAATCCAGGAGCTGAAATGAAAACTGGTGTATCTTTACCAGAGTTCCATGGCATAATTTTAGAAATGTCTTCACAAGAACTTCCGACAAATACGCCGAAACGCGCTTCTTTCGCCTCTCCTTCTTGTGTATTTAGCATTAGATCCGCACCGATAAGATCCTCGGCTAATGCTTTGTTCTCGGCAGTGTTAGGATCATAACCTTGATCTTTGTAGGCAGTAGCTGCAGCTACAATTACAGGGTCTGCGATTACCACCGGTTGTGGTTTATCACTGGTTTTTGCTCCAGGATTAGAGTGCTTTGAGCTTCCGCACGCAACCAATCCAGCAGCGATTAAAGAAATATAAAGGTTTTTCATTTTTCCCTCCCCCTTATAAAAATTTAAGTTGCGAAGAAAAACAGGAGCAATGCCTGGGCCAATGCTCCTGCTCGTTTAAAATGTAGTACATTAAATGACACGCGAAGCATTTGCAGAGAGCCGACTTGAAATTGTCACTCTAGTATAGTCTTAGACTTTAGTCTCATTTCGAGAGCAGCGGCGCATCAAGTATTAGTGATTTCATTCCGAAAAGCCTAGACCAAAGGACAGGATGTCATGAAAATTATAGGGATTGGAAATTCAATGCCGGGCGAGAATTTGTCTCAGGATAAGACAGAGCAGATTGAATTGCCGCCACCCAGTGGAAAGGTAAAGCCTGTGGCAGCTCCACATACAGCGAATAATTCGTTAATGGGAAGCCTTGCGGGAGAACTTAAGCAGGGATTAGCTCGCGTTTTCGAGAAAGTAAAATTTAATCAAGTTCCAAACTATCAAGGCCATCAACCCCCACCCGATCCTTACGATAAAGATCGCCGCAAAAAAGCTGTCGCAAAATATAAGCGAGCTTTGCAAGCTGACACGCCAAGTGGGCAAAAAATAAACAGGGCCGCGTAGATAAGATAGACACGTCAATTCTATTGGGTAATGATTAGGGCATGACAGCCAGAATTTTAACTCGATTGATTTTTGTTTTATTAGGCGTTTCGCTATCTCTTGTTTCGGAATCTTTTGCCGAATCAAAAAAGAAAGCGAAAACAAAATCCCAGTCTCAATCAAAGCACTCAAAGCCAAAAACGGAGAAAAAAAATTCAACACGTGATGAGTTGTTGGATATCGGTCCGGAGGATGGTGGTGATATTGCGAAGGAATCGGCGCCGCCGGTTGGCTTTCCTCCTCCTGACCACATATACACAAATATGGCGGCCGTGGATGATTCGCCTTATTATTATTGGCAGGTAAATAAAGGTGTATTTGCAATTACCCCTTACGCTGAAGGAACTTATTTTAAATATAAAGGTACGTACCTCAACGGTGCGCCTGGGGGGCTTCCCTACGATGTTAAAGGACAGAAATACCGCGGTGGTATCGAAGTTGAGTATGGAATCCTAAAATATCTGTCCGTCGGAGTTGGGGCTTCTTATTATGCACAATATACTGATGAAGACGTTTCAACAGCCAACGGTTTTGAAGATATTCCTGTTTTTGCTAAGGCTTTTTATCCTTTGAAAAATTTTATTTTTCACTACGGAATTCGCATGACATTTAGTCCGTCAGATAAAATTAGCGATGGGTTTGGAAATAGAAACTCTTTTTCTGGTGGAAATACTTATGGTCCCTATTTTGGAATTTCGCGAAAGCTAGAATCGGGAGTCGCTGGTGCGAATGTGTCTTATGCTTATAAGGATACACGCTCCACTTTTCGTGACCCAACAACAGGAAATCCTGTTTCTAACAGAGTAAATATTGAGGGCGGCCACGTCTTAAATATCTTTGGTTTTTATGAAAGAAGAATGGGTTCATGGACCCTTGGGGGAGCGATCGGATATTCGGGGGAATCAAACCGTAGCTACAAATCCAGTGTCGCGACAAGTTTTGAGGACGGCGAAACAAACTTTGTCGGGAAAGTATACTTTCCTTACAAATCAGGAACCATGGATATAATGCCTTCTATTCAGGGCCAGACGTTTTTGGATGATCAACTCGGTAATCGCTTGCTTGATGCCAAATGGCAGGTGACCGCGCGTTGTGACGTTCGATTTTGAGATTTATTTATAAATAATCCAGTAATTCTATAGCAATAACACTATGCAAAAAAATAGTACTTAAGTACTATTGCGCTGCGTCGATAAGTTATGTGACTGCTGATTGAGTTTTGTCTTCTGTGGGAACCTTCTCGATTTGTGCCGTCGAGCTAAAGCTCAGATGGCCAACGAAGGAGTGGCTCCATGCCTTTACGGATTGGTACGAATGTTACGTCTCTTTATGTGCAGCGCAAACTTGGAATTGCCCAGGAGCGCGGTGCGCATGCAATGCAAGCCTTAGCATCAGGACAAAGAATAGTTACCGCGGCCGACGATGCCGCAGGATTTGCTATCGCAGAAAATCTGCGCGGTAAAGCGGTGGGGCTTGGCCGGGCACGACAAAATGCGGAACATGGTATTTCCTTGATTCAAGTTGCAGAGGGCGGGCTGTCCGAACAAAATAACATCTTGATCCGCATGCGCGAGTTAGCAGTTCAAGCGGCGTCAGATGGTATCTCTGATGAAGAACGTGGGTTTCTAGATAAGGAGTTTTCACTTTTAGAAGAAGAGTTCGATCGTATTTCGAAATCAACGACATTTGGATCATCGAAGTTATTGGAAGGAACAGGACAAAGTTTTGAGTTCCACGTTGGCGCGGAATCTAGTTCTAGCAACACAATTGCGTTGAAGCTCGATGCGGATTCGAGTGCAAGTACGATGGGTGTGACGGGTCTAAGTATTGGCGATAAAGATGAAGCTGTTGGAAATTTAGAAACTCTCGATAGTGCTATTCAAAAACTCGCTGGAATCCGCGCAGGTTTTGGTGCTCTTCAAAGCCGATTCCAATTTGCCATCAACAACTTGGACCAACAAGTTGAGAACATTCAGGCGGCGCGCTCGAGAATTGTCGACGCCGATGTTGCCAAAGAAACTTCCGAACTTGCACAATCACAAATCTTACAGCAATTCGGAACAGCCGTACTCGCACAAGCGAACACTGCAGCGACAAGCGCACTGCGACTAATATCTTAAAGGTGCCTGAGACTTTTTCAAGTCCATAGCGCGTTAGAAAGTTAGGTGGGGACCGAGAGGAATCTCGGTGCCCTAGGTTGCAAAGATCTTCTTTTTCACTTTTTTCTTTTGATTAGTTCTTTTATTGGTCGTCCCCGCCAAAAATAACAACAAAAAATTATCACTATTGCAATTATCCACCAGTTGGCTGGAATAAATTCTTTGAAAGAAAAATATTCGGGATACTTTTCTTGGAAACCTAAAAAAAACCAGAATGCCAAAATATAAAATGGCCACAATCCCAAAAGTATAAGATTTTTCATTAATGGTAAAATCAAATGGAGAATAGCATCTTAGCGAAAGATGCGCCGCCGGCCGTTCGTAACTTTTGTGGGATGACATTGTGATTTTAACTTCATCCGCAGACATTGACTCCATTATCAATATTGTCTCAGCCCGAGCCAAGTTTAACCAGCGCGCGAGCCTTTAGTCGAGGAGTGTAAAAATTTTTTTTCTTGAATACTTGAAATGTCTCAAGCACAAGATGCGTCGCGCAAAAATCTAGACTAGACCAAAGCCTAAAGTTTCCTAGACCTTCGTCGAAGAGTTACGTGAACACGTTGGAGCCACTTCGACGAAACTCTGTCAGCAGTCACTTACAGAATTCTTCGAGAGGGGCCGGAAAGAACCTGGGAGCAATGGTTGCTCTGGGGTAATTCTCTAGCCTCATATCTCCAACAAAATTTTTAATTAACTCGCCACGCATTGGCGCTCTCGTTGCGACTAGAGTCGGACTTGAGATTTCAATCACGAAGATTGCATTTTGTGGGAGACACTATGGGCTTAAGAATTACAACTAACGTTGCGTCGATAAACGCGCAACGGCAGTTAGACAAACAGCAGTCACGCAATGACCATGCGTTAGCTGCCCTCTCTTCTGGTAGTCGCATCGTTCGCGCCGCTGATGATGCTGCGGGACTGGCGATTTCTGAAAACTTAAAGGGTCAGATTCGCGGTATCGCTCAGGCGCGTAATAACGCTTACAATGCGATGTCACTCATCGACGTGTCAGACGGTGGTTTGAACGAAATCAATAACATCTTGATTCGCCTTCGTGAGTTAGGTGTACAAGCGGCTTCTGACAATATCGGTGAAGTAGAGCGCGGGTTCTTAAACTTAGAAAGTAAACAGCTTGTTGAGGAAGCGGAGCGCATCGCTCAAACAACTAGATTCGGTAACATGAAACTGCTTGATGGTTCTGGCGAAGAGTTAGAGTTTCAAGTGGGAGCATTCGGTGGTGAAGAAAACGTTGTTGCTTATAAATTTAACGCCGATGCCACTGGTGGTGCACTCGGTTACGATAGTATAACAATGGAAGACAAGTCTTCAGCGCGTTCTGCACTTGAAACTGTGGATAATGCGTTGATTAAGCTTGGTGGAATCCGTGCGGACTTCGGTGCAGTATCAAGTCGTATGCAAGCTACAGTGTCGAATTTAGATATTCAATACGAAAACTTGAATGCTGCCAACTCTCGCCTTCGCGATGTTGACGTTGCGCGGGAGTCCGCCGAGCTAGCATCGTCAAACATCTTACAACAAGCGTCGATTGCGGTCCTTGGGCAAGCCAACGCACGTGGTGCTCAAGCGCTTCGACTCATTTCATAGATTTTAGGGTTTTACAAATTTGGTGGGATCTACCGCTGTTAAGTGGAGGATCTCATCACCTACGCAAGTAGGAAGTGCGAGTAGGGATTACCCACAGAAGACACCACTACTCTCTCTTAAGCCCGCCCTGGGGATTCAAATCCTCAGGGTTTTTTAAGGTGTTCATCAAAATATAAGTCATTTTAAGAATCAAAATTCAATTCGTAGATCCCAACCTGGACTGCTTTTTGCTTTAGCGATTTGACGGTGTGTGAATTTTTGATGAAAAGAATTTAGATGGAAACAATGCGATTTTTTATTTTTTTTGTTACATTATTTGTCAGCTCTGTCTGTTTTTCAGACAGTGGTTTGATTTGCTCAGGACTATTTGGCGCCAAAGATAGCCAGCTCACAATTGAAAAATATTTTAAGAATGGGAATAGTCCTTTCGGTCTACCAAATCGTAAAATTAATAAACAAATAGACGATCTGTTGACGGGAGATGATATCTTGAGAGTGCTAGCTGGCTCCGAATTTTTTCCCTATTTAGAAGCCAAAGACTTAAAAGCAATTGCCGATGACCCCTCAGTTGCACACCGTGTTTCGTCTAAGATAGTTTTGATGATTGGAGGGGACAAGGAATTAAAGAGACAGGGTCCTTTAATGGCAATGAGATACTCTTCAAGAGGGTTCTATCTGATTGCAAAAATAATTTTGATGCGTCTTCAGATGAGGGATGGCAAAGTTTTTACTCAGGAAGAACAAGCAAAATATTTTGGTATGCCTTTAGAGACTATTCCGGTGGCTTATCGTTTTGATTCCCGTCCCCCCGAAACTATTTCTGAGCAAGGTGGTTTTCGGCCTAATGAAGTTATGGGTGACCGAACTCTTCCTGAGCATAGTTTCCAGTATAGCCCGGGATCGAGTCAGTTTGTATCTGTAACTCTTCAAAGCAAAAACGCTTCCCTATTAAGAGGAACCCTGGAAAAATATTTAATTCCGGCGGACACAAAGGTGGTCAAAAAACACTTTGGCGACTATGAAAGATGGATTGAAAAAACATATATGACCTATGAATATGAGGTTACCAATCTGACGGGTACTCGGCCATTGGATTTGCCAGGGTTTAGTATTCCGAGTGAAAAAGAATTTGTGGTATCAAATGTAGATCTAACACAGGTAAAGCGATACCGACTGGTTTATGTAGTCACACTAAAACATGAAACTAAGGCAAGAGTAATTTATTCTGATTGGCAATAGAAATTTTTAAGCTGCTTTCACCGTTGAAATAATCTGCCGCTTCGGCAGTTCAATGACAAAACAAGTATTCTCAGAATCACGATCTACAAAGAGCGTTCCCCGGTGAGTTTCAATAATAGATCGAGAGAGACTTAGTCCCAACCCGGTACCCTTACCAAGAGGCTTAGTAGTAAAATATGGTTTCATGATTTTGTCTAAAAACTCTTGTCTAATTCCTGGACCGCTATCGATAACTCGAATTTGGACTTTGTCACCTATCTCCTTGGCCTGGATCTGTATCCAGCGCTTATTGAGAGCTTCAACTGCGTCGGCAGCGTTTGACAACAGATTTAGTAAAACTTGAGATATCTGAATCGGTCGGCAATCGACCTTCAATGTAGGATCGATATCATCGACACGGAGTTCAATTTTTCGATATCCTATTTTTTGCCGAGAAAACTCTAGAGTGTCGTTAATAATGTCGGTAACCTTTGCTTCGGCGAACGAATCGTTGTCTCCATCGCGAGCGAAATTTCTTAAAGAGGTAACGATTTTCGTTATGCGGTCGACGGTACTGCGAATCTTATCTATACCCGCCTTTAACTCCTCCATATTAATTTTTCCAGATGTTATCATGCGTGTTAAGCGTACGGCAAATCCATCGACAATTGCAATAGGATTGATAATTTCGTGGGCGATACTGCCGGCCATCTCACCGAGACTTGCCATCTTACTGTTAGAAATTAATTTCATTTGTTCTTGTAGCAATTTCTCTTCAAGTGAAGTTTTCTCTATTGTTATCGAAAACAAATCGTTGAAGAACTCGAAGATCTCGAGCTGTTCGAGCGTAGGGTTGACATTAATCTTGGTAAAGAAAATAAAAATGCCACTCGTGTTACCATGGGAATCAATAATTGGTAAGGCGTACTGGTCGGCAAACCCCAAGTTAATACTTAGCTTACATAAAGTGGACCAATTTGGGTCGCGTGATAAATTGTAAATTTGTTTCTCACCATTCTTAGGGGGATTTTTAAAGGAGGCTTCAAACTTCTTCTGATCAACGTTTAATTTTCCAAAAACATTTGCAAACGAATCGGGGAGGTTAATTGATGCTAAATGGACGACAGACCTTCCCTGATTAGTAAATTGACCAACACATGCGTTCATTTCAAAGCTCTGATTTTGAATTAGTTGTAAAATCGATTCGAGAATAACCTTTTGTCCACTGTTTCGTACCATCATTTCAAGAATTTGTTTTTCGCCCTCTAAAAGGGATTCAGCGCGTTTACGTTCGTGCACATCATCGACGGTACCAAGGTAACCCTTTACAACTCCGCGGATATTGATTGTGGTCATATTAACGTGACACCAAGTTTCAAACTTTTCATTCGTTTTCGAATTGATCCCGCAGAAGCGAATGTCTCCATGAATTGTCATAGTCGGATTGTGTTGTAGTTGATGCCATTTAATTAAAAAATCCGCGCGATCATCAGGATGTATGAGGTCAAGCCAGTCTTTTCGCAAATTGTCCTCTGTTGTATAGCCCATAATTTTACAGAAGTGCTCATTCATGTAATTGATGCTACCGGTTGCATCCGAAAGAAATAGACCTAACGGAGTGCTGGCAATAAATGCGCGTAGCTCAGCTTCTCCTTGTAGAATCTCGTTTTCGAGTTTCTGGGAAAGGTCTGAGGTTTCATGAACGGCGGCAGTTGATGCCTCTAAAGAGTGAGAAAGCATTTCACGGTCGGACTCAATGACATGAATGTGACTCGAAATTGCCTCGAGAAACAAGAACCAACTATTTTTGTCTTTCGGTAATTCTCTTGGATCGATACCGGCAGCTTCTAGAAAGCTTTTTAGTTGTTCATTGAGTTTATTAGGCTTCACCAAAACCTTTTCGGAGTTATTCCCGCAGAAATTTCTATATTATATAGATCAAATTCAAATCAAGACGCTCCTAAAGTATAGGATCCCTTTGGTCTATCAACAGAAGGTCGGGCACGACCTACTTCTGTATTAATAAAAACATAGATTTTCCTAGACCTTGGTTTTGAAAATGCCTCGACGAACGTAAAATTTTTAATACCTTGGTCCAGAAATCATCTGACTATGGTCTAGAAATTCTCGACGCGACTAAAGGGCTCCCGGACCTCGCCGAAAGAGTTGTTGAATCAAGCAACAGGACGCGACCTTAGAAAAGAAAGTCGCAAAAAATAAGTCCTGAAGTCTGGTTCCAACGTGTTCAAAAACCAGCGCAAGGAAGGCGCGCCCGTCTCGGGGCTTGTAGGTAGGCCCAAAGTCGAGTGAGGTTAGGATTTCCGCCAAAATAGGGAGGCTATATGCCACTACAGGTTACTACCAATATCGCGTCAGTAAACGCCCAACGTTATATGTCGGGCACACAAAGAGAAGTTAATAAGAGCTATGCTCAACTAGCTTCGGGCAGTCGTATTACAAAAGCTGCCGACGATGCCGCAGGACTATCGATTTCAGAAAATTTGAAATCGCGTGTTCGTGGTTATACACAAGCTCAACGAAACGCCAACGACGCTATGTCAGTTGTGCAAATCGCTGAGGGTGGTCTCAATGAGATCTCTAACATCTTAACTCGTTTAAGAGAGCTAGGTGTGCAGGCTGCTTCAGATAATATCGGAGATAAAGAGCGTGGCTTCATCGACAAAGAGGTACAACATCTGGTGCAAGAGGTAGATCGTATTTCCGAATCAACAAAATTTGGTGACGTGAAAATGCTAAACGGTACAGGTGATACGTTTTCATTTCAAGTTGACCTTGGCAATAACGACGCTGTCGACAGAATTAGTTTCGATGCCAGTCAAACAGAGGCAACGGCGTCTTCTTTAGGTATCGCCAGCTTTGACTTCAATTCAAAAGGCGGAGCTCAAGAAGCTCTGGATACCATCGAAGACGGTCTAAGTAAAGTAAACGGTTTTCGCGCAAATCTTGGCGCCATTCAAAACCGTTTGATTTCAACATCAGATAACATCGGTGTTCAAATCGAAAACTTGTCAGCTGCAAACTCTCGTATACGTGATACAGACGTAGCGCAGTCAACTGCTGAGCTGACTAAAAATAACATATTATTAAATGCGACGACTTCAGTGTTGCAACAGGCGAACTCTTTCCCTGCGGTAGCATTGAAATTACTCGGATAAGTTAGACGCGAAGGGCATTAATCCTTCCTGGTACTTACCTGCCCAGGGAGCCAAAAGCTCCCTGGGGTACCTCAAAAATGGATGAGGTAAAAGTTTGGTAAGGAAACAAGACGAGACGAGCCCTGCGTCCACTATCCCTAATGTCTATAAGAGATAGGTCTTACAAGTCCTTCTCCCGATCTTGAATCCTTCTGGACTTAAATCTTAAAATGTCTCTCTCTAGGTCAAGGTTTTCAAAACCAACGACCAGAAATCATACATCTTTGGACCAGATTTCCACGACGTGACTTTAGGCGCTCCTGACCTCGCCGAATTGTTAGTTGCAACAACAACTCGACCTCGACGGTCTTGTAACAAGGAGTAAATATGCCACTAAGAGTAAATACCAATATAGTTTCTATTAATGCCCAAAGAGCAATGGCTGATAGCCAACGTGGAATCGAAAGATCTTATGCTCAATTAGCTTCGGGCAGTCGTATTACAAAAGCTGCTGATGATGCCGCTGGTTTATCGATTTCAGAAAATTTGAAATCGCGTGTTCGTGGATATCGTCAAGCGCAAAGAAACGCGCAAGATGCGATGTCTGTTGTGCAAATTGCAGAGGGCGGACTAAATGAAATCAGCAACATCGTAACGCGCTTGAGGGAATTAGGTGTGCAAGCGGCTTCCGATAACATCGGAGATCAAGAACGCGGATTTGTAAACAAAGAGGTTCAACAATTGATTTCGGAATCTGAACGTATAGCGCAAAGCACACGCTTCGGAAACACGATGCTACTAAATGGTTCTGGTGATAAATTTTCTTTTCAGATTGATATTAACAATGATGACTTCAGAGATCGAATTAGTTTTGATGCGAGTCAATCGGATGCGACCACAGCATCGCTTGGTATCGATGGCTTTGATTTTTCATCTGCTGAGGGAGCGCGTTCGGCCCTGGACACTATTGAAGAAGCATTATCGAAAGTAAACGGATATCGCGCTAACTTAGGAGCGATTCAAAATCGCCTAATTTCCACAGATGATAACTTGGGTGTAGCGGTGGAAAATCTCTCGGCTGCGAATTCACGTATCCGTGACGCTGACATCGCTGCCTCAACAGCAGACTTAACTAAAAATAATATTTTACTAAACGCAACTTCTACAGTCTTAGCGCAAGCGAATCAATTTCCGGCGATTGCACTGAAATTGTTAGGCTGATAAGAGTTGCCTTAGTGGCATCCCGGGTGGCTTTGTCGAGGGGCCATCCGGGAAATTTTTAGATCGACAGTCCCAGCTTCAGTATTGGACAATGATTCGAAATCCCGGACTGCGCTGTTCCTATTTATTCTAAGTTACGATAAAAACATCTTATTACACCAATACGATTAATAAATTATTTTTTACATATCAAATAGACTATACCTCTTGTTCAGGAGGACGATATGTCGAACATTAATTTAAATAGAAGAAGGACACTAAAACTGGGAATTTTCGCGGCAAGCGCCGGGGTCGCGTCCACAGGAATTGCTCAGGCAGTTTGTGGCGACAAAACTCCTGTACAACCAGAAGGTCCTTTTTATCCTATCCAAGATCAAGTCGATAAAGACAATGATTTAGTGAGAGTGACTGGAACCAGCCAGGCGCCTAAAGGTGATGTAATTGTCGTTGCCGGAAAAGTGCTTGATATTGACTGTGCACCGGTTGCCGGGGCTCTAGTAGAGATATGGCAGGCTTGTGCGTCAGGAAAGTACAATCATAAAAATGACCCTAATGCCGCTGAGCTAGATCCAAATTTTCAATATTGGGGACAGGCCGTTACCGATAAAGATGGCTTGTATAGCTTCCGTACGATTATTCCCGGAGCTTATCCTGCAGATGTGGGCTGGATACGTCCCCCGCATATTCATTTTAAGGTTGCAAAGCGTGGCTATTTGGAGCTGATCACACAAATGTATTTCGCCGGAAATGAGCTTAACGACAAGGATTTAATTTTAAAAAGAGTGAAAGCAAAGGATCGCTCGAAGGTTGTTATTCAACTGAAACAAGCGAATCCGCATCCCATTGCTGTGTTCGATATCACTTTAGAAAAACCTTAGGAGGATAAAATGAAAAAATTATTAATTTTAGGAATTTTGGGATTTGTAAATGTGGGGTTTGCAGCTAACCGTGAAAATATCGAAATCTTGCTATCGCATAAAGATCAAGAGACGATCTTGGAACTTAATAAGTCGACGGTAAGGTGTTTGGTTGGTGACTACGGAGCGTCCTCACTAAAGATTTCAGTGCCGCAGTTGCGTTTTCTGACTGTGTTCCGCCATACTACCCGAGGCGAAGTGCAGCCTTGTATTAATGCTGGGCCTTGTTTTGCTGATCGTCCTTCGAAAAAAGTGAGGTCTCCAGAAGACGTCATTGATGATTCTAGGCCGACAGAAATAGTGAGTATTTCAGTTGATCTCTTTGAGAACCTATACATTGACCACGAAAAGAAGTCGTGTGTTCGTACGCTGGTAGAAAAAGTTTTTTCAAAAGTTCGCGGAATGGACTTTAAGCATGTGGATAGCGGCTCTCTTGGTCAAACTAGCTATGATGCGTGCCTAAAATTGAAAGAAGCAGCAGCAAAATAGTTTTTAATCCCTTAATTCCGCTGGGACCTTCTCATAGAGGTCCCAGACATTCGGACGTGGTTCGCGGGCCACGGTCTCTTGTTCTAAGAAAGCATTATCGCCATAACGCCTGATAATTTCGTTTCCGATATTTATAGCTTCATCAATTCTTTGGTTTAGGACGTCGAATTCCCGGTTGTTCAAAAGGTCGTCAAAATATTTATGCATAGTAGCGTCGTCTTGTAATTCCTTGAGTCGTTCCCAAGCATACCGACTAGGAATTCTAGTAAAATCACCTGACCTATTATAACCAGTACTTCCAAAAGTGCGATTGTGATCGATGGCAACTATTCTGCTGGTGAATAACCCCCCTAGTCCGCCATCGTCGACCGTTAGATAATTATTTTGGTGACGATCCTGATTTAAAACTATCGTATCCAAGAATTTAATTTTCTCGCCACGATCGCCACCAGTTCTTGCGTCCTTTATCCAATACTGAAAAGCTCCGTAATCACGATTATTGCCTTGTCGAAATATAGTCATTGGTACGATTCGTAAATCAAGAATCTGATCAATCCAGTAGACAGCTACCTCGGTTTTAATGCGAGAATCCGCATCAGCTTGACCCATGGCTGGCTTAAAAACGCCTTTAACTTTTGACTTGAGTTTGAGTTGAGATTTTTTAGAAACGCCGTCACCAATTCCGTCTTCGTCACTAATATCAGCCCGCATCATGTCTTTGAGCATGAGTTTATATTTGTGGGCCGAAACAAAATATCCACGTTCTTCTAAAATCCACGCTGCTTCCTGATACTTTTGTACAGAGAGATAGTAAGAAAGCGCATCTTTTTCTTTTTTCTCGAGTAGTTGAGTCGCATCGGTAGAATAGGTTCTTTCGTAGTTGGAGACAAAAATGGATTTACTACCGTAAACATTTTCAAAAAAGGCTTGTTCTCCTTTTAGTTCGTCGTATATCTGAGTTGGAATTATTAGTGGCGTAACTGCCGCTAAATTTTTTACCTGGCCATTAAATTGAAGTGAGACGCCCACACCTTGGCAGCTAAAATACTCAACCTCCTGGCGACCTTGGGCCTGTATAGGAACCACGTAGCCGACGATTTTAAAATCTTTTAGTTTTGGAGAGTTTGAAAAATCAAGTGGTTCCACGCCAACTTTGTTTTCGCAGCGATCAAGGAGTTTGTCGTAAGTAGTTGCTTGGATATTAACTTTAGGTTTTGGAAGGGTATCGATATAGCTTTTTAATTTTCCATTTACATAGCGACTGTAAGTAATTTTTGGGGCGCCATTTTCTAGAGGTAAAATACAACGAACGGTCGCACCACCTTCGTGATACCAACGGTTATCAGATTTAGTAGCACAAATTTTATCGAGTGTCAGTTTGTCGGCAGCGGGATCTCTGTAACTGCCGCCGCATTGATAAACTGTGCCATCAGAATCCTGAACCCACTCGCCGCGGTTTCCAGTCATGCCAACGGTACCTGATACGTCGATTCCTAGTCGAGACCAGTCAGAAACTCTAAGACTACCGTTATTTCCGCCGACGTTCACGAGCAGAATTCCGCCAACTTCGAAAATTCTGTCATCTTTTAATGTGTACTGCTTGTTTTTTCCTGATCCGCTTGCGGCTGCCAACCATTCTTTTTTTGTAGGAATACGTTTTCCAACCGATTTACAATATTCAACGGCTTTTTCGGCCCTCTCCATAGCTGCAGGTTTACTGTCATAGCCGCTAGTACCAGTTTCAAAAATATCGATAAGAAACGGGTTTGTCGATGGAACATATACCATGTCTTCAATGGTTTTTTTCGGCGAGGGCGAAAACCTTTCGGCGGCCGCCATATTTAATCCAAGAAAAATTGATAAGCTGATAAAAATATTAAGATAGCGCATATGACGTTTCCCTATTGATTAAATTGAGGTTCCTGTTGGGGTAGTGGTAGAGTCTGAGGCTGTTTTTTATGGTAAATCTCTTCACTGGTGGTAATTGTGCGAGTTGACGTCGGTGTAATCTCTAGGACTTGAGGAAGTCCGTGGGCGTAGGTTTTATTCATACCCACATCAATCAACCATAACTGATTGTCATATTTAGATTCAATACGACGCGAGGGAGTAACTGTGTGTCCAAGCACAATGCGTTCTACGTTGTTTAGGTGTAAGATTTTTTCAAGGCGCTCTTTAGTAGGGTCGCCGCTACTGAAGATTCCGCCAAAGACACCCTCCCAGTCGCCCGTGCTGTTACCACCAGTTGCTAAAGTGCGATCCCAAAGAACGCCATCATTTGCAAAGAAAGGGCTAGTCGTTAAAAGTGTATCTAAGCGTGTAATAATATCAGCGAATTTTTTATCGAGTTTCGAGTTGTATCTATTTTCTTCAATAAAACCTCTCAAGTCGCGACCGTCAAAGTGAATATTGTAACTGTTGCTTGCAACCAATTCATCGACTAAATTAAAAAACTCGGCAAAATCCTCATCGCAGAGACTTTTAAGCTGTTCGTAAGATAGGTTTGAAAAACGTTCCGAGATCCCACCATGCATGAAAATCGAGTTGCCCACTTTTACTAGCGCGGAATGTTTTCGTATCCATTTGCCATATTTTCCTTGGCTAGAAAAGGCATGGCGGTGACCAACAAACGCAGGAGTATATTTTTTTTCCATGCTTTCTAAGGCCAACTTTTTAATTTCATCTTTGATCTGACTGAGGCCATTTTCGTCAATTTTGCCAATAGTGATTCCGCCAAGCAGTCCATACAAGAAAGAGTTAAACGCTGATGTTGAACGCACATGATCAATAAATTTTTGATTGTAATATTCAGCCATGCCTTTTGGTTTTTCAGATCTTGTGTAGAATCCTTCAATATTATCTAGTGATTGTTGCCATTCAGTGCGATTGACATGGTACTGATGCATTTCATCTTTGCCTACATAAGATAAATCGCCAAGAAGGTTCATAAGTTCGTGATTACCTATTAATACGTGTACCGCACCTCCCGCTTTTGGTGCTTGCTCCTCTAGTGCCATCAGTAGGTCCATGATCTTGCGTGAACCTGCCCCGCGATCAAGAAGGTCGCCATTGACTACAAATTGAGTATTGCCGCCAACCCACTCGAGATTTTTGTTAATGATGCCAACCCGGGGGCTGCTTAGGAGTTTTACCATTGTATCGAAATCTCCATGGGTATCGCCCATGGCCACAAGGCGTGTTTTTAAAGATCTATCCCCTGAGGGTATGGCAAGCTCACGAACCGCGGGATACGGGGTAGGAAGATGTACTGGTAACGGAAATTTGCCACCGCTTCCTAAAGGAGAACCGAGACTTTCTAAGCGATCGTCTTTTCTGTCGCTCCTCTCTGGCTCTATACTTAAAGTGCCTTCAGGGGTTTTGTAGACTTTGGTTGGAACTCCGTTATTACTGGCAGTGTTGCCTGTAGAAATCACCAAACTTATTACGCTTACTACGAAAATATTTAAAACACGGTTCACAAAAACCTCCAAAGTTCGAAATCAAAATTAAAACTCATCATCCAGTCTTGGCTTTGCCTGCGGTACCTGTTCTTCTTGTTGATTAGGTTGTTCAGGCTGGCTATTAATTTGGTTATTTTCTGCGGTACGGACTAATTCTGCCAAATAATTCGCGTGCTCACCCTTCACGTTTTGAGAAAGTTCCACTCGTGTTTCGGGTCGATAGTCCGCAACACATCTTACTGTTACATTGTCATCGGCCCAACCGGTACTTTTTTTATCTCCACAAATAACATTTAACCGAAAATCGTCGGCATTCCTTAGGGTATACTTCCAACCACATTGGCCTCTAGTGCCATCTGGATTTACTACCCATTCGGAGCGATTTCCTGACATTCCCACAGTACCGAAAATATCAATCCCTAATCTTTGTGAGTCGTAAACCCCTACGGATGAGTTGGCGTTGTAATGAAAGCGATTTGCCGCGGTTAATGCATCTTCTTTAAGAGTGAAATTTTTATTCTTTCCTAGACCTGATGCCGCCTGAAACCATTCATCACGGGTTGGCAAACGCATTCCCAATCTCGAGCAATAGTGGTCGGCTTCGCTAAACGTAAGTGCTGCAACCCTTACGTCGTTGGTGGTGGCCTCAAAAATACTAATGTAAAATGGTTTATCGGAAGGGACCAAAACAACATCGCGAAGATAATTTTGGCCCGAATAAGCTAACTGGAAAAATACCAATATAGTTGTGGCTACGGACCACTGAGTCAATGAACGCAAACGCATCACCCCTGTAAATGTTGATGGCGTTATACAACGCGTTAAGCGTATGGAAAATTGATAATTTTTAAAGTGAAAATATTCTAAGCTAAATTGAAAGAAGTTCTTAGCCCGGTGTTAAGTGCCGCGTTTAAATCCCCACCCTAAGTCGAATATTTTATCTGAACCATTTAGAGACGTTTTGTTTTTCCGATGAAGATCAAGTATGGATGTAAAGTCGGTTCGAAATTCTATAAATTCGACTTTGGCGACAGCGAAAGTGGACATCGAGAAAAAATCGCAGATAAAGTCTGGCGATACCACCGAACGCGATGCCAATGGACAAATGCCAGGTCACGGCAAACAAGACCAGCGGGAATTGTCTCAAGAAGAGCGCGAAAAGATTGTCGCTCATCTAAAAACTATCAATGGCGTCAAGGATAATAACCTCGTCGTACGTCAGCAAGAAATTGACGGTAAATTTTTTGTTTTCATTGAAGATCCAAAGGGTAAGGTCATTCGTCGCATGAACATTCAGGATCTTTCCCATTTACTTGTCGACAAGGACAAAGGTAAAGGAAATATTTTTAATAAAGCTCTCTAGTCACTGTCAAAAATTCCACTCTAGTCTTTAGACTTTAGCCATTTAATTGACTCACTATTGTTACAAATTCTTGAGAAAATAACTCTATGGCTGGAGTGTCATTTACCAGTATTAACACGGGATTGCCGCCAAATATTATCGAGAAGGTAATGGAGGCCGAGGCTATTCCTCTAAAAAATCTCGAGGCCAAAAAATCAAAAATTGAAACAAAATTAAAATTAGTTACAGATTTGGAAACTCGTGTGGGTGCAATTCATAGCACACTTGGTGAGCTCGCAGGAACGCGTGGCTTTAATGAATATCAGCTTAATTCCAGTAATCCCGGAGTTATTACAGGCGTTGCGGATACTGGTTTAAATTCTGCGGGGAGTTGGAATATTGAAGTCGTTCAGATTGCCGAAAAAGCTTCGGCGATCACCAATGGATTTCCTGATAAAGATGAAACCGAAGTGGGAGTTGGGTATCTAAGCTTCAAAACTCCCGAGGGAAAAAAAGAAATTTATATTGATGGCAAAAATAATACACTTCAACAAGTTGCTAATAAAATTAACTCCGCGCAAATGGGGATTAAAGCGACCATAATCAACGATCGTAAGGATCGAGACATGCCTTACAAACTTGTGTTGTCCAGTGACCAAGTAGGACAAGACAACCAAATTGAATATCCAACACTTTATTTTCTAGATGGTGATCAAGATTTTTTCTTTGAAGAAAGCCGCGCTGCCAGAAACGGAATTATTAAAGTGGACGGCTTTGAGCTTGAGATTTCAGACAATAAAGTCGCAGACATCATTCCCGGTGTAACACTTGACATTCACCAGGCTGACCCTGGAAAGGTCGTCAACGTGAGTGTCAAAGAAAACCACGAAGCCGTCAGCGGAAAAGTAGATGAGTTCATTAAAGCCGTTAACGGCGTAATGTCATTTATTCAGCAGCAAAATAAGATCGATAAAAATACGGATACTTCAAAGACCCTTGGCGGTGACGGCCTAATTCGCAGTCTAGAAATGCGCTTTCAGCGCTTGATTCAAGACCCTCAATACAATGTGTCTGGTGAGGTTAAGCGTCTAAGTCAGTTGGGGATAGTATTTAATCGCAATGGAACTTTGGATTTTGATAAAGAAAAATTTCGAAATGCTTTAGCAAAACATCCTAAAGACGTACAAGCATTTTTCACGGGAGACGGAATTTTTACTGGTTTCGTAAATTCAGTAAAACGTGAATTGGGTGCATTGACGAATCCAGCATTTGGCCCACTTACAAATCGTAAACGTGGTCTGCAACAAAATATTAACACTATTGATGAGCAGGTTGCGCGCAAAGAAAAAGACCTTGTAAAAAAAGAAGAATCACTTCGCAGAAAATTTTCACAACTTGAAGAGACAATGTCGCGTTTAAAAGGACAAGGTGCGGCAGTTGGTGGTTTAGGCGGGGGAGCTCTTGCTGGAGTTGCGTTGGGTGGAATGAGTGTTGGAGGTGGGGGTTGATGAATGAATAATCCGTATCAGAAGTACAAAGCGACCGCAGTGCAGAGTGCGAGCCGGGAGAAACTGCTCCTTATGCTCTACGAGGCCGCCATTAAGTTTTGTAAACTTGCAATCGTCGCATGTGAAAAGAAAAACATTTCCGATCGTGGACTCAACATCGGTAAGGCGTACGACATTGTCATGGAACTTGCTAATACACTTGACCACACTGTTGGTGGAGATATTTCTAAAAATCTCGAGCAGCTTTACATCTTTATGATGGATCAACTGACAAAAGCCAATATTACAGGAAACGCCGAACATCTACAAAACGTCTTAAAACTACTAGAGACATTGTATGAAGCATGGGTTGGCGCTATCGAAAAACTAAAAAAAGACACAGAACCAAGGGAAGGTTAAAATGGAAATACTTATTGATTTAATGAACAGGAAAAATTCATTTCTTGAGAAGTTTTACACGATAAATGAAGCTGAGTTATTAAATTTTTCCTCAGACGACTTCGGTAATCTTGAATCGTTCTATCAATGCCGGGAGAACATATTGCGTTTGATTGGCCGAATTGATGAGCAGTTGGATGATCACTTAAAATCGATAGATACAAATCTGTCGCGAGAAGTGATAATGCAAATTCAAACTTGCCTTGACAAAAAGGACGAGTGGGCAAAGAAAATTGTTGACCAAGATTTACAGATCATTTCGGCAATTGAAAAAAAGAAGAGCGGCATCATCACTGAACTAAAGTCGGTGCAAAATACTCGTAAGTTAAATAGTGCGTATACTACCAATACGAGTCGTGCCCGTCAGAAAGTAAATGAAAAAGCTTAATGGCTGCCAAACTTTTGGCGCTTTTTGATTTTAAACCTTACTAATCGTTTCTGTGTTATCGGTATAAGGATTGCACCCCTGGAGGTTGGAAGAAGAGGGGTGCGTCATGTCTGGACTAGAGTCCATAGAGAGTTTCAAAGAAGAACATTTTGAACATCCACCAAATATTCCAGTGGTTGTAGCGGTTGCGAACGAAAGTGTTGGCCCTATTTTTTTAGAGGCCGATAAGGCCGTGTCAAAATTCGAAGCTGAGGATACTCAGCCTATGGATCACGTTTACAGCCTAGCAATTCAGGCCAAAGATTACTACGACAAAGGAAATTTAGACGCCGCTTATGAGGTCTACTGGCAGATACTACAAATGAATGTTTATGACAAAAATGTTCTTTTTGAGGCGTATAAAAACTTGGGAAATATTTTTCTTAAAGAGGGAGACTATGAAGAGGCCGAAGAACTTTTTAATAAGGCGCGTACCCTTCGACCAGAGTCCGACGCACTTTTTGTAAATTACGGAGTTTTAGAAGTTCAACGGAAAAACTTAGGGAAGGCTCGGGACCACTTTCGTAATGCGCTTGATCTGAACTGTAAAAATGACAGTGCCTGGGTAGGATTGGCGCTTGTACACCGTGAGTTTGGTGATATGGATTTGGCTTGGGCAAACCTTGAACGTGCTCTCGATGAAAACAAAGCTAATCAAACGGCCCTCGCTGTTACGTTAGATTGGGGTATTCGGGATCACAAACTCGATAAGGCGGCCCGTCGTATACGAACGTATATTTCAGAAATTTCTGACACAAAAGATATGCGTCTTTCGCTTGCAAAGGTTTTGTTCTGTTCTGGAAATTTCGTTGACGCCAAACGTGAAGCGGAAATTGTTTTAAAGAGAGACTTGAATGATGCGGACGCGCTTCGCCTTGTTAAGGTCATTGACAGAGAAGTATTAAATAGGGAGTAGAATGTTAGACGAAGTAAGGTCTAAATCAGGACATCGGGTTTTGCGATGCGCCGGCCGTCTTTTGGCGTCTCGTGAAGATCCTATTCGTGAGGCAAACCGTTGGTTAGAGAACAATCGGAAATATTTTAGTGGTAGAAAGTGCGTGATTGTACTGGGCGTTGGTTGCGCCTATCACCTTGAGCTGTTGGCCCAACAGGCGAGTGTGGAAAATGTTGTGGGAATTGACTGTTCCGATGAAATTATCTCATGGTGCCGCGAGCGTTTGCAGAGCAAAAATAAAGGGATTATTTTTTTTTCCATTAAAGAAATTTCAAGGGTAAAAATCTATCTTTCAGGTAGTTATGCTGTCCTTAAATATTTTCCGTCGATTGTTACCAATCAAAAAATTTTCAAGGAACAATATGAATTTCTGTTAGGAAGAACGACTGCTGGGGCGCAGTTCATTTCGTCCTCGAGAGAATCATTCAAAGACATTGACTGGCGGCAGGCAAATGAGCCGATCTCTGCGAATTCGATTCTAGCTTTAACTGATGATCCTTATTGGAAAGCTTTGGGAGAGCTGATCGTATGAAAATACTTGCCGTCAGTCTTTTGCGCTTAGGTGATATTTTAATGACTTCAGGTGTGTTGAGGGCGTTAAAAGAGAAAAATCCAGGTTCAGAGCTCCACTTGCTTATTAACCGTCAGTTTGGGGGTGTCTCGAGACTCCTAATCGGTGTGGACAAAATTATCTTTTTCGACCGAGATCGCGCGCAGCGGGGAATGGGCGAATTTGAACATCCTTTGTTTGATTCCTACGACTATTTCAAAGAGTTCATTGAAGAGTTAAATGCCAACGACTATGCGCAGGTATATAATTTTTCACAGAATTTATTTTCGGCAAGGCTCATGGGATTGTTAGATTGTCCAATTAAGGTTGGTATGACGATTGACATGAATGATAAAGCAACATTTGGTTCTGAATGGTTTGAGAAACTGAATCGTCGAAATCTGGGCGAACCGGTTCACTATATTGACTATATGGCTCGTGGTTGTGGAGTTAGTCCCGTCTCTGCAAATCCGAGCGTTCAGATAAGTAATTCAAGGGTAAATAAGTTTTTTCAAAAGAAATACATTGCTATACAAGCCCTTACCAACGAGGAAAAGAAAAACTGGGGCATTGGTTCCTGGGCTCAAATGGTACGTTTTGTAGCGCGAAAGGACCCAAGCCTAGATTTTGTTTTTTTAGCGGCTCCCAGCGAGGAGGCTATCCTTATTCCCGAAGTACAAAATTTAAAGGACTCCGGAGTACGTGCTGAGATTTGTGTTTGTGATCTCAGCGAGGCGGCCGCCATTTTAGAATCTGCGGAACTAGTAATTACTGGCGATACATCGATAAAACATCTAGCAACGGCCGTTGATGCCAAAGTTCTTGAATTGAGTCTAGGCAGTAGTGATTTTCACTTTACCGGCACGTATTCCGACAAATCTTATATTTACCAAGGGAATGTGGCTTGTGCACCTTGCTCACCGGGTGGAAGTTGTTCACAGAAGAGAAAATACTGCGCTGAAAGTATCCATCCACATACCGTGTCTCAAATCGCTCTTGCAATACTGAACAACGAAGATCTCCGCTATTTTGAAAACCTTTATCGTGGAAAATTTTTAGCAAATGGCCTGTGGACGGCGGAACTTGACCAAGAAAATGAAGCCTACGATGTGGGGGTGATACGTGAACTCTGACTACAAAAATTTAATTTTAGAGATCGATAAAAAAATTGCAGAACTGAAAAAGAAAAAAATATTTTCTGATGAAATTGCTGAGCTCAGTCTTCTGCGTGAACTTTTAGCGGAGCAAATTCCCTATGAAAATATTAGTAATTCAACTCGCTAGGTTGGGTGACATTCTTCAGACTATCCCCACTTTAAATGCACTTCAGCGCTTAAATCCAGGTGCCGAAATTCACCTGCTTGTTCGGTCCCGTTTTAGTGCCGCAGCAGATTTAATTCCACACTTATCTCGCACCTGGTTACTTGATAGTAGGACTATTTTTGCTCCCTTGTTTGAGCAGGGAAATTTACGTGAAACCCAAGTGCAATTGCGTAGTCTCCTACGTGATTTAAGAAACGAAAATTTTGGACAAATAATAAATTTAAGTTTCTCTCCGGCTTCAAGTTATTTGACCACATGTCTTGCAAGCCCTGGTGTCGACGTGCGTGGATACGTTCGTCACGCCGACGGATTTTTCAATCCTAATGAGGATGCGAGTTGTTATTTCTACGCTCAAGTGGGGGTTGGTAAATCAAATCGTATACATATCACTGATTTAATGGCCCAAGTGGCGGGAGTTAGTTTGGCAACCGGTGATTGGTTTACAAAATATAAACCCAAAAAGGTTGATGCCTTGCCGGAGAAATATGTTGCCATTCATATAGGCGCGAGCCAGGCGAATAAGGCTTATTCAGCGGAGAATTGGGCAAAAGTAATAAATAAATTTGATGCCCCTATTGTGCTTATTGGTGCGGTTGGTGAGCGGCCGCTTACCGAAGAGATTTTTCAATTCGTTGGTGAAAATAAAAAATATTTTATCACTGATCTTGTTGGTCGTACTTCATTTACGGAACTCTTTGATGTGATCGCCCAATCTCAAATATTGGTAGGGGCCGATAGCGCACCCATGGCAATGGCTCCTTTTACCGATACCAAATGTGTAAATTTGTCTTCGCAGACTGTCAATTTTTGGGAAACTGGACCACGGGTTTCTGGTAGTCGAGTTATTTTTTCTAAAAAAATAAATGATATCCATCCCGGTGATGTTATTAAAGAAATTCAAAACACAATCTTAGGTGCTCCAGCTGGTAAAAATGTTGCGATAGCGACGAGTGCCCCAGATGGCTATATTCCTCAATTCCCAACATCAGACGACTTTGAATGGAATTTGGTGAAGGCGCTTTATATGGGTGGAGAGTTGCCAGTCGTAGAAGACTACTCGACGATTTTGGCAATGACACAACTTCGTGAAATAAATCAGATTGTGTTAGAGCAAACTCAGCAGATTCTTATTAAAAAGGAATCAAGTCTTCACGCTGACCTTATTGCGCGTGGGGACGAAATTATTGCTGGTATCAAGAGGTTTGCTCCTAAAATTCTGCCGCTAATATCCTGGTACGAAGTCGAACGTACACGCATTCCTCCGGGAAAACTCGCAAATATTGCGGAGCGTACGATAAAAATTTGTAAGGGCTTAGAACATGTACTATCGTTGTATTTGGGAACTTTGAGCCCTCAGCTAAGGAGGTCAAATGAAAACTTTGCGTTGGAGTCACTCCCAGATTTTGAGTGATTTTTCGGATTGTGAAAATTTACGAGATCTCATTGATGCAATTGAATTGAAATGTAAAGCTTCCTCGGCACTGGTTTGTAGTATTCGCGTGAACGGTATGACGTTAGAAGAGGAAGACGAAACGCGTTTCGCGAATACCATGTTAAAGGTTGTTAACGAAATCGAAGTCGAAGTTGGTAATATTACAGAGATAGTAGAAGGGATTTTTGTTAACTATATAAATTGGATCCCCTATTTGCGAGAGGTTGCTGAAGACGTAGCCGAGTCCCTGCGGGCGGGAAATATGAATGTGGCGCAACGTGGAATTAACGAAATGACGGACGCGCTCACGGACCTTGTGAACTCACTTATTGAGTTAAAGAAAACAAAAACAAGTGTTCCCCAGATTACGCAAATGGGTGATATCGACAAACTCGAGGGCGCTCTGGTAAAAATTGTCAAAGAACTTACGGGCGCTTTTGAAAGTAGTGACTATGTACTGGCGGCAGATGTTGTCGAGTATGATCTAAATAACTTGCTTGATGATTTGAAAACTTGGGTGGATTTTAGTCGTAAAGAGCTAGGTGGCGGAAGTCATGAGTCAAATGCAGGAGCCGGAGAAGTCCTCCTCTAATTCTCAGCAAATTTTATGGGTCAGCCCTTCTCCTCCTAAAAACCGGAGTGTCGTCTACTATTCTGATATCCATACTGCTATGGCGGGTTCAAAATCTATAAAGCCTTGGGTAACTGTTGTTGATTCCGGAATTGGCCAAAAAGAAACAGTCGAATTGCTCTCTTTTTTTAAATTGCGAATGCCAGCTGTTGCGCGGGTGGTAAAAACAGACTCCGATGATGTCGAGTTTTTGCGACAACTGGTCAATGACGTGGGAGTCTTTTGTTGCATTGACGCCGACATAAAAGGCGAAAAAGAAAATTTTATTTTAGACAAAGCTATAGAAAAATATCGTGAAACAAGCTCGCGTCAAAAAATTCTCGCCGACATTACCTCGCAAAATAAGAGACTTGAGGAGCTCACTCAAAATTTGGAATTTTTAGTAGAAGAGAGGACGAAAAGTATTGAGAGTTCTAAAGATGAAGTGGCAAAAAAACTGCGTTCCCTTCGCCAGCTCGTAGCTTTTATTAAAGAATTATCTCTCTCTAGTATTGTAGATGACTGGTTGCTAAATATAGGTAGCGACGTTAGGGAGTTTCATGGTGTAGGCGTTCCTTTTTTGGCATTCACACCACCAAATGGGACTCGTCGGGTTATAACGTTTCGTGGAAAAGATTTGGTAGAAGTTGAAGTTGAAGTTTCAAATGTGATCGGCGAAATGCGTTCGAATAATCGAGACGATCAGAAATTTTTAGCAAATCTCTTTCAGCGGCCGATCGCTAGTGTTGTGGCGGTTCCCTTGGGAAAAGAGACTTACTCTCCCGTACTTTATTTTGAACACTCCCTGTCAGGCGCAAGTCTTATTGAATTTACCGATTTTTTACACCAGCGCTTGCAGCCGATGATGTTATCGCTGGATCGAATTCTCATCGAGCAGCAAACACGGTATGCTTCTAAACAGTGGGAATTAACTTTTGATAGTTTACAAGATCCGGTTTCGATTATCGACTTAGAATACAATGTCATTCGTTCCAATAAATCTTTTTATAATCTCAAACAAAAAAATAGTTGTTACCAAATTTTTGCGAGTAGGACAAATAAGTGTCAGGGTTGTCCCGTTGAAAAAGCGATGATGGCGGGATCCTCGCAGAGTGGGCGAATTCACATAAAAAATAAGATGTTTGAGGTATTTTCTTTTCCTGTCGGTAATCCACCGACAAATTTTATTAACTATTACGCAGACATTACCAATGAAAGAAAATTATTTTCGCGCTTGGTGCAGAACGAGAAGATGGCAGCTCTGGGATCGCTGGCGGGGAATATCGCTCATGAATTAAATAACCCTCTCACTGGAATTCGTTCGCTAGCTCAGTTACTTCAGGTTGAAGCTGATAAGTACAATAAAGCCGACTTTAAAAATGACCTTGTTGAAATTGAAAAAGCGACGGAACGCTCTCATAAAACCGTGAAAAATCTCTTGGAATTTTCTCGTCCGACCAGTTTACAGGATAGTGAAGTCGTTTCTATCAATGAAGTTATTGACCGCACGCTTCCGATGTTAAAGACGGCGTTGCGTGATCATCGCAGCGAGGTCGATCTTTCTGACGAAAAGCTTAATGTAAAAGTGAATCTGCAGTTACTGCAGCAGGTAGTTTTCAATATCGTACTGAACGCTTGCCAGGCGATGTCTGAACCAGGACAGATCGAGATCTCGACTCACCTTATCAAAAGTCATAAAGGGGCAGATGCTGAAATCTGGGTGAGAGATACAGGGCACGGCATCGCTAAGGAAGATCTCGAGCATGTCTTCGAGCCCTTTTTTACGACTAAAGAAATGGGTCAGGGAACAGGCATAGGCCTCAGTATGAGCAAATCTATTATTGAGCGCTTCGGGGGAAAGATTTTTATTGAAAGTAAACCGGGGACGGGTACAACGGTAAAAGTCAGACTCCCTTTGGCGTAAAATGAAAATTTTAGTTATCGATGATGAAAGCTTAGTTAGACTGTCTTTGAAGCGAGTCTTTGAATCCAAAGGCGACAAAGTTTTTTTGGCCGAGGATGGACAATTAGGTCTTGAAATATGGAAAACCGAGAAACCTGACCTGGTTTTTTTAGATGTAATTATGCCAAAACTCACGGGGCCTGAGGTGTTGACCGAAATTGGAAAAAACAAAACGGGAAAGGTAATACTTATTTCGGCCTATGCTGGGGAACAAAATCAAGAGACAGCAAAGCAGATGGGCGCTGATTTATTTCTGGAAAAGCCCTTTGAAAATATTTTTGATGTTGTTGAAAAAGCAAAGAAATTAGTATGCGAGTAATTAGCGGCAAATTTAAGGGCAGAAATCTCGTGACTTTTACGGCTGATCATATTCGGCCAACCACAGATCGGGTGAAAGAAAGTCTTTTCAATATTATTCAGTCAGAAGTGGAAAATGCGGTTGTTCTTGATTTGTTTTCTGGAACTGGAAACTTAGGAATTGAAGCATTGTCTCGTGGTGCGCAAAAAGTGACCTTTGTCGAAAACAATAAAAAGTCTCTTAAGATCGTAAGAGAAAATCTTAAGTCTTTAAATATAAAAGAGAATGTTGAAATTCTTGACGAAGACGTATTTGAGTTTATGAATTCAGCGCCACAACTTGTCTTTGACCTTATCCTTATCGATCCGCCGTTTACAGAAATTTGGGGCGATAAAATTATGACCGCTCTTGCCAGAAGCGCTATATTTACTGACAACGTTACTGTTGCAATAGAAACAGGAACTAAGGAACCTATTGGCAAAAAATATGGCGCCCTAAAATGTGTGACTCAACGAGTCTTCGGTGATAAGACACTATCCATATTTAGGAGAGAAAATTGAACGTCGCGATTTATCCAGGAAGTTTTGATCCGATTACCCTTGGTCACATTGATCTTATAACACGTGCCTTAAATATTTTTGACCAGGTAGTTGTGCTGGTCGCTCAATCAAGCCGCAAGCAATATATGTTTAACTCAAGGGAAAGAAAAGATCTTATCGTTAAAGCTTTAGGAAAAAGAAAAAATGTGAAAGTGGAAGCTTGGGACGGGCTAACCACAGATTTTGCGAAAAAGACAGGTGCAAAAATAATTTTACGCGGGGTCCGCAGTTCTACTGATTTTGATCACGAAATTGTTTTAGCGCAAATGAATAAAAAACTTGCTCCAGATTTGGAAACTTGTGTGTTTTTTCCGAGCGCTGAGTTTCAGTTTATTGCTTCTTCAGCAATTAAAGAAATTGCAAAAGCGGGTGGTGATCTTGAAGCGTTTGTTCCCTCGAATGTCGTAAAAGCCCTAAAGGAGAAATATGCTCGCCGATAGAATTCGAAAGGTAAAGCCTTCTGCAACCCTTGCGCTCGCTGCAAAAGCAAAAGCGCTAGCGGCTGAAGGAAAAGATGTTGTGTCGCTCACAGTTGGTGAGCCTGATTGGGATACTTTCGAGAGTGCAAAACAGGCTGGAATCGATGCCATCAAGTCTGGAAAAACAAAATACATGCCGACAGAGGGCATTTTGGAGCTTCGGAATTTAATCGCAGCTCAGGTACAAACTGAAACGGGAGTGAGTTATCCAGCAAGCCAGGTTACTGTGACTGCCGGGGGAAAATTTGTAATTTTTAGCGCGCTTCAAGCGCTCGTCAATCCGGGAGATGAAGTTATTATTCCTGCACCTTACTGGGTGAGTTATCCTGATATGGTTCAGTTATGTGAGGGTGTAAGTAAAATTATCGAATGCAATAAAGAAGCCCGCTTTAAACTCGAAGCTAAGACTTTGAGAAAATATATCAGTAAAAAAACTAAAGCTATTATTCTCAATTCCCCGAGTAACCCGACGGGAGAGGTTTACACGATAAAAGAATTGCAAGATATTGCACAGGTTCTCGTAGAGTTTCCGAGTGTTCATATTCTTACCGATGATATTTACAACCGACTCTATTTTGGCGGAGAAATTGCTCCTCATATTTTGAGAGTAGAACCGCGATTAAAAGATCGAACCTTAATTGTAAACGGCGTTAGCAAAAGTTATTCGATGACGGGATGGCGCGTAGGTTGGGCTGTTGGTCCGAAGTGGTGGATTGACGGTATGAATATCTATCAAAGCCAGACTGTGAGCTGTGCGGCCTCAGTTTCTCAGTATGCAGCAGTAGAGGCGCTTAAGCATGGAGTTAAAGATATCGCGCAGTCAGTATCGGTGCTGAGGAAGCGGCGAGATTATTTCGCGGATCTATTAAAAAGTGTACCGGGATTAAATTTTGATGTCCCTGGAGGCGCTTTTTATTTTTGGATTGATATTAGTAGTTACTTGGGAAAATCATGGAAAGGTCAGAAAATTAACGGTTCTATGGAGTTTGTTAAAATATTCCTTGAGAATTATTTTGTAGCGACGGTTGATGGTGCTTCCTTTGGCCTGGAGGGGTTTTTAAGAGCAAGCTACGCTACGAAAGATGAAAAACTGAGAACTGCGGTTGAACGCCTAAAAACATTTGTTTCTGAAATAAAATAGAAAATGATACACGTTTCAAATATCTCCAAACAGTATGGGAATAAAATTCTTTATAAGAGTGGATCTTTCCAAATTAATCCCGGTGAAAAGATTGGTTTGGTCGGCCCTAATGGTGCTGGGAAAACGACAATTTTTAGGATCCTTGCTGATGAGGAGGGTGTTGACGGGGGTACGGTTTCGAAACCTGATAAACTCGTCCTAGGATATTTTTCGCAAAATATTGAAGAGATGAAAGGAAAATCGGCCCTTGAAGAGGTAAAGTCAGGCATTGGAAATATTCCGCTGATGCAAAAACGTATTCAAGAAATCGAAGTTAAGCTCTCGGAACCTATGGACGACGAAGAAATGCAAAAGATGCTTGAAGAGTACGGGCATTTACAAGAGGAGTTTGAGCGCCTGGGCGGTTATGACCTTGATCAAAGAGCGGCAGAAATTTTGACTGGGTTGGGAATTGGCCCAGATGACTATAATCGGCCGACGGAGAGTTTTTCGGGTGGCTGGAAGATGCGTATAGCTTTGGCGAAAATTCTAGCGATCAACCCGCAAGTCCTTCTTATGGATGAACCAACCAACCATCTGGATATGGAGAGTATTGTTTGGCTTGAGGAGTGGATTATGAATTTTAAGGGCGCCCTACTCATGACAAGCCATGATCGCGATTTTATGAATAGAATCGTAAAAAAAATTGTCGAGGTCGCGCATCAAACAATCACGGTATTTTCTGGTAATTATGATTACTACGAAAAAGAAAAGAAAGTTCGTCTCGAACAATTGATAGCGTCTGCAAAAAGACAAGAGGATATGCTTGCGAAAGAAAAAGAATTCATCGCGCGCTTCGCGGCGCGTGCTAGCCACGCAGCTCAAGTACAGTCACGTGTAAAAAAATTAGAGAAAATTGATATTATTGAAATCCCACCGGATGAAAAAGAAATTAATTTTCAATGGCCAGTTCCACCTCGCGGCGGTGACGAGGTTTTGAAAATCGAGAATCTTGCAAAGATTTGGAAAACTCCCGAGGGAAAGGAGAAGCTTGTTTTCAAAAATGCCAATGCGATGGTGAAGCGACTCGATCGTGTAGCGGTTGTCGGCGTCAACGGAGCTGGAAAATCCACTCTCTTAAAAATTGTTGCCGATCATACGGCAGCGACTGAGGGCAAAGCAACTATTGGGGCCAATGTTGAAGTCGGTTATTTCAGCCAAAACTCCCTTGATGTTCTTGATCCCAACGAAATCGTTATGGAAGAAGTTCATAAAAAAATTCCTACTGCAACAGTCGGCTATGTGCGAAATTTGTTGGGGGCTTTTTTATTTACCGGGGATGACGCTGAGAAGAAAGTAAGTGTGTTATCGGGGGGAGAAAAAAGTCGACTGGTTCTAGCCACTATTTTAGCTCGCTCAATTAACTTTTTGGTGCTTGATGAGCCAACCAACCATTTAGATATAAAGTCTCGAGAGGTTCTCTTGCAGGCCATAAAGCAGTTCCCGGGAACTGTGATGATCGTAAGTCATGATAGGTATTTTTTGCGGTCGATCACCACAAAAGTATTTGAACTGGATAAGAACCAATTGTTAGTAACCAATGGCGATTGGGATTATTACTGGTCTAAAAAGCACTCAGATGCGCATTGAGGCAACTTCAGATTCCCAATTTTGTCACTGCCGAGTGATAATTTCACACTCCCTTTCAGCTTAATTCTAAATCCGTTATATTATAACGTTCCAGAAACGGAGGCTTTATGCCGAGAATTTCTAAACTTTTTCTAGGTATTACTGCTATCTTTTTTATCAGCTGTACGCCGTTCAAATCTGCTCAAACCGATGCTCATAAATTAGCAGGTCATGACCCAAAAAAGCCGGACGGGTATAATGAAATCGATCTCGAAGCCATTAATAAAGCCGTCGATCCGTGTGATGATTTTTATGAGTATGCCTGTGGGAACTGGATAAAAAATTTCAAATTGCCTGACGATAAACCTAGTTATGGAAAAAGCTTTAATGTCATTACCGACCGAAACCTTGAAGTTAATAAACAGTTGCTAGAGGCTTTTGCGGCAGGTAAAACCCCGGTACCTGCAAAGTACTCGCAAAAATTAGCCGAGTATTATTCGGCGTGTATGGATACTGATTCTATTGAGAGAGATGCTCCTAAAATCGCGGGTGAGTACCTGGATAAAATTCAGAAATCAACTTTCGCAGACTTACCACAGTTAATGGCTACTCTACGGTTAATAAGGGCCAGCGCCTTATTTACGGTTTACGCGAGCCCAAACCCAAAAGATTCTAACAGTATGATAGCAGAATTTTTTCAGAGCGGAATGGGCCTGGAGGAAAAGGCGTACTACGTAAATCCCGAAAACGAAAAAACGCGAAAAAAATATCTAGAACACATTACTAAAATGTTTGTGATTGCGGGAGTTGATAGCGCCAATGCAGAAAAACATGCTCAGCTGGTTCTAAAAATAGAAACTCAGTTAGCCCGAGAGTCCTTGAGTCGATCACAAGTTTTTGATCCTTCAGTCACTACGAATCTCACAAGCTTAGCAGCCGTAAAACAGACATTTAAAGAAGCAAGTTTTAATTTGGAAGAGTATGTTAAGGCACTTGGGTTAAATTTAGAGGGTCAGAAAATAAATGTCACGGCTCCTAAATATATTGAAACGGTCGTGACGGTTCTAAAAACTACAAGTTTTGATGATTTAAAAATTTATCTCCAGTGGCAATTTCTAAATCAATCTGCCGCTCGCTTAAATAAAGCTTTTCGCGATGAAAACTGGGCTTTTTATGAAGGTTATATGAGGGGAGCAAAGGCACAAAGCCAACGCTGGGAAGTCTGTGTTGGGTCAGTTGATGGTGCTTTAGGCGAAGCTCTTGGCGAGGCTTTTGTAAATAAAACCTTTGGCGCCGAGGGAAAAAGACGTGTTTTGGAGATGGTTAACACTATTTATAGTGCGTTTGAGGCTAACTTGACGAGCCTAGATTGGTTAGATTCAGAAACCAGAACCAAGGCGGCAGAAAAACTTCACAAGTTTATTACCAAAATGGGATATCCTGATACGTATCGCAACTACGATGATTTAAAGCTGACCCATAACTTCTTAAAAAATGAATTCAATGTCAGTGCGAATGAAGTTCGTTTCGATCTCGAAAAAATCGGTAAACCAGTCGACAAAAGCCAATGGGGCATGTCGCCTTCAACAGTCAATGCTTACTATAGTTCATCGTGGAATGAGATTGTATTCCCAGCAGGAATTTTACAGACGCCGTTTTTCGGGTTAAATTTCTCAGACGCCGCAAACTATGGCGCAATAGGATCCGTGATTGGTCACGAGATCAGTCATGGCTTTGACAGCGGCGGAAGTCAATTCGATGGCAACGGTAATCTTGTTGATTGGTGGACTAAAAGTTCTGCTGCAAATTTCAAGGAAAAGAGTCAGTGCATCGTCAATCAGTATGGACAATATAAAGTTGGTAATGGGACTCCAATTGACGGAGATCTTACTAAGACCGAAAACATTGCTGACAACGGTGGACTTAAAATTGCCTACCTAGCTTATGAGAGGGCGGCCAAGGAAAAAGTTAAAGAGGTTATACAGGGCTACAATGGACACCAGAGATTTTTCTTAAGTTTTGCGCAAAGCTGGTGTGGAAAGTCGACTCCGGAATACGCTGATACGCATGCAAAGACTAACGAACATGCCGACGCAAAATATCGTGTTATTGGATCACTAGTTAATTTACCAGCGTTTGCCAATGCCTTTAGCTGTAAGGAAGGTTCGAAAATGGCGCCAGTAGCAAAAGACCGCTGTACCCTTTGGTAACCAGACTAGAGTCCAGGCTATCTTGTGATCTGCAAACTAACCACGTAAAATAATAAGTGGGTCTTAGGATTAGACCATAGAAGGACGTGAGCTTTGAGTTTGTGGGGCCTTGTTCAAATATTATTTAATATCGGTGTAGGGTTAACGCTCTGGCTCCTGTGGACGAAAATTAGTCGGCCGGCAAAAGAAGATCCGCGACTAAGCAAGGGGTTGCAGATCTTGCAGAGTAAGATTTCGGTTCTTGAAGATCTTTCCGACAAAACCGAAACTCAAGTGGCGCAACTGTCTTCGCTTCTTGATCGCAAATGTCGTGAGCTCAACAAAGCTGTCATGGATAGTGAAAAGCAAGTTCAACTGATCGATCAATCTATTAAGAAAAGCATGAGCGTTGCTAAAATTTTTCAGGACAAAATCCCTCACGATGAAATCATCGATCGTCAGCGCACACAAAAATATGTAAATGCTGCGCGTTTGGCGCACCAAGGTTTGAGTGCGAGCGAAATCGCCGAAAAAGTCGATTTGCCGTTAGCTGAAGTTTCTTTTATTGCGAAACTAAATAAGGACGAGAAAGTGTATAAGGAAAGCGAGCTCCCAGATTGGGTTGAGCCCGCCTCCCAAATTAAGCAAGAGATAAATTCTAAGATCGAATCACAAGCCGTTGAGTCATCAGCGTCTGATGAGCTTGGTAAAATTGGAAAAAAATATCGCGATGCTTTAATTCAGAGCTAAAAGGAGGCTATGAAGTTCACTATTCCTACGCTGACCGTGGGTCAGATGATGCGCGCCCAAATTCATGAAGTGCATTTAGATTCTAGTGTGATCGTCAGCTTTCGCGGCGATCTCCTTCGAGTGATTAACGATACAAGACGGAAATTTAAAAAAGGACAGTGGGTCGTTCTCCGCGTGGTATCCACCATTCCGTTGCGATTCCAGCTTGTTAAGGTGCCTGAGACTTTTTCCAGTCCATAGTGCGTCACGCTCGGACGGATTTTTGCGCCAGAACATTTTTATGATTTAGTGAGCTTGGATTTTAATTTGCATGACTGCGACTTTGTGCCACGCCCTCAATTTATCGTTGATCCGAATAGTCGCTATCATATTAGTTCAAGGTGTCGTAACAAGGATTGGTTCGAGCTGCCGATGGATTTTGTGTGGGAGATAATGCAGGAACAGCTGTACTTGCTTCACCACGCTTTCAAAATTGAAATTGATGTTTTTGTCTTAATGGTAAATCATTTCCACTTAATTGCCAGGAGCCCAGAGGGCAATTTAAGTAAAGCAATGCAATATTTCAAATCGACTACTTGTAAAATCATACAAAAAGAAACCGGTCGAACAAATCAGATTTGGGGTTCTAGGTTTTTTCGAACGAGACTGTTAACAGAATACCATTTCCTAAATTGTTATAAATATATTTACAGAAACCCCATAAAGGCCGGGCTGGTAACCCGTGTTGAGGAATACAAATTTAGTACTTTATCAGGTTTACTAGGGTCCCAGCCTCTCTTGATTCCGGTGCAATGTGACCCATTTATTTTTGATGACAAGTTCGAAAAAACTATGGAGTGGCTGAATACAGTTTCTTCTGCTCAGGCGGAAGATTCAATAAAAATAGCATTGAGATATTCGGACTTTAAACTTCCAAAAATAAACCAACGACAGAGTCCTTGGGAAGATTCTCTAATTTGACGCGCAATGGACTGGAAAAAGTCTCAGGCACCTTTATTTCACGCTCTCGCGTATAAACCTGGTTAGGTAGTACTTCACCATGTGCTCAATATTGATTGGGTAGCCCTGGAAGTTCCAAGTGATTTTTCCGAAAGCTCCAGTTTGTGATTCTAAGAAATCCTCTTGAGCAGGAGTAGCTTCTTGGTTTTTTCCAGGAATAAAGTAGGATGAACCCACGTGAGAAAAACTTACTCCGATGCGGCCTGGCTCTTTCATCGTGAAAATAGCTTTGTAGCCGTTGCGAAACAACATAAAATCAGCGTGTGTTTTTGAAATTGAGTAAATTTTTATTCTTCCTTGAGGATTCGCTTTCATTTGATTAAATGCCGAAACCATCTCGACGAAACAGTCCTTTAAATCGATAAGAAAATGTGTAGTTTCTTCTAGAATTTCTACTTCGGGATTGTATCCGGCCTGAGGATCAACGACACCAGAATCTTCCATTTCTTGATCGGCACGAATTAAGTCTTTTAGCCACGAAAGTTTATCCATAAGTCTCCCTGAGGAATTCTTTTCTTCTTTAACGATCCCAAGCGGGTGTTAATTTTGTCAAGCGTCAAATCAAAGAGTTATACCAATGAACGGGGTAATACCGCCGCCGCTGATTGCGTCGTCCATCCCATAGTAGACACCAATATAGATATCTAGGGGTAAATAAAAGAAAGTATTTGTTTCCAAATGAATTTCAGTACCTACGGCACTAAACCCTTTTTGAATGTTTGTAGGTATGTAAGCTTCGCGTTTGATGTCATAGAAAAGGCCATCAAGAATGATCGCATCCACAAAAGCTCGCCCATGCACGCGCTTCGCAAAAAACGGCATCATTCCCGAGCCGCGGTTAATTTTTGAAATTGGAAAACGATATTCCAAGTTTAGATTTGCGACTTTAGTTCCCAAGAAAGCACCCGAAGGATAACCACGCATCAAAAAGTCACCAGCGAAAACCGTGGATTGAAAAACCGCGCCGGCAGTTGTGGCTCCAGCTACTACATTGCTCCCGTAGTTGGCGTAAAGTCCTTTAAGATGAGAATACAAGACATGTCGTTCTGGAAACCAACTCGAGAAATAATTTCCCCACTCGAGTCCGTATTCTTCGTAGTCCAGCCGTGTGGATGTTGGTTCTTGGGCATAATAATGTGTGTAATTCGTTGCCAGGGTATTGCCACTTTCTGGGGAGATTTCGTCTCCCTTCTGTGAAGCTGTACTATAGGTTACCGTGAGTTTTGGGCCGGTTCGAATGACTTCTCTCGTGGTAACGTCGCGCTGACTATAAGTCCAACCTGCCAACATTTGCCATTTCTTTGGTAGGCTATAAATATAAGTTTGTGAGCCGACAAATGCTGTTTGGTTTTTTCGCGGTGTTGATGAGCTGAGCAGGTACTCTTCGTAAATAGAGTAAGAAAGAGTCAACGGCAGCCGAGTTTGGTTATTGAGATAAGTGAAGAATGTCCCGGTGCTTGACGTCGAAGTATTATAGGTGAGTAGGCCCGTGTAGGAGTGTTTTCCCAAGGGGTCAGAATTAGAAGTCGTCGCTTCAATAAACACTCCATTAGTCAAAGGATAAATAAATGGTAACCAATAAGATGGAAGCATGTATTTCCACGAAGAGTAGTCTTTTACTGGGTAGCGCGAGACACTTTGATTCAGTCGAGAATCGAGCTCGGCTTCAGCAATTTCTTTTTTGATGGGAACTTCGGTTGCGGGAGCTATTTTCGGCGGATTCAATCGCATATTTGGCTGATACCGGCTTTCACTGATACGGGAACCGCGGCCGGTGAGCTCAGTATAGTAAATTTTTTGATTGGTGAGATCTAGGTCCGGGTGATTGACCCGCGAAATCGTGTTTGTGAGTGCCGAGGCATGGGTGAGAGAATTGTTGGCCAGATACGCGTTGGCGACCCCACTTTTTTCTGAGATAAAAAGTATCCCTGCTTTCGTTCGTCGGGGGTTGTAGGCTGGCACAAAATCCTTTAAAACACGACGAAACTTATTGCGTGCTAAGTTTAGAACGGTAAGTTGTTCTTCGCCCTTTAGATTGCGCTCGGAAAATATAATTTCCTCGTTGTTTATGAATTCCGGAAAACTGATTCGGTGTTGAAGTGGCGGAGTATAAAGTATTTTTGAGTTTGTCCCATCGCTACTCATTGTGGCCAATGCATTCCACCCGCCACCTGTTTGAACGTAGACAATCTGTTTGCCATCAAGAGAGTAAGCCGGTTGCTGAGCGCGTTTGCTAATAGTGATTTTATTTTCTTTTTTGAAATCCGTGAGACTTCGCTCGTAGATATCAAAATAAATATTGTAACGATCACTGTCGGCGCCGATTTTATCATAAATAATTTTCTTAGAGTTCGGATGCCAACTGATGCGTGTGATATTGTTGAGGCGATCCTTGCCTGAAAATAGTGTCGAGTTGCCTTCAACCAGAACAATTTCAGAAGCCCAGTTATGTCCTCGCGTAACATAAGCTAACTTTTTCTCGTCTGGACTAACGTCGAGGATACCGCTGCTGAGTCCATTAAAGGAAATTTCTTTCCCCCGAGTTTGAGGCGCTTGTCTTATCGTTTCAATTTGTGCTTTGGCTTTGTCATGTGTTTCGTGCAGGAGTCGTGTGAATATATCTTCATAACCTTTACCGAACATTTCCATAGGGGGAGTGTCCAAAAAGAAAAAGGGAACACGTGACGAATATCTTTGGGTGAGGTCATAAATTGTGCTGTGTCCCTTTTCGCTCACCATCTTCTGCCATATCAAACTCCCAAATAGGTAAGGTCGCGAACCAAATGGGTACTCTAATATTCCTGCTTCATTGGCACGGGCAATGTTTTCTTTGGTCAAGAGATTTTCCTCGGCGAGCGCACGTAAGACGGCGTCTTGGGAGGTCGATCGCAGCCTTCCCCATTCACTAAAATCGGTTTCAGTTTTTACGGCCAAGCCCTCAAGCCACCAACGTGGTAGGACTAAGTTTGGGCTCATAATTGATCCAAAAACCCATCTTAAGGGACGAACTAACCCGTGTGCCGGCTCGAAGCTTAAAATATGAGTATATTCATGAAGTACTAATTCGTAACCCCAGTTACCATACATCCCAATCGTTTCTGATTGCTCGGGTAAAACTGGACGTACATTGATAAGAGGATAGGGTAATCTCGTGGCATAACCATTCGCCTGATCAGAACTATCATCAATAACAATGATTGTTTTTTCAGGATATTCTTTAAAAATAGGTGAAAGTAAATCAAAAGAGTTTTCTGCATATCCAGCATACTGTTGGGCGATCTGATGTTGTTTTGCATCATAGATTACTTCAAAATGTGGCGTTTTTATCACTTTCCAATTTATTAACGGGTCAACCGCATAGGATGGAAAGCTTGTTAAAAGGGTAAGCAGAAAGGTTAGGTTCAACATATTGAGTAGTAAATGATCATTCATTTAAATCCTTTATTTGACAATAAAAAAAACCCTCATGAAAATAGGAAGGTCTGTTTTTTGAGGGAATATTTGAAGGAGATAGAGATGAAAAAAATTTTAACGGTCGCTATGATGGGACTATTGTTGACGGCATGTCCAAGTAAAGAAAAAAAACCAGAGCCTAGCGCAGTAAGTGGGGCTGAGGGTGCTGGGACAGGAGATGGAGTTGGTAGCTCTTCGATAACTCACGATCCCTGTGGCAGTGACTGTGGTGCTCTTGCCGGCTTGTCGACAGTTAATTTTGATTACGACAAAGCAACGTTGAACTCTAAGGGAAAAGATATTCTCACAAAAAATGCAGAATGGATTAAGGCAAATCCAAAAACGCCAATACAAATTGAGGGACACTGTGACGAGCGCGGCTCGGTGGAGTATAATTTTGCCCTCGGAGAGCGCCGTGCACGCGTTACTAAAGATTTTCTCGTCGGCCTTGGGGTCGAGGGGGACCGGCTTAAAATTATTAGCTACGGCAAGGAAAAACCTTTAGATAAAGGTGATTCAGATGCATCTTATGCAAAGAACCGCCGGGCAAACTTTGTTCCGCTGCCACAGTAAAATCTCCAAAATTATCTTATTGACCTTTCTTGCAGTGACTTTGGGAGGGTGTCTTGGTATGCCTCCCAATGACGACTACGCAATGGCTAGTATCGCTCTTGATGCAGCAAAGGCTTCGGGTGCTCCAAAAGTTGCAAGTGGTTATTGGAACAGAGCTCTGACCTCCTACAAAGAGGGCGAAGATTATTTTGAGCAGCGAAATTACGGTGCCGCACAAGCGGCCTTTATTCGCGCTCGCCAAAATGCGGAGCGCGCTGAGAACTCAGCGCGCCTACAGCGTCTTCGTTCGGGGGAGGTTTTCTAGTGAGATCTTTGAAAATTCTTGGTTTTATTTCTTTTATACTTTTTTTGTCAGGAGCGGGTTGCCCGCTGCAAACGCGATCACAAATGGAAGAGAAAAAAGTTATACAGGATCAGATGAAGGTTTTGCAAACTGGCCGAAACGAACAACAAGGTAAAATTCAAGATGTTTCAAATGAAGTTTTGACTTTAAATGGCCGTCTCGAAACGGTAGAAGCGAAAATTACGTCGCTTGATCGAGGAATGCAAGCTCACAACCGGCAGGGCGATCAACAAATTGGTGAGGTCTCTAATCGCGTAAAGACTCTTGAGGAAGCTAGCCTTGGTTTAAATCAACGCATGGATGGTATCATTGAAGAGCTCAAGAGTCTGCGCATGGCCATTGACTCTGCAAAAAAAAATGAGAAACCTTCAGCGTCTTCCAAGGGTCCTGAAAGAGGCCCTTTCAATACCGGCGAAGATGAATATGCAAAAGGAAATTGGGGTGAGGCGATTTTGAGTTATATGAAATACCGTGAGCAAAATCCCACTGGAAAGCGATACGCCGAGGCAACGTTCAAAATTGGCTATGCTTTTCAACAAATGGGAAAAGCTGCGCAGGCAAAGTCTTTTTACCAAGAAGTTGTAAATCGATTTCCAAGTACACCTCATGCTAAGAAGGCTCAATCACAATTACAAAAAATTGATAAATGAAATCGCTACGTTTTATTCTTGCGATCGAAACTAGTTGTGACGACACCTCCGTTGCCATTCTTAATGGCGAGGGGTTTGTTGTAACTCAGACTTCTGCAAGCCAAGATGACAAGCATAAATTTTTTGGCGGGATTGTCCCTGAGATCGCCAGTCGTAATCATACCCTGACGGTAATCCCTTTGATTGAAAAAGTCTTTTCTGATGCCAGTAAATCTTGGAAAGATATAGATGGTATTGCAGTCACCAATCGCCCTGGACTCGTGGGTTCGCTCTTGGTCGGATTAATGACAGCAAAAACTCTTGCGCTAGTAAATAATATTCCGTTTATAGGGGTCAATCACCTGGAAGGCCATTTGCTGGCGGGGTTTTTAAAAGATGAAAAGTTCGCCGCTAAGGATTTCAGTTTTCCATTTTTGGGATTAGTTGTAAGTGGTGGCCATACAAGTTTGTATGAGGCAAAAGGAATTGGAAACTACAAAGTCTTAGGGCAAACGGTAGATGATGCTGCGGGTGAAGCATTTGACAAATTCGCGGTGAAAGTTGGGCTTGGTTTTCCGGGTGGAGCGAAAGTCGATCAACTTGCTAAAACAGGGAAAATAGATGCCTTTAAATTCCCGCGCGCCATGTTGGACGGTGTGAGTTTAGATTTTAGTTTTTCGGGATTGAAAACGTCGGCGGTCAACACAATAGCGCAAATAAAAAATTTAGATGAATGTATCAATGACGTTTGTGCGAGTTATCAAGAAGCAATCGTCGATGTATTAATCCATAAGTTAGATCTGGCACAACAAAAAACGGGCCTACGGAATGTCACGATTTCTGGGGGAGTGAGTGCAAACTCCCGTTTGCGTTTTTGTGCGGAAGAATGGGCTAAGAAAAATGATGTGAACATGGTGATTCCACCGCTTCGCTATTGCACCGATAACGCTGCGATGATTGGCTACGCGGGTCTACAGAGAATGTTGCGTGGGGAAGTATCTCCGCAGTCTCTTGGCCCGTCAGCAGCTGGGCTACCAGCGGACTTTCAATGACTAAACCCAAGCGGTCCCTTGGGCAAAATTTTTTAGTAAATCAGGCTGTTATAGATAAAATCATATCCGCTGTTTGTGACTTTCATCCCCAAAATATTATTGAGGTTGGCCCAGGAACTGGAGCTCTTACTAAGCATCTTATGAAAATGAAACTGCCCTTAATTTTGGTTGAGCTCGATCGTGATTTGGCGGTGAAGTGGAAGGAAGAAAAACAAAACGTCATTGAAGGAGACGCGCTGAAAGTCGCTTGGGAGGGTTTTGCTTCCATTTCGGAAACGGTTTTTGTCAGCAACCTTCCTTATCAGATTTCGTCTTCTATAGTAATTGATAGATCTGTTGAGCCGTTTTGCATTAAAGGTATGGTTTTAATGTTTCAAAAAGAAGTTGCCCAGAGATTAATGGCAAAGAAAAGCACTCCAGACTATGGAATGCTGTCGGTAATAGCGCAAGTTTTTTGGAGGATCGAAAAGGTTTGCGATGCAGATCCAAAATCGTTTAATCCACCACCGAATGTCGCGAGCCGGGTGTTAAGGTTTGTTCGTAAAGAGTCTGAGGTTGTGGATCGGAAAAAATTTTTGAGTTTTATAAAGTCAGCTTTTGCTCAGAGGAGAAAACTTTTAAGTAAAAATCTAAATGTAGAGAGGGAATCTTTAACCCGACTAGGTTTTAAAGAAACCGTTCGTGCCGAAGAGCTTTCACCCGAAGAGTTCGTGACACTGTTTGCCTCTTTTAACTAATTTTTATTCGAAATGTGACGGCTATGCCACCGAAAGCAATACGGTAAACTGGATCACCAAAAAAGCATTCTCAAACCACTGAAATGCTGCTAACTTAATCCCGTGAGCATAAAAATTATCACCGACAACAAGAAAGCTAAATTCGATTACTCATTTGTGGAGACATATGAGGCCGGTATCGAATTGCGTGGAAGTGAAGTTAAGTCCGCACGAAATAACCAAGTACAACTTAAAGACTCTTATGTGGCATTTTCAGGTAATGAAGCCTTTCTTATGAAAGCTCATATCGCTGAGTACAAATCTAGTAGCTACAACAATCATGAGCCTGAGCGAAAACGTAAACTTCTGCTACATCGAGAGGAGCTTGAAAAAATTCGCGGCAAAATTGAACAGGGTGGACTGACTTGTATTCCCACGAAAATGTATTTCAAAGATGGAATGATAAAATTAGAAATCGCTATTGCCCGTGGAAAAAAGAAAGATGATAAGCGCGAGGACATTAAGAAGCGTGACGTGAATCGGGAGATCGCAGCTCGTTTACGCCGGTCAAAGTAGTTGTCTCGCTTTCCGAGGTATTTAATTGATACCGTCTCTCGTTAATGAGATCCATCCAGTAAGCGTGTGCCACGCGATCTTTGGACGGCGGTTCTATGCGACGAAGTTTTTCAAGATCATTTATCGTTTTCTGACGTAAAGAAAGATAGAAATAGTTATATGCCGCTATTAGATCTTGAAATTCGTCGTTTTCACGAACTTTGATTTGGTTGATAGTGAAGTCGCCCATAATGAGGCGCTGAATGTGGTTTTGCAATACGAGTAAGGGTCCAACTATTCGAGATGTTAATTTTAACCCAAAGTAAGTAAAGAAAACCGTGGAAAATAAAAGCATAATGCTCACAACTCTCAATAACCAGACACGCTCGTTCTCGAGTGCATTTAATATCTCGGGAGCCTTTTCATGGGCCAATTCGCGGAAGAGCTTGTAGTTTTGATTTATAAAAAAGTAAACTGGAGCGCCCGCCATCAGAAGCGTGGCGATTAACGAACCCGCCATATAGAAAATATATCTTATTTGAAACTGACGTTTCATATACAGGGAGCGACGGCGATGAAAGTGATGTGCCTCGCGTTTTGGGGGCAGCTTATGAATCCACATAGTTATAATTTTATAGTCACTTGTCTTTTTACAAAAGGGCTTCTACCATCATTCTATGAAGTTTGATCTAAAGTCATATATGGTGCTGACGTCTGTCCTGGGAATTTTTTTCCTAGGCTGTGGGATGTCGACCACACTACCAACTGGTTCAGAAGAAATAAGTCTCAAGGCTGACAGATCCAGCTTAGATGACCTTCGCAAAGAAGTTCCCGAAGAAAAAAGAAGAGAAAATGATGAGTTGGCGCTTATCCTTCAGGTTATGAATGCCAAAGACAAAAAACCTCATGAAATTCGTGAAAAATTTAGTTCTATTATGCGTAAGAAGCGTGATGAGTTTTACAGATCACAACGACGGACTAGAGAGGATTTCACGCGACGAGAGCGCGACGAGCGTGATAAATTTGGTAAAGAGCAAAAAGAAACAAGCGACCGTTTTTATAGGCACAAACCAAGTTCCGAGGAGCGGCGTAATTTTTCACAAGACCACTCTAGTCGTCAGCAAAAATACTACTCGGACTCACGTGAACGTCGGCAGGCATTTGAAGAAGAAATGCGCTCAAAAGAAAAGGACTTTTCAGCTTTATTAAGTGAAAAAAATAAAGAGTTTGAGGAGCACTTTAAAGAATATCAAAAATATTACAGAGAAAAAATGGATTTGGAAGCAGCAAAAAAGACATCGTCTCAAAATGAGAACTCAGAAGTCCCAGCCGAGCGTCTAGAAAGTGGTAAATAATCTATGCTGCCGTTTTTTGATCACGATTTAACAAGCCACGCGCTTCAAATGTATTGCAGCAAGTTACCCAAAACCGCTCGCGCATACTCATTTCGAGGGCGTTAAACTTCATAGTTGGGAACGTATTGTTGAGGAGGTGGTCAGAAAAACTCTCGCAACTACAGGTTTTTACAACTTTCATTAGGAAACGCAGGTGACCTTCGGTGAGATTACGGTCAACCAACATTTTTTTGAGGTTGGATTCCCCCGTATGAAGCAAGAATTCATATAAGCTTGTTATTTGCCCTTGGTTGTACATACGTCCTCCAAAATTAATCCAGATTTCTTACTAGACTTTTCGGTGGTCGCAAAACAAGACTTAAGTATTATTTTTTTGAATCTGGTAATTTACCGTTTCATTATGAGCCAAATAGGTCAATTAATTCTTTTGAGGGACTTTTGTCTCTGCGCCCTTGATTTTAGGCGATGGCCAAACTCCATAACTTTTTGGGTTTTAAAGGCTAGCAGTGCTTTAGCGGGCGTAATTTCTAGAATTTCGCCGGCATTCATATTCCCAAGTTTTAGCTGACCGATAGAAATGCGTTTTAGCTTGAGAATATCGATGTAGAAGTTCTCAAACATTTTTCTGAGTTGCTCATTTTTACTGTCGGTGAGGGTTACGCGATACCAGGGATGATCTTTAGATCCATAATGAACCTTTTCGATGCGAAGAACTTTTGATTTTCCACCTGGAAGGGTCACTCCACTCGAGAGTTTTTTAATTTGATCTTCTGAAAGGTCAAATTTAAGTTTCACCAAATAGGTTCTTGGAATTTCAAGTTTTGAATGGCCAAGTTTTTGGGAAAAATCACCGTCATTTGTCAGGATAATTAGGCCCTCGCTATCATAATCTAAGCGACCAACAGGAAATACACGATATTTAATTCGCTCAGTGAAGTTTGAAATTGTCATGCGATCTGATGGATCGCTCATTGTCGATAGAACTCCTTTTGGTTTGTAGAAAAGGAAGTATACATTTTTTGATTCCATAAGGACTAGCCGCCCAGAGACAGTTACCTTGTCTTTATCAGGATCGACTTTGGAGCCCAACTCATAAACGCGTTTGCCATTTAACGAGACTTGGCCATCATTAATTAGTTGATCGGCTCCGCGTCGGCTAGAAACTCCGCAGAGGGCGAGGTAGCGATTGAGTCTGATTTTTCCGGTGTTTTCGACTTTTCCCATGAGGACTTTCTGCCATCTGTATTATTTACAAATTTTTCAAGTTGCGGTCCGTACTGCTTATTTAAGATGGACTCGAGCTCTCTTATCAGAGCTAGCAGGTATTTGTCACTAGGGTAGAGCGAATCCATCTCCATTTTTCCTCTTTCAATGGCATTTTTTCCTATTGTAAAGCTATCGGGATGGTTGCCTTGAATTAGAAGCATAGCTCTCTCAAGAAACGTTTTAAGTTCTTGGTATTGGGGGTCAGATTGTGGGTCAATAAAATACTGTTCTAAGCGTTTTATTGGGTAAAAAACCCGGGCTAGTGACTTTAACAGCTGAGCCGTAAAAATATCATATTTCTGAAAAGTATGATCCTTGATGAGACTGCCGCTAACGCGTGTCACATTGTGGCTATTTACGATGAATCTGGCAGTAGTGAATGGGGCTACAGAAATATGATGAATGTGGCGCATACTTAGCTCCAGATTCGAATCGTAATAGAGAACTTGATCTTGGGTGAGCGGAACAAGCTCACCATCGATAATGATAGCGAGATTGTCATAACCTCTTACTTCAATAGAGTTGTCTTTGAGAACTCGAATGGCGATTGCTTGTTTCTTTCCATCGTGTACGACTTTTGACTTCGCCACGTTATCATGGTTTTTTTCGTTGTGTCGTTCGATCACTTTTGCGAGCTGTTCAGAGTCTTCGATTGCTACTATTTGGGTGAGAGCTGCGTTGAGGAGACGATTCCAATTGAAATTTCGTCGATCAGCCTCACTGACCTTTTTGTACATGAAATTTTCAAGCGATGAAATGACTTCTTCAGAAAGTAAAACCCGATTGTTTTGCCAATAAGGATGTGAGAGGGCCCGGCAAATAAAACGATTGACAACACTGGTATCGAAAATAATCCCACCTTCGCAATGACTCTTACAAAAATTAAACCATGCGAAGCGCGCTGCATTAGCTTGATGATTTAACGCAAATAAATATTGTGTGAACTGGTGCACAGTCGCCATTATTAAAAGGTAGGGCTTTAAGCACGCTATGGCAAGGAGAGTTTATGCAGAGGGAATTGAGTCCCAACTTGTTCAAAGATGAACAAACGCCGCGCACCCAAAGTACTAGCCAAGTCAGTCATCAAGTTAGTCTCGCGAATTCAAATACGAAAGTGGTGAATGATAATATCGAAGCGCTCTCACGGCGAATAGAAAGTTTTGAAACACGTTTCGAACAAATTACAAAAAATATTACTCTACGTATGGATCGAACCATGACGATGATTTCGCACGTACAGACACAAATCAACCACGTTTCGAATGATGTGAACGAAAAAATTGTGCAGGTTTCAGCGAAAATAAATGAACGCCGTTTATCAGAGTCGCGCACGGAAGACATGATAGAGCGTCACAATACCGTAGTGAAAACGCTTGAAGCACGTTTGACGCAAATGCATCGGTTGCTCACTGAGCAGCAAACGCAAATTCACAGTTTTGCGTCGGCTCTTAACGAGGCACGTGCCGAACTTCGCAACCAGACGCGACGTTAGTCTAGTTTGACCGGATATTTTATCATTGCCATAATACAAAGCTGCGGAGGTGGTTATGAAAACTTTTATTCTGATTTTACTTACGGCATTTGGACTCAACGCACATGCCCTATCTGGAGGAACCCCCTTTGCCATAGACCTAAACGGAATTTATTTTACAGACGTCACCACCCAACCAAGTACGCCCGAATACAAAGTTTCACGAATGGCGTTGGATGCTGCGATTGGTTTAAGTCTATTACAAGACGAGTGGCTGTTTATTGGTGTCTCGTTGTTTTCGGGAAGTTCCGTCGAGGGTTCAACAACTGAAACAAAGTGGAAGTCGACTGACTATGGTTTACGTTTAATTTATTTTATCGATCGTTTAAAACAGTGGGGGCTGGGATTTGCATACCATTTGTCGGCTACTGGTGAGTATGACAACGGAACGACAAAGGAATATTGGAAGGGTACGAGTTATAAATTTGATTTCGGTTACACGCCGCTATTATTTAACAAAGTCTTTTTTGGTTTGCGTATGAATTACTACATGGCTCAGTACAGTCAGACCTCAACAGATAATTCAACCTATACTTCTGAATCCAACTCAAAATCGTTTATATACCCATCGATATATTTGGGTTTAAGATTTTAATAGAATTTTGCTCTCTGGCGTTTAAAAATCTCGAGGATCTTAGAGTCGGCAAGTCCTGTGTCCCAAATGGTAACTTCTGCAAATAACCCCTTAAATGGGTATGCGTTACTTCCGGATCCTATTTTTAATGGGCCGCTATTCAGAATATTTCCAAGTCCAGTAATGTCAACGGCATTTACCATGGCACCATCTACGTAGGTGTAAAGCCGATTGAGAGTTCTATCAACTTTTACGCCAAGGTGGACCCATCGTCCTAAAAAGGAAGCTTCCGTTCCAAACGTGGCGTTGACAATTCTAGTGCCGTCGCTAATATTTGCGGTCCAATTACCAAGGCCAAGTTCCATATCGTAACCAGAGCTTCCTGCGGAGGCGCCACCTTTAGAAATTGGCATGTCGTAATTTCCAACGCTTGCGCTCACTTTTACCCAAACCATATAAGTAAATGAGCGGTTGTAAAAGTCTAAGTGTTTGTCGGTGGGGTTGTTTACAGTGATAGAATCACCTACGCCATCGAAATTAAAAGCACCACCCAGGACGTTGGAATATTTTTTATTAAGACCATCAGCTCCGGTTACCAGTACTCCGGCAGATTTAAAAGCCGAGGAGTCGGCGATTTGACTATTCTCTTGAGCATTTGCTTCATTGAGTTTCCAGTATCCAGCTAATTTTGAAACATCGATCCAGCTCGCATCTAAGTAAAGGTCTTTACTGACATCGAGCGAGGGGCTGGAGTTCGCATAACGGCAAGTGACACCTACGTTCATTAGAACATCATCGATAACAATATTTAAACTGCCTTGTGACGCCTGTAACTGATTTCTGGTAATTTTAAGTTCAAAAAGCTCTTGTGCAGAATTGTAAACTATATCGCTACTACTAAAGTATTTAATTATAGGGGCGTTGCTTTTAACGCTTCTTACTCCGGCGGGGCCTGAGTAAGTGATGTTGAGTTCCAATAATTGATTTGCAAGATTCTTTGTTATTGAAACATCAATTTTGTTTTGACTTGAGCTGCATTGAGCTTCAACCATTTCTGTTGGCGGAACAGGAAGGCCACCGGAATCCAAATTACATTTTTTAAAAATGCCACGGGCGAGATAAAAAGAGTCTGATTTAAAAACAGGGTAACTGATAACAGTATCCGCAAAATCAAATGTCGATGGGTAGGAGGAACAATTGTCGTTGTTAAGTTTAATAAGAGAGGAGGTAGCAGTAAGGGTTCCTTGGACATTTGTTGTGGCAGGTTGACAGTTCAAATTATCGAAAACTCGACAGTAGGTGCCAATCTCGGGTTTATTGTTGTTAAAGGAGTTTGTCGCGACGGAAGATATAAACGACTTTGGCAAACTTTCTTGGTTTACTTGGTCAGCAAGGCTGGAAATACGTAAGACTCCGTCGCCATTACAATTTTGAAAGAGCGTATAAAGTAATATAGACAACGCAATAAGAAATAAAGTCCGTCCCAGAATACCACCTCCCATATCTAAATATTTTAGACAAAAACTCACAAAAACCCTACTCATATATTTGGCTTAAAAAAACCACCGACTGGGAAGGTCGGTGGTTGGGATGAAAAATTGCCACCATGGGAAGGGTATTGGTGGCTCAGAACTTTGGGAGGTACAACCTTAGTATCGCACAGCTATTAATAAGTTAAACTAATAAATTTGGCCTAAAATCGAAATGATACAATGGGGAGTTAAGAAAATGATTTTTAATAGAATTTAGGTCGAAGACGTTGGAAAATTTCACGAACTTCGGTACCCGAAAGAGCCTTGTCCCAAATTGCAACGTCGTCTATAGACCCCAAGTAAGGGGAGTCGAAAGGCGCAGTTAAAGACGATCTTCCGATGTTCAAATTATGACTGGTGCCGATATTTCCTAGAGAAGAAATGTCCGTTGAACTGACTTTTACCCCGTCAACATAAGTCGAAAATTGATTTAAAGAGCGATCAACCGTCGCCACAAAGTGTACCCAACGTCCGAAGAACTGCGAAGCGGTGGTACCAAAGTTTGACCGAAATATTTGAGTGTTATCACTTACAAAGGCCGAGCAGGCTGAAGATCCACATTCGATATCGTATCCACTAACATTGGCTGCATTTCCGCCTTTCCAAATTGGCATATCCCATGATCCTGATGCTGCTGTTTTGTAGACCCAAACCATAAAGGTAAAAGAGCGGTTGTCAAAATCAAGATGGTTGTCCGAGGGATCAGCAATAAGTACCCCATCATTAATGCCATCAAATCTTAGGGCTCCCCCCTTTACATTTTGGTCGGCCTTATTTAGCCCATCACCTGTCTGAAGAAGGCCTGCATGACCAAACGTCGACGAATCCGCAATTGAAGTTCCGTCCAAAGCACTCACCTCATTTAACTTCCAATAGCCAGCTATACGGCTAGTGTCTATCCAACTTGAGTGTAACTCTAAATCTCTATCGATCAGAATCGTACTTGTCCCATTGGCCTGGCGACAATCTAGCTCCACATTTATTTCTGCGTTGTCGACAACTGTACCTAAATGACCTGTCGAAGTTTGTGCCGCACTTGCTGGAATGCTAAGATCAAATTTCTCTTTGGGTAATGTGTAATAATAGTTGTTTGCAGTTTGCGATTTTTGTACACCTTTACTAAGGACCGTACGAACTTCGGTACCACGTCCGAGCAATAATTCCAATTTTAATTCTTGCGTGGCAAGATTTCTGCTGATGACTAAATCAACATTATTCTGCTTTGCTTTGCACCAAGCCTCTGGCATTTCAACCGGAGGCAAGGGACTTCCCGAAGAATTAACTTCACATTTTTTAAAGATACCGCGTGATAATCCAATGAACTTGCGGTTTAGATCTGATAGGCCAACCGCAACATCCGCAAATTGAAAGTTAGTAGCCGTGGATGTACAATTGTCATTTATAAGTTGGATTTTAGTATTGTCGACTCTGAGCATACTTTGAATGTTGCTGACTTGTGTTTGGCAAGGAACATCATTAAAGACACGACAGTAGTCCCCCGGTTCAGGCTTACCGTCATATGTGGTCCCGCCACCCTGTTGTTCAGAAGAAGAAAGCGACTGTCTATTGTTGAAGAAATTTACAGTTCCACCACCACTACAGTTTTGGAACTGCAATAGCAAAAAAATTGCTATCGCCAAAATGTTTATTAAACGCATGGATCTCCCCACCATTTATTATTATGCCTCAATCCTATCGAAAAAAAAACCGATAAAATTGGCCTAAAAGGAGTAAAATTTTGGAAGTCACCGTCTCATTCTTAGATGAACTCGAGCGAAAAATTCGCGATAACAAAGCTCCGAAGCTGGCGCATTTAATAGCGACTATAAAGCCCGGTAAAATTCCCCGACCTCTATTAGCAAGGTATGCGGGTCTTATTCGTCGTATGGGTGGAATAAAATATGCAACCAAACTTTTAAATCCAATTATTCGCAATACTGCAAAACGTCCACAGACTTCTGAGCTAATAGAATATGCCTCGTGTTTAACTCGTTTAAATTTAACTAAAGAAAGCCTGGATATATTGGAAAAAATCAGGGAGGAAAAAATACCCGAGATACATTATGAATTTGCCGCAGCTTATGTATCAAATTGGAATTATCAGAAAGCTATACCGTATTTTGAAAGCTATTTGAAATTTGCCGACTTGTCGCCTTATAAAAGGGTCGTTGGTGAGTTAAACTTGGGAGCGAGTTATATCTACGTCAATAAATTTAAAGAAGCGAAACGAAGTCTCGAAAAAGTTTACGCGGTTGCTACCAAAGAAGGTTTTAATCTTCTTGCTGGCAATTCTTGCGAGTTAATGGGGGAGATTTCAATTATTGAAAATGATTTCAAAAAGGCATTTGAGTATCTTGATAAGGCAAAGATTTTTTTAGAAAATACAAGTTCACGATACAAACTCTTTGTCGATAAATGGTTGCTTGTCATAAAAATGTTAAGAGAACAGGGGTCTCCGGAATCTCTAAGGACATTTCAGGCTGTCAGAAAAAGTGCGGCGGAGTTTTCTCAATGGAATACCGTTCAAGAGTTAGAGATGTTTAAAGCGATCGCATGCAACGATAGCGAAAAAGTCCACTACTGTTATTATGGCACATCATATCCTGAATTAAGAAAGCGCGTTGCATGTCTGTGGGGAAAACCCATTGAAAATTTGGAGATTTACGATCGTAGAATTGGTTCGGGACCCGCAAAGAAGAAAGATGTGTTTGATGTGGCGAGTGGAAGAGATCACGCTACGGGGGCAAAGCTTAAAACGGGTCAGAATTTACATCGCCTAATGCAAGCCCTATCTATGGAGGTCTATTTTCCGTTTTCCACCACTAAATTGTATTCTTTAGTCTTTCCGAATTTACAATTTAACCCGGTGACTTCGCCGCAACAAATTTATGAAGTTATCAAGCGTTTAAACCTGTGGTTTGTAGAAAATAAGGTCCCTCTGAATGTTGATCGTAGTAGAGGTGGTTACCGGTTGAGGGCCTTGCAGCCATATATTTTGCGCCTGAAAACCAACAATTCACCTTTGACTAAAGTAGAAGAATTTTTGCTAAGAATAAAAGATGCAGGGATCAAATCGGGATTTACAATAGGTATTGTGGAAGAAAAACTGAGGCTTCCCAGGCGAAGTGCCACGCGATTGCTTGGTGAAGCCGTCGCTGCTGGCCTTTTGAGAAGAGAAGGTCAAACACAATCGACCCGATATTTTTTTAGCTCGTAATATAAAAATCAATTTCGGGATTATTTTTTTCGGCCCAGCGTAAGTCCCACTCCTCGTTGAATAGGATTACCGGATTTCCGTAGGCGTCATGATAGACTTTTATATTTCCCTGAATGCTTTTTTCAACAGATTTGCCATTTTTGTCTTTGGGCCAGCGCGCGAGCTGATAAGAAAGCCTCTCAAGTGTTGGATCAATTCCGTACTCATCACGCAGGCGATAAAGGAGCACATCAAACTGAAGGGCGCCAACGACGCCAAGAATAGGGTCTTGCCTTCCAACTAATGGATCAAAGAAAAACTGGATCGATCCTTCATCAACGAGTTGCTGTACGCCCTTCTCGAGTTGCTTTCTTTTTAGAGCGTCTTTTACAAGGACGCGCGCGAAATGTTCGGGAGAAAAACGGGGAATATCTCTGTACCTAATTTTTTTTCCACTAGTTATAGTATCACCAATTTGAAAATTTCCGGTATCGTTAATCCCGACGATGTCACCGGCGTAAGCCTCTTCCACTGTCTCTCGTTCAGCGGCCATAAATTGATTGGCATAAGTGAGCCGTAACTCACGCTCGCTGCGCATATTCCAAACTTTCATGCCGCGTTCAAAATGACCAGAGCAAATTCTAACAAAAGATACGCGATCGCGGTGGCGTTTATCCATATTGGCCTGAATTTTAAAAATAAAACCAGTAAAATCTTTGTCCGTCGGTGATATTGCCCCCGAATTGGATTCATAGGGCTGAGGTGGTGGAGCTTTCTCGCAGAATAGATTCAAGAACAGATCAACGCCCCAATTTTGTTTGGCACTTCCAAACGTCATTGGACTAAGTTCACCTTTAAGAAATTTTTCAGTATCAAAAGGACCTAGAATTCCTTCGAGAAGCTCCATGTCTTGTTGAAAAGTAACAAACAATTCTTCGCCAACATAGTCTTTTATGAGTGGATCTTGCCAACTCGAAAACTGTACGATTTTGGCCTCCGGATTTCCTTTTTCATAAAGGTAGAGTTTATTTTCAAAACGATGAAATAATCCTTTGAATAATCCTCCGATACCGATTGGCCACATGACGGGATAACAAGCCATTTGAAGGGTATCTTCAACGTCATCAATAAGCTCAATTGGGCTTTTTCCTTCGCGGTCCATTTTGTTGGCGAATGTAAAAATTGGCATTTTTCTTTTTCGACAAACTTCATAAAGTTTTCGTGTTTGAGTTTCCACGCCTTTCGCCGCGTCGATCAACATCACGGCAGAATCTGCAGCCATGAGTGTACGGTAAGTGTCTTCGCCGAAGTCCTTGTGTCCAGGGGTATCGAGAAGATTTACTCGTAAGCCTTTGTAATCAAACTGCATAGCGCTCGAAGTTATGGAAACTCCACGCTCTTGTTCCATTTTCATCCAGTCAGAGGTTGCCGCCTTTGTACCAGCTTTCCCCTTTACATCACCAACAACGTTGATTTGGCCGCTATTGTAAAGAATCCTTTCGGTAATTGTGGTTTTACCAGCGTCTGGGTGCGAGATAATTGCAAAAGTTCTGCGTCTTAAAATTTCAGATTCAAACTGGGTCATGGAAGGTAGAAACTACCAACTTAGCCGACTTTGGTAAAGCTGTTTCTTGGGATTTCAGATTTGTAAGCCGCCAAATTTAAGAATTCATTTCTATTGAGTTTTTCTGAGTAGAAATTGAGACCATGAGGGACTTCGTCGTCAGTCTTTACGATGCTGAACTCGGTCAGAAGCTTTTTAAAATCGTGGGCGATTTTGCTTTGGAGGTTATCGAAGTCGCCTGGCTTGTTGATTAAGCAAAGGATTGTGTACGATCCAACAAGTTTGAGATTTGGATTGGGAATAGATTTACTAATGAACTGCGCAAAATTTTTTACAAACTCGTCTACGGTCAACAAACCCCTGGTTTGCAGTTCTTTGTAGTAGGCAAGTAAATCGAAGCTAACGGCGGTAAAATTTCGTGGGTCGCAAATGAGTTCTTCTGAAAACGAAAGGTATTTATGCATTATAGTTTTACTGTACGCGGACACCTGAGTTGCAAGGCGAAAATAAATATAATAGACCGCCCCCATGACCAGGCACATCGCTGCCGCCGCAAGAAATGTTGCCGACCAGATCAAATAAGATTCTCTAAGTTGCGCGATAAACCATCCACCGAAACAGCAATAGCCAACAAGGACTGATATGATAAGTAGGGTGCGGTTGATTGAAAAACCAAGTTTTTGTAGCTTATGATGAAGGTGTTCGTGATCTCCGCGGAAGACTGATCTTCCTGCGGCGATTCTACGAAGGATTGCCATGCAGGCGTCAACTTCAGGAAATGCAAATAGGAAGAGTGGTACGAGAAGGAATGAACGATTATCTAACGGAGCATCGAGTTGTACCGCGATGGCGCTAGTTGCAAACCCTAGAAATGTACTGCCGGAGTCGCCTAAGTAAATTTTTGCTGGCGCAAAATTATAAAGCGCAAACCCGATACAGGCGCCAGCAAGAGACATTGCTGTTAGAGATTCATCAGAACCTTTACTTAGTATCACGAGAGTTAACAAGATAATTATGCTTGTTACAGAAGCTTCTCCATCCATGCCATCTATAAAATTCATGGCATTAATGATTCCGGTCATCCAAAAACCTGTGAAGAAGAAAGCCATGGTGCGTGACATTCCGACTTGTTCGAGAAGAAGGTCATTGGTGGGAGTAATCCCTATCCACAGTGCTATTGTGATAAATTGCGCAATAAATTTTGGCTGTGATGGCAGTTCGAAAATATCGTCAAGAACACCAACGACCACGATAGGCAGACCGCAAAGGGCGAGAGTTAAACCATATTTGCTACCGAGTAAAAATGTGGCGGCAAGAAAGGATAAATAAATAGAGACTCCACCCATAAGTGGAATACGCATTTGATTTTTACGGCGAAAATCAACGCGCGATAATATTTTGAAGTGGTGAGCGCTCCAAATCAAAGCGGGCACAATAATGGCGCTCGCGCCCATTGCGCCAACAAAACCAATTACGTATTTTGAAATGGAGAGATTTAACATTTTATCTACTACTTATCGACGAAAAGAGATGAGAATTTGAATTAATATTGGGCGAAAAATTAGACCAAAGCCTAGGCTGTGTGTCTGCTCATGCACTCTTTTTTGTGTTTTCAGCGAGTGAATCTATGTACCAGTTTAATGCCTCGTCCAAACCGCTGGTCACGTTATGCGTAGGCTCGTACCCCAGTAAATGTCTCGCCTTTGAAATGTCGGCGAGAGAGTGCTGGATATCTCCTGCGCGAAAGTCACGGAGGGTGGGTTTATGATTCTTTATTTGTGGAAATCGATTCTGCAGTTTTGTTTTTAAAACATTATACAGCTCTAGAAGAGTTGTGCGCTCGCCACAAGCCACATTAAATGCTTCTCCGTAAGCTTTATTATTTGAACAGTTTGCCGCGAGAATATTGGCTTGTACTGCGTTATCGACGTAACAAAAGTCCCGACTTGTACTTCCATCACCGTTGATAAAGAGCTCTTCACCTTTGATAAGAGATGCGACCCACAAAGGAATCACTGCCGCATATGGTCCACTGGGATCTTGTCTTGCACCAAAAACATTGAAGTAACGTAAGCCAACCACAGGAAAATCATAATTTTTTAAAAAAACATTCGCATAAAGTTCATTGGTATATTTTGTCACCGCATAGGGAGAAAGCATTTTTCCAATTTGTGGCTCAATTTTAGGAAGGGTAGGGTGGTCACCATAGACAGAGCTTGAAGATGCGTATACGAAGGCCTTTACGTTTGCGTTCTTTGCGGCGTTAATCATATTAACGAAGCCATTAATATTGTGGTCGTTAGTAGCCATAGGATCCTTTATCGAGCGAGGAACAGAGCCAAGTGCTGCTTGGTGGGAAACAAAATCAATTTTTTTTACAGCGGTGTTACATGTATCGGGACTACGTATGTCACCTTCGATAAAATTAAAGTTTTTCCATTGATTCGAAGGCAATTGAGATTTTATGTCATTTAAATTTTGACGATGTCCTGTTATGAAATTATCTAAACCGGTTACTTTTTGATTTAGCTTCAAGAGATGTAGAGAGATATGCGATCCAATAAATCCAGCGCAGCCAGTAACAAGCCAGTGTTTTTGTTTTTTTAACATTAACGATTTAACTTCATCAAATTTGGACATGAGAAAACATCCTTATTTTCTATCCCGCTTTTTTACCGTAGTTTCCGTAGCCAGAGCCATAACCATAGCCGTAACGATCAAATCCAGAATCCACGAGGTTCAAGATACCAACGATCGGATGCGCCTTTCCAGCATTTAGGCCCTCTATCGCAAGAGCGATGTCTTCGCGAAATGTAATTTCAAATCCAGCTACCATGAGAATTAGATCGGCAATTGGAGCGATCAAAGATGGATCACAAACAACGAGAGCCGGTGCTGTGTCTAAGAAGATATAGTCATATTTATCGCGCATTTTTTCAATGAAATCACGTAGAGCAAGACTCTCCAGGACGTCAGTGGGATTTTCAAGGCCAGAACGGCACAAAAGAACGTCAAAATATTTGGAAACTGAAATTACATAGTCCTCAAATGAGGTTTTGGTTTTAACTGCGGTCTCTACTCCTGGGACTCCCTTGAAGTCAGGATAGGTTCTGCTAACCGAGGAATTTCGCAAGTCGAGGTCGACCAGCAAAGTCTTGATTTCACCTTTTCCAAAAGAAGCCGCTAAGTTCGTTGAAATAAAAGTTTTTCCAAGAGACTCAGTGGGGCTCGTGATCATTATCACTTTGCCTTTTTCCTTCGGTATATTTTTCAGATTTTGCTCAACAAAAGCATTTAAGCGTAAACGCATGTATCGAAAGATATCGGCTTCATTGGAATTGGGTTTGTCTATAACAACAAGTTCACAAACTTTGTCGCGTGGTTTTAACCCCAACTGATTTTGTATTTTGCTGAGGTGAGGAATAACTTTTTCAATTTGATTTGAGATAATATTAGGGGCCACTTTCTGAATATGTTTAATCATGCCAGGAGCTAAGCGTGCCATTTTATCTGTTATGGAACCTAGGTTCTGACCTATCATGCGATCAAAGTTTTTTCCTAGGAAAGACGCGATCGGCGGGTTGAGTCCAGGTAAAATTGGAACCTCGCCAATGACGGTAATACCTTCTTCTTGCATTTCTCGGTAGTTACGTACCGTGTGGATAAATGTGTTTTTGAGCACCAATATAATGAGTCCCATGAATAGTCCCACGAGACCTGAAGTAAATAACCGCGTGCCAAATGGTAGTCCAATTGGAGAGCTTGATTGTGTTGCGGCGGTTATGATTTGCACGTCATTAGAGATTCCCGCGTCCATAATTTCAATTTCTTGAAGTTTTTGTTGCAACCCCAAATATAAGTCAGAACTTACACTGATTTGCCGTTGGAGTGCTTCAAACTCTTGTAAGATATGGGGAATCTTTGAGATTTCAGATTTATCCGCTTTTAGTCTTGCGTTCAGAGTACTTTTCTCTGTCTCAAGTTTACGACTCTCCTCTTTAAGTTTTACTAGGGTATTTTCTAAGTTCTTATAATATTCTTGAGGGCTTACAAAGGTAAGATTTCCAGATTGATCTGCTTCTTGAATTGCCTTTTGGAGATTCTGTGCAACGGTATCGAGCTCAGACTGGATTTCGTCTTTTCTGGTTTTTGAATCTGGGGAGGTATCATTTTCTAGAAGAGCCTTTTGATATTGAAGTAGTTCCATACGATGCTGATTTTGACTTAGGAAGAGTTCTGAACTCGATAGTTGCGGATTAACAATATTTTCCTTGATTTTCTTAAGTTCACTTTCCGTATGTTTTTCCATGTGTCGATTGATCTCGACGGCTCTTTCAATTTCGGTCAAACGTGATTGGACGTCACCGTATCTTTGGTAAACCTCACGACGATACTCCTGAGTGTTTCCAACTTCATGTTTGCGTTGCAGTTCTACTCGGTGTTGTTCGAGGTCTTCCAGTATCTTCTTGCGTTCACTTGTTTGCCTGCCTACAAAATCCTTGAGACGATAGACTTTTTCTTTGAGTCGTTCAAAATTTCGATCTACGAGAGCTTCAGAGGCCACGTGTGCAAGATTGAAGGAAGTATCTTTATGGCGGGTACGAATACGAATGGTGATAATGCCCGTCTCAAAATTCGCAAAGCTTTCTATGGCAGCCCTAAAATAACCTCTTAGTTCAATCCAATCTCTATGTTTTTGGATGTCTTCAAGCTTTGCACCTTTTTTTAGTGCGGCTTTTATAAACAGAATTAGGCCACGTACTCTTTCGGCAGGTACGATAAACGATATCTTATTTCCTTCTTTAAGGTAGTTTGCGACCACCAGATTTAGAAATGGTTCTGACTGAACTTCCTCTAAAACAGCGCTGGTTCGCGTGAAGAGCTGTTCGTTTTGCTGAAAGCGTTCAAGTAACGGCGTAATCGACATGGAATCACTTTTTGGTTCCACCTTTAACTTTGATTCTGAAACAAAAATTGGGACGTAGAGAAACGACTGATGTAAGAAGGCCAGCAGTAACGCAGAAAGCGTACACATAATGATGAAATTTTTGTTTGCTTTAAGAACGCGAACTACTTGCCGCGGATTGATAAATATATAATCCCCATTATCAAATCCGCTATGTGCCAAGGCTCTACTCGTTCTGCCTCTATCGTTCAAATTACACCTACTCCTTCAAACTCACTAATCGGAACACACAGCGGTAAACTTACTAAGACCTTGGGATAGTAAATTGAATTAACTATTTAAAAAGATTTGAAAAGGTCAAAGGTCCTGTTAATTTTTTAGAATAATTAACGTGAATGGCCCTAGGTTAACTATATCGCATTTTATGGTTTCACAGCCCGACCTTTTTCGCAACTAGGTGCTATGAAGTTATAGTCTAGTTATAGTCGAGAGTGTCTCAGTGTGAGACAAACACCTACTTTTATTTTAGAATTTTCAAGTGAAGCAAGGGCTGGTCATTCTCTCATTTGATTATCTTTATCAGGGTGGAATTTCGAGCTTCTGCGTAAACTTACGATCAGGTCTAAAAAAAATCTTAAGAACTTCGCCGCTCGTTATCTCGCAGTACCCCGTGAAAAACCAAGTTCAACTTGTCGAGGCTCCTGATATGCCGGTGCCAGAAGCCCGAATCAGTCGAGAAATTAAAGCATTTTTTTACCTGTTGAAAATCAAAAAGAAACAGAACTTGGTTATATGTGCAACTTGGTATCCAGAAGCATTTTTATGTTCAATGGTAGGCGTTGAGTATGTCATCCTCGCACATGGTACGGAGATAATGTTAACAAAAAATTTCATGAAAAGACTGATCTGGGAACCGCTTAAGAGAGTAATTTTGAGAAATGCAAAGTACGTGATTGCGAATAGTCACTTCACTGCCAAACTTGTCTTGGCGGTAGAGCCAAGAGTAAAGGTCATTGCTTTACCACTGGCGGTTGATATCGATAAGTTTTTCCCAGGAAATCCAGAAGCAGCAAAAGTGAAATTAGGTGTTTCAGGAAAAAAAGTAATATCAACGGTATCGAGAGTTTTGCGTTATAAGGGACATGAAACAGTCTTTTCTGCCTTGAAGAAATTGGAGCTTCAGCAGCTTGAACAAATTGTTTACCTTGTGGTTGGAACTGGCCCTTATTTGGAAAGTTTGAAGCAATTAGCAAAGAGACTTCAGATTGAAAAATATGTAAGATTTATGGGTTCGGTCGCCGACGAAGAAAGACTATTAGTTTATCAAGCCAGCAATTTATTTTTGTTATGTTCTTGGGAAGAAAAAGAAGAGCAGAACGTCGAGGGATTTGGATTGGTTTTACTGGAGGCAGCAGCCTGTGGAGCGGCAGTATTGGGCACAGACTCAGGAGGAATTCCAGATGCCGTCAATGAAAGCCATGGTGGCATTTTAATTCCCGAACGAGGTGTTGATGAACTTGCTGCGCATTTGCGGAGTTTGGTTGAAAACCCAGAAATCGCCCGATTTTCAGGTAAGCGTCTAACGGAGTTTGTGCGTTCTGAGTGCACGTGGGAAAAATATGCCACTAGATTTTTAAACGAAATACATCATGAATAAAAAACTCGTTTTTATCGTTAATAATTCAGCGTTTTTTGCTTCTCATCGTCTTGCTCTGGGAGTTGCTGCAAAAAAAAGAGGTTACGATGTATTTATTTTGGCTCCTAATTCATCTGATATTCATACAATTGCGTCTTTGGGACTACACCTTCGTAATTTTTACCTCAAAAGAAAAAGCATCAACCCAATTCACGAACTCATAAGTGTTATTTCAATACTCAAGGTTTTGAGGGAAATTCGTCCAGACATAATTCACGGGGTTTCCATTAAGGCGTGTATATATTCGTCGCTAGCAGGACGAATTCTTGGAGTCGAAAAAATCATTCAGTCGATAACGGGACTTGGTTATGTTTTTACCGATGATGGTAGGGTTGCGAAATTCATTCGCGTTTTAGTTGGATTTTTGTTTCGCATTGTCTTTCGAGGCCGAATAAAAGTAATTTTTCAAAATAGCGACGACCAGGAACTATTTATTGATCGAGGTTGGATAAGAAGAGATCAGGTGGTTTTAATTCATGGTGCTGGTGTTGACCTACAGAAATTTTCGGCAAGTGAAGAGAAGCCGGGACCAGTAAAAATTTTGTTTCCGGCGAGAATGTTAAAGGACAAGGGACTCACCGAGTTTATCGAGGCCTGTAAAGTTCTGAGAGCAAGAAATATCGAGTTTGAGGCACTTCTGGCAGGGGCAGAAGATCTGGACAATCCAAATGGAATTAAGAGGGAAACCATCCTTCAATGGCAAGACGAAAAAATTGCGACTTGGTTGGGGCATGTGTCTGACATGGCAACTCTGTTAAAGAATATACATATTGTCTGTTTGCCGTCTTATCGTGAGGGGTTGTCATTGGCTTTGGCGGAAGCTGCGGCGTCAGGCCGACCAATTGTAACAACGAATGTTCCTGGTTGCCGAGATGTTGTAAAAGACGAGATTAATGGGTTCTTAGTGCCTCCCAAAGATATCAAAATTCTTGTTGATCGTCTTGAAAAACTAATTTTGTCGTCTGAGCTTAGACGTGCTATGGGCAAAAATGGGCGTGAATTTGCAAGCAAAAATCTTTCTCTAGATTCTGTTGTTTCGCAGACGCTATTAACCTACGATTGAAACGTCTCTCGAATTTGATTTGATTGGAAACTTGAAGATTCTACCGGTTTTTGGGCTGCAGTCAGGCCGTCCCAAATTCCCCTGAAACCGCCAAAGACAGTAGAGAGTCCCGGGGCCTGTCGGAAGTAAGAAAAGATATAGAGCAAAATTCGCAGTGAAGCAATTGGCATTTGGTATATTTGCGAATGTCTAAGCATGACTATAGTAGCATTTCGTGTGAGTGACCAAAGATAATGTGGCACTTCATCGACCCGGCAACCTCCCGTGGGGTGGGCTAAATGTTTTAGCCGCGCACTTGGGTTAAAAAAAATTTCCCCCTTTTCTTTTTTTACTCTCAAGCAAAAATCTGATTCTTCAAACAAGCCGGCACCAAGTCCAAGAGACTCATCAAAGCCTTTTACGTTTTTCAGTGCAGAGAGTTTTATCGAAAAATTTCCTCCTGGTGCGTGATCAATAAACTGCTCGTTATGAGAATTGAAATCACGATAGGGTTTAACTGTCCAGAAATTAAATTGACCTGTGCGGCTAGGGTTATTGTTTTCAGGGCGGTGGGCTTCATCGATACCGCCGGCGACGATTTCAACTCTTTCATTCCTGTGTGACTTGATATGCTCATTTACAAAGTGTCTTGGCAACCTGACGTCGTCATCGATAAAAATGATAATGTTCCCTTGTGAGTTTTTCCAACCAAAATTTCTTGCTTTTGGTAAACCTTTAAAGTTAACAAGGTAGTATTTTACGGTAATATCGCGGCGATCAATTTTTTTTAGAAGTGAAATTACTTTCTCGTCTCTTTCGGCAGATTGGTCGACGATGACAATCTCGAAATTTCCCCAAGTCTGCGCAAGTAGGTCAACCACTGTCTGATAGAGGCAGTCAGAACGGTTAAGAGTCGGAATTACAACAGAGACGGATTCTGAGGTCATTTTGCTGCTGCTGTTATGGGTGCCGCTTGTAGAGGAGTTAGCGATCCCGTTGGGGCGTAGCATAACATGATAGCTAGAAGCGCCAGGCCTCCGTAGTAGTAGTCTCCGCTAAGACCCGCCACAAAAGCGGTTATCATCGCAGTTTTAAGTGGCAATGAATATTTATACTGCTGGGCCGCTGGCGTGTTGGCATGACGCCACATTCTTATCCACATAGTTGCAATCAAAAAGAAACCCACAATTCCAGTTTCAAAGAGCATCTGTGCCCAGAAATTGTGACTAGAAGTTCGCATGAGGCCAACCTCACGACCTCGATGATAAAACCCCGATCCTAAAATAATATTTCCTGTAAATCCTTTTATTGCCCCGAGTAACTCTTGCATTCGGTAACCATCGTCAATTGGTAAAATATTTTCCTGGTTATCATATCGTGTCTCTGGGAAGATGGTCATATCAACCGATCGGCGAAATTCAGTATTTGTAAAGTAGAAAACTATCGCGGCAGCTGCAGTAAATCCCCCGAAGACAAGGGTTCTTTTTCTCAGGAGTCCTCTTTTGTAACTCATATAGATTATGCCGACAACAGCCGCAACCCAGCCGCCTCGACCGTCCGTGAAAGTGAAACCCAAGCCAAGGACTATTAGAGAAAACGTACAGAAACGTCGCCATTCTGGAGAGCCGCCGCCGCAGAGTAAGTAGGCCAACAAATATGTTAGAATAATTGCCATCGCAACGCTGACCAAATTAAGGGCCTTAAAACTTGCGATCATAGCAAGGCGGTCGCTGCCCGAAAAGACGGTTTTTTCGAAAAAGACTCCGAGGCCTAAAATGACTCCACAAAATGCAAGGATCCACATGTAGTCCTCTCGTACGGAATCATTTACGAGGCGTTTCGACATCGATAAAGGGGCAATGGTGTAGAGGGCGAATTTTGCAACTTTTAGTAAACTAAAAAGTACCTTTCTGTCTTCATTGACAAAGTCATATTGTAAGTAAATCGCAACCACGCCTATTAGGCTCCACATAAGAAAAGCAAGGCCGGGAATGACGATGAACTTTGAGTACGTGTTATGAACGGATTTTCGCGGAAGGAGTAGTATGATGATGAAAAGGGGGACAATCAAAAAATCACTGGTTTCGAGTTCACCAAAGCCGGTATTTGATTGAGTAAAGTTTGGTAGAAATAAAAGTGGTATAATACCTAACCAAAGCCAAGAAGCTTTCAACAGCCCTCCAAATTTATGTATATTGTAACAAAACACAAATGCAAAAGGCATAAATCTAACCGTGACACTACAGAGGTCTAGTTCGGCGATTTAATTGGTTGTCTTAGTGGTTGTCGAGAAGAACAATATTAAAATATGAGACGAAAAATCTGTTTAATAGTTGCGACTGTATTTGGTTTTCATCAGGGTGCAATGGCTCAGGGCATGAATCAATTTTTTGGGATGCGAGGCGGAGCTGATTTTTGGGTGGGAAAAGAAGAAGCTAAACCTCTTATTACGGTTCAGCTTCTTGGTGGTGTGGCTTCCGCAGGAATATATCATGTCCCCGTGGATACAACTCTACCACAACTGATAGCCTATGCTGGGGGTGTGGTAAGGAATTCCGACATCAGCTCTATCGAAATTCGCCGAGTTAAATCAAAGGACCAGATAGAATTTTTTGAGGTAAACCTTAACAAAGTACTGCGTAACAATTCTCCTATTTTGGCGATTGCCGATAGAGATATAATTAATATTCCTGTTTCATATGATCTTGAAAGAACGGCAACTTGGGTTGCGGTAATTGCGGGAACGGCGGGAATCATTTTATCGGCAATTGCAATTAGAGACTCTAAGTAACGGTGGAAAACCTGGCGAAAAATATGGTAGGGTTTGCCTCTCGAAGAGTGGCGGCTTATTTTGTATTTACCGCCATCCTTACCGTACTCGTTTATTTTCTAGAGCTGCTATTTCCGTTTTTCTTTCAGGCCTTTCTATCACGATACGATCTCGTTAACACCCAGATTCCCGGCAGACTTGCATTCTTGAAGTCAGAATCAACGTCCCAAATTATTTTCTATATAATCTTAATTTCATTTTTTCGTAGTGTGGCTCAGGGGATGACGCAGCAATTGAGCTCTTCAATAATGCAGCACTTTAAGTTTCACCATCGCCAGCAAATGATTGATTGGATTTTATTTCGTCAACGACTGGCGACCGGAAAATTTCTTTCCATTTTTGGTGAGGTAGTAAATAGCGCAAGTGCTATGATTATTTCAGTTCAAGGTGTTTTAATCCACGCTCTATTATGTGTTTTATTTTTAACCTCTATATTGTTCATTTCAACTTGGATTACTTTGGTATCCCTCGCATTTGTTGTTTTGGTGGCACTGGCGCTCAAGAAAATAATGAATTACACGCGAATCTACGGAAATATGATTAATAAAGATTGGGATAGCATCAACAAGGGCCTTGTCCTAATTTTTAAAAACGTATTCTTCATTCGAATTTATGGTGTTGCGTCTAAAGTAAAAAGTAATATGGTTGAAGCCTTGCGCACCTATCTGAAAAGCCACCTTTGGTTTAATACTTGGAGTGCCGTGGCTACCTACATGCCGCAGTTTTTTGGAATTGTGGTTCTTCTATCGATATGCATGTTTTCTTTTAAAACTTCCTATTTAGAGAAGGCACTTGTCCTTCCTTACCTCTATATATTTTTTCGACTAACACAAGCCGTATCCTCCTTTTTGAGAACTTATACGAACGTTTTATTTCACTGGGATCAGTCCAAGGAGTTGTATAGTTGGTGGAGGCAGAATATTTTACTTCCACAAGAGAAGAAGAAGAGTGAGATTTCAAAGAGCATTGAACTAAATAACCCTGTCGGCTGGTCGCTGAAAAATATTGATTTTGTATATCCCGGAGCGCAGACGAATATTCTGCACAACTTTAATTTCGAAATTGAGGCAGGAAAGCTAGTTGTCATCACCGGAAAGTCCGGACGTGGTAAATCCACTTTATTAGGCCTTCTCATTGGTGAACTCATGCCACAAAGTGGAGAAATTCTCCTCAGAAGTGATACCGGAATCCATAAAATAGCGGAAGTTAAAAAAGAGCTCTATAAAAAATTGGGTTATGTTGGCCCTGAGAATCTATTTTTCTCTGGTACGATTAGAGAGAACTTACTCTTTGGTGTTGCCGACGGACTTGCCGAGGAAAGCATACGTGAAGCCTTAAAGGCAGCGAATTGCCAGTTTTTAGTTGATGACTGGAAGCGGCTCGATGATTACCTGAGTGATCTTGGAGATGGACTTTCGTCGGGACAAAAGCAAAGAATTAGTTTGGCGCGAGCTCTGTTGCGAAGACCAAAGGTTTTGTTGTTAGATGAGCCGACTGCAAATTTAGACGATGAATCACAGTCAAAGTTCATTGAAAGCATTAAAGCCTTAAAGGGTACGATGACAATGATACTTATCACTCACAGAAGTGAGCTGCTAGACCTTGCAGATAGTTATATAGACCTCGATAAGTGTTAATTCCAGAGTGTATTATTCCGATCCATTAGTGATGGAAAAAAACCTAAATTCATCCGCCAATCTCGACTTTCTTCGCAGTGTGGCGATCTCTTATGTTGTCATTGCTCACACACTCAGATTTTTGAATGTTGATCAGATTGGGCGTGTGGAACTCAGTATTATGGGCAAGCTAGGAGTTGTCTTGTTTTTTGTGCACACGAGCTTGGTGTTGATGATGTCTTTACAAAGACAAATTGCAGATTTCGGCCAACACGGTTTTTTTAAATATTTTTATCTGCGTCGTGCATTTAGAATCTATCCTCTCAGTATATTGGCCATTACTTCGGTATACTTTTTTAAGTTGCCAATGGTAACCTGCACTCATCCGTTGAGTTATTCAGAGCTAGATTTTCAGCAGCTCATGAGCCACCTTGGTTTGTATCAAAATTTCTATAAGAAGCCAGATATTCTTGGCCCGCTTTGGAGTCTTCCCTTTGAAGTTCAAATGTATATAGTATTTCCTCTTCTATTCTTATTGGCAAAGAAAGTGGAATCCACTTCAATTCTATTAGCTATTTGGGCGGGACTGAGTCTCGTTGGAAATTCTCTTGTGCCTAAAATAGACAATTTGAATGTGACCTTTAGTTATTATCAAATTCCAAATTTTATCGAATGGGTACCATGCTTTTTTGCCGGAGTAATCGCGTTCCACTTTTATGAGAAAGGCACTAAGCAGCAACTTGCATCTTGGTGGTTACCTGTCATGCTTTTTTTGTTGGTCCCGGTTTATATACTATCTAGTAGATTTGAAAAAAATTTCTTTGTGGCAATTATTTTGGGGCTTACGCTGCCGTTGATAAAGGAAATTAAATCTACCGCTGTTCGTTTTTTTTCAAAACAAGTCGCAAAATATTCGTATGGGCTTTATCTTTGTCACTACATAAGCCTCTATTTCGCGTTTGAGCTGTTGTCGAGTTATTCATGGACCGTACGCTGGCTTGCTTTCGTGAGTTCACTCGTAGGAATTTCGATGTTATCATACCATCTCGTCGAGCAGCCATTTATAAATTTTGGGAATAGAATTGTGTTTAGCAGAAAACCGAAGAACGGTGCTCATGTTTCTTATAAGGCTGCTTAAACATGCGTAAGTCGGCGTATCGACCTGATATTGATGGATTACGTGCAGTCGCGGTGTTGTTTGTGGTAATCTACCATGCAAATTTCAATTTTTTTTCTGGCGGCTTTGTTGGTGTCGACGTTTTTTTTGTAATCTCTGGTTTTTTAATTACTAATTTGATTGTTAATGATGTGGACGGAAATTGCTTTTCTCTGACAAAATTCTATGAAAGACGCATTCGCCGAATACTTCCAGCTTTGTATTTTCTGGTTCTTTGCATTTTGCTTGTAGGCTACTTTATTATTTTACCCGAAGACTATTTGGATTTGGCGAAATCGGCGACTGCGGTTTTAGCGTTTGTCTCTAACTTTTACATGGCTAAAAATACAGGCTACTTTGATGGACCCGCGGAATCGAAACTGTTTTTACATACGTGGTCTCTTTCAGTCGAAGAACAATTTTATTTTTTCTTTCCAGTTTTCATCTTGCTTGTGTCGAGATATTTTAAATCGCAAAATTTACGTACCTTGTTGATTTCTGTAGTAACTATTTTATCGCTAGTCTGGTCCCAAATGAAAGTGAGCACAAATGCAAACGGTGCATTTTATTTTCTTCCTAGTCGTGCCTGGGAATTACTTGCGGGCTCCCTAATATTCTTACAAGAGAGACGAATTTCAAAATCGAAGTGGTTGTATTCAAACATAACTTCTTTGGTTGGACTGGCTCTAATTTTTTATGGCGGTATTGCTTACAGTGCTCAAACTCAGTTTCCGGGTTTTAGAGCTTTAGCGCCCGTATTAGGGGCAATGTTAGTGATTATCGGGGGCTTTTTTGAGAAAAATCTAGTTTCGAATTTTTTAGGCTTAAATATTTTTACGGGAATTGGGAAAATTTCATATTCTCTTTATTTATGGCATTGGCCATTTTTTGTGCTTTTAAAGTATCTCTATTTATGGCCAACTTCATTTGCAGGGCGTTTAGCAGTCATCGCTTCGGCGTTTTTCATGTCTTTTATGTCTTGGAAGTTTATCGAACAACCTATTCGCAATTTAACGATTGATGTGCGCAAAGAGATTTTTAAGTACGCCGCGGCCGCGACTGCGTGTCTAGCCGGAATTTGCGGAGTTGTTATTTTTTCAAAGGGTTTTTCTCAACGTATCACAGTCACAAAATCTGTAGAGGAAAAGTCTTTTGAAACTGTTAAAAAGCGATGCCTTGCAGAAAAAGGCGGAAAAATTTGTTCATTGGGAGACTCGCTATCTCCGGAGTCCACTTTTTTTTGGGGTGACTCTCATCTTCTAAGTTTGGCCTACGAAATCGAAAAAATCGCCAAAAAAAATGGCAAACGTATTTCTGTCGCGGTCGCTGCCGGATGTCCCCCTCTTTTTAACGTGAGTCAACATCGAAATGGTTACGACAGGGAATGTATTGAGTTCGGAAGGTCAGTTCTCGACTATTTGAGGTCGCATAAAGTAGATAGAGTGGTAATGTTTGCTAGGTGGTCCATTTATGTGACCGGCGAGAGGTTTGGAGACGAAGGTGGAAATCCCGTGTTGTTGCGAGGCCCAGCGTCGACTTCGCAGACAGAAAGAGACAACGAAAGTATTTTTAGAGAAGGATTCTCTTCGACACTTCGGGAATTAAAAGAGATGAAGAAAAAGGTTGTGATTTTTGGTCCGACTCCAGAAGTTGGCTGGGACGTGCCGAGAAGGTTGAGTATTCAAAAATTGATTAACACTAAACCCCCAGAGGAGGTCACTGTTTCAGGATTTCAACGGCGTAATAAAGCTATCATAGGTATGTTATCTAATTCAAAAGACAATGGCTTAGCTGAAATTGAGTTTCTCGATAAAAAGCTGTGCGATGACAGATTTTGCAAATATCAGAATCGTGATGAACCTTACTATTACGACACTAATCATTTATCTGTTGCGGGTGCGATGCTGTTTTCTGACGTCATTGAAAAAGTGATTAATTAAATCTGCACAGTGCATAGCTCTGAGATTTTTTCATCGATTTGACGTAACCTCAAATCTAATATTTTGTCTGAACTCAGAGTAGGTTTGATTCGAATCGCTATTTTTTCAAGTTCTCTAACGGCCATTCCCTTTAAAACGTACTTGAGCATGCGATACTTAAAATCCTTTTTCTCTGGGAGGTAAGTCCAAAGACTTTTTAGGTTTATAGGTTCGTATTTCAAATCCAGGGAGTCGGCCCAATCTTGCCATTTTGAAATTAGAATTCTTTCGTGACTCACGATTGGAATCCACGGAACTCGCAAGCAGTCGCTAATAATTGCTCCATGCATAGCTTCAGTAAGCAACACTTTGACGCTGAGAATGTTTTTAATCACCGTTTCGATGGGGTCACGGGGATCTACTAAAAGCACATTACTGTTTTTGCAAATACGCGACCATATTTCTGGACGCCCCCAACGGAAGTGAGGCATGTACCCGACAGGTCCATTGGGATTCGGTCCGCGCTGAGAGTAGAATTTGGCAACTAAAACGCCGGGATCTGTGATCGCCAGTTTTTGATTTAAACTGAGAGATTTAGCAGTATGAGGTCCTCTGACGAAATAGACTTTCCAATTTTTTAAACTTTTGGGTACGTCTCCGTAACCGTGACCGCTTCCAAAGACAATTGTGTTTCTATAATTATTTGTTTTTGCTTCAATGGCCTCATTGAGAATAGTGCCGATCGCGAGCATAAGCGTTCCCGGTGAGCGATCGGCGAGGTTGGGTATAAGGCGTGGCCAAAGCCAGTTATTGAGTTCATCTCCGAAATTGCTAAAGCCTTCAGGTGGCTTATAATAGTAAACGTCCACGGAATGTAGAATATCATTAAATTGAAAAACAGTTACCAAGAAAGGCGCGTAGAAAAAATAAATTTCGATGCACTGGGGACTCTTGCCATTTGTCGAGTAAAGGTAACCATGTTCCATTGAGAGTATCTATCCAGGTTTGTGCGATGGTATCAACAGAACAGTCTTTGACACGAGATCTTCCCGCATTTACGAATTTTTCGCGTAAAGTTGGCGAGGTCTTTAGCTTTTGTACCCAATCTACGAGCTCAGCAGGGTCCTTGGAGACGCAGAAATCATTTTCCGATCGCCGTTCCTCAAAATAGGCGCTGTAGGGTTCGACGATGATCGGGGCGCCGGCTAGCCAGGCATTGAACAGTTTAGTTGGTGGCTTCCAAGACTTAGGTTTTTCAGAGAATGAACGAACAGCTACGATACAATCAACATCATTGTAGTCATGCCAAGTTTTAGGATCGAACTTAGGCAGCCAATTGAGACCTAAGTTTTTGATATGACCTAACCACTCGTTACTACGAAGGTACGGGTCCATATTTAATTCCGTTCCAAAAAAGGCGAGATTCTCAAATCTATTGCCTCGCTCGGAAGAGCGTGGAACCAAATTTGGTTGTGGCCAATGGCGGATATATGTGTCCCGTGTTGGTGGAAACAGATGGCGAAGCGACCAAATTAAATTTCTTTTAAGAGCCGCTTTATTCTGAACGACGTGGGCCTGCGCCCACCAGTGGAGACTATAGTCGGCCTGGACACATACCAATAGAGTCGCATTGTTGGGGCGATAGTCTTTTGGTATATGAGATCGATGGACAACAACAATACCCTTGTCTGGGAATTTTGAAACAAGTTCGCAGGGGACATTTTTTTCTTTCAGCACAAGGTATGTCTGTAAGATCCATGCATATTCACCTGTCAAATAGTTAGGGCTAAGCTCACCACGAGACTTCGGAAGGTTCGGCAAAAGTGTACTTGGCGATAAATAGAAATAGAGCATATCTAGAGCTTTCATTATGAAACCTACGGCTGACAATGAAAATTTCTTCTGCTAGCGTAAAATTGTGACTAAAAAAATATTGATGATCACTCCCTTCTTTGCGCCTCAATCGCATGCAGCCGTATTCAGGGCCCATAAGCTTTCTAAATATCTGGCGCGCAAAGGTTGGCAGGTCCACGTAGTCACGGTAGGCACAAACTATAACTACAATGAGGACGAAAGTCTGGCTCATGAGTTGCCCGAGAAAGTTGTTATTCATCGAGTAAAATATGTCGAACCAACGTTACGCGGTTTGCGAATGGCATTTGGGGGAAGAGATCGCACGTATAGAAGCACAAAGTCTCCAACGCCGGTCGCTCCGAGTGGAGAATTGATTTCGTCCACGGGTTCAGGCCTCTGGCAAAAGTTTTATAAAAAAATTTTATTCAGTTTTTTTTATGATCCCGATCCTTATTGGACTTGGGCCAATAGTGCTAAATCGTATTGTGCCAATTTAGTTGCTTCACAGAAAATTAATTTGGTTTATACCACCAGCATGCCCTATTCGACGCTTAAGATAGGGTCTTATTTAAAGAAAAAATGTAATATCAAATGGGTAGCGGACTTCCGTGATCCACTGACCTATAATTATCGTAATGTGGCCAGTAGCGCTAGAGTCCTTTTTCATCAAAAGAATCTTGAGAAAATGGCTTTAGAAACTGCAGATGTAGTCACGGGGTTGTCGTCGAGTTACAATTTGATTTACCGGGACATGTATGGACTATCGGAGGAGCGTGAAGTCTTTTTTATTCCGACCGGTGTTGACGATGACTACGTGAAAGGAATTTCTCCGATAAAAATGGAGTATCCTTATATTGTGTTTGTCGGTGAGTATTTGAAGGAATATGGCGATGCATTTTTTAAAATTTTTTCTGATGTCGTAAAAAAGGACCACTCAAATTTAAAATTTCTCATGATTGGCAATATGAGTATCAACTCACGTTTGGTCGCCAACGCGATTACTAATTTGGGTTTATCAGATTCTGTGATTTTGAAAGATCACATGCCACAAAAAGAGGTTTATCGTTATGTCGTCGGAGCAAAAGCGGCAGTATTGTTAAGTGGAAAGAGCTCTTACTGGTGGACTAACTTCGCCAAGCTAACGGACTACATCGGGTTAAAGGTTCCAGTAATTGCGTTTGTACCGCAAATCAGCGAAGCGCGTAAGGAGTTAACACGTGCAAAAAGTGGTATTTTTGTAGATTCGGCGGAGGACATATTGTCCTTTTTAAGGGGTACTGGACCAGTGACACCAGATGCCAAATACTGCGAAAAGTATTTGGCCTCCTCAATGTGTGAGTCCTTTGAAAAAATATTCTTGGATTTAAGTCGATGAAATCCACAGAACGAAGTCATATCGTTCATGTAATTGATGAGCTGCGAATAGGCGGGGCTCAGACAAACCTTCTTGTTCTGTTGCGAGAAATGAAAAATGATCCAAGCATTAAGGTGAGTGTCGTTTGTCTCTTTGGCCCTGGGGAATTGGATAGAGACCTAAAAGAGTTAGGTATTAATTTAAAAGTATTCGACTTTCGTAGAGAGATTAATCGTCGTAATCTTTTGAGTCCAATGAATCAGCTAAGAAAATATTTTGTGGTTACTCGAACTACGCATGTGGTTTGTCATCTTACTTGGTCCAGATTTGTTGGCCTTCCGGCTGCTTTTTTTGCGGGAGTGCAGGCAAGATTTGGTTTTGAACATGGGGACGTTTACCTTTCTGGTCTACTTTTTAAGCTAGGAAATTTCATATCGCAATTTTTCGCGGTCCGAATTTTTGTCTGTAGTCAATTTTTAGCGGAGTGGTTTGCAAAAGAGCGTTGGGTTTTCCGAAAGAAAATACAGGTTATTTATTTGGGTGTAAATCCTGCTGAGTTTAGGCCAATGGACTCTGATCCTACATTTCGCAGGGAACTTGGGATATCAGATTCAACATTTCTTTTTTGTGGAGTAGGTACCCTTGGACGAGGAGTGAATAAGAGATTTGATATTTTAATTCATGCCGTTAGTGAGCTCATAAAAAAAGAAAAAGACGTAGGACTTTTAATTTGTGGAGATGGAGATCAGCGAAGTGATTTGCAAAAATTAATAAATGAATTGGGAGTCCAAGGGCGTATTAAGCTTCTAGGGACCCGCCGCGACGTTGCGCGAGTGATGGGTAACTGCCAGGCGTTTTGCCACTCGGCGCCTTTTGAGCCGTTTGGTCTTGTGATTGTTGAGGCAATGCTTTCTGGTCTGCCAGTAATTGTGCCTGACAAGGGTGGTCCGTCAGAAATTACGAACAGAAACCTATACGGGATGACTTATAAAACTTTGGACGTTCGGTCCCTGACTACAGCAATGAAAGATATTTTAGAAAACAAGAAACGTCGAAGTGACTTGATCTCTATTGGTATGTCACACGCCAAAGAGGAATTTGTGGTTTCTCGTTACCTTCGTGATTTAAGAAGAGCTCTACGACTGGACCTTCGTCTTTTATTGGTGGTTGAAAAAGCCACGGGCGGTACCGGTCCGAGTCGCAATGTCGTTGGTACCTTGAATGCTCTTGGAAAGCGTAATGATGTGCAAATTGAATTGCTCTGTGAGTCATTTGATTCGTCAGAGCCTTTTACAAGAGCAAAAAACATTCGCATTCATGCGGGATTCAAACCAAAGAATTCGTGGGGATTTCTAAAAAATATATTTATGATTTCGAAGTTTATGAGAAAGTCAGATGTGGTATACGTGCCATGTGGGTTTATCGTTGCCTCGTATGTTTCATTAGTAAATTTAGTTTTTCGGAAAAAAGTCGTTTTTGGTCCAAACGTTAGTAAAATTCCGTTTCGTAAAGCCGACTCTCCAGGGGTTTTTGAAGTGGGTTTCATGTGTGATCGATGGTTAGAAGCTTCTAACCGTCGCCGAGATCATGTGCGCGAACACTTACCCGAAATCTACAAAGACAGGGTGATTGGACTTTTACATGCCATAGATTTAGATAAATTTTCACCCCGTCATCGCGTTGAAGATTTTTTCGCTAAATTTGGGGCACGTACAGGAACAGTAAAAGTTCTGCATGTCGGTCGTGACAACGAACCGATTAAAGGCGTACATGTTTTGATGAATGCCATCCGTACCTTAAACTCCTCTCTGCGGGATAAAGTGGATTTTTTAATTGTTGGAAATATGAGCGGCGAAACCCGTAAGATTGAGAATGAATTTGATAACGTTAAATTTTTAGGATTTTTGTCAGGACGGGATTTATCGACTGTTTATGCGAGTTCAGATTTGTTTGTTTTAGCTTCGTCTTGGGAGAATTGTCCTTTTTCGGTGATTGAATCCATCGCCTCGGGGGTTCCTGTGGTGGGCTTTAAAACTGGTGGGATACCAGAAATTGTGGATGCGAACACTGGGGTTTTGGTTTCAGGAATCGAGGGAAGTTATCACGGCGAGGATGCGGCGAAGAATTTGGCAGAGGCTTTACATCGACTCATTACAAATGATAATTTACGAAATCAAATGAAAATCTCTGCCCGAAAAATGGCGGAGATCAAATTTTCGGAAGATAGACTGGGACACGAAATCACAGAAATATTTTCTTCACTGCTAAGTCGCGAGGTCGCGGCATGTGTGGAATAGCTGGAGTTCTCGGAAGTAATAATATTGGGGATTTGTATTCTGTGGTGACTTCCATCACAGATAAACTCAAACATCGAGGTCCCGACGCGAAAGGTATCTGGGTTGATAAGAAAAATAGTTTAGCATTGGGGCACCGACGCCTTTCATTTTTGGATTTATCGGAAAGCGGAAATCAACCTATGGTTTCAGCCAGTGGGCGTTATATGATCACTCTCAATGGCGAAATTTATAACTTCAAAGGACTAAAAGCCCAGTTTAGAGACTATCCTTTCCGCGGGACCTCTGATACCGAAGTCCTTTTGGCGTCGTTTGATCGACTTGGAATCGATGCCACTCTCAATCTTCTCACCGGTATGTACGCTTTTGCGGTTTGGGATAAAGAATGCTCTGAACTAACTCTGGTGCGCGATCGATTTGGCGAAAAACCACTTTATTACGGCAGTATTGACAGAAATTTTGTTTTCGCCTCAGAGCTCAAAGCCTTTCGTGGTTTTCCACAATTTCGTACAGAAATAAGTCAGGCAGCGTTGCAGAAATATTTTCTCTATGGAAACGTTCCGGCTCCTCAATCAATTTTTGAAAATATTTGGAAAGTTCCTCCGGGCACGAGTTTAAAAGTAAAGTTGGGAACTAATGGAATAAAAATTGGTAGTGCCGTTTCCTATTGGTCAGCTAAAGCTGTTGTCGAAAATTCAATGCCAGACGAGTCTATGACATTGACCGATGCCAAATCCACTTTGAGAAAAATCTTGAAGGATGTTGTGGCTAATCAACTTATCGCCGATGTTCCCGTGGGAGCATTTTTGTCGGGTGGTATAGACTCATCACTAGTTGTCGCTTTAGCGAGTCGGGTACTTGGAAATAATCTCTCGACGTTTACTGTTGGGTTCGAAGAGGGGGATTACAACGAGGCAGGTAGTGCACGGTTGGTTGCCGAATACTTTAAAACCAAACACCACGAGATGGTCTTGTCAGCAAAGGACTTGCTACATCTGGTGCCAAGGATTTCTGAAATCTATGACGAGCCGTTTTCAGATTCTTCACAAATTCCAACTCATTTGATTTCGAAATTTGCCGTGAAAAGTGTGAAGGCCTGCCTTTCGGGAGACGGCGGTGACGAGGTCTTTCTTGGGTACAACCGTTACTTTGTGGGAGCGCCGGTGTGGAAAAAATTAGAGAAAATACCTTTATCTTTTAGGCAATGGATCGGTTTTGTCATGCAGATGTCGAGTCCTGCGAGTTGGGACCGATGGACGAGTAAGTTGGGCATTCCCACCATCGGAGAAAAACTTGAGAAACTTACGCGGTCAATTTCGGCTGTAGATGCCGAGGAGTTTTACAATCAGCTGGTTTGCCACTGGTTAGATGAGTCACCGGTAGCAGTTGAAGATAGTTTGCGGGGAGCTCTAGAGAAATCTAAATTCAGTTCGAATTTAAATTTGGAGTCGGCATTTATGCTTGCCGACATTCATAATTATTTGCCAAATGATATTCTTACCAAAGTAGACCGCGCGAGTATGGCGGTGAGTTTAGAAACTCGAGCTCCATTTTTGGATCACAATGTTTTCGCATTTTCGCAGACATTGCCTCTAAAATTTAAAAGCCACGACGGGGTTGGAAAAATTATCTTGCGGGAACTTCTTAAGGACCTTTTGCCAGAAGAAATTGTCAGCCGACCAAAGCGAGGTTTTGCAGTGCCACTCGACCTTTGGCTTAGGGGACCTCTCAAGGGCTGGGTCTGCGAAGTCCTCAGCGAAAAGTCGCTTATGGAGAGTGGCCTTCTGAATCCAACTGTCATTAGAAAAAAACTCGACCAACATTTGTCGGGTACTCGTAATTGGCAATACTTTCTTTGGGACGTGATAGTCTTTCAAACCTGGTTTCAAAGATGGGTTAAAGGGTTAACTTAGTTCAGAAAAATCCCGATATGAGAACTGATGTTAGCCGTTGTAATCCCATGTTTTAAAGTCAAAAAACATATCTCGAGCGTGATCAATTCTATTGGTACCGAGGTCGGTCGCATTTACGTGATCGATGACGCGTGTCCAGAGAATTCAGGAGAGTTTGTTAGAAAAAACGTTTCAGATCGTCGCGTTAAAGTCTTATTTCACAAAGTAAACTTGGGAGTCGGTGGCGCAGTAATGACTGGCTATCAAGAGGCTCTTAAGGACGGGTGTGAAATTGTTGTGAAGATTGATGGCGATGGACAGATGGACACCCGCTATCTTGCAAAGTTGATTGATCCGATTTTGAGGAAGAATGCCGACTACACTAAAGGCAACCGGTTTTATGATGTTGAACATTTAAAATCCATGCCTACCCGGCGCATGTTGGGAAATGCCGGATTGACCTTTGCCACAAAATTAATGACAGGGTACTGGAGTATTTTTGATCCAACAAATGGTTACACAGCGATATCGAATACCGCACTTAGCCGAGTCCCTTTCGAAAAAATTTCTAAGAGATATTTTTTTGAATCTGATATGTTGTTTCGCTTAGGTTTAGCTAGGGCAGTCGTTAAAGACATTCCAATGCCGGCGCGGTACCAAGATGAAAAGAGTTCTCTACGAATTGGCAAGGTGTTATTTGAGTTTCCACCGAAAATAATTTTACGTCTCTTTAAAAGGATTGCCTATAAATATTTTGTGCGTGATTTCAATCTCGGAACAATTTATCTGGTCGGCGCGCTGCTATTCATGTTTACCGGCGGTATCTACGGTGGCTATCATATGATTTCAAACTACATTAACAATGCCGAAGCTCCCAGCGGTGTGGTCATGTTAGCCGGATTACCAATTATTCTTGGCTTTCAATTGTTACTTTCATTTTTTAGCTATGATTTATTCACTGAACCCGTTGAACCCATACAGCGAGTTCTTGCAGATGTTGGGTTTGTCGACAAAAAGATGAAAGTGGTGCGTGAGTGAAAAAGGTGGTCATCGTTGAGCTTAATGAATTTAACGAAGATTTAGCTCGGTTAATGGCCGAACGCCATGATCTAAAGAATTTAAAAAAGATTTTTTCGATGAAACACGCAAGGACTCAAACTGACGACTCCGATGACAATGACACTTTGGATCCCTGGGTGCAATGGGTGTCAATTCATACGGGCGTTCCTTACGCCAAACATCGTATCAAGCGCCTAGGCGATGTACCGGATCTTTCTCAGCCAGTGATCTGGAAAACTCTTTCTGATAAGGGTATAACTTCTGGAGTTTGGGGTGTTCTTAATGGCGAGCGCGAAGGCGAGAATTGTCGATTCTTTTTACCAGATCCATGGACATACTCTGAACCTGGCTTTCCTGCAGAATTAGGGAGCGTAGTTGGACTTCCACGTTACATGGCAAAACATCGTGTTGGGTATAGCGTAGTCAAAGTTCTCGCGGAATTGTGGAAGTTTTTAGTTTTTTTGCTTTCGTTTCCAAAAATTTGTTTTAAAGGAATAGCGATTTTACCCGCAATATTTTCGGCGATAGTGCGAAAACCTCTTCCCTATGCATTTTTTGTCCCCGTCGAATATCTTTCGACCATGCTATTTTGTGAGTACCAAAAGCGTTATGGGACGAATTTTAATATTCTGTTTTTAAATAGCATTGCACATTTACAACATTATTTTTGGTATCACAAAGACGGATCGGGTTCATTTCCTTTTTCCTTTGGTTTTAAGCTCGTCGATAAAATGATTGGTGAAGTGTTTTCGATCCTAGAAAGTGATGACGTCTTTTTAGTTCTCAACGGTTTTTCGCAAGTCAACACTAATGATGAGCCGACGTGGTGCGGTTATCGTCCTATTGACCACGATAAGTATTTAGATTTTTTAGGACTCAGCTTTCTAGAGGTCGAAGAGCTCATGACCTACGATGCACAGGTTTTGTTTTCTTCAGAAGAAGACCTAGTTCATGCTGAGAAAGTATTATCGTCCCAAAAATTAGATGGTGAAAATGTTTTCTATTGTGAACGTAACCCCGTTGACCCACATAAAATGTTTTATCGTGTATGTGTTCACAAACTTGTCTCAAGCCACGCTTTTGTCGAAGGCCCTGGTGGAAAATATGATTTCCATAGGCACTTTTCTTTCTTAGGCTCGAGAACTGGTCGACACTCGGCAGCCGGCGTTGTTTTTTACAAAAATATTCAGTTACCAGAAACAATGATGAATCACGAACTCAAGGGGTATTTAGAAAATAGTTTTCAGTGGAAAAACGCCGCATGAAAAAAATCGTCTGTCTATTCCCACACTGTGACGATGAATATTTCGTCATAGACCATCTTCTCAAGTGGAAATCTGACGGTCACTCAGTTAAGGCTTGCTTTTTGACTCATCATCAGGCCCTGGGTGAGAAGAGAAGGACCGAGTCGACATATTTTTTAAATCGTCACAGAATCAATGACATATTATTTATAGATAATCCAAAGTGTCTCGACGGGAAATTGCCAGCACATATTAAGGAAATCTTAGATTGTGTTTCTGGGTTTGGAAAATTTGACATCATACTAACTCCCGCGTGGGAAGGCGGGCATCAAGATCATGATGCGGCATTTGTGGTCGGAAAAATTTTGTCTCAAAGATATGGCAGTAAACATTTACAGTTTTCAACTTACAATGGTGCGGTTACAAATAAAATTTTCTACAAGGTAAGTTTTCCAATTCAGTCATTAATTAGGAATGAAATTGAAATTCCATTAACTATTTTGTCGGCATTTAAAAAGTGTCTGGGTGTGTTTTTTATTTACCCGTCCCAGTGGAAAACTTGGGTCGGACTGGCGCCCTTTATGCTTTACTCTTTAATTAAATCACGAGCAATTAAGGTGTTTGAGTCCAAAGCTGTCGATCTACTGGTACCGCCCCACACGGGAAAACTCTTGTACGAACGCTTTGAGCGCATGACATGGACGGAATTTAAGGGACATTGCGAACGGGCTTTGCAGACTACGGGCACCGCCAGAAAGATCTCTTAAATACCGTAGATATAGATCAAATATTCGGTACCCATTGAGGTGATTTTTTTAACTAATTTAAATTTTGGATTTTTGTCAAAAACATTCCTTTGGGTGGGATTGCGGTAGATAAACCAAACCTTCCTTGGTGACTTTTCAATGGATTCCTGAAGACGAGCAATAAATCCCTCAATAACTGGTGCGCCGAAAGGATTGAACATAAAGAAAACATTTTCATCCCCATTAAAATTATACTTCAAAGCATCTGCACAAATCACTTCGACTGGGCGTTTACCTTTTTTCTTCTCAAAGATTTCAATATTTCTTTTTGCAATTTTAGTGAGTTCTTCGGAAAACTCAATGCCAATAACTTTCTTAAATTTAAATTCCCAGGTTGCCAATAGTACCTTGCCCTTTCCTGAACCCAAGTCGACAAGGACACTATCTTTGGGGAAGTGGAAGTGACGAAAAAGCTTTTTTAGGTCATGAGCCTTTGAGGATTCGTAAGGGGAGCCGTGGGTCGTGTTAGCGCTGTTGATGGTGAGTTCGTCGAGTTCCACAGGTTGGCAGGTATCGGTTCCGTGCCTAAAATCAAATAGGTAATCATAAAGTGTAGCAAATATTAATTTTGAGGTATTGACCAAGCCCCTTCTATGTAGGGACTCTTGAATTTGCTTTATACGCCTTTGCATTAAAAAAGCATATTATAGTATAATTTGGTTTTCAATTGAGGAGTGTGCTTTTGAGTTTCGCTGGAATCCTGGAATCACCGGGCAACGATCAGAGATGGAATCAAGCCGTAGAAAACGCTTACCAGCTCAACCAGATTAAAGTCGAAGTAAACGAGGGACCACTGATATTTACAGAAACAAAGTCTCTTTCTGGCGTCAAATACATAAGCACTGCGCCTTTTCTATCACATGGCTTAGGAACTCTAAAAAAAGATTTCATTTTGTCCTCTAAGGAGATTGAGCTCATTCGTAAATTTGTGGAAGACAGTGGCTACGAGTTTGCGTTATTGAAATCGGCTGTTAAGCCCGCATCTGATGCCACTAATTTCTTTTTACGTGAGGAATTTTTTACTTTCCTTTTTAACCTTGATGGTGGCAACGAAAAGATCATGAAACGCGTTCCAGGTAAAACTCGTAATCAGATTAGAAAGTCTCTGAAGGGAGATTTTCGCGTGTGTGTGGGTAGAGAAGAGTATTTGGATCCCGTTTTTAAGATCCTTTCCCGATGTTGGCGTGACTTGGGGACGCCATCACATGGCAAGAATGTTCTCAGGGAAGTTTTAAACAATTTCAAAGAAAATGAGATGTGGTTTCATATAATCTACGATCACAACACTCCGGTCTCTGCGGCTTTGGTTTTTAATACCGGGACAGTTGTGCATCACCCATGGGCGGGAACCATCAAAGAATACAAATCCACTTCCGTGAACAACCTTTTGTACTGGTCGATCATCCAAGAGGGAGCTAAACGCGGCTGTAAATATTTTGATATGGGCCGAAGCGCTATCAATAAAGGGACTTATAGTTTTAAAGAGAGTTGGGGTACAACGAAAGCTCCTCTCTACTATATTTATATCGGCAAAGATGGTTCATTCAAATACCAGGACTCTGCCTTGGCAGAGAAAATGACTTCGCTATGGAAGTTTGTGCCGCTGTCCATTGCAAATTTGATGGGCCCGGGTTTGATTAAGGCGGTTCTCTAAAATGACAAAGCGTGAATTGCTGATTTTTATAATTCTGAACGTCATTCTTAATTTTTTATTTTCTACCGTGTTTCAGGGAAAGCCATCTCCAGATGCAACTAGCTACGATCGCACCGCCTCGGTTTTTGCGACAGAAGGAAAGTTTGTTGAACCAGTTTTTGCACTTGATGAGAAAAACGACGTAGTCATGAGGGATAAACCTTTTAGTGACGGTGGACTAGGATATCCCATTTTTCTTGGGACAATTTATAAAATTTTTGGGGTTGACGGTTCGGGTCGCGAAGCTGGGATGATAATTCAGGCGATAATTTTAGGTGTGTCTGTACCGCTATCTATCTATCTATTTTTGAGTTTATTAAATGTTGGTTTATTTTGGGCGCGACTTGCGCTTTTAGCGACATTACTTTGGCCCACGGGAGTTATTTTGTCGATGGATTTACTTACCGAGTCGCTTTCGACGTCGTGTTTGTCGATTTTTATGGTTTCTTCTGCACTATTTATCATGCGACCTAGAAATCAGAATTCATTTAATTTCTTTATTTTTCTTTTATCCGCCGTTGGATTATTTCTATTGCGTTATGAATTTGCTCCAGTGATTCTTTTGGTTTTTTCAGGAATTGCTTGCCTTAACTATCATAGGGCTCCCGAAAACATGAAGTTAACAATTGTTGCAGGAATTTTTCTAGGTTTAGTATTCATTTTTCCGGGGATAAGAAATTATCTCATTTTTGATCGGTATGTTCCTCTTTCCACAACGGGCGGAAAGGTACTATGGTTGGCAGCTGAGTGTAAGGGGTCTTTTGAGTTTTACGGTAAGAGTAAAGATACTTTTGTAAAGGCTTATGTCCAAGGAGACTATTTAAAGACCGACGATAACTTGCGCGACATCGCGGTAACTGAGGTAAAAAGAGATCCGGTGAAATATATAAAATGCAGTGTCGGTCGAGTTATAAACACAATTTTTGTCGCCCACGAGGAATTCAGTTGGTCGCAAGGCAGTACGCTCGAAAAAATCATAAAAATTTATCAGCGGCTCTTTAAGGTAGTTATTGTGCTCGGTTATGTTTTTGGAATTTTTATTTTGATCAGGGAGAATCTCTATGCAGTGGCAGGCATGTTGGGAGGCATATTCTTTTTCAAATTTTTAATAATCCACGCTCTTCTCAATGGAGGACCACGATTCGCAACGGTTATTGAGCCAATGGCTATTGCGCTGACATGTTACGTTCTCGATAGAAAATCAAAAAATGATATTAGCGGAAAGCTTCAATTCCCGTAATATGATGACCAAGAATCAAACGATGTATGTCTTCCGTTCCTTCGTAAGTATTCACGCTTTCAAGATTCATGGCATGACGGCCGCATTGATATTCATGCGTAATACCCGATGCTCCTAAGATGTCACGGGTGACGCGCGCGCAATTTAAAGCCATAGATACGTTATTCATTTTCGCCATAGAAATTTGTTGTGGCTCCGCTTTGCCAGCGTCTTTCAATCGGCCTAAGCGTAAAGCTAAAAGCTGACCTTTGGTAATTTCCGTGAACATATTGGCAAGCTTAGCCTGAATCAATTGAAAGCTCGCAATCGGTTTATCAAATTGAATTCTGGTTTTGGAATAGCGAAGGGCTTCGTCAAAGCATCCCATCGCTGCGCCAAGAGCACCCCAAGAAATTCCATAGCGTGCGTTATTTAAACAGCTAAAGGGGCCCTTAAGGCCTGAGACATTTAGAATATTTTTTGCTGGAACTCGGCAATCCTCAAAAATTAACTCAGAAGTAATCGAAGCCCGCAAACTAAATTTTTTATGAATGTCGCGCGTTTTAAATCCTTTTGTACCTTTTTCAACTATAAAACCACGAATTTTCCCGTCATCATCTTTCGCCCAAACAATCGCAAGATCGGCAACGCCACCATTGGTGATCCATGCTTTGGCGCCGTTGATAATGTAACTATCGCCATCCTTTTTTGCTTTCGTGATCATGCCACCGGGATTTGAACCAAAATCAGGTTCTGTTAAACCAAAACAGCCGATCAATTCGCCTTTTGCCATCTTCGGGAGAAATTTTTGCTTATGCTCTTCTGAGGCGTAGGCATAGATAGGGAACATACAAAGTGCGCCTTGCACAGAAACAAAACTTCTAACGCCGCTATCGCCACGCTCAAGTTCCTGCATAATAAGTCCGTAAGCGGTGTAACTAAGTCCGGCGCATTCGTAACCTTGAATTGTCGCGCCCAGAGTTCCCATTTCGGCAAGTGTCGGTATCAAATGCTTGGGAAATTCATCTTTCATAAAACAATCGTCAATGATCGGGACGATTTCTTTACTGGTAAAATCACGAACCGTGTCGCGAATCATCCGTTCTTCATCATTCAAAAGTTCGTCGATATTATAAAAATCAATTGCTGTGTATGGCTTCATATTTAGATCCTCTCAATAACAATCGCAATCCCTTGGCCACCGCCGATGCATGCGGAACCAACCGCATATTTTCCTTTGCGGCGATGGAGTTCATAAACCAAATGATTCATGATACGTGTGCCACTGGCTCCAAGTGGGTGGCCGACAGCGATGGCGCCTCCGTTGACGTTAGTGATTTCGGGATTTAATTTTAATTCTTTTTCTACTGACAAATACTGGCCAGAGAAAGCTTCGTTCACTTCGACCAAGTCCATTTGAGCCAAAGTCAGTCCGCATTTTTCTAGAGCCTTTCGGATTGCTAACACCGGGCCAATTCCCATGATATGGGGCTCACAACCCACGGCGGCCCAGCTTACAAGGCGTGCTAGTGACTTTAAATTTCTTCTTTTGGCAGTGGCTTCAGGCATCACAAGGCAAGCCGCCGCTCCATCGACAATTCCACTTGCGGTTGCGGCGGTCACCACGCCGTCTTTTTTGAACAAAGATTTCATCGTTCTTACTTTATCGATCGTGACATTGGGTTTGGCGTGTTCGTCCGTTATGAAATCTGTCGTGCCCGCTTTTGTCTCAAGACGTACTGGTACGATTTCTTCTCTAAAATAGCCTTTATCAAGGGCATTTTTAAACCGTGTTTGTGATCGTACCGAATGTTGATCACATTCTTCGCGGTTGATACTATAGTTTTCTGCCAAGTTTTCTGCAGTAATCGCCATCGGGGTTTTAGAATATTGATCAGTAAGAGCCGATGTCATGTAATCTTCAATCTCGCTATTTCCCATGCGGGTTCCCCAACGTGCACTTCTTAAAATATAGGGAATCTGTGACATTTGTTCGACGCCACCAGCGAGAATAATTTCTCCGTCTCCAGACAAAACCATTTGTGCGGAGTTTATTATGGACTGAAACCCACTTCCACAAAGCCGGTTGACTCCAAGTGCACCAACATGAATTGCCGAGCCAAGGTGTAAGCCGATGTGACGAGGAACATAAGCGGCATCGCTTCCGCTTTGCACAACATTGCCAATCACAAAATGTTCAATTTCAGAAGCTTTGATGTTATGGGCTTCAATCGTTCCGCGTGCGGCAATCACACCGAGTTGAGTAGCACCAACATCTTTTAAACTTCCACCAAATGCTCCAAAGGGAGTTCGCTTTCCAGCGGCAATAACTATACTTTCCATGACTCCCATTTAAGGCGTATTTGACTCTCATTGCAAGTGTGAGCTATGAACATTATTGTGAAATTTTTGGTAACTGGCCAGGGTGGCCGTGAACATGCAATCGTGAGAGCGCTCAGGCTTTCGCCTTCGGTTAAAGAAATTCATTGCATTCCAGGAAGTGATGGCATTAGCCACGATGCTTTATGTCATCCTTGGGATGAAAGAGATCATGAGGCGGTTTGTTCCCTTGTAAAGAAAATAGGCATAGATGTTGTTGTGCTTGGTCCAGATGCCCATTTGGCAATTGGAGTTGCTGATTCGTTGAGAAAATCTGGTGCGTTCGTTGTTGGTCCTAGCAAAAATGCTTCGCAGTTGGAATCTAGCAAACTTTTTGCCAAAGAGTTTATGACTCGGGCAAAAATTCCAACGGCAAAATTTCAAGAAGTAAAAGATATTCCTTCGACGCTTGCGGCGGCAAAAAATTTTACGGCACCATTTGTTTTTAAGGCGGACGGGCTTGCAGCGGGTAAAGGTGTTTTTATTTGCGATAATATTGATGAGCTTAATGCTGCCGCCGTTCGTGTCTTTGAAAAGAAAGAATTCGGTGATTCAGGAAAGCGTGCATTTTTAGAAGAGTTTTTTCCGGGTTGGGAATTAAGTTATCTAGTTTTGACAAATGGGCGTGAATATCAGTCTTTACCTCTCGCTCAAGATCATAAGCGGATTTTTGAAGGTGACAGGGGGCCCAACACGGGCGGAATGGGAACGGTAGCGCCTTTGAAAATCGCTAGTAGCTTGCAAACACAAATTGCCGAACAGGTACTTGATCCTATTATGCACCAAATGCAGAAAGAAAATTTTGATTATCGCGGTATTCTTTTTATCGGCATGATGATTACAAAAAATGGTCCGAGCGTTTTAGAGTTTAATGTGCGTTTCGGCGATCCCGAAACACAAGTTATCATGCCGCTCCTTGATGGGGATTGGGGAAAAGTTTTTTCTGACTTATCGCGAGGGATACTAACACCGTTAAAATGGAAACCAATGTCCGCAGCCTGTGTGGTGCTCGCGGCCGAGGGATACCCCGATAGTCCTAAAAAAGACATTACGATTTTAGGAGATGTATTTGCGGAGTCACCAAGTGCTTACTTTTTGCATGCGGGGACAAAGAAGGCGAATGATGGAAAATGGAAGACCTCTGGTGGAAGAGTCATCAATGCCATCGGTATTGGGGCGAACGTCAAAGAAGCTATCGAAAAAGCATATCAACAAAGTGAACGGGTAAGGTGGAACGGTGTTCAATTTCGAACCGACATTGGAAAAATGCTCTTGTGAAAATTGAAGACGTTATTTCGCATTTAAAAGCAGGCGGAATTATAGCCTATCCTACTGAGACAGTTTGGGGTTTGGGTGTCGATATTTCGAATGCCGACGCCATTAAGAATTTATTTAATTTAAAAAATCGCGATACAACAAAAGCCATTAGCGTTTTGGTAGCAAATATCTTTCAAGCCAGAGAGTTAGCGGAAATCGATTCAAACTTAGAAAAATTTATGAGTTTGTTTTGGCCCGGTGCTGTAACATTTGTTGTGAGGGCCAAGAGCATTGTTCCAGATGAAATAACTGGAAAAACAGGTTTTGTAGGTTTGCGGTGTTCGTCCCACCCTTTTGTCAGTGAGCTTACAAAAAAATTGGGGACTTCCATTACCAGCACGAGCGCAAATAAATCGGGAGAGTCGCCGGCACAAAATGAAAATGATCTTTTGAAGTGGTTGCCAAGCGAAGTCATGAAAGTTGAATGGAAAGAAGATCGTAAAGGATTTAGTAGTCTTGGTAGTACGGTGGTGAAAATCGAAAATGAAAAATTAAGCCTATTGCGTCAAGGCGATATTGATTTTAAATTTATCGAAAATCACTTTCAGAAATTGTAAGAGAGAGTAACAAGATCTTTTGATTCCATACTATTTTCATAGTGACTGATTCCAACGATTCCACTTGGGATTTTTTTTGTAAGAGACACAATAGTTTCACTGTTAGTTCCTGAAAATGAGGCGTTCCCTTCAATATTCCCAGACAGGGCTAACTTCGTTGTTCGGGTTGCGAGATCATAATTCATGGTCAATTTATTCTCAATACCATCTTTTGATTTGCCGAGGTCAACTTCGGTGTTCATGACTTTTTCAATTCGATCAATCGCTTTCACGACAGTCAGGTTTTTGCTATTTTCTGACGTGATAAACATACGGAAGGCCCTATCGATAAGGGCTTGGGTGACAAAGCGCTCATCAGTTGTTGGCGCAAGTGTCGTTGGCATGAACTTCAACATGTCTTCGTAGGAAATACTATTTTTCGGTCTAATTTGGTCGACAGCTTTGAAAATTTCGTTATTTTTATAAAACTCAGAAGGCAAGACGTCTCTTGACGCGAAATATTTTTGATTGATAACGTAAGCATCTTGAGATTGATACTCGAACTGGAAAATGGGCTGGAAGTAGTCGCGTTTGATGGCCGTGACTCCTGTGTAGGGGAGAGAAAGAGTTATTCCGACTATCATCCTTGAAATTTTTTTTAAAATGTCTCGCATTGAGAAATTGCCCCCAATTTGCTACTGTATTTTGGAGCAATTTGAGAGCCAAAAATACACAAAGCAAACCCTTTAAATCACGCGGTTTAAAGCGTTTGCCTTGTTTAAGTCTTGTACGCGTGTAAAAGCTTTATTTAGATTTCAACAGGTTTCAATAGGCTTTCATCGCGAAGTTTTTTGTCACAATTGATTTCGATCTTAGATTCTTCGTCATAGCCACGAAAGGTAGTTGGCGTTTCTGATTTTTCGGTAAGACCATTATTTTTGATCGAAACTTTCATAGGAACTTCTTTGAAATCAAAGTCTAAAGGTGTGCCATTACTAACGTAGCGTCGAGTTGAACCGGCTTCTTGATAGAAAACACGCGTATACTTCTCTACTGGCTGGCCTTTTTCGGCAAGAGAAGGGTCAATGATCACACAGCGATAAAGCTCTTTTTTCGTCGCGCTATTCGCTACACTGGCCATCAATAACCAAGCAAAAACTACCATCGGATAAGAAAATACAAAATATATTGAGTTAAGTTTTTTCATAAAACACCTCACAAGGGTCTTCATTGCATAGACTGTGCTAATTGGCGATTTGGTTAAGTGCTTGAAAAGACAGTATTGGAAGTCTGTCAAATTTTTTTACAACTGGAAAATTGTCAGTAATTTGGACCAAAGTACGTAACCGATATTAGCGATATTGTTTATCCAAATTGGTTAGTCTATCGTATTTAAAAAATGACCTTTTCAGCGTGTCCAATATGTAAATCAGGTGAAATTTTTAAGACAGTCTTGATAAGTCATCAGTCAGTTGGTGAATTTCCAATCAGCGAATGTAAGGAGTGTTCGCATCGCTTTTTGCAGAACCCACCAAGCCCTGAGTCGCTAAAAAAAGAGTATGAAAAGCTTTTTGGAAGGGACAAGCGCCAGTCGGGCTCTTATTTACCAAGGGTTAGAGATTTTGCGCTTGCAACTCAGCTGTTACCGATGTTGCCATGGCGTTCCCGGGTACTAGATATTGGATCAAATTTTGGACAGACTTTAAGAGCCATGCCACCGACGTATGAGCTCCATGGTGTCGAGCTCTCTAAAGCAGCGGCGGAAATATCAAAAAAATTTAAAAGACTTAACATTCAAAATGAATACATTGAAAAAGCCGCCTACCAAAATAAATATTTTGATTTCATTATGGCGGTTGCCGTCATCGAACACTTATATGAGCCCATGCTTTTTCTGAAGAGGATCAAAGAGTTGATAAAAGAAAACGGTACCATTTTAATAATGACCGGAGATTATCAGTCATGGAATGCGAGTCAGCTGGGTGAAAAATGGTTCTTATATCACGCGGTTTCTCATATTCACTTTTTTAGTCACAGATCGTTGATCAAAGCCTTAGAAATTCTAGGGTTTCGGGTCACCAAAACGATATGGGCTGGGCCATCACCGTTTTCTTCTAGGCTTCCACCAGCACTCGGAAGAGCGGTCCATTGTTCGGCAACGTCTTTGTTGTTTCCCTTTATTCAAGGGTATAAGCCTTATGGAGATCTTATGTATGTGTGGTCAAAGTCTTTGACTGAATAGTCTCATAATGAATCATTAAAAATACCTAGTCTTAGGTCAAGCTCACGCTTAAAAAAGCCGAAAAGTAAAATATGTTAATTCTGAGGAGCGTCTGCAAAAAAATGTTCCTCAGTGTGATCCTTGGCGTGCTGGTGTCTGGTTGTAAAGAGACAAAAGAAGAAGAGTCTCATAACGGCACCGATGAAGTCGCGAGTTGTCGGGCTGCCAATGAACAGATTATTTTTCCTTCTCAGATGGATCTCGCTGGGGGCTGGAATCGGGTTTCGCCAAGTAGCACTTTCAACATTTGGAGGGTTGATAGTGATGGTACCAACTTTGTTCCGATCACCAAAAACACGCACGGTCAGCTCACGCGAATTCCTAATGTGTCGCGTTCGGGAAAACTAATCTCATTTTATTCCTTTATGAATTTAAATGCACAAAGTAGTTCCCCTGCTGCGCTATCAGCAAATATTTGGGTGGTAAATCGCTGGGGAGAAAAGTTACAGCCCGTGACGCGCAACGATTCTGTTGCGGGACTCGGTACATTCGGTTCGATGATTGTAAGTGACACGAAAATTGTATTTGACTCAACGACGAGTTTAGATGGCAAGTGGAATGGTGCGCCAGTTACAAACAACATATGGGTCTCAAACATTGACGGCAGTGAGCGAAAGCCTTTGACGATGAACACGTTGACAAGTTTTCGAACGGTACCGGCCGCACTTTCCCCAGCCGAGGACAAAATTGCAATTTTAAGCACAACGGACTTTTCCGGTGATTGGGATAGAACGTCCTATGCGGCGTTAAATGTATGGGTTCTCGATCTATTGCGACCGGGAAAAACTGTTTTGACTCGAAATACTTTGAGTGGACTAGATATGCGGAGTGCGCGCTATTTTCCTGACGGAAAACGTATAGCTGTCCTCACTTCGTCGTCGCTGTCGGGGGCTTGGGATGGAACCCCTTCGCCACGACTTAACATATGGATTATTAATTCGGATGGCACTGGGTTTAACGCGATCACACGATTTACGAAAAGTAATATTTTGAGTGTCGAGGTCTCTCCAAAAGGCGATAAAATACTTTTTCATGGTACACTTCCAATCAATGGCGTCGATAGTGCCGCTTTACCTGCATCCAATATTTGGTTAATGAATGCGGACGGTACCAATTTGATTCCGATCACACGCAATACGAAATCAGGTTTTCAGTCATACGCGCCGATGTTTTCGCCTGATGGCACAAAGATTGGGTTCTTCTCAAACACGGAGTTTTCAGGGGTTTGGGATGGCACAAAGACTAGTTCTTCAAATTTATGGGTTGCTGATATTTCTGACCTCGCAAAAATAAGCCTTAAACCAATTACGCAAAATTCATTGACGGGACTGGATTCCTCCTCGACCTTAAGTTTTGCTTGGGCGCCAAAAATAGACTGTAAGAAAGCAAAAAAAGTAGAAGTCGAAGTTGATTAGCCTTCAAAATCACGAACTTTTACCAAGGCTTCGCCCTTAACTTTCACTTCATTTTCAGTTGTGGCACTAAGTTGCAGTTCAATTGTTTGCGTCGATAGATTTACATTTCTGACAACCGCGGTAAAATTAACTGTTGCAGGCACCACAACAGGTTTCAGAAAACGAAATTGAAGCTTGAGTATCAAGGCATTTTTTCCCGGAAGTTCCATGCCGATCATTCGGCTAAAAAAACTTGAAACAAGCAGGCCGTGGGCGACATTGTTAGTGAAACCCGAAGCTTTTGCGTATTGGGAATCACAATGAAGAGGGTTGTTGTCGCCAGAGAGTTCAGTGAATCTTTCGATATCTCGATTGCTAATTTCGACAACAAAAGAAGCTTTATCATCAATTTTAATTTCGTTAAGAGAAAGTTCCTTTAGTGCCATCAATGGTTCTCCATGTATAATCTCTGAAAGAGTTCTAGCATCTCGGTCCATGAATACACAAATGGAATCCATGCTAAACTGACATATAAAAACACGAGACTGCGATTGAAGTAAGTAAGCGACTTTGATTTTTCGATTTTCATCTTTTGTTTCGACCGATTTCGGTACATTGCCAGAGCAAGGCCTAAGCCATGAAGTATTCCGAAAATTAAAAAATTCAAGCCGTCACCATGCCACACTCCCGCCAGACAAAACGTGAAGAAAATAGCAAACACGGGATTTGAAATTTTTCCAGAACGATTTTCTGTTAAAAATTTTAAGACGGGATTGAAAAGATAGTCACGCAACCAAGAAGAAAGACTCATGTGCCAGCGTTGCCAGAATTCTTGCATATTTTCTGCAAAAAAGGGTTTATTAAAATTTTCTGGGAGACGAACTCCGACAATTTGTGCCACGCCAATCGCAATATCGGTATAGCCAGAGAAATCGAGGTAAATATAAACCGAGTAAACCATACATGCGAAAACAAGTTGCAGTAGAGCAAATTGTCCGTAAGGTTCGAATTGGCCTAAAACATAAGGAAAGAGTATGGAAGTAAGGACCAAAGATTTTATCAGTCCGATTATGATCCGCTGAAAGACAGAAACGGAAATTGTACTTCCTTGTTTGAGATCTAAGATAAAGTTTTGATAGCGATGAATTGGTCCGACAAGGGCACTCGGAAAGAAGAAGAAGTACGCCAGAAATGACAAAAATGTTTTTTCACCGAGTTGATCATAGTAGTGATCAATAAGGACATGAATGAGGCGAAATGACAGATAAGAGATCCCCAGAATTTTGAGAATATCACGTTTAACAATTTCTAAACCTGTTGTCGTTTTAGCTAAACTTTCGTATTTTAATAAGATCAATACCAACAACACACTCGTGATGCCTATAAAGAGCCAGAGCTTTCTAAAGTTTGACCTTGTAGGAGCTAAAAGCAGGAAGAGGTAAAAGGCGGTCGCATACAAACCAAGTTCTATCATTCCGCGCAACGAATTGAACTCAAAATCAAAGAGGCGTGTGAAATTCGTACTCAAAATACCGACGCTGAGAGCTAAAATACTAAAAGTGCGGAGTTGACGATTTAGACCACTGCAGAGCGCGCCAAATCCCCAATATAAAATAAAATAAAATGGCTGAACAACAAGTCCTAACATCAAAATGCCTCGTACACGAACTTCTTACCGATTCCCAAAATTAAGTTGCCGTGGTAAATCACGAGACAAAGTAGATATATGAAGATCCACACCATCCAAGTTTTCATTTTTGGTCCTTCAATTTTTCAGAGAGATATTTAGCAACTTTTCGAGTTCCAGTATTGGTCATGTGATAGAAGTCATAAAGTTCAGAGCCATACTCCAGTGATAAGTCTTTATCGGCGTCGATAAACGCAATGTCCTTTTCTTGCATGACATTTCTAACAACGGGGGTCCTTGGTTCCTTTTGATTTGTGGGCGTTATGAAGGGCAAAAATGTGATACCCTTGTTTTTAGCGACAAGGGACATAAATTCTAAAATTTCCCATCCGAGATTTTGTTGCGGATTCGTGTCGGCAAATTTACGGGATAGTGGGAGATTCGCAAGTGCAAGATTTTTTTGCAGAATCCAGTCTGGGGTATTGCGTGAGTGAAGCTCGGGCAGTCCAATCAAGAGGTGTGATTTGAAATTTACAAAAGCCCATGCAGCTGTTAACCACGAAACAAGATTTGGTTTTGAGGGTGGGTTCTGAGGTCTGTTGTTGAGGTGTTTGAGTAGACCCGTCTTTATTTCATTTATTCGGGTTGATGGGCCAGAGCCTTCTAGGTTGGCGAGTTTAGCTCGGAGTTCATAATTCATTTGTGGAAGGACATCAAAATCCATTTCATCCAAAAATGGGTAGGCGCTGACACCGTATAAAATCTCGCTGCAGTTATTTTCAATGGCGAGAAGAAAGAGATAGAGATCTGTACGAATTTTTCCGCCATTGACGGCAAGATTAAAGACGTTAAAATTCGGACCCAGATACTCGCTTAAATGAGTTGCAATTGCGGGGCGCCCCCAAGGATCAGAGTAGCCCATGGGCCAACGGTAGTCCCAGCCCCAACTAGCAGTCGCAGACGATCCCAAAATAGCAACTCTTTTGCCGCCCGTGGGTTGCATTATTTCGTGAAGATAGAGATTTTCAAAGCCCGGGTAATTTTTTAAAAAGCTTTTTGGAAACGGTGGAAAGGATGTTTTTTGTAGCGCTAATGTGGTTACTAAAATTATGGCTATCGCGAGAGGCCACTTTCCACCTTTCACTTTTTCAAACCGCGTTGAATAAGTAAAAGCATTTCACCCACATTTTTTACATTGTTTAGTTCGGGTAAAGAAAATTTAATCTTAAAATGCTTTTCGAGAGCAACGACAAGTTCGATATGACTAAGTGAGTCCCATTCGTCAACATCCGCTGCAGCCAACGTATCGGTTGCAACGAGATCGTCACGCTCAAACGTTTGCTGTAAAATTTTTTGAAACTCGGCTCGAATTGTATTGATTTCCATAAGTAATCCTATTTTTCTAAGGTTTCGACAATTTGAATGTGGTGGGTTTTGGTAACGTGCGATTTTATGTCGTATTCATAGATTTGTTTTTTGCCGTCAGTTTTTAGCAATTTAAAACCTAATCCTGAGTAATGTTCTTTCACCAAACCATTTTTTTCTGTAGGAATATAAGTTCCAATAATTTTTTGGATATTGTTGGATTTGGCCACATTAACTACAAAGTCAAAAAGGGTTTCTTCCATTTGTCTTTTCAGAACACGACAACTCATCAACCAAGTATCGATGTTTAGAGTCATCTCGTCCATGAGTCCTATGAAAACACTTATCAAGCCATTGTCACCGAAGCGGTCGGCCAGCCGCACCGATAAGGCAATAGCTTTCGGATTTTTCATAATTTCTTCAGTCTCTACTAATGTATAACGCTTTGTCGTCAAATTAAATTGATTTGTTTTGTTGATAAGTTGGGTAACCCTCGGAAGTGAAACTGGCTCAAATTTCTGTATCACAGCTTTCATTTCGAGTGACTTTAAAAAGTCGTCGATATTGGTCACCGACTGACTGAGACGATCACGGGCGACATTTTGCTGGTACATGTTGCTGCGCTCAAGGTCCTCTTGGCTAATGGAGGTTGTTTCGAAGAAATGTCCGTCATCAAGAGTCTTTCGATAGAGAGTGGGGTCTGTTGGAACTTCTACAACAGTGACTTGAGGGGCTAGCTGGCGAACATTTTCACGCTCTGCAGGGTTGTCGTCGAAAAACACAAAGTGTTCTAAACCTAGACTGAGTTCGTTTGCCATTTCTTTAATATTTTCGCCTTTGGGAGACCAATTAATTCGCCAGGTAACAAAATCATTTTTCTTCAAAATACTCTCAGGATGCTTTTCAAAAGGTAAAAGACCGTTATTTTCTTCATTTTTGCTAGAGATCGCTAGTAAGACTCCGCGGTTTTTTAGCTCTAGGCAATATTGCTGAAACTCTTTGTAAGCCTCGCCTTCAGCGTCACCTTCGCCAAGCTTTATTCCTTCAAGACCATCATCGCCAATAACTCCACCCCAAAGTGTATGGTCGAGATCAAGCACCAGTACTTTTTTAGCAATTCCAAATTGTGCGGCAACAAAAGCCGTATAAGAATGCATGACGCGACCTAAGATTCCGAGTGCAATGGGTTGTTTGCTGTGAAACCAAAAACGATCGTCCCAGAATTGATTAAGGCCATATTTTTGAGATTCAAAGTTAAGATCAAATATGGAAATTCCTTTGGGGGCTTTTTGAATCAGGAGTTGGTTAAAGCGATTAATAAGTGAACTCGAACTTCCAGGCAGGTAAGCTTCGAAGTTTCCATGGGGTCGAAGGGGCATGTGTGGAAGAGTATTAAGTGTTACGGCGACATTAAGCTGCTTTTTTATCATTTTAGCGAGATCTATGTGTTGCTGAACAATTCTTGCGACGTATTCTTCGGCTTGAGTTTCATTCGTTCCCAGTGGCAGTTTTAAGTTAAAATCTCTAGGGGTCATGAAAAAACAAGCAATATCGATTTTTGATTTATAGAGATTGCTAATAGGATTTAAAATTTCTTGTTGATACGATCCATAATCGGGTTTGTAGATTTTCGTCGGAAGTCCCCGTGCCCAGCTGAGAAGTTCGAAAACTGGGACTATAGTGTCAACTGTAGCACCACTAAAAAACGCGACAGACTTTTGTTTTTCCGTGACGTAAAGGTTTGAGCGATAAAAAGATTTTGCCAGGCGTAGCAGGTCCGCTGTTTCGGTAGACCGCAAGACTTCACGCCGAAAGTCGATTTCGGTTAAACTAATTGGTTCAAGTTTTGATTTACGGAGCGAGTTAATATACCTGACCCCCTGCGAGCGGAAGATTTACGCCAGATATATAATCGGAATGTGAGAGTAAAAAATGAATAGCTTCAACAACTTCAGTCGGTTCAGCAAGCCGGGTAAGAGGATGATTTTGCATGTTCATTTGGACAGCGAGTTCTGGAATTGAGTCCAGGTATTTGGTTTTTACCATCGAGGGCGAAATGGCGTTAAAAAAGACGTTCTTTTCAGAATATTCGGCGGCCAGAGCCTTCACTAGTCCAAGCATTGCAAACTTTCCGACAACATAATCAGCCATGTTCTTTGGTGGTACATTGAGGGTGCAGCTGCTTAAAACAAATACGTTGCGGCCGAACTTTTGTTTAGCCATTTGCGGGACCAGGGATTTAAAAATGTCAAAGGCCGCATGGAGTTGAATAGCCAGATGTCTGTCAATGTCTTCCCATGAAAGATCATGAAAACGACTAAGTTTAAATGTTGGTGCCGCCAGAAACGCTACGGCGTCGATAGTTTTAGCGTTGGCAATTACATTTTTAATGAAGTCTTCACGTGCCTTTTTATCTACGAGATCGGATTGGTAGCTAAAAATTTTCTGTGGAAATGCTTTGGTGAGTGCATTTAGATTTTCACTCTCTTTTCGGTAGTGAGCATGAATAAAAACATCCTCTCTTGAGAATCTTTCCGTAAGTCGAAAACCAATATCTGAAGAGGCTCCGATGACGAGTAGGCTTTTGATTTTGCTCATGACCTCATTTTATAGAGGAATAGACATCACAACAACTAGACTCAACTCCGGTTGTCACTCACGTTTGGCAAGAATAAAGACGTCGTCTTTAGGCAAACCTAAAACGTTCCAAAGGCGAATTGACAACGAGCAGATGTGACCCGCAGCCTTTCTAAAGTAAGCGTTCGGGTTTTGACTGTAGTTAAAGAACAAGTACGGAAAGTCCGAGTCAAATGCTGGTTTAACCCATTGAATTTTGAAGCCCCGGGGCTTAAGTAGATCATTAATTGTTTTTAAATTGTAATGATAAATATGTTCGGGAGCTCCCCATTTCCCTTGATGAAATTTTTTAAAAAAGCCTTGTCGATTACCTGTTCGTAAAAGCAAATAGCCACCTTTTTTTAAAACTCTTTGAACTTCATCAAAATATTCCCAGGGGTTATAGAGATGGCACAAAAGGTTGAAGCTTACTAAGACATCGAGTTCAGAATCGTCAAGATGAGAGTCAGCAAGGCTTCCTTTTTTTATGATGACATTAAATTGCTGCTTAGCTTTGTCGATTGAGTCTTGACCATAGTCATTTCCCGAAGCGTTGTAATTTTGACTAAGCGCCGCGAATAAAAATGCGCCACTGCCGGCGCCGTCTTCATGAAGCCGCGCGCTTTTGTTCATTTTTGGAAGTAAACGGAGGCGCTTTTCTCCGATTAGGCGGTTATAATTGCTATTGCTGACGCTGTGGTAGGATTGGTTATCATAGATCAGTCCTAAGTGTTCTTCCTTAAGACGAAGTTTTAGAAAAATAAATTTACAATTCTTGCATTCGGCTGTGGGGTAACCTTTTTCGGTAAAAAGAACTTCGGAATTGGAACCTTTGCAGTTAGGACAGTCTCTTACTTCTTCGAGTTTATCTTTGGAGAGCAGGTCGGCATGAGGAAGTATAGGCATACATCTTCAGCTGAGTTTACATTTCAGCGTCTGGTGGTCGAAGCCCTTTTTTCTTAATCTTTTCAACCAACGTCGTGCGATTCAAACGGAGCAGGGTTGCCGCTTGGTTGCGATTCCACCCTGTCTTTTCAAGAGCCTGAATGATTAATGCATTTTCATAACTATCGACTGCAGTGTTAAAGTCAACTCCAGAGTCGGGAAGCATGATGTTTTCTGAAGACTTCTCCGATAAATTCGCTTTTTGTGAAGTATATTTCTCCGGAAGGTCTGATACTTCAACTTGGCCGTTACCTTTCAGAATTGCAATGCGCTCGACAAGATTTTCAAGCTCGCGTACATTGCCGGGCCAGCTGTACTCTGTTAGTGTATTAATAACTTCGTCTGTAAAACCAGTGATATTTTTCCCTTTGGACTTATTAAAGCGCTCAACACAATGATTCAGCAGAACAGAGATATCCGACTTTCTTTCACGTAACGCTGGAAGATGAATTGGAATTACGTTTAGTCGATAAAAGAGGTCTTCGCGGAACTCTCCACGTTCAACGGCCTCCTCAAGATTGATGTTGGTGGCCGTAATCACCCGTGATTTTGCGTCAATGGTTTTTGTGCTTCCGACGGGTTCGAAATTTCTTTCCTGGAGTACGCGCAGCAACTTTACTTGCAGCATCGGATTCATATCACCGATCTCATCCAAAAAGATAGTGCCATTACTCGCCAATTCAAAGCGACCAACTCGATTGGCGACAGCTCCTGTGAAAGCGCCTTTGACGTGACCAAAGAGTTCGCTTTCAAGAAGTTCACGGGGAATGGCACCGCAGTTCACGGGTACGAAAGGGTTATTTTTGCGATTCGAACTATAGTGAATAGCCTTGGCAACAAGTTCCTTTCCGGTTCCACTTTCTCCACTAATTAAGATTGTCGAATCAGAATCGGCAACAGTTTCTATAAAGCGAATAACATTTTTGATTTGCGGGCTCTCACCAATGATACTGTCAAATTTATATCTTGTTTTTTGCGAATTGTTTGCGTCTAGTGGCGCGATTTGATTTTCTAATTTTAAATTGAGTTCGATATTGGCAACCAGCTGCTCGATATCAAATGGTTTTGTTAGGTAGTCAAGTACTCCGGCCTTAGTTGCTTTCACAGCGGTGTCGATAGTTCCAAACCCGGTAATGATCATAACTTTAGTAGAGGGAGAAAGAGTCTTTAAATAGTTGATGAGATCATATCCGTTTCCGTCGGGAAGATTTAGATCAACCAGAGCTAAATCAATTCCCTGTTGGGCCTGGCAGAAAATTTCTGCTTCTTTTTTACAATTTGCGGTAATAACCTGAAACCCTTTGCGGTCGAGGATTCTGAAGAGGTTTGTTCTTAGCGCACTTTCATCATCGACGATCAGAATTTTTCTACTGGGCATTCGATTCCTTCCGTGGTATCGCAGCCGACTGGCATGGGTTTACATGTCTAAATATGGCTTACCTCTAATTATAAATTTTTCTGACGAGGTGTCAAATTTGCCTGTCAACTTCTTGGCTCTTTGGTAGAGTTTCTGGACGTGTGAACGTGACTCTAGCCTGGAAAAACTTGTCCAAAGACATAACATCAAGCTTTCCTAAATGATCTTTTATAATTTGGCTTGTGACTTGCAAATCTAAGGAATCAGAATCCTTTAGTGATGATGTGTCTATATATGGCTGACTCTCTTTGCTGGGATTATTTTTACTTGTTGAAAAATTTATTGAGTAAGTATTTGATGTCACTTCAAGTCCAATAAACAGTTGTGGGTTGATAGTCTTGTCCTTACGGCGTTCTTCAACTATTGTTGAAAGTGCCATCGTCATAAGGTGACTGATTGCTTGGGTTAGAAGGTTAATTTGTCCCTCTATTTTTGTTGGATTTTCAGGCAAATCTAGACTTACCTCGATCCCACTTGACTTCGCTCTTAACTCAAAAATTTCTTTTGACTGTTTGATGACCTCTCGAAGATCGATGAAGCCAGGTTCGCTTAGCGGTGCTAGTCTCGAAAAGCCTAACAAATTTTGGATAATGTCTTTGCAGCGAAGAGCTGCATTTTCCATTTGAATTATGTCGTCATAATAGGGATCTGTTTTCTGGAGATCCATTTTTATCACCTGAATAAAGGAAATAATTCCTGCAAGCGGGTTATTGAGTTCATGAGCAATACTACTTCCGACAAGGCCTATTTCTGCTTCTCTTGAAGAGTCGAGAATTTGAACTTCAAGTTTTAGGGCTTCGGTAATGTCATGGTAGAGATTGATGTAGAGTGTTTGGTCGGTGTTCGGCGAGTGAAGTGTTTGACTAGTGACTTCGTAAACTGTTTGTGTCTGTTTTGGAAGGCGAAATTTCTTGCCGAGACTACAATTCATGCAGGGTTGATTTCTCTTGAAAAGAACTTCGTAGCACTTTTTTCCTACTATAGAAGAACTGATTTTTGATTTTTGGCTGAAGGCTTTATTGCAGCGAACTATGTTGTAGTTCGAATCAACGAGGCTGAGTGGTCGGGTAATCGCATCGAAGGTCGCTTCCCACTGACTTTTTAGAACTTCAAAATGTTTTTGATTGTTGAGGCGAAAGACTGCAAGTGAAATTGATTCAGCAACCTGGGTCAGAAAATTTTCCTGGTTGGCGCTAAACGGTTTTGGTCCCGCTCTGCCAAAAATTACTTGTCCCATTTGCGTGGACCCCTGATAAAGTGGGCAGCTAAAAACAATATCTTTTGTTTTTTGCTCAACGATCTGTTTGCTAAAAGGGTTAGAGAATAAGTCTATTTTAATCCACTCAACATTAAGGGCGTCGGAAACAGCCTCTTTTACGAGAGACTCTATATCCGAGATCGTTTTTGCGCGGTTGAGTGCAATCAAGGCGCGCTGCAGTCCTTCCGTACGTTGATTGGCAACAACCAGTTTTTCTCGTGCTTTAATTGTGTTTTGTTGACGTCTGGCAACTCGATCCTCAAGTTCCGTCGACAAACGTACGAGGTTTTCATTTTGTTCGTTGAGGAGATTGAATAACTGCTGACTTTGTTCGATCTGTGCGTAATTTTCTTGAGCTTCTGTTAAGATTTCGTTCCAACGTGTCTCACTATAAGATTCGACAACACGATAGAATTGAGATGCTGAAAGAATTTTTCTAATGTCCTTCGGACTTGCCTGATCAGTGATAAGAATAAATTGAGTATTTTTAGTAATGACCTGAATTGCATTGATGAAAGCGCAGACTTCATCGGGTGTCGAGATCTTTGCAGGAATTGCAATAATAGAGTACTTCGTTTTGGTGCAGAGTTCTCTGGCTTCTTTGAGTGATTTTGCCAAATCAGCGCCAAGTGTTGGTGCCGCTTTGTCTAAAGCGCCAATTAACAAATAGCTTGAGCGTAAGAGATCTGTGGTCATTATCTATATTTTCCCAAAAATTTTTTTGATCCCACTTTCGAAATGCGGCCATACTGATTCTACGGCTGTTCCTTCTTGTTCTTCAATACATATCACGGGAATTTGCTGCTCGAGCCACGCAAACTGCCCAAGACTGCCGGGTGTTGGATACCCAATATCGGGTTGGACTGAATAGCCCGTCGTTTCGCCCAAAATTTTTGCTTCGACGGGCGCTTCGTTGCCGGTGAACGTGATACTCGGGTGCCATGAGTGGCAGTGGATGACGAGTCTCGGTGAGTAGCGCACTATAAAATTTGCCAGGGCTCTAACTTCGGGCTCGCTTGCTGGAAATGTCCCGGGATTATAGCGTGATGATTTTATTCTTGGCGACCAATCACGGGCGGGAAAATTTCTATTGAGGTCGACGCCACGCCCGTTAGTTCGCTGGTTTGATTTATAGCCATCGGGGTTTATGCACGGAATCAGGACCCACGGTGAAATTTCCGTGGTGGAATCTGATTGATAGATGGAGTCGAGCCATAGAAGTGTTTGCGCAGCAAGCTCAACGCCCTCGTATTCGTCACCATGGACTCCACCGATGAAGAGCAATGGTTTTGCATTTTCGCGCCATTGAAAATTGGGTGAAAAAAACAATTCTATCCTGTGTCCTAAAGTACTCACTGCCCATTGAGAGTGGCGAGGGAGTTTGACAGTATCAAGCGCCAGGCTTAGAGTTGTATTCATGTCCACAAATCAATTTTCGGCGATTATTTTAGCAGCTGGCAAGGGAACGCGAATGAAATCGTCGCTTCCTAAAGTCCTTCATCCGGTTGCGGGCAATCCTATGATTCTTTCGGTTCTAAATTCTGTCAAAAAGGCTGGCTGCTCTGAGGCCCGCGTCGTGGTCGGAGCAGGTGCGGCTTTGGTCAAGCGGGTCGTGGAGCCAGCCGGTGGAATCTGTTTTGAACAAAAAGAACAGCTAGGAACCGCAGACGCGGTGAGGTCAGCAAATCCAGAGAGTCTGAAAGGCGATGTAATAATTTTGAATGGCGATCATCCCTTGCTGACTAGTGATGATATCTCGGGGTTTCTTTCAGAGTTTAGAAATAGTAATTGTGATATCGGTTTAGTAACTGCGGTTTTGAAAACTCCTGGGGTTTTTGGGAGAATTGTAAGGCATAAAGGAGATATTCGCGCGATCGTCGAGGCTAATGACGCTAGTGCCGAAACACTTAAAATTCGCGAAGTGAATACCGCGATCTACGTCTTAAATGCAGAAACACTGAATGAATATCTCCCCAAAATAAAGAATTTAAACTCAAAACAAGAATTTTATTTAACGGATTTAATTTCCCTCTGTATTGAAGACGGTGGAAAAGTCTGTGGAATTAAAGGAAAACGTCATGTCTCTTACGGAGTTAATACGCAAGTTGAATTAGCTGGGGCTACTAAAGTTGCGTTCTTGAGAAAATGTCGAGAATTAATGGAAAATGGGGTAACGATTATTTCCCCCCAAAACACTTTTATCGAGAGTACTGTAAATGTGGGGGCAAGTACCGTGATTTATCCAAACGTGTACTTGCGTGGAAATACCAAAGTGGGCGAGATGTGTATCGTGGAAGCAAACTGCGTCCTGACAGATAGCGTATTAGAAAATCAAGTTGAAGTTAAAGCTGGAACTTACACGGATAAAGTTAAAATAAAACAAAAAGCAATCGTTGGCCCTTACGCACGTCTTCGGCCGGGAACAGAAATTCAAGAAGAAGCACACGTTGGAAATTTTGTTGAAATGAAAAACACCATTTTTGGTAAAGGCGCTAAGGCTGGGCATTTAACTTATCTTGGTGACGCCGAGATAGGCGATGAAACTAATATCGGTTGTGGCACCATCACCTGCAATTATGCTGTGGATAAGAAAAAATACAAAACCAAAATTGGCAAAGGTGTCTTTGTGGGCAGCGACTCGCAATTTGTGGCACCCGTGGAAGTCGGCGACGACGCTGTTATTGCATCCGGATCTACGATTACGAAGAATGTTCCGGCGAAGGCTTTGGGTGTTGCCCGGGGCAAGCAGTACAATAAAGAAGGGTATAAGAAATAATTTATGTGTGGCATTGTTGGTTATCTGGGTTCAAAAGAACCAAAAGAAGTTATATTAGAAGGACTAAAGAGACTTGAGTATCGTGGTTACGATAGCGCCGGCGTTGCCATTTTTGACCAAGGTCAATATCGCCGCGTGCGTGCGCACGGTAAGCTGAGTAGCCTCGGTGAAAAATTAAAGAATGAGAAATTCGCTGGTCACACTGGTATAGGACATACTCGTTGGGCGACACATGGGGTTCCGTCAGAACAAAATGCTCATCCTCACAAGGTTAAAAAAGTGAGTATTGTTCACAATGGAATTATTGAGAATTATCAGACCATTCGTGCCGATTTAATAAAAAAGGGAGCCAAGGTAGAATCAGAAACAGATTCTGAATTGGTGGCGCACCTGATTAGCGAGGAAGTTGAAAAGGGAACCGACTTGTTAAAATCAGTTTTTAATGCGATCCCGCAACTTCATGGCGCTTACGCCGTGCTGGCCGTTTCAGATAAAGACCCTGATAATTTGGTGGCGTTTAAGGACGGGCCACCACTAATTCTGGGTATTGGAAATGATGAGCTGATAGTTGCGAGCGACTTGCAAGCAATTGTTCCGTATACAAATAAAGTTATTTTTCTTGAAGACGGCGAAATCATTTCGATCAGGGGTAAGAAGTACGAATTTTTTACTTTTGAGGGTAAGAGTTTAAAAAAGGAAATTGAAACGATTGATTGGAACGCACAAAAAGCAGAAAAAGGTGGGCATCCCCATTTCATGTTAAAGGAAATTCTTGAGCAACCAAGGGCTGTAGCAACGGCGATGGCTCCGCATATAAATCTAAAAACTCGTTCGGTGGATCTTGGTGAAATCGAGCTAAAAAATCTCGACAAAATTTTAAAAGGTGCCGAAAAAATTCATATCATTGGGTGTGGAACAAGTTTTTATGCGGGGTGTGTCGGTAAGTATGTTGTGGAGAAATTTGCCAATGTTCCTGTGGAATGCGATATCGCAAGTGAGTTTCGTTATAGAAATCCTATTATAATTCCAAACTCGGTCGTGATTTTGATTTCTCAGAGTGGTGAGACCGCGGATACTCTTGAGGTCTTAAGAAAAATGAAGGCTATCAATGTCCCGACGATTAGTATTTGCAACGTGAAAAACTCAACCATTGATCGTGAGTCTGATGGATCGTTATACATGAATGCGGGCCCAGAAATTGGAGTTGCGAGTACAAAGGCCTTTACGAGTACTTTGGTTGTTTTGGAATGTTTGGCCATTTATGCGGGACGAGTCCGTGGATTTTTGGATAGAGACAGCGAAGAGACTTTGGTTAGCGCTCTTTTAGGTTTGCCAAGTCAAATGGAGATCATCATTAACTATTCAAAATTTTTCGCGCAAGCTGCAAAGTCACTAAAAACCTATCGTGGCTTCCTTTTCATGGGTCGTGGAATTAACTATCCTATTGCTCTAGAGGGAGCACTTAAGTTAAAGGAACTTTGCTACATGCATGCTGAGGGTTATGCAGCCGGTGAGATGAAGCACGGTCCACTTGCTCTTATCGATAAAACTATGGCTGTGATTATGATTGCTCCTAAAGATGACTTGTACGAAAAAACCGTGAGCAATTTAGAAGAGGCTCGAGCCCGTGGTGGGCAGATCATTTCGATCGGTACCGGCGAAGATAAAAAATTGGCGAGCTTAAGTGTTCATTACCTCTCGTTGCCAGAGGCCAGCTGGCTGGTGAATCCCATTTTGGCCGTTATGCCACTACAGCTCATGGCCTATCATCTCGCGGTAGCCATGGGCCACGACGTCGATCAACCACGAAATCTCGCAAAGTCAGTCACGGTGGAGTAAGGTGCCTGACAACCAGTTGATATGCACCGTGTCTGCATAACTCGTTTTTATTTCCTTCATTAGTAATCTCTTTTGGAACATTAGTTGCAATAATTAGTTTCAATGGTGATTCAGTGCCTAAATGGCGCTGGCCGAAGGGGGAGAAAGTGAAAAAAATCGTCGAATCAATCTTGTTATTGGCTTTTTTGGTGTCATTCAAGATGGCAAAGGCTGAGATGATTAGTCGATATGTTTTGATTGAAGTGCCAGGTGCGCCCTCGGTTTGCAAAAATGAAAGTGGTGCTCTTGGTTTTAACCAATACAGCAGTGAAAAAGATTTTTTGGAGGCCTTTCACGCTGAGGGCAGTAGAAATGCAGAATGCGCGAATTTGTCGAAGCTAAATTTGAGCGGCGCAAGACTCGAGGGTGGATCTTTACGTGGGGTAAGAGGGGTAAAAGCGAAGCTCAGTGGGGCTTTGTTGGCGCAAAGTAGTTTTGGACAGGCGAATTTATCAGGTGCGAATTTGAGTCGCGCCGATATCGAGGACTCTGAGGGTGTAGAAGCGAAATTGGTTTCAGCGGATCTTACCGGGGCACTTTTAATGCACGGAATTTTTGTGAGAGCTAATTTATCCAAAGCGAATTTGTTTTCGGCAGATTTAGAGGGAATTAACCTTACTGGGGCTAATTTGCAAAACGCTAAACTTCGCAATGCGAAGTTGATTAATGCGAATCTAGAAGGAGCCGACTTGCGGGGAAGTGATCTGCGCGGGGCTGATCTCTCTGGTGCAACTCTGGAGCTGACGAAACTCAAGGGCGCAAAATTTAATGATCAGACATTGATCGGGCTTAGTCGCGAAGATGCGCTAAGCCTGGGGATGGTTCATTTAAAATAGTGTACAGCTATTTGGATTAAATTTCTTTCTTTCTGCCTCAACCTTCTTTTCGATTCGCATAATTTTCGCGAAGAGCGGAAGTTTTAAAGTTGAAAATACGTCTGTTTTGCTAGGGTCCTTAATAATTTCAATCAGACGTTTTAGTCCCGGAATGGTTCCAAATGCTCCCGTGGCTTGCCGAATGAGAGCGAGCAATGTGAATGTGCTGTAAGTAATGAAGTCAGAGATGCGCGGAGTTACCATATCATAGCCGACCATTATTCCAGCCCAATCGACAGGAAAAAGAGTCCACATGAAAGCACCAAAACCTATAGTGCCTAGAACAGTATAGTGAGCGGAAAGGCGATTCTGTCGTACAAGTAGTGCTTTTTCGACGTTGCCTAAATCATTTTCGTGTTCTTTCTTACTGTCAGGAACAGCAAGTAAGAATTTAAGAGCTTTGAAATCTGGATCATTTGGATTTTGTCCAAGTTCGCTCATCAGTTTTTGAAATTTGATGACCGCAGTCTGACTAATATATTCTCGGTACATTCTCTCTTTAATTTTCCATATATGACTGTTACCATCTATTGTTGCTGGAAAATGAAAAAGGTCTTTAACTGTATTAATTAGTTCAAGTGTCGCCTTTTTTCCGTATTGAACAAAGATAGGATCTTTATTTAATTTTGGATCGAGTTCGTCATCGCCATGGTGACGTACCGAAGTCATAAATAAAGCTCCAAGCTCTGAGCCAACAGAGTCAATCATATCGGCTTTTTCTTTAGAAGACAGATCTGATCTCTTTATTTCATGGATAAGGTCAATAGAAGCCGAAATACGTTCCGCAATTTCAGCCGCAAGTTGAACTGAAAGATAACCACCAGCTTGTTTGTCGAGTTCCTGAATGTCCTTGGGTACTAAACCATTTTGGACATTTTTTAGACTATAAATAAGAGTTGCCGAATCTTTTCTAAGTTGCTCGCTTCTGGTTGCAGCGAGCACTCTAAGTTCAGTGAATGAAAATACTAAGGCAAATAAAACCGAGTAGAGTTTAAAAGTTTTCATTAGAACCTCTTCATTCTTCCAGCGCGCCAATCCCAGAATCTTTGGAGAAGCGAGCGTTTTGAGTTCGAAGCGTCAAACGGAATCCAGAGTGACTCCGAATATGCATCTTTATTAACTAATTTTTTCTCTTCATCAGAGAGTGACGAATCGTCGTCTAGACCGCCGATGTAAATCCCATCAAAACCTGGTTGCGCAGTTTTAATTTCAATTTCGTACTTTCTACTAGGATCGAGAGAAACGTCGCCGCCAAGGAAGCCAAAAACTTCCTCGAAGGGTACCGCCATCTTGTAAAAGCGCGACATTCCATTTTCGCCAGCTAGAGAAATACTTACTCGGTCGCCCTCAGGCGAGGCTTGATTGATGTTGAAGTGTCTACCAAGAGTCACTTTTACTTTGTTGTTGCCATCGAGCCACCATAATCGCATCCAGAATCGAGTGTTTTCCCACGCTTTGCGGGTAATGCCGACACGACTCTTTTCACTTTGTTCACTTTGATCCTTACCATAAATACGACTTAAACCCGAACGATCAAGTACAAGGCCTCGGGCTTTGTTCTTAAGATTTAGGTTTTTAGGCCTACCGCTACTATCGAGCTCCTCGCTAACCGCTTTTTCTCCATAGCCATCTGGCAAATCAAGTGGATTGGGTGCGCTTTGAACAATGCGGCGCTCAGGGGTAATTTCAAGATCAAACTCTTGATCTTGATACCTACAGTCAAGGGTACGCGGTGACCAGTTTGTGGAATATTTGTTCCACGGGTCCTTGCGGGTTTGCATTCCATTTTTAATCTCTGCATTTGGTGTAATGTCGCGCGATCCCGAGCTGAAACCAACAGTTATAATTTCGGACTCACCGAGAAGCAGATCAAATTTATTTGGAAGTTGATCATCGTAGGCAGGATTTTTCGGATTCCAGTCAGCCGGAGTCTGGTATTTTACCTGAATGTTTATAGTTTTTTGTTCTGGGCACAATTGCGAAGAACTTTCCTGTTGATACCACGTACACCATTTGTTTCTGGTTTTTGTACAGGTGTAACTAATGTCTTCGACATCTTCATATGAATATGTGTCTTCATCACTCACAGTGCGAGTTTCCCATCGAGCGCAGCCATACATCGGTTCAGATTCTTTATCGGTCCTGATGTCGTCAGCTATTCGGCGATAGGTAAGTGCGGGAGCACGGATTTTCATTTGCTCTAGTTTATATTCCGATGAACTATTTCTGCCGCGGTCCATGCGTGATCGATTTTCTCCAGAGCTTTCGCCTCTCCCCTTTGGGGCGCTATAGCCATCACCACTTGATGGTCGTGATGGTGAGTAACTTCCGCCGCCGCCAGAGGATGATCGTGATGGCGAGTAACTGCCACCACTTCCTCCTGAAAATCCTCCACTGCCTTCGCCATAAGTGCTTCCCGAAGATCCTCCACCTGATGAAACAGGGGGTGGCGGGGGTGGTGGATTTTTCTTGGAACAAAAAGTTTCTTTTCTTACCACACGCTGAACTACTTTTTCTTTACGATTGCTTCGGTAACAAATTGTTTGGTACGACTCGCTCTCACCGCCTTGGGCGCCAGGTTGGTCACTACAGTCAGTGTACGCGCCAACTTTTTGCATGTAAGTCCAATTTTGTGAAACGTTGACTTTTATTTGTTTTTTCCAGCCATAATCTTTTTTCAAAAGTGCTTTCTGTGCGCCTTCGCGATTTCCAATACTGAGAAGAGAGAAATTCTTGTCAATTTGGTCAGCATCGTGTTCGATTGGCCCTCGGGTGTGTGATTCAGTTCCGCCACCACTACATGTAAAGTAAGTCGGGCGTGCTCGATAATCAAGACCTCGTGGTAGAGTCCCACACAAACCTTGTACCGGAGTTGGATTTGCCGGTTGATCGATACGAAGCGGGGCTCGGTTATCTGAAGCAATTGTTTCGGCATCACAAGTAAATGGAGCCGAACATAAGGCTGCAGCTTCGCTAGCATCACTTACGCGTTTTGCGAATGCATTTTGTGCTAACGCTAAATATAGCATCGCTGATAAAATTGATAAGATCTTCATACAGTCTCCAAAGAAGGAAGTGGTTAACTTCCTCCTTCTGAATTTAAAAATTTAATTCAATGTTCATTAAAACTATTACTATTCAAATACCGCGGCATCATTAACTCTGTCACCGTCATTTGACTGGGCATTCAAAGACATATCAACAAGGTCACGTAGATTTCGTGCGTCTTGGGCGCGTTTCATTTCTTTGGTCTCGTACGCTGTCATTAAGTTGCGGAAAGGTGTTAGAATAACATCACCGCTGCTTAGCGCTGACAGTCCTCCAGTTGGGGGTTTTACACAGGGTACTTTATCATTAGTTAATGCTTTCGCGGCGGCACGGGCGGCATCTGAAAGACGAATGTCAACATCACAGATAGTTTTCACAGTACGTACGGTTTGTTCAGGTGAGGCCATGAAACGTTGTGCGTGGTAACTTTTCAAACTACCCCAATCACCTTGGCTCAACATAACTTCTTCGCGAACGTCAGCAAGAATCAAGCGCATAACGGCAAGAAGAGCTTCAACCGTAGAACCTTGAAAAGTGGCAGTTGTAATCATGCCGCTAAGACGCGCCATCAACCCAGTGTCTGGCGCATTGTAGGCCATATCTTTACCGTTTTCGTCAAGATAGGTGGGTTTTTTAGCCTGAATTTCGTGTCCATTTGCGAAAGTCGCTACCGCTTGCTGGTAAGCAACGTCGGCTTTAGCTTTAATTTTTTCCCAAAGACCGGCTTCTGCCAAGTTCCTATTATTTTTTTCCGCTTCGGCACGAATCGCCGCTCGTTTTGCTGAAGCATTTTCTGAAAGAATCGGAGTTAAGCGGCGATCGTAAAACTCAACAAAGCGACGGGCATTACCAAATGCAGTCATTAGATCTTCATCGGTACGGGCAACTTGGCTGATGATTTTTTCTAATGCCGTGGTCATTGGAAAAATCATATCTTTGCGCAAAATACCTTCGAGTTTTCCGTAATCTAATGGATATGCTGTGGATTGAATCGCGCCAATTTGGAGTCCATATTTCTTACGTAAGTAAGAGCGCATAAAAAAGAATTTTTCAATTGTTTTGTACTCTTCAGCCATCGCGTTTAAGTCGTTTTGATTGCGATCACGCAAGAATTCGTCAGTACCAGCTAGTTGAATATACTTTTTAACTGACCTTACGATATTGTCGGCCAAAAATTGTTGCAATTTTTTTGTACTATCTGACACAACTGACTTAGCTTGAATTTCTTCTAACGCCTTTGTGATTTCTTCCCCATCCATTTTTGGAAATTTGGAAAGGTCAGGATTTAATGCATTCCCAATAATCCCTGGAAACGCACCCTTATGTGCAAGAGAAGAAAATTTAGTCGCATTTAACTTTGTTTCGAGATCAGCAAGCGTTTGTTGAAAAGGGCTTATGGCTTTAGTCATGTCAATCACACTACCAGGAGCCATTTTTACCTGCACGCCACCCAATTCTGCTACTGCTGACGGAAGCGTTTCGGCGCTAATCATCGAGGCTTCCTGAATATCGATTTTAGCTTTTTCAATAGTTGCGTTGATTTCGTTAACTTGTACTAAATATTCTTCTAGAGTTACATTTTTAGTTGTATTTGCTTTCTGTGAAAGTGCATCGAAAGCTTGCTTTCTCAATATAAGCTCGCGCAAAGAATCACCGATAATTTTACCTTTACTCGCTAAAAAGTCGCGGTCTGCTTGTTGTTTAATTGCGTTGTCTTGAACGATTTGCTTCAAAACTTCGGTGTAATTAGCTTCGATTTTATTAACGTCATATTTTCCAGCTGTTAGGAATCCCGTCGTTCCACCGACGGGTGTAACTGTAGGAATAATTTGTTGGGTATACCCAACGGATTGTACTGTCAGAATTCCTGACACAATAATTGCCATAGATTTTTTCATTTTTAAGTCCTCCAAAAAATATTAAAAAAGTTTCGGAAGAATATGAGCAAGTAGAGTGCCATATTTTATTTGAGTTGAAGGCGAACTTGTGTCTAGGTTGTTTACAGTATGACCATCTGTGGCTGACTAAATTGGGCAGTTTTTTTTAGATTTAATACCTAGTCTAAATCATCCTGTCTCAGTACGAGATTTTATTTATTTTTTCGTCTCAATACTGAAAACTCGTGTTAACCTATTATTGAGGTATCCAATGTTCCGCAATGGATCTCGGGAAAGTGGATTTTCATTCGTCGAATTGATGATGGTAGCTGGGCTTACCATGTTCATATCTTTTGGCGTCAGCCAATTTATGCTTTCGATTATGCAGTCCTCAGAGACCATGAGGTTTCGCGGCGATGCTGAGAACTATAGATTTATGGCGCGAATGGCGCTCCAGAATGCTAAAGTTTGTCAGCTCAATGCAATGAAAAATCTTGCGACGAAAAATATTCCCTCGACTCCCAATAAGAATTTTACCATTAAATTTAATAACCTCGAATACCCTACAGGTGGAGTGGTAATGCCGATTTCGGCCACCCCGGTTAAAAACATACCTTCGTGGGTGAGCGATATAAGAGCGACAAAATTTACTTTGTTAAATTCCGGCGCAACTTTTAAAGATTATGCAGCCAGTGTTGAAATGAAAATTTCAAAAGAGGGTACTTTGTATGGCGGAAGTACCCTTATGCGAGATTTTCCAATTGTTTTTCGTACCGACTCTGTAGGTAAAATTACTGATTGTTCTGCCGGTGAAAGTATGGAATTGGCTTTACCAGAATTGAAACAGGTTTGCGACTTTATTAATGGAACCCTTAGTGCAGATGGAAAGAGTTGTACGCCTCCCGCTACCGGTATAGCTGGTCCACCTGGTACCCCTGGCGACGACCGAGATGAGATGGCCAGCTGTACTATTTCTGGTGATCAAAATATCAACGCGGGGGGAATCAAAAATGCTGTGTTCATAGCTAAAAGATCCATCATAGGTGGTGTTCCCCAGAATTTTGTGACGATGTTAAGGGTTCTTGAAAATAGTGGTGGCTCCTACAATACTCGCAATGTAACAGGAATTCTTGAGGCGTCGTGGTCGGGGGGAAGCATAGGTAGTTGTGACCCTAGAGGAGGTGGGTGTGGGGGTGGAAGCTCCGCAAAAGCCACTTCGACTCCGGCAGGAGTAACAGGTACGGCCAGCGGTTATGGCGTGGCCCCTAGCTGTATCGGGTATTGGCAAGTAGCACCAAGATCCGCTGGTCCTTGATTCTCAGTCTTCTTATAAACATACATATGTTATTTTTTCATTCCTTTTGTATTCTTTCCAAATCTCATTTGATTAGAATCATTTAAAAGTCAATAACTAGTACTTCGGCAATGGCTTTGTTTTTGCTCTATCGATTGACAAATTGATGGGGGATTTATGAAAAGGTCATTTGGATTGTGTTTAGTTGCTGTGGGCATTTTAACCGCTTGTGGTGGTGGAAGTTCAGGTAGTGGGATTCCCGGCGCACTAGATTCTGGCACGAAGTCGGAAATTTTAAAAGTTCGGGTATTATCAGAGGGGCATCGTGCAAATGCATCTGCAATCTTTAAGGCTTCCGCTATTAAAATGCCGGCTTCTACGGTTATGCTTAACGACAAAAGTTCTACCAGTAGGTATGATAGAGCTCTTCGTAAACTCGATGATATTGGTCGTAAAAATTTGGCGACGATTCAACAAAAATGTAAGATAAGCCTAAATACTCCGAATCCAGGCGATTTAGAGCTCGGAAAAACGCTAGTTACAACTAAAAAGGGCCTGGTTTCGGGAGCTGATTGCCCAGTAAATTTCGAATCGAATTTCAAGGTGCTTGAAACCGTAACCAGTGTCGATAGAAATAACCGTTTGTATAGCAAGAATTCTTCGCTTGAAGAACTAAATAAGTTTAAAATATCTGATGAAAAGATGAAGCAAGAGTCAATGTCCTCAGGCTACGAATTAAAAGTCAGCGCTCGCAGTGCCTTTGAAAATACTTCGGAGGATTTAAGTAAAGGTCGTATTTATGTAATTGTTGAGGCGCAAGGCTCACACGATCTGTTAAATGGGCAACGCATACCAATGCGTGCTAAAATCGAATTATTACGAAACTTAGGAAAATCTAAAGCTCAATGTCTGATTATCGCTTCCTTTCCTGGAGCCGAAGTGGCTTTTGGCTTTACCTACGAAAATGGCGAATTCAAATACTACTTTAACGGTGAGCAAACAACGAAAGAGCGACTTGCCGAAGAGTTTGCTATAGATTTTGATGACCTGATGGTTGATGGCATAGATAAACTGCTTTAATTTAATTAGGTCTTTGCCAATTTAAAAGTTCATTTTGCGCCAGCGTGATTTTCCGCTGGCGTTTTTCTTTTTTTGGAACTTTGCTATCGAGTCCCATCAGCGGGAACAAACTAAAATTAATATTTGTCGGCTGGAAATCTTCTTTTTCTTCTTGCGTGATGGCATAAAGTAATGAGCCCATCGCTGTCGCGCGTGGAGGCAGAGAAAAAGGAAGACGATTTGTCTTTTGATGGAGAAAGTGGGCGACGAGCAAACCGATACAGGTGGATTCAAAATAACCTTCAACACCCGCGATTTGGCCAGCAAAGAAAAGCATTGGATCTTTTTTTGAGGACAGATCGTGATTTAAGAGTTTTGGCGAATTGATGAAGAGATTACGATGAATGCTACCAAATTTTAAAAACTCTGCATTTTCGAGTCCTGGAATCATCTTTAGAACGCGGGCTTGTTCTCCATAGGTCATTTTTGTTTGAAAGCCTACGAGATTGTAAGCAGTCGCTTCTCTGTTGTCTTGCCGAAGCTGAACAACGGCCCATGGCCATCTTCCCGTTTTTGGATTGCGAAGTCCTTTAGGGGATAAAGGTCCGAAGCGCAGAGTTTCGGGGCCGCGGTCGACAATGGCTTCGATTGGCATGCAGCCTTCAAAATAAGGAGTTTTTTCAAATTCCTTTAACTCTACCTTTTTAGCGTTGATAATTTCCTTTACCAGATTTTCATATTGTTCTTTATCGAGGGGGCAATTGTAATAGTCTTTTGTGCCGTTATCCCAGCGATCGGCTTTCCAAGCAATATCAGTATTGATAGAATCTGCATCAACAATCGGAGCTATCGCATCGTAAAAATATAAAAATTCTTTGCCGAAATGATTTTGCATAGATTCGGCAAGACTCTTATGAGTTAATGGGCCTGTTGCGATTACAGTTGGGCGTGGAACTTGCTCCAAAGAATTTACTACTTCATTGGAAATTGTGATATTTGGGTGGTTTTTAAGTTTTTCAGAAATAAAATTTGAAAATATTGTGCGATCAACACTTAAGGACATACCTGCTGGTACTCTCGCTTGATGAGCTGCTGTCAATACTAAACTTCCAAGCTTTTCAGCTTCCCATTTTAACTGCCCCGGGGCTGAGTAATCGGTCATGGAGCCAAAAGAATTAGAACAAACTAACTCCGCAAAACCATTTGTTTTATGCGCGGGGGTCATGGTATTCGGGCGCATTTCGTGAAGCACAACTTTGTGTCCCATGGTTGCAAGTTGGTAAGCGCATTCGCTTCCCGCAAGCCCTGCGCCGACAATATGAATTGGCAACTGCTGATTACTCATGCTAAAGGTTTCCTATGGCTGAAGCGAATAACTACAATAAATTTCGAAAGCGCTCAACCCTAACTTCAGCTAGCGATATTTTACAGGGGTTATTGCACAACAGCAAAACGCCTTTGAGTGACCAATTCTTGCGGTGGAAGCTGTGGCAACAGTGGGTGGACGTGGTTGATGCGGAAATGGCTCGGCAGACGCGGCCAGTTGGCTTTGATCGTGGTACTCTTTTGATTTGGGTAGAGCACTCTGTCTATATACAACAATTAAATTTTGTGACCAAAGAGTTGACCGAGAAAGTAAATAAATATGTGGGTCGCGATTGGGTGAAGCGCATACGTTTTACATTAGATAGGAAAGTTGTGCTGTCGGAGGAAGAACAGAGAAAGCAGCTCGATAGGTTGTTGGGTCAACCATAACTCATGGAATTTTACCCGTTTTTTTGGAGAGGTCTTTGGGCATGGTTTTCAATAAGAAATTTAATTCTTGCAAACTATTCTAGAAAAACATTACAAATCTTCCGTCACCGCTCTGCCAGGATTCCTTGGTTCCAAAGTCTTCTAAATCAAATCCAAAGCGAAAAGTAATGAAAGTTTTGTGGTTAAATGTCCACTCCCAAATTGCATCGAGTCGATTTTGAGTGAGAACTCTTGTTTCGTTAAATGTTTGCGCCCAGTCCGTGGTTTGACTGTGAATCGTTCCGCCGTATTCAAAACCCCAGCGATGATTATTTATTTGTTTGTGCTTCGGCCACATGGCTCCAAAGTGAGGAACGGCATCAGTCATCACCATGTCGTGATCCATAAATTCCCAGCTTCGACGCACCAACATCAACCCGGCGTTATACTCAAGGCCTGAATCTTCACTAATCCAAGAGTGTCGTACAAGTGCTTGAAAACGTTTAGCCTCGATTCTAGTGGTTGGACTTTCTGTTTGCAAGAGGCGTTCTGAGTCAAGTTTCGACTCCCACTGCATTCGTACCGAAAGGAAATTTTCGCGAAAAGGAATGCTGAGAAATATATTAGCCATATAACGATGGTAAATATATTCAGTGTTGGTTGCTGGGTAAGCCCAACGGAATTCGGGCTCGATGAGGGCGCCATATTCTGCTTCAAACTTCTCCCAATTTATTTGCCCTTTGACACCATAGACAGAAGGCATTGAGTTAAATCGATCAGTGTCTTCATTGCGAAGGCTTCGCTCGGCATCCACCCACGAGTGGAAGATTCTGATTTGGTGATCTGTATTGGGATGAAAAGTGACAGCGACATCAAAATCATTTTCTTTTTTTAAGTGCAGGAGTTCAGAATAAAAAGAGTAATCGATGGTGTGATTGGACTTGTATTTAAATTCAAAAACAGAGTGCTCTTGATCCTGCTCATAGTCTCCTTGCTTAAAGTGTAAGATTTTAAATTGGAGATTATCCAAAAGTTCTGCTTCAAGCTTTATTCTTTGATCGAGAGCAAATTGCTTACTTGAGATAGAAGCTGCGCTTTGCATGAATATCACGCGATTAGTTCTCCAAAGCTTTTCTTCTTTCTCTGAAAAAAAAGAGGCCAGAATGTCTTGGGTGTATTCGGAATCTATTTTTCGCCATTGGTTTTTTAGCTGTTTTTCTTGTTCTGAGATAGAGCGATATTCAAAGTTCTGGTCGAAACTACCGTGGGCAAATTGCGAAAATACCAATACAATTGAGATTGCGAACCTGAGCATCGAGTAAACCTACTCTTCCCATCGGGGAAGAGCAAGCTCCTCACAGAACCCGCCGTGCCCTATTAAGGCAACGGGCTCTTCAGAATTTTGATTCAGGTTAATTCGCATAGGCACCTCGATCAGTGAGATGTTTTAATTTTCTTACATCTGGTGGGAACGGTAATGGGTTTCGTAAAAGCATTCGTTCATATTTGACACCGTCGATGCTTTTACGTTGGCTTCGTCTGTTCAACCATTTAAATAAAAGCCGGCGCGCTTCGTGATAGAAATGCGTAAGCTTTGGTCTGTTGCAGTCTATACCAAAATAATTAAAGTGGCCTCGCAGGACACTTTTAACGTAGTTCCAGATTTTATCGGTTGTGTACCGATTTCGATTTTCCTTCAGCCATTCGTTGAGTTCCGATACAGCTTTATGAAGTCGCTCTTTTTTGGTTTTCACGCGGAGGCGCTTTTTACCACAGCCTCTTTCGTTACCCCAATAAAAGGTAAAATTGGTAAAGTGGACGATTTACGTTTGAATTCCTGAACAGTCGTTGGTTTCTTTACAGTCATGGCTCGGTGTCCTCTGTAGAGTTAAGCGTCTGCGGTCCAAATTCCGTGATCCCCTTTGCTCTGAGTTTGTTACGACTCGTCATTGCTACTATGAGATCGTCTGACTTCCAGGAAAAGAATGAACCACTTCTTGTCGTAAGACTCGATATAGGTTTGAACATCCCTTTAACCTTTCCTGGATCTCCCAAGTTCCTGTCATAACTTCATGTTTGCATGCCACGCTCTCGGACTCCGGTGGATCGCAGAACCTCTTCCAGTTCCTTGCGTGTTGCCTTCGCACTCTCAATACAGTCTCGGCATCCACACTCTTATCACTACTTGACGGAGCTCAATCGCTTCACTTTCGTTGCGGCCTACAAACTCCCTGTCTACGCTTCACTTCGGTCGTTACCTTCCGACTTGCAAGACTCGGTACAGCGCCTGTTCTAGTTACGCTGGCGTTTACACGCTAGTTATGCCAAGCTTTGCTTGGCGCACATTGAAAAAAGCTAGAGGAAGAAATAGTTATTTGCAATTTGAAATCTTTTGATATTCTGATGTTAACGCAGTATGGACTGAAAAAAGTCTCAGGCACCTTAAAAGAGCGAGGGGGTCGAGGGAGATGCCTTTCCAGCGAACTTCCCAGTGTAAATGCGGGCCTTCGACTCTACCGGTTTCTCCTGTAAGTGCTATAACGTCACCCCTTTTCACCATTTGGCCAGGGGTCACATTAATTTTACTTAGGTGCATATAAAGCGAAATTAAACCATCGCCATGATAGAGAGCCACGATGTTTCCCGGGACAATTAACTTTTGGGCAAACCGTACTATTCCATCTGCAGTTGCATGAACTTTGGTGCCAACGGATGCTCTGAGATCGAGTCCTGAGTGAAAATAAATTTCTTTGTTGGGAAGAAATCGTGGTTTGCCGAACTGACCCACAGGGGCTGAGTCCAAAGGGTTCCTCCAGCACAGGTCTTTAATACTTTCTTCGTCGGCCATCAGTGAAGATCTTAATAACGCCCGTTCTTTATCTTTTAACTGTTGATCGGCTTCAATTACATTTTTTTGCACGCTGGCAGGAAAACGAAGCGTGACTGGAGCTTTAACTTTCGGACGAAGAATAGAAATTGGCTCAGCAAAATAGTAGGTTTCCTTTTGTTTAAAAAATTTTGAAATAAATGATCGTTGTGGCAAATCAAAGAGCCCGGTGATCATCGTTTGTTTTTCATAATAGAGGTCGATTGCACCAAAGTAATACTCGTCTTTGAATAAAGACATTGCCTTTGTAGAAATTCGGTACCGACTTGTGTTTCCATTTTTTTTGACGATCAATGGTGCGCCGGGATGCAATAGTTCTGGCAAAGTGCCAGGGAATGGTAAACGGATTTGGCGAGTGAGTTCGGCGTTAGGAACAAATATCAGAGCGAATAGTAGAAAGATTTGGGCGTTATACTTAATCAATTTTTCTCCGTTAACATCGATCCTTTTTCTATCGTTTTGCGCATCATGGATTTTACATAACCATTTTTCGTCGGAGCCCCCACCAATTCTTGCAGGCGATAGTAGAGTGCAGGATCATTTATTAAGGCTCCTACGGTTCCTCGTCCTTGGTCAACCTTTTCAAGAATGTTGGTAAGACTTGTAATGGTACGCTTGAAGTTTTGATCATGTGTCATACCTTTTTGTATTTCATTAGAAGTTTTTTCCAAAGAAGCGGTTAGTTTAGCTAGGTTTTCTGCTGAAATATTAAGGCTGTTCATAAGCCTTAAACTGCGGTCATCGCCGTTAATGTTTTTTAGCAATTGATACATCTCCTGGATAATTGCGAACAAGTCCTTAACTCCCGTAGACTGATCGGCAAGTGTATCCAGGAAGTCGCCGCGCTCGATCGTTACAATTGTTGCCCCATTCTCCAGGACTTCTTGTCCGGGTGAGCCAGGTGAGATGAAAATAAACTTGTCGCCAAGGGCCCCTTTGGTGGAAATTTTTGCTTGCGAGCCAGTAGTAATTCTGTCCTTGTACAGCATATCTACTCTTAAAATAACTTCGAGATTCCTGTTATCTTCTGAGAAATTAATTTCTTCGATGGTACCAACGTTAATACCCGAAAGAGAAACGACACTGCCCTTAACCAGGCCATCGACATTTTGAAACTTTGCCTTTAGAAAATAATAATTGTGAAAGAGAATTTTGTCGCCGCCTAACAAAAAGATCATGGCCGCCAAAACGAGAAGCCCCAATGAAACGAAAATACCAACTTTATATTCTTCATTACCTGCTTCCATCAGATCTCCTTGGGTTACCTTCCATAAAGTTTGCAATTTCTTTTACTTTTCCGTCCATCACATCGCGAGCTGTAGCCTCGGCTACTATTTTTCCCCGGACAAGGAGTAAGATTCGGTCACAGACGGCAATTGCGCTTGGCATGTCGTGAGTGACGAGAATTGAAGTCACGCCGGTTTTTTTTAGTCGAATTATGGTTTCTTGAATGACCCTTGTATTAAAGGGGTCAAGTCCGGCAGTGGGTTCGTCGTAAAGTATAATTTCTGGTTCCATAATAATTGCGCGGGCAAGTCCAACCCGTTTTTGCATCCCACCAGAAAGATTAGACGGCAATAGATTTTCACTACCTTTAAGGTCGAAATCTGCGAGAGTTTTTAAAACTTTGTTTTCAATTTCATTCTTTGAAAGCTTGGTATGTTCTAGGAGGGGATAAGCCAGATTGTCGAACACAGTCATTGAGTCAAATAGCGCACCACCTTGAAAAGCGTATGCCACTTTTTTGCGAATCGAAATGAGTTGCCGTTCGGTAAATTTGCTGATTTCGGTTTCATCGATATGGATTTCACCTGTGTCTGGTTTTTCGAGGCCTATCAGGCTGCGAAGAATAACACTTTTTCCGGAACCAGATCCGCCCAGAAGTCCAAGGCATTCTCCACGTTTAACTGCAAAGGTCACGCCTTGGTGCACCACCTTATCGCCAAAACGTTTACAAAAATCTTCAACCCGTATTAGTTCCATTTGTCCCAAATAAAAAATATTTTTGTTAAAAAGAAATCCACCACGAGAACAAGAATTGATGACATTACCACCGTGCGCGTTGTTGCCCCACCTACATCTCTTGTACCCTCTCGAACTTGCAGGCCATAGTAGCAGCCAGAAAGTGAAATTATAAATGCAAAACAAAACGCTTTGACCAAGCCTGAAATATAGTCCGTTAGGGTGACCGTGGTCAGGATCTTATTTATGTAAAATTCTGGAGTTAGGTTTAGCTCTGTTGCGCCTATAAAAATACCACCAACCATACCGACAACATTTGAAAATACTGTTAGGAGTGGAAGAGCGATAACCGTCCCTAGAATTCGGGGAATTACAATTTTCTTAATTGGAGAAGTTCCGAGAGCTCGAATGGCGTCGATTTGTTGAGTTACTGACATTGAACCAAGCTCCGAGGCGATGCCTGCACCAACTCGCCCGGCTATCATGAGGCCCGTAAAAACGGGAGAAAGCTCGCGTACCAGTGAAACCGAAACGATTCTAGGAACGTAGAGTGTCCCACCGAATTTTTGCAAACCAAGACCAAATTGAAGCGTCATTACCATACCGATTGCTGCAGATGTTACGAGAACAAGGGGAAGGGAGCGCGTTCCTATGTGATAGACTTGCTGGATTGTGAGATCGAGGTAAATTGGTTTCGACAGAAATTCATAAATACTTTTCAGGAGTAACAAGTAAATTCCCCCAAAGTAGCGCAACGTACGTGTCAGTCTAGAACCTATGCCGGCAGTTACATCGTAAATCATTTTATCGTGAGGTCCTTCCAGAATTTTTTGAAAATTGATAGATCGCTCATGTAGGTGTGAATCGAGCCAATATAGGTGATATTGAAAATGCAATTATTTTTCTTGAGAACGGTCAGGTCGGCCTGAATGGGTATGCCATCAACCCGTCCAAGGAGTACGGTATTCAGTGCTTCTCTGCCGTTGTAATTAATTTTTTTCTTTTCGACGATTTTTAGATCTTCAACACCGTCAAGCGCTATTGAACTTAATACTTCGAGTGTTGGCTCTGAAGTCTGTTCGCAGTTTGACATGTAAGAAATCGTGTTTCCATTTTTTGTATTTTGCCAGGAACGATCGGCCGATTGTACCTTTAGTTCCGAATAGGGGTCTGCAGGGGCATTAAAGAAAATATTATCGTAGCTCTTTCCGTTTTTACTTCCTAAGCTCACCGACACACAAGCAGCTGTTATGAAAAAGAAGCATAAGACGAAAAATATGGTGAACTTAAACTTTCGGATCATGGTCCTGTGTACTCCGGTGATGATGTAAGATATCGGAATTTAAGGTGGAACTTTTAAATTTTTTCGGTCGCTTTTTCTTTTAGCAATATGACCAAAGATTGGGAAAATTTTGTTGGAGTCCCGTCAGAGTTCCGTCAGGCCCCGACAAGAAAGTTGCATTGCCGACGCCGGAAGAAAACCTAAGATCGTCTATTTTGCAGGGCGAGTCAAAACAGGCATTGGCACCTATTCTGCTTTTCTCTCTAGAGTGAAGGAGTCTCTACAGAGGTCTTATGGTAAAACTACTGACTTTAGTATTGTTAATTTCTAATTTGGTGAGTGCCGGTCCTTTGTCCAATATCGACGGAGATTTTGTGCAAATGGGTGACACTGTCCATGTGGAGTTTCAGGGCCGAAGTCGGTGGGACTACGACGTTGAACGCCGTGGCGATTTGATCGTTTTAAAAATTCCAAAGCTGACGGATGTTGCGGTTAAAAAATTTAGAAACTGGAAAGGTGGTCTTATTGAGTCGGTAGAAGTGACGCCTCAAGTTGGTTTCAATCAGTCGGAAATTATCTTTCGCGTGAAAGAGAAAAAAGTTGCGGCTTTTGACTATCTTACCGATGATCCGGCACGTTTGGTGGTGGACTTCTACCTAGATGACGAATCAGAAAAGGCGCCAGATATAAAAAAAGAATCTCCAAAAGTAGTGGCGAAAGAAAATGTTAATGAATCGACGGATTCTCTAACCTCCACCGGTGTAAAGCTTGCGACAAAACTTCCAAAAAAGAACATCCCTGGTATAAAAATGACGAAGGCCACGAAGCGAAAGCCAGCGGCGACGGAATTTATTAAAAAAATAGAACCCGATAAAAAATCTGATGAGGAAGGAACACCTGAGTCGCTTTCGATTGAGACCCGCTTAGGAATTTTCGATGGTGGAGATCCTGAGTTTAGCCGTTTTTCTATTAAGGATTATGAAATTCGTGAAGAAGCAAAAATCGCAAGTCAGCGTAACATCTATATAGTATTTCCTGGCTTGAAACTAGAGCAACGCCAGTTAAGGGAATTGTTGGCAGCGCCACCGATTTATGAGATTGTTCCCGAAGACACCGAAGAAAATAAACTCGCCCGTCTTCTCTTGACGTTGTTTAACAGAAACCGCCATGCGGTTTACTTAAAAACCCTGGAATTTTTCAGAAAACAATTTCCTGATTCTAAATATAATGAGATCGCCAACTTTATGGAGGCCGATGTCTACTACTCCCTTTGGCAGAAAAATAAAGGTGCGGCTGAATTTGAGAAAGCCATCGCTTTATACAGAAACTTAGTAGAGAAGTATCCAAAATCAGTTTTGACAGAGCGAACTTTGTTACTAATAGCTTACTCGTATCTCGAAAAAGGTGACAGCCTAAACACGCTGATGTCGTTGCAGCGGTTTTTACGCTATAAACCCGATTCAAAATCTTATGACAATGTTCGTTTGACTGTTGCGGATGCCTATCAAACTCTTTTGAAGCCGGACGATGCGGTTAAAACCTACGAAGAAGTTGTTAGTTCACCAAAGTCAACACGGGCACCGATTGATGCAACTTACATGATCGGTGATGTTTATTTCAACCAAGGACAGTTTGAAAAGGCGATCAGTGCTTACGACAGTGCCTTAAAGAAATATCCTAGTAATTGGAAAGAGTATCCAAACATTTTCTATAACAAAGCGGAGTCCTTATTCTGGTTAGGAAAACATAAGGAAAGTCTAGAATCGTATCGCGAGTTTCTAAAAAGATATCCTGGTCACAGTCACTGTGGCTTTGCAATGACACGATTAGGAGAGTTACTCGAAATTTTGGGAGCTGACCAAAAGAGAATTATGGGCGCGTTTTTAGAAAGTCATTTTCGCTATCGCGGTAGCGAGGGGGCCAAGATTGCGCGCGTGCGTATTATTTCTAGCCGTATGAAGGATATGCGTCCGAAAGAGCTCGATGCTGCTTTAAAGGAGCTTGAAGAAATTGCTAAAACTTCGACGTTAAAAGAGGCGTATGAATTTGTAAATATCATGATTTCAGATGGATTTTTTGGTCGTAAAGAATATGACCGTTCCGTCGATAAGCTGGCGCAGTTCTATAAAGACAATCCGACCTCTCCAAATTTGAATGTGTTTAAACGCCGTATCGTGCGCAGTATTACACAAAAAATTCAAGACCTTGTTCAAAATGGTGATTCAGTGGGAGCTATCCGTGAGTACGCAAGGTATTCTGATAATTGGCTGCGTAATGATGATCGGGTGGATTTAAAATATTATATGGGCCGAGCGCTCGAAAAGTCTGGGGTCGTGACCGAAGCCGCCCCGGCTTATCGTGAAATTCTCAATCACTTATATGCGATTCGTGGCACGTCTTTAGAGAAAGAGCGCAACGTATTCGAGACCCTGCCAACTACGGATGTACTCAATTTACGTTTAGCAGCGGTCGCCAGGAAGCAAAAAGACTATGGGCTCGCGACCGAGTATCTTTCAAAAATTGCCAACCCAGATGACTTACTGCCATCCGAAAAAATCGAACGTGTACAAATAATCGCCGACATAGCCGAGAGAAAAGGGGACTTGGGTCTGGCCAAACAGAGTCTAAAAAAATTGATCGATACCTGGAAAGGCCAACCGGAACAAGTGGCGCCCGTGTATTTAGACCTCGCAGAAGTTGAGATGAAAGGCAAAAACTATACGGAAGCACATTTAACTGCACAAAAAATTATTAACTTGGCCAAAGACTCAAGTGAGGTTGACAAAAATACTTTTGCTGAAGCGTTGCGAACTTCTGGAGACGCACTCGTAGCCTTAAAGAAGCCGAATGAGGCCATTACTACATATCAAGAACTTTTAGAGAAGTTTGAATCGCAGAAAAAATTGGACTCTGTTCGTTTTCGTATAGGTAAATTACTCTTTGATAAAGGCGATGTAAAAGGTGCCGAAAATGCGTGGAAGCCGCTGCAAGAGAATCCGCAAAATGTCTGGGGAAGAATTGCTAATGAGCGATTAAAGGAAATGCAATTTTCAAAAGATTACAACAAATACATTAAGAGAATTCCTGCATTTGACGGAACTAAGGAAATTAAGGAATAGCATGGATGACTTGCGAGAAATAATTACCGCTGACCCAGAAGTTGACCGTGTGATCAAGACAGCAAAAAACGTAGCTGCCAGCCGCGCAACTGTATTGATCATTGGTGAAAGTGGGTGCGGCAAAGAGTTGTTAGCTCGTTACATTCATCAACAAAGCAATAGAAGTAAGAAGAATTTTGTTGCGGTAAATTGTGCGGCGGTACCCGAGGGCTTACTTGAGAGTGAATTGTTCGGTTATGAAAAAGGCGCATTTACTGGAGCGAGCAATCGTAAAATAGGAAAATTCGAACTGGCGAACGATGGAAGCTTCTTGCTCGATGAAATTAGTGAAATGCCAATCGCTTTGCAGGCCAAGATTCTTCGTGTACTGCAAGAAAGTGAAATCGAGCGCTTAGGTGGGAATGGGCCCGTAAAAGTGGACGTGCGGCTGATTGCAACAACTAATAAAGAATTAAGTGGACTGGTGGATAAAAACGAATTTCGGTCTGACTTATATTATCGTTTGAACGTGGTACCGTTGAGGTTACCACCCTTACGTTCTCGGCCGGCTGATGTCGAGATTCTAGCGAAGAAATTTGTACAGTTTAGTTGTGCAAAAAATAATAGAAACCTTAAAGTGGTTACTGACGGCGCGCTTGAAAAGCTAAAATCTCATCAATGGCCAGGAAATATCCGTGAGTTGCAAAATGTCATTGAGCGCTCCATTCTTCTTTGTGAAGGTGATAGGTTAACTGCCGATAAAATTTTAATCTCCGAATTTCAATTTTCACACAAAGATTTTTCGCTGCGTCCGGGGATGTCGATTCAGGAGGCGGAAGATTTATTAATCAAGAAAACGTTGGAGTTTACAAAACAAAATCGCTCTCAAGCGGCCAGATTGCTAGGGATTTCAGTACGCACTTTGCGCAATAAACTCAACGACCCTCTTGAGGAGGAAAGAAAATGAGTCACATTTTTGACAAAACCATGGGAGCATTAAATCGCTCTATTGATTTGCGTTTGAACCGTCAAAATATTATTAACAGTAATATCGCCAATGCCGAGACTCCAGGATACAAAGCAAAAGTCGTTGATTTTGAAGACGCTCTCGCGAAAGCAATTGCGACAGATGAGAGATTTGCAAAGACAAATCCCGGCGCAATTAGTGACCAAATTGGGGCAGTAAAACCCGATGTCTACGACAATCCTAATATTAATATAACTAACGATGGTAATACAGTCGACATGGAGAAAGAAATGGCGGCACTCGCAGAGAATACGGTTCTCTATAAAGCGGCAGTACAGCTCATCAATAAAAAACTCGCACAAATGAAGTACGCAGTAACCGAGGGGGGTAGGTAATGGATTTTTCTACCGGCATGAGAATTACGAGTAGCGGTATGACCGCAAATCGTATGCGTATGAATTCGATCGCAACGAATATTGCTAACGTGAATACAACGCGGACAGCTGAGGGAGGCCCTTATCGGCGCAAGGATGTTGTCTTTGAGGCGATTCCTGATCAGAAAAATTTCGGCGAGATTTTGACCAGACCAGAAGATGTTGCCAAACAGCGTGTTCAGGTCAGCGATATTCAAGTCGATATGAAAGCGCCTTTGATGAAGTATGAACCGAATCATGTGGACGCAAATGACGAGGGATATGTTGCTTATCCAAATATCGATTTAATGAGTGAAATGACAAACATGATTCAAGCCACGCGTGCTTACGAAGCCAACGTTTCGGCGATGGGTGCAATTAAAGATATGGCACTAACTTCGCTTGAGATAGGCAGATAGGAGTAGACGATGGATGGATTAAGGCTAACTAATATTCAAGGCTCTGCCAGTGGAATAGGTGGAATTTCTAACAAAAGCAACGAAGCGGTAGCTCCAATACAAAAAGGTGAAAAGTCTTTTGCAGAAACCTTGAAAGACGCTATCGGATCCGTGAATCAGCTACAGAAAACCGCGGATGTGCAAATGCAGAAACTAGCAACGGGAAAGGCAGAAAGCATTCCTGATGTGATGATTGCTGCCGAACAAGCTGATATTGCTTTAAAATTGATGGTACAGGTGCGAAATAAGATTATCGACGCGTATCACGAAATTATGAAGATGCAGGTTTGATGTTTTGTTTTTAGGAGGTAGGTTTTGAACAAGTTTTTTACGAGTTTGGTTGCACAGTTTAAGGAGTTTTACAAAAGTTTAACTCCCGTGAAGCGTGCATCGCTAATTGGTGCTTCAGTTACGGTGCTTGTGGCAAGCTTCATCATAGCTGGAATGATTTCCGGCAACGATTTTAAACCTTTGTTTAAAAACGTTAGTCAAGAGCAATTGCCGATGATCGTCTCGTCGCTGCAACAGAAAAACGTTCCATTTAAATTAACTGATAATGGTGGAACAGTTGCAGTTCCTGCAACGTTATTGCATGCCACGCAAATGGCACTAATGGCAGAAATGGGTTCGAAGAATCTAGGTTCAATTGGTTTAGAATTGTTTGATAAACAAGACTTTGGCACCACCTCCTATGTCCAAAGAATTAACTATCAACGCGCCTTACAGGGCGAGCTTGTTCGAGCCATTAACACTTTGACGTCGGTTAAAAAATCCAAAGTTATATTGGCTTTGCCTGAGAAAAAAACTTTTTTAGAAGAGGGTGGTAAAGCGTCTGCTTCTGTTGTTGTAGAACTTTATCCGGGGAAAGTTCTTACTGAGGATCAAGTGCGCGGTATTACTAATATCGTAGGCAGTGCCGTTGAGGGCTTGTCACCCGATCAAGTTACGGTTGTTGATTCTTTTGGAAAAATGCTGTCTCGCCACAAAAATGATAACTCGTCGGTTTCGACCGAATTGATCGAAGCCCAGCAGCGTGTGGAGCAGGCGGTTGAGGCAAAAGTCGAAGAAATACTTGGCAAGGTAGTCGGGGGGGGGAAAGTCATCGCCCGAGCAAATGTCGTCTTAAATCCTAATAAAACAAATGTCGTCGAAGAGACCTACGATCAAGATAAAAGTGCGCTTCGTAGTGTAACCACAGAAGAAGAAAGCTTAAATGGAGCACGCACCAATCCTGTTGGCGTTCCGGGCGCAAGGGCAAATTTGCCGGGAGCGCAAGATACGGGGCAAGTTGGATTTAACCAAAATCAAAATAAAGAAGTTAAGAGCCAGCAGTTTGAGGTTCCGAAAATTATCCGTCAAATGGCTGCCGGTGCTGGAAGTGTCGAGAAAGTTTCTGTTGCGGTGTTGGTTGATGGAATGATGGAACAAGAAAAAGGCGAGAATGGCGAGGTAAAAGAAGTTTGGAGGCCGCGTGCTGCTGAGGATATCCAAAAATACGAGGACTTAGTTAAAAACGCTATTGGATTTAGTTCCGCACGTGGTGACAGTGTCAAAGTAGAAAGTTTTAAATTTAATCGTGAGGACTTCGAGGAGGCAGAGCGGCAATTAAATTCTTTAGAAAGAAGAAAGCTTCTTGAATTTGTCCTTCGTTGGTTAATGTTAGGTTCTATAGTTCTCGTTCTCTACTATGTGTTGTTTAGGCCATTCACTCGTTGGATCACTGATAGTTTTCAGGATTCCGTAGAAGACATACTTCCAAAAACCATTGAAGAGTTAGAGGAGTTGCAGACTGTGGACCATACCCTACCAGGTATGACCGCCGCTCTACCTGTGCTTGAAGAATCTATTGATCCTGATAAGGCTGAGAGCGAGCTATTGCGCGAGAAAATTATGGGACTTGTCGAAAGAGACTCAGAAAAGTCAGCAAACGCTTTTGGTTTATGGCTTAGCAGGAGGGATAGCTAATGGCTAAACTTGTAAAACTCGAAGATATTAAGTTTGAACAACTGCGGGGCTTTGAGAAAGCAGCGATACTTATGAATTATTTGGGGGATAATGCTGCGAAGTCGTTACTGAAACATTTGGACGATGCTGATATTCGTAAATTAATTAATACCATGGGTAGATATCGAATAGTTCCGGTAAAAGTTGCGAAAAAAGTCTTGGAAGAGTTTTATGAAATGATATCTGAAAGTGATGATTATATCTTTTCAGATAAAGCAACAAGTAAAGATGTTATCGTTCAGGCAGTGGGTGAAGAAAGAGCCCGCGGTATTCTAGGCCACTTAAATGCAGCTTCTCCGACAGCGAAGCAGCTCGAGAGCCTTGAGATGGTCGACGCTAAGTCACTTTCGAATTTTCTGATTAACGAGCATCCTCAAACTGTTTCCGTTATTCTTTCGCACCTTGAGGCCGAGAAACGTGGTGAGGTGTTAAAACGCTTACCCGAAGCCCTTCAGGCGGAAGTTGTGCTACGTATGGCAAACTTAGAGCACGTTGCGCCCGAAGTTATTGCAGAAGTAGATCGCGTTTTAAAACAAGAATTGCAGAATGTTGGAAGCGTCGAAGCATCGAGTCTTGGTGGAATCCAGCCTGTTGCCGAGATGCTTAACGTCATGGATAAAAATACTGAGCAGTCGATCATGGCGCGCATTGAGGAAAAAGATCCAATTCTTGCCGAAGAAATTCGTAAACTTATGTTTGTATTTGAAGACATCATTAAAATCGATGACCGAGGTATTCAGACTCTTCTCAAAGAGGTTTCGAACGATAAGTTGTTGCTTGCTTTGAAAACTGCGAATGAAGAGATCAAACAAAAAATCTTCAACAATATTTCTCAGCGTGCAGCGAGCATGTTGAAAGACGATTTAGGCAACATGGGGCCGGTGCGCGTATCCGATGTAGAGTCGGCCCAACAAGAGATCGTGAATATTGCTCGACGCTTAGAAACCGAGGGCAAGATCATGATCGCCCGTGGAGGAGCCGAAGATGCCCTCGTCTAGTCGAAACGTCATTGCCAAAGAAGTTACTTCTAATCGGGTGGTTGACTTTGAGCCGAAGAAATTTCCTGTGGTTATGCCCGAGGTCGCAAAAGCCTTTGTTCGCATTGATCCAGGGCCCGTCACAAATTTCAAAGTAAGTGATCTGGTTGCCCAGCAAACGGGAGTGAGCGCCGAGGAGAAAAAAATCCTGGAAACGAAAGTTCAGGAAATGGTCATTTCACAACTTAAATCTGTTGAAGAAAGAGCTTATCAGGAAGCTTATGAGTTAGGTTTAGATGTTGGCCGCAAGCAAGCTTTTGATAAATACATTCAGCAATACAAAAGTCAATTCACCCGATTTGGCGATTTGTTAACGATGATGGAGAATTTAATAAGTACATTAATTTCTAAGAACGAAGCACGCATAGTTGAACTAACAATGCGGATTGCTGAGAAGCTCGCAGTTGATCATATTGCCGACAAACGTGATGTCATATTGAGCGTCTTGAAAGAGGTCTTTGGTGAATTGCAGAAGGATGAAAAGATTGTCGTTAAAGTTTCCGAGTCTGACTTCGAATTTATAAAGGAAGTTCAGGAGCGCCTGGAGTTTTCGGAAGACCTGAAATTTTTAGAAGGCCATAAAATAGAACCAAGTCCTGAAATTAAAACTGGCGGTTGTGTCATCGAAACAAACTATGGCGATGTGGATGCGACCATCGAGACGAGATTAACCAAACTTTGGACAGAGTTGAGAGCAAAAATGCCGAAGGCTGAAGTAAAGAATGGATAGACTTCTTAATTTGGACCTTGATTTTGAAAAATATGATCGGGTTCTCGATTTTACTAGGGTGACAAAAGACGTGGGTAAAGTAACTCATGTGACCGGTTTTCTTTTGCAAGGGTATTTACCCGGTGCAAGTCTTGGTAGCTTAGTAGAAGTCTATCCATCTACGAAAGGAAAGCCTTTTCTAGCAGAAGTTGTGGGGTTTCGTGATCGCAGTATTTTATTCATGCCACTGGGTGAGATGCGTGGAGTCGGTTTAGGTTCGAAAATTATTCTTGTACGTCAAATGGCAAGCGTCGGTGTCGGAGACGAGTTGCTCGGAAGAGTTATCGACGCCCTTGGAAATCCGGTAGACAACAAGGGACCGATTTCATTGTCAGGAGAAAATCCTCTTTATCGAGATAGCGCTAATCCTATGGATAGACCGCCTATAGATACTCCCATTGACTTGGGAATTCGAGCTATCAACGGCTTTACGACCGTTGGTCAAGGGCAGCGCGTCGGGATAATGGCCGGGTCTGGAGTTGGTAAATCTGTGCTTTTGGGTATGGTTGCGCGGTCGACAAATGCGGATGTAAACGTGATCGCTCTCATCGGCGAGCGGGGCCGTGAGGTACGAGAGTTTTTAGAAAAAGATTTGGGAGCTGAGGGACTGAGCCGTTCTGTGGTGATCGTTGCGACAAGTGATCAGAGTCCGCTTTTGCGTATGCGTGGTGCCTTCGTCGCGAGTGCGATTGCTGAGTATTTTTCCACCCAAGGAAAAAATGTTTTGCTGATGATGGATTCGGTCACACGCTTTGCGATGGCGCAAAGGGAAGTCGGTCTAAGTACGGGGGAACCTCCCGCGACGAAAGGTTATACGCCAAGTGTATTTTCTTTACTGCCGAAGTTGTTAGAGAGAGCCGGAAATTTTGAGCGCGGAAGTATTACCGGAATTTTTACGGTTCTTGTTGAGGGTGACGAAATGGATGATCCAATTGCAGACTCTGTGCGTTCTATAGTGGATGGTCACATAGTTTTAGACCGAGGATTGGCTCATAAGGGGCACTTCCCCGCGGTCGATGTCTTACAAAGTACAAGCCGGGTTATGAGAAGTATCGTTCCTTCCGAAGTCATAAAAATTTCGCGAGAGTTGCGCGAGATGATGGCGGTATACAGGGATGCGGAAGATTTGATTCGCATCGGAGCGTATAAGCAGGGCGCCAATAAAACCATTGATAGAGCGATTGCACTTGAGCCAGTAATTAAAAGTTTTTTGATGCAAGAAATAGAGGATAAATCAAATCTTCAGGATACGTTTCGCTTTATGGAAGAGATATCGCATCAAGGTTGATAGAAGAAAGCAATGAAATTTAAATTTAGGCTAGAGACATTACGAAAGCATAGAAAAAATCTCGAGGAGTTAGCCCGTCGTGACTTTGCCAACGCTAAGGATCGTTCCGACCAGATTCTAAAGCAAATTGACAATTTTTATGATGATGATGATAAGGCTCGGGAATATGCAGGCGCTGTTGTGAGAGATGAGACAACAGATCCGGGTTTTCTTCAGCTTTCTAGCGAATTCATCGAACGTAATAAAATTCGTATCGAGCAGAAAAAAATGGAGTTTCGCGAAGCTCTTGTTGTTACTGAAGACAAGCAGCAGGTGCTTGTGGAAGCCGCTCGCGAAACAAAAGTTTTGGATAAACTGAAAGAAAAGAAGAAGGAAATTTTTCTAAAAAAATTACGTAAGAAAAACCGCAAAGACACAGACGAAGTTGTCGTGCAAAGACATGGTCGCAGGGGGTTCTATGAAGAATAAGGCGAAAATAAAGATCAAGACAAAACTAGATAACGCACATAAAGGAAGTGGAACATCAATTGTTCTCGTTGCCACTGCCATTATAGTTGCCACGTCTTCCTATTTCGCAATGAATAACTTGGACACAGTAGCAAGATTTGTTTCTAAGGTAAAAATATCGGCTATGAGTCTGGTTAAAGCTTCGGAAGCACCACCTGCGGCTGGGAAAAAAACAGATGAGCCTAAAGGCAAGAAAGAGGAAAAATCTTCCTCGAGCAAAAGTCCAGAGAAAGCTGATGCGCCAGTCGTAAAAAAATCCTGGACCGAGGAAGAAATCAAAGCTTTCGCGAAGTTAGAAGATAGAAAGCGTGAACTTGATGAGCGCGAGGCTGAAATGACAAGGTTGGAAGAAGAATTGCAGCAACAGAAGGTTATGCTGGAGGACAAAATTAAACAGCTAGAAAAAATTCGACAAAATATTGGATCTGTTTTGAAAGAAAAAACTGTGTCAGATTCAGAGAAAGTGGATCGCTTAGTAGAATTCTACTCAAATATGAAACCTCAGAATGCGGCGAAGGTTTTTGAGGAACTAAATGAGAATTTAGCTGTTGAAGTTTTAACAAGAATAAAAAAGAAAAATGCCGCAGACATTATGAACTTAATTAAAGCCGATAAAGCCCAAAGGCTGTCGGAAAAATTTGCCGGGTATAGAAAGTAGGGAATAATTTGTTGGCTCTTGGGTTAAACATAAACAATCAGATCTTGCCGGACTTAGGAAAGCCAATGGATGTTGGTCCGTCTGATTACAAAGGCAGGACGAGTGATAGTTTAAGCGACGACTCATTCCAAGATCTCCTACAAGAAAAGGTACAGTTGGCCCCAGAATTAACAAACAAACAAACAAATGGTAAAAAGATCGATGCTGGTGAACCTACCAAATCTGTTGATATCAAAGAGGATGACTCTTTTGAAAAATTAGAGGAACCAATTTTGTTTGCACCAGAATTACCAAAAGTGCTAGAGGCCTTTCCTGTTGCTAGCGAGAACATTGGTCCCATGCGGCAGTTTTTAGCAAAAATTGATAAAGAAGCGGGGGTCAAGCCAGAGGTTTGGGCTGAAGCAATGCTAAAACTTAAACCTGAAGAGCAGTTGAAATCTCCGTGGGAAACCGCGAAAGCTGTTGTTGCGCAACTCGAAATCCCTGGTGACAAAAAAACAACGGTTGTTAAAGCGTATGATAAATTGTTGGCGGACATAAATATTGCCGGCGATATAGCTGAGAAAAACGACGAGCAATTAACCACCGAAGCATTAATCGCGCTGGCACCGATGATGGCCGCTGCATCGGCGATTAAAGAAGCTTCTGTAAAAGAATTTGCTGTTAAACCCGAAATGGTCAAGAAAGCAAAATTAAATGATGATGTCGGGTTGATAAAAGCAAAAGGCACTGAGAGAAAACTAATGCCATTTGGAGAGGCTGTTGAAGAACGACCGGTCACCGCAATGGTGGAATCCCCCGAAAAGGGACTCGACTTAAGCTCCTTTTCAAAAATGGAGAAAATTGATCCAAAGGCGGCACCCAAGTTTAATTTGAATAAAATAGAAACTAGTATTACTGAGTCAGAGCCCATGGAATTTAAAAATGTAAGCGCTCCTGCTCCAGAGAAACTGAGCCGTGTGACGCAAGTCCAAATGGCCGAACAAATTCCTGTTGAGGCTATGAGTATGGAGGCGACGACTCCACTTGCTGCTGAAGAAGCTGTGATTTCAAAATTTTCGTTTGAAGATAAAAATTTGAATGAAAATGAGTCGTTCTCGTCTAACTCATCGGGAGACATTAAAGATGTTAAAGTCCAGAATTATAGAAAATTAGATTTATCCGATTTTAAGGCGGATACGAAATCAGGTGGCAAGAGGCAGGCTCTAAATTCAGAGCACAAAATTGAATCAGAAAGTAAAGCGACAAAACCTGTCGAAATGCCAAAATTCTTTATCGACAACAATTCACAAGTATCCAGTAGAGAGTTAACGGTACGCACTGAAGGCGTTGGGGCTGGGATGATGGCTGGTGCAGCTGCAATCAATAGAGAAGATGTCAATACTGCGGAAATTATTCGCCAAGCGCAGTTCATGGTAAGGAATGGAGGCGGCGAAGTAAAAATTAAATTAAACCCAGAAAATCTTGGTGAAGTTTCAATGAAAATGTCAGTTGATGGCGATAAAGTTCAATTGGCTCTAGATACTTCTACGCACGAGGCAAAAAAATTAATTGAAAGCTCTATTAACGAACTTCGTGCCACCCTAAGTGCTAATAAACTGAGTCTTGAAAATGTAAAAGTGGATGTTGCTGGTAAGTCAGATAATCAATTTAGTCACCATCGAAACGAAGCGGATGGTGGTGCAGCTCGTGAACAAGCCCGTCAGTTCTTAAATAATTTTCGTGAAGATAATCAGTCGCGCCGTTCAACGATAGCTCATGATATGGGTGAAATTCGGCCGCGTCCAACTAATCGCACGGCGGTACCGACATCCGGTAGAAATTCTTATTCCCGCGGAGCAAGTGCTTCGGGTCGATTAAACCTGGTGGCATAGTAGATGATAGCAAAAGCGGGAACGAAAACTTTTACTGATAGACAAAATCTGGCCCCTGGCAAGAGTGAAGGGGTACAAAATATGTCGGCCAAAGATAAACAAAAACTAATGGGAGACGCAGAGCTCGGAGATTACCTTAACAAAGTTGCTGATCCAAACTGGATTGATCCGAATAAAAAAATGCGAGCTGTGGGTTCTAACGAGCTTGGTAAAGATGCCTTCATGAAACTCATGCTTGAGCAAATGAAAAATCAAGACCCCACAGACCCAGTGAAGCACCACGAGATGGCGGCCCAGCTCGCACAATTTTCATCTCTTGAGCAATTGGTAAACGTAAATCAGAATTTGGAAGGCATGAAGCAGGCGCAGTCTCCTCAAAATAACTTCCAAGCTTTAAACTTCATAGGAAAAACCGTAAGCGGTGATGCTAATCGTATTATCCGCGCTGATGGCGACAAACAGCATACAGTTCATTTCAATTTATTGAACGACGCGAAAGAAGTGAATGTTGAAATTTCCGATATGAATGGGAACGTAGTAAAGAAGGTCGCCATTAACGATCCGAAAAAGGGTGAGAACGAAATTAGCTGGGATGGTGTTTCCGAAAACGGGCAGGCTACTAAGGGTGGAGAGTATCGTGTTAAAATTGAAGCAAAAAATGATCAAGGTAAAAGAGTTGGACTTGAAACAAAATTTGAAGGCAAGGTTTCTGGTGTGAACTTAACGGCTGAGGGTCCCGTACTTCTGGTCGGCAACAAATCTGTGCGTTTGAGCGAAGTTAAGAAGATTATCGATGAGGGACAATTAGAAAATAGAAAAGAAGTAAACATGATTCCAAATGCTAATGTAAAAGAAGTTAAGAGCGGAACTAAAGAAAGAGATATTAAACCCACAGGTGATTTGGCGAAAGCCATGGAAGGTAAGCCATTACCACTTGTGAATACGAATTTATCAGAAGAAAAAAGAGGAATGCCCTTATAAGGTGACAGGAGGTCATAATGGGAGTTTTATCATCACTCTACACGGGTGTGTCAGGGTTATCTGCGCAAGGTGAAGCATTAAACGTAATTGGTGACAATATCGCCAACGCCAATACCACGGGCTTTAAATCTAGTCGCGCCGAGTTCCAAGATATTATTGCTAAGAGTTTGAAAGGTATTCTTGGCGGTAACCAAATTGGTCGCGGTGTAAAACTCGCGGCCGTAAATCCCATTCTGCAACAAGGCAACCTTGATCCCAGTGAAAAGGCGACCGACCTCGCGATTTCTGGAGACGGATACTTTGTGCTAAAGGGTTCTGACGGTGAGTCGTTTACACGTGATGGTTCATTTCATTTCGATAAGGACGGATACTTAGTTTCAAACGACAATCAGCGCATCCAAGGATATCAGGCGGATGATCGCGGAAGAATTATCAATAAAACCGGTGATGTTCGCTTTCCGCGAGCGTTGATTCCGGCAAAAGCAACAGCCGAAGTTAAACTCGATCTTAATTTGGATTCACGTGTCGTGAACCCAAAGAAATTTGATCCGCTCGATCCATTTACAACATCAGACTATTCGACAGGTGTTGAACTGTTTGACTCTCAAGGCAATAAACACTTAATGACCATGTTTTTTAACCGTAAACCTGAGTCGCGTACCTGGGAATGGAGAGGTATGGTAGATGGAAAAGATGTCACAGGTGGCGAAGAAGGAAAGCTTTCTGAGGTAGCTACCGGATTCGTTTCATTCACAGTTGACGGAAAATTGGATGTTGAGGAGATGACGAAGACAGCTTTCAACTTCAAAAACGGCGCTCTTCAGGGACAAAAAATCAAAATTGACTTTGGTGACTCGATTACTACCGACAAAGGTAAGGGTATTGATGGATCGAAACAATATGGTAAGGAATCAGACATGATTTCTTGGCATCAAGACGGATCATCTGCCGGTACAATTGTAAACATGTCGTTCAACGATGAAGGCGTGTTGACTGCGATCTACTCTAACGGTGAAGCAGCGGATCTTGCGCAGTTGACCATGGCTAAGTTCGAAAATGCAGAGTCACTCTTTAAAGTTGGTAACAACCGCTTCAAAGAAGCTCGAGCGTCGGGTACGCCAGCGATGGGTAAACCTGGAACAGCGGGTCGCGGTAAACTTTTCGCAAAGTCTCTTGAACGCTCGACTGTGGACTTGGCGATGGAGTTCGTGAACTTGATTCAGAACCAAAAGTCCTTTCAAGCTAACGCGAAAATTATCACCACGACTGATGACCTGCTCCAAGAAGTTATTAATTTGAAGAGAACTTAACTAGTTAGTGGTATGTAATGCGCCGTATTTCATACGGCGCATCCGATCTGGACTTAGATCCTGTCAAAAAAATTTGATCTGATATTTTCTTTAGTCAAATTTCAGTCGTAAAATCTGGAAAATTTCTAATCGTTTTCATTTTATGAGTTCCTGACACAAAACGTCTTGTTGGCATCGCGGTTGCTCTTAATTTCTGTGGGCAAGGCCTCGCGGTCTTACCCCAACCTTAGGAGAGAGAGCAATGGCAGACGCAGCAAAGGCAGAAGCACCGGCGGCAGCGCCCGAAGGGCCCAAAGGTCCGAAACCTATCTTGATGTACTTGTTGGTTATTCTAAACATGGCTGCTGTCGTTGGTGTTGGTGTGATGATTCACATGAAAAATCAAGCTGACAAAAAGAAACCTACCATTGATCAGGTCATTGAAGGTGAGGCAGAAACAAAACACGAAGAAGATAAGCATGTTGAAGATACAACTGGAAAGACAATTCCTCTTGAGACTTTTTTAGTAAACCTCGCTGGAAGTCGTGGACAAATTTTGTTAAAAGTAGATCTAGAGTTTGAAGTCGATGGCGATGCGGTTTTGAAAGAAATTGAAAAACGTAAACCGCAAATACGCGACATCGTAATAATTTTGCTATCTAGTAAAACATATAAAGAAATTGAATCGGCTGAAGGTAAAAATGCACTTCGCGACGAAGTTCGTGACCGCGTAAACGCATTTCTTACCAAAGGTAAAATTAAGCGTGTTCTGTTTACTAACATTATTACTAACAGGTAGCGGTAGATGAATCAGGTTTTATCGCAAAGTGAAGTTGATGCCCTTTTGGCGGCGGTCTCTGAGGGAGACGTTGGCGGTGGCGACGGTGGCGGCGGTGATGGTGCCAAGGCCGGCGGAGAAAGCGGTGGAGATCAGGTTGTAGTTAGTTATGATTTGACGAGCCAAGATCGGATCATTCGCGGCCGTTTACCGCAACTCGATGTTATCTATGAAAAATTTATGAGATCTTTCCGTATCTCTTTGTCTTCTGCGCTTAGAAAGATTTCGTCTTTGAATCACGCTAGCACAGACTATTTGAAGTTTGGAGAGTTCATTAATACATTGCCAATGCCCACGTGTATGTCGGTTCTACGTTTTTCTGCACTTCGCGGATCGGCACTTTTCGTCATTGAAAGTAAATTGGCGTATGCACTGGTGGATAGTTTCTTTGGTGGTGCTGATCGTCCTTACACTAAAATTGAAGGAAAAGATTTTACACCCATCGAGCTTTCGATCGTGAGAAAGGTCGTTGAGTTAGCTCTCACAGATCTAGAAAATGCCTGGGCAAGCGTCGAAAAAATTGATTGTTCATTTGTGCGTACAGAAGTTAACCCTCAGTTCGTGGGTATCGTTCCGCCTACGGACGTTGTAATAGCAAGTACATTCGACGTGGAGCTTGAAAATGCCAATGGAACAATCACACTAGTTATCCCTTACGCGACAATAGAGCCTATTAAGCAAAAATTGAGTACGGGTTTTCAAGTAGAATCAGATCAAGCAGACAAGTATTTGTGGCGGGAGAATTTTGTTCAGCAGTTAATGGAAACTGACATTGATGTTCGTGTCCAGCTAGGAGAAACAGAAATCAATCTACGCGATCTTACAAATCTAAAAGTTGGCGATGTGATTCCACTTCGCCAAGATGCAAATTCAGAATTAGAAATCGAAGTTGAAGGTGTACCAAAATTTAAAGGGTATTATGGCGTTAGTCACGGAACTGTGGCGATGCAGATTACCGGACAAGTCAAGAAGTGAGGTAAGAGATGACAGGAGAAAATGCAGCACCTAAAGATGCGCCTGAAGCAGTTCCACCAATTGGAGATGTCGCGGCGATTCCGTCAACGGGTGATCCTACAAAAGATCGAAACTTAGAACTGATCCTCGATATTCCACTGCGTGTAACTGTTGAACTCGGCCGTACCAAAATGGTGGTCAGTGATTTGTTGAATCTTGGCCAAGGTAGTGTCGTGGAACTGAGCAAGTTGGCCGGTGAGCCGCTCGAAGTTTTGGTCAACGACAAATTGGTGGCACGCGGTGAGGCCGTAGTGGTCAACGAAAAGTTCGGTGTGCGGTTGACAGATATTATTTCACAGAAAGAACGTGTTGAGCAGTTACGGTAGTAAAGTTTAAGGGGGCATCTGTGTTGGCGAAGATATTAGCTTTGGGGATAAATTTGTTGATCGGTGGGAATTCTTGGGCTGCCGATCGATCTAATCTATTAGACATCCGGTCGTTTAGCGACAAGGATGCTTTTGTTGTCGAACTAAAATTTGATAAACCGGTGAGTCAAGAGGGGTTAAGTACAGATTACATTAAAGAGACAATTCAAGTGAATATCCCTAACGGATTTTTAGCGGCGGGTTTGCGATCTGCAAAGATTAGCAACGGCCAAGTCGATACTCTTTACACCTACCAGGCCGACAAAAACACTTTACGCAACAGGATCATTATGCGCAAAGGGTTGCTGGCGGAAAAATTTAAAGGTGGGGTTGCTGTAATTCCAGATGGGAATTTTCTTCGTATTCGCGTTGTTGATAGTGAGACGAAAACGGCGGCACAAATATTAGACGCGGCTCCGGTGTTACCTCAAGCTTTAAAGTCCGAAATCGCTCACGAGTTGAAATCCGAAACTCCACCGATGATGACGGCCACCACGGAAACAGCGGAGGTAAGAACTGCGGCAGCTGACACTCCAGCGCCAGTAATCGAAGAATCAAAAATTCCAGTGTTAAGTAAAGGAAAAGCGAAATTTATGAAATCCGAATATCCACTTAAAAATTTAGTTGTGGTTGTGGCCGCCATAGCGGCGTTTGCGCTATTAATGTTTTTTGTTGGTAAACAATGGATAAAAATTGGCCGAAAAAATATAAAGGCAAACCAAATCAAAGTCATAACGCAACACTATTTAGCGCCGCGAAAAAGTTTGGCCATTATACGTGTTGCGGGCGAATCTATATTGATTGGTATCACTGATAATGCGATCACCCCTATCAAAACTCTTTCTCTTCTTGATGACGAGTTGCCAGAAGAATTGCCACCGAGTTTTTCCGGTTCCATGAGACAGGTAGAAGAAGCTGAACCTAAATATTCTCTTCCAGAATCAAAGGCCGACAAAATGACGTTTAGTAGTGGCAGTGCTCGTGGAGTGCGAGCGTACGCCAATAATTCTGCGCCAGTGAAACGTGACACGACGGCCATCTCTAATGAGGATGACGAATATAGTGTAAAGGGAATTCGCGACCTTGTGAAATCTAAACTTAAGGATATGAGAACAATTTAAAGATGAAAAAAATTTGTCGCCTATTCTTGCTTTCTTTTTCAATTTTCACGGCGATGGGACTATTGTCTTTCGCTCAGGCGCAAGGTGTAACTCTACCGAATATTAACATCGGGATGAAGAGTATTGAAAACCCCACTGAGGTGGTGAATGCCGTCAAAATAATTTTGATTTTGACTGTATTAACTCTGGCTCCAGCTATACTAATATTAATGACGAGCTTCACTCGTCTAATTATTGTTTTCTCATTTCTACGTCAAGCTATTGGCACTCAGCAGATGCCACCGAATCAGTTGTTGGTAGGACTTGCTCTATTTCTCACTTTTTTCATAATGACGCCGATATTTAGTCAAATAAATAAAAATGCTCTAACTCCATATCTGGATGGAAAGCTTTCACAGGAAAAAGCGCTTGACGCGGCTCTGGCTCCATTGCGTGGTTTTATGTTTAACCAAACACGTGACTCCGATTTGTCATTGTTTGTTAATTTATCAAAAATGGAAAAGCCAAAAACGCGTGCTGATGTCCCGACTACAGTACTTGTACCTGCTTTTGCGATCTCGGAACTAAAAACCGCATTTCAGATCGGGTTTATTCTGTATTTGCCTTTTTTGGTAATTGATATGGTTGTCGCGAGTGTACTCATGGCTGTGGGTATGATGATGCTCCCTCCAGTAGTGGTTTCGTTACCATTTAAGATTATGCTTTTTGTTCTTGTCGATGGTTGGGGACTACTAATTGGTTCAATGGTTAAGAGTTTTGGATGAGGTAGAATAAATTATGGGTGAAGATTTAATTATTAAACTTGGCCACGATGCTCTAAAAACTTCGGCCATGATTGCTGCACCTTTGCTTCTGGGTGCCCTTGTCACGGGTGTAATCATTAGTATTTTTCAAGCTGTAACTCAAATTAATGAAGCAACTCTAACATTTGTTCCAAAATTATTGATTATCGCAATTATATTAATTCTTGCGGGTCCTTGGATGTTAGATCACATGCGAACCTACACGGTAAATCTAATAGAAAATATTACGATGTATGTGAGGAAGTAGGAAGTGGAAGGAATTTATAAGTTTTCAGAAATTGAAATGCTTGGATTTGTCCTGGTGTTATTGCGCCTCGGATCCTTCTTTTTTTCTTGGCCAATTTTTGGAACAGAAACAGTTCCTGTGCCAATAAAAATACTTCTTTCGCTCACCATAACATTAGTTGTATTTCCAATTGTGGGCTGGAGTAAGTTAGCCGTCGGAATTGCGGATTCGCAAATTATTGTCCTTGCGGTAAAAGAGATTTTTACCGGACTTATCCTGGGATTCTTTTGCCGCATGTCCTTCTTTGCTCTTGCGATGGGTGGAAATATAATCAGTGTGTCGATGGGTTTGACCTCAGCGCAACTTTTCAATCCCAGTCTAGGTGTTGAGGGAAGCCCGATAGAGCAATTTAAAGTTATGCTCGGCTCACTTTTCTTTTTATTCATAAATGGCCATCATATGTTTCTCACGGGGATTGTAAAAAGTTTTGAGCTCATACCTTTAACCCGAACTGAAATCTCAATGTCTTCTTACAGTGAAATGGGAACTCTGATGACGGAAGTCTCTTCCATAGCGATTCGCATCGGTGCACCGGTAATGATTTCTGTATTATTTATTAACATCGCGATGGGTTTAGCGGGTCGGGCAGTTCCGCAGATCAATGTGCTTGTCACAAGTATGCCGGTGAATATTTTAGTGGGAATGATGGCCATGATTGTAGCGTTGCCTTTTTTTACGGTGGAAGTGGGACAACTGTTAGACTTAATGACTAAACATCTTTTTCAATTAATGAAAACTATCTGAGGGAGTCGATTTAAAGTATGGCTGAAGCCGATGACAGTGACAGAACTGAAGAAGCAACGCCCTTAAGAAGGGAAGAGTTTCGTAAACGTGGACAAGTTGCACAGACACGCGAACTGGCATCGGTATTTTTAATTTTCTCGCTTATCCTTTGCTTTTACATTTTGGGAAAATTTTCTTTTGATCAGTTTCAACTTGTTTTCCAGGAAGTCCTTGGTAGGGGCATGATAAAAACCGTGCGCTTTGACTCTCCAATGGATGTATTTAAATTTTCGTTATTAAAAATGGGAATCATCATGGCGCCGATCTTGCTCCTTTGTATGGTGGCGAGCTTTATGTCATCGGTCATTCAAATCGGAATCCTAAATAACGAAGAGGCTCTTGAGGTAAAATGGGACAGATTGGATCCCGTTTCCGGCTTTAAAAGAATTTTCTCTATGCGCTCGTTAGTTGAGGGACTCAAGTCAATTGTTAAGATTTGTTTAATTGGTGGAGTTACTTATTTGGTTTTAAAAAATGAAATTTCGGTCATCCCATTTCTTGTTAACTATTCAGTATCACAACTGTTTGGCTATATGGGAATTGTGATTTTGAAACTTCTGACCGCTATAGTTGCTTTTATGGCAGGTGTGGCAGGCCTTGATTATCTTTTCCAGCGCTGGGAACTTGAAAAGGCCATGATGATGACCCGACAAGAAATTAAAGATGAATTGAAATCGCGTGAGGGGGATCCGATGATCCGCGCGCGCATACGCCGTAGCCAGCGCGATATGGCGCAAAAGCGAATGATGTCAGAGGTGCCAAAGGCCGACGTGATTGTCACGAACCCTACACACATAGCGGTCGCGATAAAATATGATATGAAAACTATGGCTGCCCCAAAAATTGTCGCAATGGGTGCGGGATATATTGCAGAGAAAATTAAAGATATTGCGAGACGCAACAATATTCCAATTATGGAGAACAAGCCGCTGGCGCGAACGATTTTCAAGACATTAAAAATTGGTCAGTTAATTCCACGCGAGCTTTATACAGCAGTGGCTGAAGTTTTATCTTATGTTTTCAAATTGAAAAAGAAAGGACTTAGTTGATGGAAGATCTTTTTCAGTTTTTGAAAAAATTTGAGAAGTTTACTAAAAATACGGATCTATTAATGGCAGTCGGCTTGATCGGCGTATTAGCAGTGATGATTATTCCTTTGCCGCCGGCGTTGCTTGATATGTCGCTGACATTATCACTTGCTCTTTCGATTCTTGTCTTGCTCGTCGCTCTATATATTAATAAGTCACTAGATTTCAGTGTGTTCCCTAGTCTGCTGTTGATAACCACGTTACTGCGTCTCTCCTTAAACGTTGCTTCTACCCGTTTAATTCTTGCACATGGACATGAGGGGCCGCAGGCCGTTGGTGAAGTTATCTCAGCATTTGGTAATTTTGTTGTTGGCAATAATTATGTCATTGGATTTATCGTATTCGTAATCTTAGTGATAATTAATTTCATTGTTATTACCAAGGGTTCGGGTCGTATTGCCGAGGTTGCAGCACGCTTTACGTTGGACGCAATGCCAGGTAAACAAATGTCAATCGATGCAGATCTAAATGCGGGGTTGATTACTGAAGAAGACGCACGTCGAAGACGAAAAGAGATAGAAGAAGAGGCTGACTTTTATGGAGCCATGGATGGTGCCAGTAAATTCGTACGTGGTGACGCGATTGCCGGGATCATCATTACTCTCGTCAACGTTATAGGTGGTTTGTTGATTGGTACGATCCAAAAAGGTTTGGACCTTTCAACAGCTGCAAAGTACTACACAATGCTAACAATCGGGGACGGTCTCGTTACTCAAATTCCAGCTCTTATCATTTCAACCGCAGCCGGTATGGTGGTGACTCGCAATGCCAGCGCTACCAATGTTAGTAGTGAAGTCGCTCGTCAGTTATTGGTAAATCCAAAAGCCGTCGGTATCACCGGAGGAGTTCTCTTTACGCTTGGTTTGGTTCCTGGCTTACCAACGTTACCATTTTTTACCATGGCTATATTTTTGACGGGATTATCGTGGATTATCAAACGCTATCAAAAAGATGACATTGAACAGAAGAAGCGTGAGGCAGAAGAGGCTTCTTTAAAACCCACTCAAGAAAAGGTAGAGAGTTTACTTCCGCTAGACGTAATTGAACTCGAGGTTGGTTATGCACTAATTAATGCCGTTGAGTCTGATCAGTCGGGAGATTTGGTTGAGCGGATTGTGAGTATTAGAAAGCAATTTGCAACTGATTTGGGAATCGTGGTCCCTAGTGTTCATATTCGTGATAATTTGCAGCTAGATCCAGGAGATTATCGAATTTTAATTAAGGGCAACAAAGTCGCGAGTGGAAAATTAAAATCAGATTGTTATATGGCAATGGATCCAGGAAATGTGACCCAAAAAATCAGCGGTATTCCAACGACAGAGCCGGCGTTTGGACTGGATGCACTCTGGGTTTCTAAAAATCAAAAGGAGCAAGCGGAAATGGCTGGCTATACCGTGGTTGATATTCCTACTATTATGGCAACTCACCTGACCGAAGTAGTGCGCTCACATGCCTGCGAACTGTTAGGGCGTCAGGAAGTTCAAGCGCTAATTGATAACTTTAAGAAAAACTATCCAAAAGTTGTTGAGGAGCTGATACCCGAAGTTCTTAATCTCGGGGGCGTCGTAAAAGTTTTACAGAACTTACTCAAAGAAGGAGTGTCAATTCGTGATCTGCTAACGATTTTTGAAACACTTGCGGACGAGGCTCCGAAAACAAAAGATTTGGATTTGTTAACCGAGTCAGTTCGACGAAATTTAAATCGTTCAATCACCGCGAAATTTGTAAATGACCGGGGAAATGTATCTGTTATCTCGATGTCTCCACGTATTGAGAACTTAATCACGAATTCACTAATTCAAACAGAGCAGGGTGTTCAGTTAGTGATGGATCCCGTAATTGCGCAGAGACTTATTTCTGAAATTTCAAAAACAATAGAGTCAAACCCCGAGGTGGCGGCTGTGCCGGTCGTTTTAACAACACCTACAAATCGTCGTCACTTGTATAAACTGACTTCGCGTTTTATCCCCCAATTGTCGGTGATATCTCACAGTGAAGTGAGTTCGGATGCGCGCGTGAAGTCGGTAGGAATTGTGGAGTTAGAAAATGCAAGTTAAAAAATTCGAAGCCAGCACAATGAAAGAAGCTCTCGAGATGGTCAAATCCCAATTAGGGCCCGACGCAATTATTTTGTCAGCGAAAAGTAATACCCGCAATGGTTTATTAGGAAAAAACAGTGTCGAAGTGACAGCGGCGGTGTCCGAGACGACGTTGACCAAAAAGAAATTTGCAGAATCCAAGCTTGGTGAGCAAGATAAGAAGAAGTTTTTGGCGGCGCCAGCGCGGGCGCAACGTACTTTTATTGAAGATGTTATAACTGGTTTTCAAAAAGAACAGCAAGAAAAACAACGCCCACCAATTACTCGTACTCCCTATGTCGACATCAATGACGAAGAGTCACAGATTCCTGCTGGATCGGTAGGGAAGAACGTAAAGTCATTACTTTCCAGAATGATGAGTGAGGATGTGAGTATCCCTAGTGATAGCCCAGTGGATCAAATGGCGGCACGTCTTAAAAGAGCGCAGGCAGTTCCTCCTGTTGTTGATCCCAGCGTTCAGCAACTCAAAGAAGAAATTTCGCGTCTTAAAGGTGTGATTGAAGGGTATAAGTCGGATCTACCAAACAAGGTAAGTTTACATCCAGGAGCTAGTTTGGGAATTCCTTACGAATTAAGCGGCTTATTTGATCGGCTAACTCATATTGGTATCAGCGAAGAGAATGCATACGAACTGGTGCAAATCGCCCAAAAGCAAATGAATCCAATTCAATTAAAGGACAAAGCAATTGTAGAAGCTTGGCTGTTTAAGTACTTACTTGAAAATATTAAGGTCAGTGATGATCCCGCAAAAGGAAGAGTTCACGTATTTGTGGGTGCAGGTGGATGCGGAAAGACGTCCTCATTAATCAAGTTTGCAACCCACCTTGTGGTGGCAAAAAAGGCGAGCGTCGCAATATTAACGGCAGACAATTTTAAAATTGGGGCGGCCGATCAATTAAAAATATTGGCGCGGATTCTAAATGTTCCATTTGGAGTAATCCGTTCAAATACCGATTGGGAACATTTTTTGAAAGCGTTTAAAAACGTAGATTTTATTCTTGTCGACTTTCCCGGACTTTCTTTGAAAAACCCGCAAGAACTTCAACTCTTGCAACAGTACTTGCCACCCGCATCGGTGGTAAAATCCGTTCACTATGTGCAGTCTGCGGTCTGTAGAGACAGTGAGGCCATTGAGATGGGTAGGCGTTATTTAGCCTTGGGTTTTGATGATACGATTTTTACATGTGTAGATGAGGCCGTTCACCACGGAATTTTCTTTAACTTCCAAAAGCATTTTGATTTACCCATTCATTCGTTGGGCATAGGTCCAAAAATGCCTGAGGATTACGAAGTCGCAATTAAGGAACGGGTTTTAGATTTGATGTTTAGAATTACTAAGCAGGATTTAGGATTAGAGAGAGGAACGTAGGATGCATCGAAAAACAAAGGTTATCAGTTTTACCTCTGGAAAAGGGGGAGTGGGGAAGTCCGTTTTATTAAGTAATGTCGCTGTACAACTAGCGCGCCAGCAAAAGAAGGTATTAATTCTTGACGGTGACTTTGCAATGGCGAATATCGACATTCTTTTTGGAATTAAGGCCAAGGGTAGTATTCACGACGTGATTTTTGGTAAAAAAGCAATTTCGGATGTTGTCGTAAATGTACACCCGAATGTATATTTGATACCTGGTGGGAGCGGCATTTATGAAATGCAATATTTAAATAAATTCCAGAGACGAAATATTTTAGATCAGCTTTCACAAATCGGCGTAGATTTTGATTTTCTACTCATTGACACCGCTCCTGGGATTGATGACAATGTTTTGCAATTAAATTCAGCTAGTGGAGAAGTGTGCGTTGTTGTCACTCCTGACCCGGCATCCATCACCGATGCCTATGCTCTTATAAAAGTACAAAATCAAAAACAGAAAGATAAACATTTTTCAATAATCGCCAACCAAGTGCAAAATGAGGCCGACGGTTTGGCTCTATATAAACGCTTAAGTGATGTTACTCAGAGGTTCCTGGATGTTGGACTTGATTATAAAGGTTGCGTTCCATTCGACCTCGATTTCAGTCGTGCTACAAGGGCCAACCAACTTATTTCAGTGTCAAATATGTTTGCACCTGCAAACCGTTTCATAATGAGAATTTGTGAAAACCTAAATTCTTCCGGGGCGATGGCAGAGGAAAAAGGGGGTTTACAATTTTATTGGGCAAATCTCTTAGAGCTCGCCTGAAATCTGGCATGAAAAATTATGGACTTTTCACACCGCACCAATTTGTTAAACTGTATGTATATCATAATTAACCAAGGGGCGAGGGTTTAATGGCATCTAATACAAAAACAGGTAATAGTAGTGCCTTACTTAAGAAATATAAGGATAACCCCACTAAATTGAGTCCTGAGCAGAAAGATCAACTCATTCTTGAGTACGCACCGCTCATTCGATTTATCGCACAAAAAATTGCTGTGCGTTTGCCCTCAAATATTGAGTTAGACGATTTAATTTCTAGTGGTGTCATTGGGTTAATGGACGCGATTGAGAAATACGATCCTACGCGCGACAATAAATTTAAAACGTACGCGGAATTCCGTATTCGCGGATCTATTCTTGACGAACTAAGAGCGCAAGACTGGGTGCCCCGTTCGATTCGTGATAAATCAAAACTACTTGATAGAACAATTATGGAGCTTGAAACAACTCTTCGCCGGACGCCGACAGATGAGGAGATTTCCGCGAAATTAAATCTTACCATTGAACAATTTTATGAGTTACTAAATGAAGTGAGGCCCGTCTCTGTTCTTTCAATCGATGAGCATGCAACTTTTAGTTCAGTCGATAAAAAATCTATTCTCAATTTACTCGAGGGTTGTAAATTCAATAATCCTTACAACGAACTTAATCTTAAAACCGTAAAGGACATTGTGGCAAAAGCCATTGAAGATCTTCCCGAGAGACAAAGACTCGTTCTTTCTCTTTA
>LWDK01000029.1 GCA_002083485.1 Proteobacteria bacterium SG_bin7 | reverse complement strand
CAGTTAAATTTGGGACAAATAAAATGAGCTTAGCGATAAAATATCGATCGTATCCTGAAGTCATTAAGAGCGAAGTTGCGCGAACTAAAAATATTTATCTTTTCCCCGACATGGGAATCCCGCGAACAACTGCTCAGTACTGGGTTAAAAAGCAAAGACCAACAGTAACGTTAGAAGTTGTCGAGATTGAATCGGTTTACCAAAAGAAATCAGAATTTTTGGAGGTGGAACTTGCTAAAGAAAAAGCTATTCGCCTTTTACTTGAAACGGTCAGGAAAGTGTTCCCATTTGACTTTCGAACTAAGCAGCTTCGAAATAAACAATCCCGCGCCCAAATAATTGCGGCAGTTCAGGAATGCATAAAATACCACAAGCTAAGTCATTGTTTAGATGCTATTGGGCTTACCAAGAGTTCGTATCGGCGATGGGCCTCTGAAATTAGTCTTTGCAATAAAATAAAAAGTCCCTGCGAAAGAAGAAAGCCTTCGCAGTTAACTGAAGATGAAGTTTCAGTTATGAAAAAATTGGTGACTGGCAAGAAATACGCTCACATCTCGATTGCGTCATTGCACTGGCTTGCGCAAAGAACTGGGGAATTATTTTGCTCCCAAGAGACCTGGTACAAGTATGTTAGAGTTTTTGAGTGGAAGCGGCCATGGAAGAAAGAAAAAAAGGAGTTTAAAAAAGTAGGGATCCGTGCAAAAAATCCTAACGAAATCTGGCATATTGACGTGACCGAAGTTTCAATCGCACCGAAGATAAAGTTTTATATTCAAGCGATTATCGATAATTTTTCCAGATACGTACTTGCGTGGCGAGTAACCAGTGACATCACTGCTCAAGGGACCGTCGAGACCCTTAAGCTTGCTCATCAGAAATCCAGTGAGTTACTAAACACGGAATTATCAACAGAAGTCATGATGGATCCCGGAAAAGAAAATAATAATGGCAAAGTGATTCAGTTTATTACTTCCAATAATCTTCGCAGGACTCTCGCCCAAGTTGATGTTCACTATTCGAACTCAATGGTAGAGGGATTATTTCACTCACTCAAGAATCGATTTTTATACCACCAGAAAGTTAAAAGTGCTGAAGATCTTTTAAGAAAAGCAAATTTTTATTTTGAGCAGCACAACAATGTCGTGCCACTTTCCGTGCATAAGGGCGGAACTCCAATTGAAGTTTATAAATCTAAGTGGAGTGAGTCAGAGAAAACGAAACTTCAAGAGAATAAAAAGCTCGCCATTCAAGCCAGGAAAAATAAAAACCGGCAACCACCTTGCGAGAGCTGTCCGGTCTAAAAGAAGTTGCTTGATATCTAAAACGTCAGTCTTTTTTATGTTCAATATGCCAGATGAATTCCTGGACAAGGAAATCCAGTGAGCGAACCTTTTAAAGTCCGACAAATTCCAAAAAAAGATGATCGTCAAAAATCAAAACTGCCGACGAAAAATTCGGCAGTTTGGGTTCAAAAAGGCCACTCTTTTTGGAGCTACCGATGGGTCGATATTAACGGTAAGCGCTCTATCGGCCCCATGGTTGACAGCGGATTTAATGTAGTGAAGTTTGCTTGACCAAAAGTTTCGCGAGTTGTTCGTAGTCGTCAATTGTCTGTGCGTGATTAATCTTACTTAAAATTTCTACCATCACGTCGAATGGATTTTTGTCATTGATTTTTGCCGTGATTATTAGACTGTAAAACAAGCTCGATGCCTTCGCGCCGTCAACGGTGTCGCAAAATAACCAGTTGTTGCGACCAATGGCAAATTTTCTGATCGCGCGCTCGATCCAGCCATTGTCGATTTCGTAACGACCGTCCTTTAAAAAAGCCGTTAGGTGTTCGTACTCGTCGAGATAATATTTTACAGCTATTCCGATCGGGCCACTCGGAAGAACTTTCGATTTTGTGGTTTCACACCAACTTTTCATTTTCTCCATGACGGGCTTTACGTCAGCTATTCTTGCTTTCTGGCGGCGCTCATTCGTGTAACCTTGATCTTTGTACATCTCCTCAACCTTGTAGATTTTCTTTACCATCGACATCGCCTCTTGCGCATACCCGGGCTTTTTCTTCGCAGCTAAAAACGCCTCGTAAAATCTTCGCCGAGAGTGCATCATGCAACCCAAGCGTAGCATATCAGTTAGCTGCTCATAGCCGCGCTTGCGAATTAAATCAGAATCCCGCAGGCGACGGAGTCTTCTGGCCTTCGTATTTAAACTCCGGGGGCCGTTGCGTAGGATATCCGTCTCTTCCTTAAAATCTACCGATAAGCCCCGGCGAATGTCGTCTCTCTTTCGGGCGAGTGACCCGATGCTATTATTTCACGGTCCGCTGATTAGGATTTAACTGAGATTGTGATTCATGGTAAAGAGTTTTCGCCGCTGCATCCCACGGCTCTTTAAGCACCCATTCAGCCAACTTCGAATACGAACTCATCCTCACGTCCAAATGCGAAGGACGCTTTAGATCGTCCATAAAAACTCCGACCTTTTCTTCTGGCGCAAAGAATTTATTAACCAATACTCGATTTGAAAATAAAACTTTTGAATCTATGTAAAACTTACTCCTAGAAACGGCCCGCGCGCAGCGCGGGTCGGAGTTCATGAAAAGCATTGCGAAGAAATCAAGAGCAGAAAATATTTTTCGCTAGTTCATTTATGTTCGTTAATATTGACCCATCGGTAGCGCCAAAAAGAGTGGCCTTTTTGAACCCAAACTGCCGAATTTTTCGTCGGCAGTTTTGATTTTTGACGATCATCTTTTTTTGGAATTTGTCGGACTTTAAAAGATTCGCTCACTGGATTTCTTTGGCCAGGAATTCATCTGGCATATTGAACATAAAAATTACTGACGTTTTGGATATCGAGCGACTTCTTTTAGACCGGACAGCTCTCGCAAGGTGGTTGCCGGTTTTTATTTTTCCTGGCTTGAATGGCGATCTTTTTATTATAATTTGTCTATAATGTTTTAGTCCCCGGAAAATCCTTTAAGTTACCATAAGTTAAGTTTTTACTTGCAATAGTATATACAATAGCATACACTATCTTTGTGGCGTTCACCTACGAATGGGACGAAAATAAGAACACTTTGAATTTTGAAAAGCATGGTGTTTGGTTTGAAGAAGCCAGAACTATTTGGGCAGATCCTCATGCACACGAGTTTTTTGATGTTGATCACAGTTCTTCTGATGAGGATAGGTTTATTCGTGTGGGTGTTTCTTCACAGCAAAAAACCTTATTAGTAGTATTTTGTGAGAAAAATGAAGGCGTAATTCGTATCGTAAGTGCTCGACGAGCAACTGCGCAGGAGAAAAAACAATATGAAGAAGGAATATAATCTAAAAAAACTTAAAAAACGTCCTGGTTCAGTTAAAGTAGATAAGGATGCGGCTAAGGTTCCAATTAGTATTCGCCTTGATGGAAGCGAGTTGGCAGATCTAAGAACTGAAGCTGAAAGACTAGGGCTACCTTATCAGACACTTATCGGCAGTATTCTTCACCGCTATGTGGCTGGAGAGCTGGTGGATCGCAATTCACCCGATCTTAAAAAACTGCTTAAAGATGTTTCTTAGGCTGGCTTAAACAAAGCCCCCAAAATGGGATTTGGGCGGGCTGGGATATATTTGATCCTGGCCGGAAAGTGGCTTAATATTTCTTAGCCTTTCTATGAGGCGCTTGCCAAAAGCCAAATTGGCGCTTAGGAAGGTATCACGATTATGATTGATTTCACCAAATCTGAAAAGCAAGAGCTTCGTAACTTAGCGAATGAGGCTTATAAAGTAGAGTTAGCTAGGGAACTTGAAATCCTAAGATCAGCTTTTACATCGTGGCAAAACGGTAAAATCGGAGTTTTTGAATTAGATGAGAAAATCCACGAATATCATTCAGGACCTCACAAGCAGCTTTACGTATACTATCAAATGAAAAATCAACCTGAAGCAATGATTGCACGAGCGTTGGCTCTTGGGTTAATTGAAAGTAATTGTGTGCCTGATGGGATAAAGAATAAATTAGAGCGCTTGGTTGGATTTTTTAGAGAGAATGGTTAAGCTTTGTCCTTTATTTGTTGGACTAGGTAAAATTGTTTTTGTAATTAAAACTCCCCTAGGAGGCGAAGTTTTTCTTTTATTTCGCGAAGTATTTGGGTTGGGATTTTGCCGATTTCTTTTTGAAATCGTTTATTGTCAATGGCTCTGCTTTGGTCGATCATAATCTCACAGTCTTCTAGATTTCCAGCAATTTTTTTAGGAAGGACTACGCGTAAGATATTTTCGCCAGTTAATCTAGAGGTGCATGGGAGTACCCAAGTTGATGGGTGATTAGCTTCATTAAGAAAGTCAGTTTGGATCACCACAACGGGTCTAATTTTGCCGGGCTCTGTTCCTTGGCGTGGGCTTAAATCAGCAAGGTAAACGTAACTGTGCCGAATCCTCATTATTCAAGACCGTCATCTGTTAGGGCATTTAGTTCATCTAATTCGATTTGAATTGATTTTTTTGTGGCGTCTGAGGCTTTTTTAAAGGCTTCGCGCAGGTATTTCCTATCGGTTGATTCTTTAAGTAGGGCAAGACCACGTCGAATGACTTCAACTTTAGTTTTAGCTTTAAGAGATTTCATTAAATCTTCGACGAGTTCTAGTTCTTGGGTGGGGAGAGTAATGCTAGATTTAGTATTTTTTTTCATACTTTTATAATACCACAGTTAGTGATTTTTGTAAAGTATGCTAGCTGGGGTATTAATTGAAATAAAAACCAATATGTAACATAACCTCACTTATCGGACAAATCAACAAACAGCGTAAATTAGCCAGAGATTTTCTCCAGTACCTGTCGTCATTGAAGTATAATCAATATCTATGGGTGCGGTCCAGCCGTGCGGAGAATATCTCTGATAATCTCCGTAAAAAAGCGGAGATTATCCTTGAAACTGCGACCCCGCCTTATTGGCCAGCCATCGAAAAGCTCCCGAGATGCCAATTCAACTATAACCGACGCCTTTATTTTCAAGATTGGCTTGTTGTCGGCCACTAGACACGGGGTATATTTTCGGTATATACTTAAATTGTGAAGTTTGAATGGGATAAAAACAAGGCTGAAGCAAATCTTAAAAAACATGGTATCTCTTTTGACCTAGGAATTACAGTTTTTGACGATCCCAACGCTTTAATCGCACCTGATCCCAAGCATTCATCGGCTGAGCATAGAGAATGGATTATTGGTGAATCTGATAACGGAGTGTTAGTTGTGATATTTACTAAACGACTTGAAGGACGAATTTATAGAATAATTAGTGCTCGTCGCGCAAATAAGCGAGAACGGAGACTTTATGAAGAATTCAAAAAACTTTCCCTTTGAGAAAGCAAGAAGGGTAACCTCAAACGAGGTATCTTCCGCTCGAAAAGCGATTGAAGGGAGAACTGGGATAAAAAGAAAGGCCCGAGGAAGGCCAATTAAGCCAAGTGATGATAAATTTATTCCTACCTCTATTCGGCTACATCCGAAGATAATTGAATGGGCAAAAAAAGAGGCCAAAAAACGCGGCTGCGGTTACCAAACTATCATCAATGAAATTCTTCTAGAAAAAGCAGTTTAATGCCCAGGAGGCCGTGACCCGCACCTGCGCCAACGTATTATCGTCTGAGGGTTACGCCTACCTTTTTGGCGATTTCCTCTAACTTTAAACCCTTTCCCTCTTCGAGTTCCATAGTACGTAAATGCTGAATAATCTCTTCAGCCTTATAATGCTTTCTAGCCATTGCGAAAGACTACAGTGAATGACCTACTAACAAATTTTTAAAACCGCTAGCCTCAGGTTTTCATTTGTAAAGTCGACCTTTTGAATGACGAATTTTCGTGTGCGCCAAGAAGCGCGAAA
>LWDK01000028.1 GCA_002083485.1 Proteobacteria bacterium SG_bin7 | reverse complement strand
ATTCGAAGAAAAAGAGCCACCAGACACGACGACCAGGGATGCAAGCCTCAGGTGTCGGCTTAGCTTGGGAAACCAAGCGAACGGAAATTATTTATCTTAAAGGCTTGCTTTCTTACAGAAGACTATATGCTGCAGTCCGAGTTGCAACGGGAGTGGGAATTTTCAGATGGATATTATGCGACCCCTAGAAGAAATTTGTTGGATCTTATAGATCGCATTTATGGAAAATCGCACGAAGTATTGCTAAATGACTTTAAATTTGATCCTTCCCTGGTCTCTCGGTTTATTAAAGAGCGAAACGTTAAAAAACGAGAAAACCCTTATGATTGTGGCACTACTGAGGAGAGTTTCGTAAAATTTCAGAAATTTATAAACGATCGCATTATCCACCTGGAAGGTCTCGTGCGACAATATTTAAAAGTTGCTCGTTTGCCACCTGGAAAAAATAGATCTTAAATATTCTTAGTTTATTGAGTTTTTTGTCGGTGTTAACTTTAGATTAAGCTGCACGTTGTCGGGCAAGCCAAAGATCATACTCCGCTTGAATACGTACCCACATTTCGGCTGACGTGCCGAGAGTCTTTTCTAGAACAAAAGAACCTGTCCTAAAAACCCTGATACCTATTTTCCAACCGCATGAACAGCAAGATTTTTTTATTTCTGTAAGACTTCTTCCTAAATGCACGTTTTAAATGGCAGATAGAAAGCACTTCTAGTTTGCCAAAACAAAACTACACACGCTCAGCCAATACTTGAAGTGGTTTTTATTTGTGAGAATCGGCCGACGACGTCGCTGTCTTTGAGATTGTTGTATTCAGAATTTGGGATAACCAATTTGCAAAATTATCCGCGCCCCTCTCGAACCAGAACCATCGAATCATTATTGGATTTTCTCCCAAGCTCCGCCTCACGTAAACAACGTATTTACTAGTGTCAATGTATGAAAAGTCGTAAACGATTTGAATATCTTTGATCTGATCGAACTCCATGAGTTCAGGCTTTAACCATCTAAAAAACATCGTACCAGAAACAATTAGACAGCGGTTTTTTTGATCTATTATAATCTTTCGACTGTCTAATACTAACAGCAATCCTGGTAACAAAAGTATTGGGCCAAAAAAATATCCATAAAAGTTTCCAGATCCTCCTAATCCAAAAATTGCTGCAAAGAAGAAATAAGCACCTTGAGCCAACATAAGAATGCCAAGAACAAAATTGAAAAGACCTGTGCGACGACGGATCGTGATCATTTTTTCTCCCTATCTCGGAATCATAAATAGTAGTTTTCGCTTCTACAAGGTTTTTGAGCCACACACCCCATTTGCGCCAACGTATTATCGTCTGAGGAGTTACGCCCGCTTTCTTTGCAATTTCCTCTAACTTTAAACCCTTTCCCTCTTCGAGTTCCACTGTAGTTTAAGCCGGCCAGGTCACTTTTGCGCATTTTAATCACATTTTCCTTGAAATATGATATCATTTTTGATATCATTATTTTATGGCTTCAAGAGAGAAATTGCTTGATAAATTAAGAAATGGGTCGATAGATGCGAATGAGCTAAGAACATTACTCGGGATGTGCGGAGGTATTTTGAAGCGCACCAAGGGTTCCCATGAACAGTGGAGTGTAAATGGGAAACCGTTCACCTTAGCCACCCACTCAAAAGATTTGAAACCCTACCAAATTAAAGGAGCTAAGCAACTATTAGGCTTAATAAAGTGAGGAGTGAGTATGCAACAAAGCTTAGAAAATTTAAAAGATAAATATAAAATTATTGTTGAATGGAGCGCTGAAGACAACTGCTTTTTAGCAACAGTGCCGGAATTAGAGGGTTGCCAAACTCACGGCGATACAGCCGATCAGGCCGTTATTCATGCAAAAGAAGCAATAGAACTTCATTTAGAAACTCTAAAAGAGGACGGTATTGATTTGCCAATTCCAGAATCAATGATTGAAGAGTCAGGCAAAATGCCGCTCAGAATGGATAAGCAAACACACAAAAAGCTCAACTCGTTTGTGAAAGCAAGAAATCTCAGCGCTAATGAATATGTTGTTGGACTTATCAAGGATTCCTTTACCAATAAAAGACACAAGAGCGCAAAATCCTTGGCGGGTGAAAAAGTGAAAGATCTTGTAATGAAACGTAGAAAACTGCTTACCGAGGGCAAACTAAGAACTACGTCAACGAAACACAAAAAAACTTTTAAAAAAGCTAAACGAGATTAAGTTTTGTTTGCTTATAGCCGATGGATGAAAAAAGTAATATTGTTTGTAGTGCTTTCCCTTGCCTCAAATGTTGATGCACAAGAGCCAACACCCACAACACAACCAACGCCCGCAAAAGAAGTGGTCGCACCCACTCAAGATGAAAGATTTCAACTCAACGCCGTAAGTTGATGATAGTTTTAGTATTGAGTGGTTTTGTGATTGAAAAAAACTGGTAGCGGGAGAGGGAATCGAACCCCCGACACGCGGATTATGATTCCGCTGCTCTAACCGACTGAGCTACCCCGCCACCTGGAGCGTTTAGTTGTAGCGTCTACATGTTGACTAATCAACCGGAATTCCTCGTAATTAAGAAATGCGAATCAGTTTTTCAAATCTTATCCTTCTCACTACTCTACTGACATTAAATGCCTGCAGTTTTTTTGGCGTTGAGACCGATGAACCGCGCGATTCCGGGCCACAAACCGCAGTTTTTGAAGGCGAATATGACAAGGTTTGGCGCGCAGCACAATTAGCGCTTGCCCGTTATCCCATCAAAATCAATAACATGGACGCCGGTCACTTAGAAACTGACTATATTAAACGTGAGAAAATTTGGATTCCCCCGTACCACAAAAAACCACCCGCCGCCGGCGAACGCCACCAGATCACCTTACGAATGGTAAAGGGAATTAGCGACAACAATAAAGATGCGGTCAAAGTCACCGTTACAAAGTCGATCGAAATTCTCAGTGATTTTTTCAGCGGCGCGAGAAAACTTACAAGTGATGGCATGGAAGAGAAAACAATTCTCTACCGTATTGATCGCGAACTTAAAGTCGAACGCGCTCTTCTTAGAGCTAACGATAAAGATCAGAAGAAGAATAACTAGATTCTGGTCTTATTTTTATTATTCGCGAAAAATTTTCTCCAAAGTTTGGCTTTTTGATTTACCGAATCGTGGGGTTCACCAAAATGTTTTTGTGTCAGCGCTTCTAGAGCCGATAGCGCCGCCGGATGAAGTGATTTATCTTTGTCATCCAATACTTTTAAAAATTTCATTTCATCGCCCTTGGTTTTCATCTCACCCAATGTTTCGACAATATGACGGCGCACCCACAGGCTTTGCGTGCCGCGGAAATTCTGTTTGTCGTAGAGTCTTTCCCAAAGTAGCTTGCGGGCGCTGAGGTCGCGATTTTTTCGCAGAACCCCCACAGCTTCAGTCCTAACAATTAACGACGGATCGGCAATTAATTTCTTTGCCCACTCGCGCGCCTTGCTTGGTTTGACTTCATTCATCACCACCAACCCAGCATTACGCAAATACCAATCCTTATGTTGAAGCGCCCTCTCCACCTCAGGAATGGCATTTGCCTTTCCCAACATCGCCATCGCAGTTAGAGCTCGCCATTGTACTTTCATTCCATAATTAGAATCAAAGGCAACGGTCATCAATTCCTTGTATGCTTTTGGGCCAAGTTTTGCGAGAAACTCCATTCGTGAATCTCCGGGAAGTTTTAAAGCTTCGACGGTGGTCGCAACGACATTATCGAAATCTTTTACTGGCGTTTCATTTTTCTTTGCTACTGCCGAAAATGCAGTTGAACAAAAAACGACGGTTAAAAAAATTATAAGGTTTTTCATGTCTTCAATTTTAGTCAGGATCTACCGGAAAAGTCTATAGACGTTGGTCTGGCTTTCAACTGCCCGAAGCAAGCTTTTTGAAATCTTCCATCTCTTTTAGCATCTTGTCTGTATCAGTCTCGCCTTCAAGAGCATTTGAACTTGGATCAGTATTTTGAGCAGACATAGATTCAACTTCAGAAATCATTTTATTCGGGTCAGTGGCTGCCAACGGATCACTTGCCGCCGTCACCACTACCTGTGGATCCATAGGCATGGGAATACCAGTACCATCTTCTATTACTGAGTCCGTAACAAACTCGGCCATAATATCGTGAGTTTCTTGACCGCTGTCCTCACCATTGATTGGAAACGTGGGAATGGGTCCCTGAATTTGCATGGCCGTAGACTCTGATTTTCTTTGCTCTGAAAGTGCATTTTCAAATTCCGACATTAAATCTTCACTCGATGGTTCTGCCGTTACGGCCTGTGGAGCGGGTATTACCGGCGCAGGCGCCGCTGTTTTTTCTGTTAAAGCTTGTTTGAATTGCTCTAGCAAATCATCCGTGGCGACATCGCTGTTTTGCGCTTGGGCTGCGGGAGTAGGGGCCTGTTCAGGAGCAAGAACTGGGATTGCCTCCACCGGAGCCGGTGTCGGTGCTGCCGCAGAACCAGGAGCTACCGCTTCTACCGCATGAACAACTTCCGGAGCTGTAACTGGTTCTGGTTCTGGTTCTGGTTCTGGGGCTGGGGCTGGGGCTGGGGCTGGGGCTGGGGTTGAAGCCGAGGCTGGTGCCGATGGTACTGCTCCCCCCTTCATCAATTGTTTGATTTGCTCTTTTAACTGTGCGTTTTCTTCTTTGTACATCGTCAAATCTGCAATATCGTCTTCAATAATTTCGTATTCTGCCAGCTTGGCTTCTAACTCGCGCATCTTTTCTTGCATTTGAGTCGACGGAGCTGCGGTAGATTTTTTCGCACTATCTTGCTGAGCCAGTTCAAGAGAAGATTTTAGTTTTGCTATGATGTCTTCTTTTTCATTTACTGCATTCTTAAGCGTTTGTACTTCAGCTTTCGCCTCATTGAGAGCGGCGGTATCAACCTCTTTTACAACTACTGGCTGGGGGGGTGCTCCAGATGGAGCTTCTTTGGCAGGCTTTTCTTCGGTATCAACAACACCAGTTACGGGAACAGCACGAGTTTGAGCCGAATCTAGCATTTTTTTAAGCAGATTTTCGAGGTCAGAAATTTTATTGTTATCAACCGAAGGGTTAGCGTCGGAATTACCGCCAAGATTTAAGAAAGTCATAACACCGATCAACATGACCGTGATCAAACCCAACACATAAATAATTATGTTGATGTGTGCAAAGAAGAATTTAATAAATGCTTCCATAACTTCTAAATAACATTTCGGAAAAAGCTAAATCTAAATAAAGACTAGGTTAAATAAAACATGACCAGACCTAAGTCATTATGTTAAATTATTGAAATATGCAGTCCTCGCAATATTTTGATCTCGTCATTAAATCGGGTAAATGTCTCATAAAAAATAAGTCGATAAACGACAATTTTTTTCAATCCAAGAACCTCGATATAGGTATTGTTCACAATAAAATTGAGAAGATCGGCGATATTCCTGCTAGTCAAGCCAAGCAAATCATTGATGCGAAAAATCTGTTTGTGCTTCCGGGGGTTATCGACAGTCAGGTGCATTTTCGCGAACCTGGACTAGAACATAAAGAAGACTTGTTTAGCGGAACCAAGGCTGCAGCACTTGGCGGCGTCACAACAGTTTTTGAAATGCCCAATACAAAACCGCCAACAGTGAGTGTAGAAGAGTTTAAAAAGAAACTTGATTTAACCAGAGATCGCATTTGGATAAATTGTGGTTTTTATGTTGGTGCCACCATCGAAAATATTGATGAACTCGCAAAGCTAGAAACGCTCCCCGGCTGTGTCGGTGTAAAAATGTTTATGGGTTTATCAACAGGCACGCTTCTGGTTCGCGAAGAATCGGACGTTGAGAAAGTCATTAAGGCTGGCAAGAGAAGAATGGCTATCCATGCCGAAGATGACGCCCGACTTGAAGAGCGAAAAAAACTTCTTGGTGGTTCGTCGACCGTACATTTGCATCCTGAGTGGAGAGATGCGGAGTCAGCCCTCATTGCTACCCGTCGCGCCGTCACTCTCGCAAAAAAACACAACCGCCCGATTCATATCCTTCATGTGACTAGCAAAGATGAAATGCAGTTCTTGGCCGATCACAAAAAAAGCGGTTTGATTAGTCTTGAATGCACCCCCCAACACCTAACACTGTTTGCCCCCGACTGCTATGATAGCTTAAACACCTACGCCCAAATGAATCCCCCCATTCGCAGCCGAGAACATTTCCTTGGACTTTGGAAAGCTATGGAAAACGGTGTAGTCGATGTCATTGGTTCTGACCACGCGCCTCACTCGCATGAAGAAAAACAAAAAAAATATCCAAACTCCCCAAGTGGTATGACAGGAGTTCAAACTCTACTTCCGATCATGCTTGATCATGTAAATCAAAATCGTCTATCTCTAGAACAACTCGTACCTCTTATAAGCTACAATCCTGCGAGACTTTTTGGTTTACAAAATAAGGGACTAATTTGTGAGGGCTTTGATGCCGACCTTACTCTGATCGATTTGAAGGCTGAACGTGTTATCACTAATGAATGGATTGCAAGCAAATGTGGATGGACACCATTTCATGGCAGAAAAGTAAAGGGCTGGCCGATTTGCACAATTGTCAACGGATCGATTGTCATGAAAGACGATCAGATTTTAGGTACACCAATTGGGAAAATCGCTAGTTTTGGCAATCTCGCACAATAGGTACTTCGTCGCCTTTATCAAAACCAAATTGCGCCCTTAGAGAATGTGACTTTCCGCATGGCAGTTGATTCAACTGCGACAGGTAAACACGGAATCCACTTAAGTCACAAGTAGAATGCCCAGAAGAAACCACTTCGTTTGCTTCGTTAATCACACGCCAAGAAAGCACCGATCCATCTTGGTTCGAACTGCAGAGTCCATCGACCTGAATATCAGAAACATTCGACGGAACTACGACTTCGCTCTCAACAAATTTCAACTGCGTATTGCGATTGAAATCGTCTATGATTCCGACACGACCAGGATTTCCATAATCTATAAATTCTGTGGATTGAACGGGTGCACAATTCTGATATTGAAATAGTGCAAAACCAAGCGTTAAAAGGACACTTAGGTCTCTAAGTTTTTTGCCGACGTTCATGGATATTCCCCTTACTTCTAGTATCGCCTAAAGTCGGGTTTTTTGCTAAAAATTAGAACGGAATTCTCGGTATGAGACAGTTTTGTCTCATACTAAGACCTCACCAATTTTAAACTCGGTAATATAGGTCCAACCTCAAATGGAGGTGGCCCTTTGAAGATTTATTAGTTTCCAGTTCACGGGCATCATGCGAAACTCTGGATAAATATTAATTCCGTTTAACTTAAACGGACGACCGTAAATCCCGTATAAGTTATTCCATTTCTCCAAACCATTCACTTGGGTAAACCCCAAAGCGGCTCGGGAATTATGATCATCAGAAAAAGAAACAAAGAACTCGGTAATTTCATCTTCTTTTTTGCCGGGTGAATAATTAAAGACACGCACAAAAGCTTTCATATTTATGCCCTCAACCGACGTTACCGTATCCCAAGTCCCTACAGATCTTCCGTCACCAATATCGGTCAAAGCGATTTCCGCAGTTTGTCGGCCAGTAGGAATATTACTTTCACAGCCATCGATATTGTCATCGTCTTTACTACACTGTTGGATTTGAAAGAGATAATCAAACTTAATTTTTTTATTCATAGCCTGTGTCGGAAGAACAAAAATAGCTGTGAAAATGGCCACATAGATACGAGTCATAGAACCTCCTTACAAAATTCATTCTATAGAATTTTCGAATCAATTTGAGTCAAGATTCTAAAACCTGAAAACTGGACTCGACTTATTTCTGAAGACTCCCGATCTAGGTCTGCTCGACAAAGGAGTGGCATCATGAGAATAACACTACTATTACTTCTTGGTTTTCTTTTTATTGCTTCTGGATGTACAAACAGTAGCGATACAAACCCGTTCAAAGACCTAGATCTTGAAGAAATTAAAATGGAGGTAATTTACGGAGACGACAATCGCCAAGATCTTTACCAAGTCACTGATCAAATGAAATATACCCTCTCAAATTCCACCGTTGCCCTTATATATAAAGAGAATCTTGAACCACTTGATGGTAATAATACCAAAATAAAAAGCCGCAGCTACGCAAAAACTTATCAGCTCTGTCCTGAAGAACCTTTTTACGAACAAGACGTCGCAGCTTTTTGTTCAGGATTTCTGGTGGGGCCACAAACCATCATAACCGCGGGACATTGTATACGCGCACAAACTTGTGAACGCACCCGATTTGTATTCGGATACGCAATCACAACGGCGGGACAGAATCCGCAATTAGTTCCGAATGAAAATGTTTATTCCTGTGCCAGCGTGACCCATTCCCAGCAACTAAGAGAAGAGGAGCCCGGGCCTGACTTCGCCGTGGTCACACTTGACCGCCAAGTAACGGGACATGCCCCACTATCGCTGCGTACTCAAGACAATATACAAAACTCTGAACCTCTTTTTGTTGTCGGTCACCCGGCTGGATTACCAACAAAAGTGGCTGGGGGTGCGAACGTGCGCGACACTAGTCATGAGGCGTTCTTCATTGCCAACCTGGATACTTATGGTGGAAATTCTGGCTCAGCGGTTTTTAATGAAAACACCGGAAGCGTCGAAGGGATTCTTGTGCGCGGTGAACTTGACTATGTCACGAAGAAGGGTTCAAATTGCCAGGTATCCAACGTCTGCAAAAACGATGGATGCATGGGCGAACATGTCACCAGAATCAAATATGTGTTACCATATTTGAATAAGGATATTTTTTAGGGAGATTTTTTGGAAAAAACCGACGATAAGTTTCAGGGACACCTGTTCATCTGTACTAACAAAAAAGAAAAAGGCGATTGTTGCTTTCCCAAAGATGGCGAAAAGATGCAGAAGGACCTCAAAGAGTGGATTAAATCAGATCCCGAGTTATCTGGAAAACTTAAAGTTTCAAAGTCGGGATGCTTAAGCCATTGCGAAAAAGGCATTACTGCAGTTTTATACCCGCAAGGACAATGGTTTATAGGCATTAAAAAGGAAGACGTCGAAGAATTTAAGAAGCTTTTACTTTCATGTGTGAAGTAGCGAAATGCGCTGCCAAAAATATAACGGTAGAGTAAGTTAAATCCCCCGCCAAAGTATTTCCAAAAAATGGAATCGCATTGATATAGCAACTGATCAGTCCTGAAAAGTCTTTCTCATAGAGATTGCTAAAATACCAAACACCAAAATTGCTAATACTGAAGAAGAGAACCGAACCAAGCACGGTTGAGCCAACAATTTCTTTTACTCTTAAATTCCGGCAGTACTCAGAACCAATTAGGGCAATTAAGATCATTGTCAAATAGTTCAAAAACATTCCAGGGTAAACACCGATGATTAGGTCACTAATAAATAGCGCGGCGACAGGAGCTAAAACACCAAGGGATTTTCGACCGAAATAAGCACCGCTCGCCAGTGCCATTGCTGTAATTGGAGTAAAATTTGCGGGGTGAGGTACTAAACGAGTCAGCCCTGCGACCAAAATTATTCCCACTAACAACAACGAATTCTTCATAAACACTCCCTTATCTTATAAATATTTCTTAATGAATTAAGGCGTGTTTTTCAATGACAAATTCTCTTGGGACCGCTAGAAAACGCGGCATGGTTCAAATCTTAATCGCATTGTTATTTTTTCTCTTCCCCCATTTCGCCACCAGCACGATGATGATCGAGCCACAAATCGCATATAAAGCCGGAATGCTCGAAGAACCCGCCGGAGCCAAGTCATCCCTTAATGGAGCCTCATTTGGGGGCAAATTAGGGTGGGTACTTGATTCCAATCTCTCTTTCGGGTTCGACGGAAATTATTCGTCGCTGGAAAAGGAATATGCCTCCGACCCTCGCGTACTTTATAGTGCTAATGGAAAACAGCTGGGCCTCTTTCTAACCGCAGACTTTAGCGCCTTCCAGGCAACGTCGTGCTATTTCTTTGTTGATGAACTCAAATTCACAAACCGCGACGAAGAGCTAAAAGGGAATGCACTGAAACTAGGCCTAAGCATACCTGTGATCGCCTCGCTTAATGCGAACTTTGATTATATCAAACACAACTTCCGCGATGCTGTTGGCTTAATGGCAAAACTTCCAAATGATGCCAGTACCGTGATGATTTCCGTAAGTTACTTTCTCACACGCTAAGCGTTCCTGACCAAAGGCTAGTTGTCATTAATAATAATAGTAGGAAAAATAGAAGGATTACAAAGGGGTTTCATCATGAGAGTTTTTTCTTTAGCTTTATTAGTTTTTGGAGTCTCTGTTTCAGCATTCGCCAGAGGCGGAGGCGGAGGCGGCGGTGGTAGTATGCATATCGGCGTCGGCCTTGGGTTAATTACCGCCGGCCAGGACGATCTCAATTCAATTCAGCAGAGAGACAACGCAGCAAATACCATTTCCACTCCCCAGCTCGGTAGCGCCTACGAGTTTTCTGGGAGTTTCGGCTATCGCTTTTCCGGAACAATCTATGAACTCATGTTTCGACCAAGTTACTTTTGGCATTCCGCAACCGGAGGTACGACAGGTGGCGCGCCGTATGAATATGGCGTCAAAGGTTTAATGCTTTATCCAATTTTTCGCCTCTATCCTCTCGAAAATGCCTTTATGAAATTCTTTTTTCAATTTGGTGTGGGCTACGGAAAACTCTACGGCACCGTAAAAGAAAATACTTATACCGTGGAATTTGAGGGCAGCAGCTTTGGCTATCTCGCAGGTCTCGGAGTCGAAATGTGCATGACTGATTCCCACTGCTTTATACTCGAAGGAAATTTACGTGGATCTCCAGCAGAAAGATCGCTGGTAACCTCTGTTTCGGGAACCCAATCTGGAGCGATCTGGGGCAACACTTCGACTTCCGTGGCTGTTGGTCAGGAGATAGAAATGGATAACCGAGATTTAAAAATCACTGGCTCGGGAATTCTAGCCAATATTGGCTACGTAATGAGATTCTAGAAAGAATTTAGTTTCTAATGGAAAGACTGTTCTGGATTGATTTAGAAATGACGGGCCTCGATGTTTCGAAAGAAGTTGTCATCGAGGCGGCAGCGGTAATTACGAATTTACATTTCGACACCGTTGACACCTATCATGCCGTAATAAAACAACCGCAATCTTATCTCGATAACATGGATGAGTGGAACAAGACTCACCATAGAAACTCTGGACTCCTTGATCTTGTTCCAAATGGTAAAGCTCCTGAGGACGTTGAAAAGGATTTTATTCGATTGCTTGATCGACACTTTGCCAACGAACGCTGTATCATTGCCGGCAACTCCATCGCGCAAGACAGACTTTTCATCGACAAATATTTTAAGGCTTTTGCTTCTAAACTTCACTACCGTATGCTCGATGTTTCTTCTTGGAAAATCGTGATGAAAGAAATCTATAAAAAAGAATATAAAAAGAAAAATGCGCATCGCGCGGTCGATGACATCCACGAAAGCATTAATGAGCTAAAATATTATCTTTCCTTTGTGGACCCTAAGGCTGGCTTATGATTAAAGCCATGACATTTGATCTTTGGGATACAATAGTTGTCGATGATTCCGACGAGGTCGAACGTAAGAAAAAAGGCCTTCGCTCAAAAGTCGAAGAGCGCTTGTATTTGCTGAGGGAAGAAGTTCAAAAGCACCACCCTGATATCACCAACGAAAAAATAGGTTTGGCTTTTAAGAGCGCTAACGATAAATTTAATGTTTTCTGGAAACAAAAGCATGTTACACCGACAGTGGCAGAAAGACTCGGCTACGTCTTTGAAGAATTAAAATTAAAACCCACTCCCGGTTTCGGTAAATTAGTACACGCCGTTGAATATATGGAAGTCGAGTTTCCTCCCGTGCTTTGCGAAGGCATTGCCGAGGCACTCGCTGAACTTTCAAAGCTTTATAAACTTGCCATCATTTCTGATGCCATCCATACACCCGGAAAAGGACTGAGGGAAATCTTAAAAAAATATCAGCTCATTTCTTATTTTAATGTTTTTGTCTTTTCTGACGAGGCAAAAGCGGCAAAGCCCGATGCCAAAGTTTTTCAAATTGCGCAGCAGGGTTTGGGAGTGGATTTCTCGGAGATCGCCCATATCGGCGACCGCGAGAGCAACGACGTTGAAGGACCTCTGAAAATGGGCATGAAATCAATTTTATATACAGGAGCGATCGACCGCGGGAGTTCTAGCTCCAAAGCGAGCGCGGTTTGCAAAACGCATAGAGATCTCGTAAAAATCGTAAAGGGATTATGAGCGACCCTATTCAACAAATTTCAAATTTATTTGTGGCAAAATTTAGAGAAGAATTGCGCGGTCCGCGAACCATTGGCAGAGAGGCCGAGTACACGATTGTAAAAGAAAATGGTGAGGCCGCGAACGCCTTTGATATTTTACCAAAGTTGAGAACCACCGGAAATTTTAAAGAACTTTATGACAACGCCCCTAACAATAAAATGCTTGTTGGTCTTGAAGGTGAACAGGCCAGCTACTCAACCGAAGTTGGACTTGGAACTATCGAAGTAATCACCGGTCCGTGCCAAAATTTATTTGAGCTCAAAGAGCGTCACGAAAACGCCGTGAAACCCGTGCTAGATATTTGCAAAGAGTTGAAGTTAAAAGTGTTAGGTTACGGAATTCAGCCCAAAACTCCGGCTATTGCCACACTCATGTCACCAAAACAACGTTATCAAATTTTATTAGACGTGATTGGCAAAGACTGGCTCTACTTCTGCATTACCTCAAGCGACCAAGCACAAGTCGATATTACCCGTAGCGAAATTATTAAACTCACCAATTTCGGGATTCTTATGGCTCCTGTGGTAATAGCCGTATGCGCCAATTCTAGCGTCTGCGGAAATGACCAAGGGTATATCTGTCATCGCGAAGGTTTAAAAAAATCGATTTTCCCTGGTGAACGACGGCACGGGATGATCGATCGCCCTTATAGCGACGTTCCCGATTTTGTCACCCGCTTAGCCGAAAAAACATGCCTCATGCTGAGAAAAAATGGAGAGTATGTGGCGGTAAATCGCCCCTTGATCGATGTTCTTGGTTATCTCGGTGCCGATCTAGAATCATTCCTAATGCACGACCATTATTTTTGGAATAGCGCCCGCGCGCGCGCCGCACATTCGACCGTTGAAATTCGTCCCGCCTGCCAACAGCCTTGGAAAGATCACATGGTCGTTAGTGCCCTGGTACTCGGCCTAATTGAAGCGGCAGATGAGATTCAAGGATTGATAGATTCTGAACTTGGTAGCGAGTCCTGGCGCATCTTAAATGACTATCACAACGAGGCCGTAAAGTTTGGACTAGCCGCAAAACAACCTAAACCAGGCTTTCTGCTAAATGTCATATCGCATTCCTACAATGCCCTAATGAAACGCGGTCTAGGCGAGGAGGTTTTTTTGAAGCCAATCTTCGACCGACTCAAAGAGCAGTTAAATCCCGGTCAAAAAGCCAAAAAGATATTTGAGGCTGGGGGCTTGAAAGCTCTAATTGATAGCCTCACTATAAGTGCCTGAGACTTTTTCCAGTCCATGGCGCGTTATGTATTTCAGATGAAATAGTTGAATCATCTCTAAAAAACGCAAAAAATAGATATTCGAAAAGGAGCCCAATATGCCTGCTCAAATCGATCGTTACAACTATCCAACCACAATTTATTCTGGTGCGGGAGCCCGCTTTAAAATTCCAGATGTTTTAAAAGAGGCGGGAAAATCTCATCCCCTGATTGTTACAGATCGCGTAATTTCTGCGCTCCCGATTTGCACGGAAATGCGAAAAATTATTTCCGATGCCGGCATAATAAACGATACTTATTTTGATATTTTTGGAAATCCAACGAAGAGCCAAGTTACTGGTGGCGTTAACGCTTTCAAAAAATATAGCTGTGATAGTATAATCGCATTTGGCGGTGGGGCTGCTATCGATGTCGCCAAAGCGATTGCCGTTATGATTAATCACCCTGGCGATCTTTTCGATTATGAAGATACTCCCAGCGGTAAACCCATTACTAAAGAAATTCCCTTCACAATATCTGTGCCTACAACTGCCGGCACAGGAAGTGAAGCTGGAAGAAGTTCTGTTGTTTCTGATGATGATACCAAAAGAAAAAAAATTATTTTTGCGCCATCACTGATGGCAAAGGCTGTATTCCTGGATCCCGAATTTACAACAGACCTTCCCGCTAACATCACCGCCACAACCGGCATGGATGCACTCACGCATTTGGTGGAAGCATACCTTGCCAAAGGAGAGCAACCACTTTGCGATGGAATTGCCCTCGAAGGCATAAGGCGCCTGGCAGTTCATCTTCCAAAATGTGTGGATTTTGCCAAAAAAGGAAATAAGAAAACCAAAGATCATATCGAAAGCCGCAGACAGATGTTGAACGCTGCCATGATGGGGGCAGTCGCCTTTCAAAAAGGACTTGGAGTGACTCACTCTTGTGCGCACGCACTCTCGACTGTGGTTGACATGCACCATGGCCTCGCAAATGGAATTTTAATCCCCTACTGTATGAAGTTTAATTCCACTGGCATGAATGATCGCTTTAAAGCAATGGCAATGGCGGTAGGACTAAAATCGACAACACCAACTGCATTCGTGAAGTGGCTCGAAAACTTAAAAGAGAAAATTGGAATTCCCAAACATCTAAAAGATGTCGGCGTAAAAAAGGAACACTTGAGTAAACTTGTAGACATTGCAGTCGACGACGTTTGTCACCCATCAAACCCTAAACCCGTCTCTAAAAAAGATTTTGAAAAAATCTTTAAGGCTGCGATTGGATGAATAAGACTTTAACGATTGGCCTTTCTGCTTGTTTTTTTCACGCCGATCCTCAACGACCAATCTTTAAGGGAAAAACTTTACTTTATTTTGAAAACTCCATGGCGCATTGGTTGATGTCGCAAGGAGCGCTCCCTTTTCTAATTCCACAAAAGAGTAAAAATTTTTCCATCGCAAATCTTGTTGAAAAATTTGACGGCCTACTTTTACAGGCGGGATCAGACGTTTGCCCAATGTCTTATGGGGAAGAACCCATGAAGCTTGAATGGAAGGGTGACCTTATTAGAGACAAATATGAAATTTCTCTTCTCAAAGAATGTATGAAAAAAAACAAACCCGTACTGGGTATATGTCGCGGCCTTCAAGTCATTAACGTCGCCTTTGGAGGGACACTCTATCAGGACATCAATGAACAAGTCCCCGATACTCTCGTTCACCGCAACTGGAATATTTACGATGCTAATCATCACGACGTCAACATTGAACCCAAAAGTTTGCTTGCGAAGCTTTATAAAAATAAAAAAAATGCCACTGTGAATTCCATTCACCACCAAGGCATCAAAAAGCTGGGTAAAAACCTTGCCGTTGAGGCGACATCAACGACAGATGGAATCATTGAAGCCATTCGCCATACCGGCAAGTCATGGGTCTACGCCGTTCAATGGCATCCAGAATTTCACGATAAACGTTATAAAAACTTTTTAGACTCAAAACCCCTGTTAAAGGATTTCTTAAATGAGACAAGAAAACGCAAAAAATATTGAAATTTTTAACCCAGCTACGAATGAATTGATCCGCTCGATCCCACGAGACTCTAAAGAATCGATCCAAAGAAAGTTCGAGGGTGCAGGCAATGCTCAAAAAAAATGGGCGCAGGTTCCGTTTGAAAAGAAAAAGAAGGCGGTAGAAAAATTCAAAAAATTACTTATAAAAAATAGAGAAAGACTAGCACAAACACTTACTGCCGAAGTGGGCAAACCTATTTCTCAGTCGCGAAATGAAATTAACGGCACGATTCCTCGTCTTGATTTCTTTTTAAAAAACACTAAAGGTGTACTTAAGGAAACAAGAATCAGCAAACACGAAAAATTGACTTGGGAACCGTTGGGTGTTGTTGCGAACATTTCGGCGTGGAACTATCCCTATTTTGTGGGGACCAATGTTTTTATTCCGGCACTTATGACCGGCAATGCCGTGCTTTATAAACCAAGCGAATTTTCAACTCTCACCGGAATGGAAATTTCAAATTTACTGATTGAATCAGGAATTCCTAAAGATATTTTTGTTCCAGTGATGGGCGGAAGAGAAGTTGGAGCAGACTTACTTAATCTCCCCTTAAATGGAGTTTTCTTTACAGGCTCTTACCCGACGGGACTTGTTATCGCACAAGCGGCGGCTAAACAACTCATGAAAGTACAGCTTGAGCTTGGCGGAAAAGATCCTGTTTATATTTGTGAAGACGTAGATCCAAAAAACTCGGCACAGGCGACCGCCGATGGCGCAATGTACAACACAGGACAAAGTTGTTGTAGCGTGGAAAGAATTTATGTCCATCAAAAAATCTATGATAAATTTGTGAAAGAGTTTGTAGATTTTGTGAAAACTTTTAAAGTGGGTGACCCCACAAGTGACGAAACTTATATCGGCCCTCTGACAAGAAAACAACAGATCACGATATTAGAGGATCAAATCACCGATGCCACAAAAAAAGGTGCAACTATCTCTATTGGCGGTAGCCGTTTAAGCGGTGAGGGAAATTATTTTCAGCCGACCGTCTTATTAAATGTCACCAATCAAATGAAGATTATGCGCGAAGAAAGTTTTGGTCCCGTCATTGGCATCATGAAAGTAAAAAACGATGATGAAGCCATTCAACTCATGAACGACACAGAATATGGGCTCACGAGCGCCGTCTATACGAAAAACAAAAAGCGCGCCGAAAAAATCATGCGAGATCTAAACTCTGGAAGTGTTTATTGGAATTGCTGCGACCGTGTTCGCCCCTATTTACCATGGAGTGGAAGAAAACAGTCCGGCATTGGTTCAACGCTTGGGAACATCGGAATACAAACATTTTTGCAACCTAAAGCATGGCACGGATAGCGTAAGTTTTCTTCAGTAGTCAGACTGCTCCGACATCATTTACGTTGACCAAATATAAAAATCGATCGAAATTTATAACAAGATTAGGAGGTCGAGTATGAAAAAAATTTTTATGGTGATAGTTTTAATTTTTGCACAAAACTCATTTGCAGAGACCATGACATTGCGTTTTAAAAGTATGACGCAAGCAAAAGGCGTTATCCGCTGGGCAATGTATGCCCCCGGCGAAGAGTGGCCAGGAGAAAATAGTGCCTCTTATGGAGGAGTCGTAGAAGTTTCGTCACTCGATATCGTAACAAAAGTTCCTAATGTTAAATTTGGAACATATGCAATCGCTTCATATCAGGACGTAAATAACAATGGAAAGATGGATAAGCGCCTCGGCTTTCCTCTGGAGCCATTCGGGTTTTCAAATGGAGCGAGACCAACAATTATGGGTGCTCCGAGTTACGATAAGGCTAAATTCGAGTTTACTAACGAGTCTCAGGTTGTCGACATCGACATTAAACCGTTCTAACACTCCGGCGAAGCTTCTTTAGCAACCCACTCCTTCATCTTGTCGTTCATTTCACAAGAGTAGGAGAGGGTTTTGCTCGTATTGTAATTATCCTGATAAACAAAAATAATTTCAAGGCGCTGCTGATCAGCGTTCAGCTTGTAATTTCGAACTCTAAAATTTACGAAACGAAAACCCACTTCTTTCATTGAAACGTGTTTTTTCGGTGTCCAAATATCCGTTGAGTTCGTACAGGGAAATCTACTCTTACGGTTAATCGCACTTTCTGAGTAATGGGTAATATCAAGCGCAGTCTGTTCGTCCGCAATATCCTGACAAAGTTTTATTTTATTTGCGGCAGTACCGAGCTCGGCGGGACCAGTATTAGACATGTTGGCAGCGTCACCACAGCCAGTGACTCCTATAAAAAATAAAATTGCTAGGCTTTTCAAACTATTTTTCACTCTCATCCCCAACTTCCGAAAGGATCTGAAGTACTGCAGCCTCAGTATCACCTTCAGCATCACGGAAAGCCTTATTAAACAACTTTCCTTCAGCAAAAGCGACAAAAATCTGCGGATGTATGTAGCTTTCCCTAGCCACCTTCGGCGTATTTCCGAGTTTATCGGCTGCTTCCTTTGCCGCTTTTCTTTCTATTTTCTCGTCATTTCTATTTTCAGCTTCATATAAAAACCTTGCAGCGGTTACAGTGCCAATCCAAGTTCTAAAGTCTTTTGCCGAGATATCAAGTCCAGAGAGATTCTTTAAATATTCATTCACAGAAGAGCTCACAACAAACCGCATGTTTCCATCTTCGTCGACGTATTTAAATAGATGGTCCCCGGGTTGCCGCAAACTTTCTTGCAAATAAGAAATAATGCGTTCATCTTTAATTGGGATTTTGTGGATTTTATCCTCTCTCTGCTTATCTTTGGTTTTGTCTTTGCTCGGCCCCTGACCCTTACCCTTGAAAACCAAGTAATACGTACCATCATACTTTTTCAGATGCTTACGCTCTAGTGTCGTCAAACCGTAGGTTTCATTTTCTTGTGCCGTTTGTTCGTCGCCAATACGAATTCCAGTTTGATCAAGAAGCATCGTGATTGCGGCCAGCGCGCGAGTTCGTGTAAACCCCGGAAACGAAATTTCTTTGCGAACCTGACGACGCACATAAGGCAGCGCCTCGCCAAAAGACTTTAATTTGCTATATTTGATTTTGTCTCGAATAGCCTTCCAGGCTGGATGGTAGAAATATTGTTTTTTACCATTGCTATCAAAAGCCAACGCTTGGATGTGCGTATTTTTATTGGGTGAAAACCAAACAACGTTGTAATTTTCTGGAATTTTTAAATCATCAAAACGTTTCCGCGACCGATCTCGTGAAATACCTTTTGAAAAATCAGTGACATAAACTAGTCCCTGATTTTCGGCTTCGATTTCGTACTGAACTGACTTTGACTCGCGTTTGAATAGGTATTCGCAAGAGACTGATCCTTGCGCGGTCCCTAGGGCCAAAGAAAAGGCGGCGAAGACGCCCAAGATAAAGTTACTTTTGATCATGCGGTACTGTTTGCAGACTCCATGCCATTTTTACGGTTATGGCTTTGATTTTACACGAGAAAAGAGGGGCGGGAATTGTTATCGGTCGAACAATTGGCGGCATTTTTGTAATAGGTTCAACCAATTAAAAAGAACGAGTTGAACTCGTCCTTCTCGATATTTAACGCGCTATGGACTGGAAAAAGTCTCAGGCACCTTAGTATCGGTAGTGATCCGGTTTAAACGGACCTTTCTTATCCATACCTAGATACTTAGACTGTTTATCTGAAAGTGTAGTTAAGTTCACACCGATTTTAGCAAGATGCAAACTCGCAACTTTTTCATCAAGTTCTTTTGGTAAACGATAAACTTTTACGTCTTTGTATTTTTTGGTGTTGGTAAAAAGTTCAATCTGCGCCATAACTTGGTTAGTGAATGAGTTACTCATTACAAAACTTGGGTGGCCATTCGCGCAACCTAAATTCACAAGACGGCCTTTGGCAAGAACGATAACTTCTTTGCCGTCGGTGAAAGTATGAATATCTACTTGAGGTTTTACCTCGCGGATTTTGGTATTTTTGTTCATCCACGCCATATCGATCTCAACATCAAAGTGACCAATGTTACAGACGATCGCACCCGATTTCATCGCTTTGAAATGTTTCTCGGTGATGATGTCACAGCAGCCAGTCGCGGTAACAAAAATATCGGCTTCCTTCACTGCTTGCTCCATGGTCACAACCTGGTAACCCTCCATCGCCGCCTGCAGAGCACAGATTGGATCGATTTCTGTGATCAACACACGCGCACCGTAAGATTTCATCGAGTGCGCGCAACCTTTACCCACATCACCAAAACCAGCAACGACTACAACTTTACCAGCGATCATTACGTCGGTAGCGCGCTTAATGCCATCTGCAAGGGATTCACGACAGCCGTAAAGGTTGTCAAATTTTGATTTTGTGACTGAGTCATTAATGTTAATAGCTGGAACTTTTAATTTTCCCTCTTTAGCAAGTTTTTCTAAGTTGTGAACACCGGTGGTAGTTTCTTCTGACAAACCAATAATATTTTTCATTTCTTTAGCGAATCGAGGTTCGTGCATCATGTTCGTTAAATCACCACCATCATCAAGGATAAGATTGTACCCCTTTGGCCCCCAGCCAGTGATTGTTTGTTCGATACACCAGTTGAATTCCTCTTCAGTCTCCCCTTTCCACGCAAAGACTGGAATTCCCGCGTCGGCAATCGCAACTGCAGCGTTGTCTTGAGTTGAAAAGATATTGCAAGATGACCAGCGAACTTCTGCTCCCAAAACTTTTAACGTCTCGATAAGAACCGCCGTTTGCACCGTCATATGTAAACAACCAGCAATGCGTGCGCCTTTGAGTGGTTTTGTTTGACCATACTCTTCACGTAGCGCCATCAAGCCCGGCATTTCTGTTTCGGCAATACGAATTGCTTCACGCCCCCAGCGCGCCAGCTCTTTAAAAACTTTTGGATCCTTCATCGCCGCTTCACAAACGCGGTAATCATTTTTCGTCGATGTGGTGGCAACTGGCTTTGTTGCTTTTTCCTTACCTTTTCCTTTAGACACTTCTTGCTTCTGCATGGAATTTCCTTTGGCTTTGTTCATTGAATTACGATCTAAACACGCTTAATCGAGCAAAGTCAAAATTTGGTGCCCAGTATCGGTAATAAGTACTGTATGTTCAAACTGCGCGGATAGGGTTCCATCGCCGGTCTTGTACCAGTGGTGAGTTGATCCAGGAATGGGCATTTCGATAATTTCGGCGCTCGTTTCATTGATCATCGGCTCGACCGTGATCGTGCCCCACATCTTTAAAGGCTTGCCTCGCCCTTTTTTCCCAAAAGAAGGAACGAAGGGCTCTTCGTGAAAGGCACGTCCAATACCATGGCCGCCAATCTGTTTTACAACATGAAATCCTTTACTCGTTGCATATTTATTAATGGCAAAGCCAATATCTTCCGTCATCCCTCCCGGGCGGACCTGGTCGATGCCCTTATGCATGGCATTGAAAGCGGCGTCCGTAATTTTCTTAGCACGCTCGCTTACCTCTCCCACAAAAATAGTCGCAGAGGTATCACCATGAAAGCCATGCTTATAGACCGTGACATCCACATTAATAATATCGCCTTCTCTAAGCACGGTGTTATCAGGAACCCCGTGACAAACCACCTCATTAAGCGAAGTACAAATCGACTTGGGATAGCCATGATAATTTAAAGGAGAGGGAACCGCATCGTGTGACAAAATAAAATCGTGAACAATTTTATCGAGTTCATTAGTCGTGATTCCTGCCTTCACGTGTTTCTTGGCATAGGCCAAGGTCTCGGCGGCAAGCCGACAGGTTTTTTCCATTTCACGAATGTCATTGGCGGTTTTGACGGTCATGGGCACCCTTATAAAACAGAAAACCCGCTATGAAAAGCGGGTTTTCTTAAATACCAAATAAGTGTCAATAATTTATTATGACAAGTGTTTAGCAACAATTTTGTTCATTTCGAACATAGAGAAAGTTTTCTTTCCGAAAACACCCGACATTTTTGTGTCAGGGTTGATGTTTCTCTTGTTCTTTTTATCTTGAAGATTGTGTTTTTTAATATACGCCCAAAGTTTTTTAACAACTTGAGTGCGTGGAAGTGGTGTTGAACCCACGAGTTCAGCTAATGCCGAGCTTGGTTTTAGCGGTTTCATGAAAGCCGCATTTGGTTTTCTTTTTGTAGCGGTTTTCTTTTTAGCTTTTGTTTTTGTCGCCATTGAGATTCCTCCGTTATTGGGTATCGCCCATATATAGGTTACCCTGTTTATATTTTTAATCTATTCTAGACTAAACTCTTAATGACTATCATATATAACTCGACTCAAAAGTCCAAAATTATTTTCACATTTTATATTTTTTTTCGAGATACCGATAAATCTTCATGGGCACCAACAAGAGTTTCCATGAGATTCTCAGAGAGAAAATGACGAAAAATGGCAGTTTTTCAGAGGGAAAATGGCCAAATTTCACTCTGAAAACTAGCCCGATTGCCCCAGTGGCACCGACTCCCTTAGAAGATCTCCTATTGGAAAAGACAGATATTTCTAATCGAATGAGTCATTTCTCCTCCCGAGAAACTTGGTTTTCCCTCTACAAAAACGAATACGCCAAATACATCACCGATGAAGTCCCCTCTGAAACTGCTGAAATCCCACCTGTAAAACGAAACTGGACAGAGGCGCAAACTAGAGCCTTCAAGGTTTTGACAGACTTTGGAGCTGAGGAATTAAGCGAATTCTCTTCTGATGCCGACATAAAAAAAGCGTTTCGTCGTCTCGCAAAGAGCTACCACCCCGATACTCTTGTGAATCAACCCGAAAATCTCATTCGAGAAAAGAGTCAGCAATTCATTCTCATCCACACGAGTTACAAAGATCTTATTGGATCCTGCGGTACTTAATGCGCTTGGGCTGAAGGGTCTCAACCCCTAAGCGTTTTTTGAGGTCGGTTTCGTATTCGGTATAATTACCGATGAAAAAATTAACTTGGCTATCGCCTTCAAAAGCAAGAATATGCGTACAAATACGATCCAAAAACCAGCGATCGTGGCTAATACAAACGACATTACCACCAAACTCCAGAAGCGCTTCTTCAAGAGAACGCATAGTATTGACGTCCAAATCGTTAGTTGGCTCGTCAAGAAGAAGTAAGTTTCCGCCATCGCGTAGCATCTTAGCAAGATAGAAGCGATTGCGTTCTCCCCCAGAGAGAGTCGAAATTTTCTTGTCTTGAGTGCTGCCAGTAAAATTAAAACGCGAAAGATAGGCGCGTCCATTCATTTCCAAGTTACCCACCATAATATTTTCACTGTCACCAGCGATTTCCTGAAGAACCGTCTTATTGGGATTTAATGCTTCACGAATTTGATCAATATAGGAGATTTTCACGGTATTGCCGAGCGTGAGTGTGCCTTCATCCGGTTTTTCTTTACCCACAATCATGCGGAAAAGAGTTGTCTTACCAGCGCCATTCGGGCCAATAACACCGACGATAGCACCCTTTGGAATCGTGAAGTTAAGATTATCGACAAGCACCTTATCATCATAAGTTTTGCTCACATTTTTTGCTTCAATAACAACATCCCCCAAACGCGGGCCTGGCGGGATAAAAATCTGTAAATCTTTGAGCTTGTCCATGGTCGGCGCCTTCAGCATATTCTCGTATGCAGAAAGCCGCGCTTTTGATTTTGCCTGGCGGGCCCGCGGCGACTGCCGAACCCATTCTAACTCCCTATTGAGAGTTCTCATGCGCTTATCCTCACCTTTTTGCTCCGCCGCCAGTCTTTTTTCTTTTTGCTCAAGCCAAGACGAATAATTTCCTTTCCAGGGAATTCCTTCACCACGATCTAATTCCAGAATCCATCCAGCAACATTATCCAAGAAATAACGGTCGTGCGTGACCGCGATAACCGTGCCTGGAAAATCATGAAGATAGTGCTCTAGCCAAGCTACCGATTCCGCATCCAAATGGTTCGTAGGTTCGTCCAACAAAAGAATATCAGGTTTAGAAATCAATAAACGGCAAAGAGCTACACGACGCTTTTCTCCTCCTGAGAGGTTTTTCACAGGTGTATCGCCCGGAGGGCAACGGAGGGCTTCACCAGCCATTTCAATAGTCTGGTCTACCTCCCAACCGTTGACACTTTCAATTTTTTCTTGCACTTCACCTTGACGATTAATTAATTTTTCCATCTGATCAGGATCAAGATCAGGATTCCCAAGTTTTTCAGAGATCTGATTGAATTCTGTTAACCAATTTTTAAGATCGCCAAGCCCCTCTAAAATATTTTCTTTAACGGTTTTGGTTTCATCAAGGTTTGGTTCTTGCTCGAGGTAACCGACTTTAAAGTTTCGTGCAGGAAAGGCTTCTCCTAAAAATTCTTTGTCCACCCCCGCCATAATTTTTAGCAGTGAAGATTTTCCAGCACCATTTAATCCGAGAACGCCGATCTTCGCACCGTAAAAGTAAGAGAGGTAAATATCTTTGAGAACGTATTGATTGGGTGGATAGACTTTACTCACACCCTTCATTGTATAGATTATTTCTTCAGCCATAACTATTTGTTCTAGAGTGGAAATTTACCCTTGTCAATCGGGGGAATCTTATAAACAATGCTGAGATGAAAAAAATCACGGATGAACGCTCAAAATTGTCTCTCACAATTGAGAATATCAAGGAAGCTATTTCAGAGTGGGAACATACTGAAAAAATCGCTGCACGCATTAGCGAAGTAAAAGCCGATGAAGAAAGGCGAATGGCGGACCTCATTAAGACTTTGAAAGCGCAGCTGGATTCTCTGACTTAGTCAGAATTATTTATTCAATTCCAAAAACCACTGAGACATTGACAGATACATCTTCAGGCTTTGCTTCCACCCCTAAAAACATGGTTTTTTTCTCTTCTGCCATATCCATCATGGCCCGAGGTGGATCATAAAGATTTTCACCCCGACGCGGATTCTCATCGATGGAAATGATTTTTCCGGACTTAGCATCAGTAGCCGCCATCATTTTATTAGCTTTTTCTCGTGCATTCTTGATCGCCTCTTGGAGGCAAGCTTCGTGAGAAGACTTAGCAAGTTCCGAAGACAAATAGGTACGAAAATCACCGACCTCTTCAATATTTAATTTTACAGCCATGTTCATTATGTCTCCCACCCGAGACAAATCAGAAGTTGAAACGGATAAGCCAAACCGCGCGCGAAAGCCTTTTTTAACATTTTTCTCAGTCTTTCGATCATATTCAATTTCTTCACGAACCGAATACTCGGTCGTTTGCATTTCGACATTCGGAAGACCGAGACCTTTAATTTGCTGACGTAGAGACTCATATTGTTTGCTGACTTTTTCTATTGCGCCTTTTGACGTCTTATCAATAGAGGTCGGGACAATAGTAATTATCCCCCGATTAGGAAAAACTTTCTTTACGCAATTCCCCAATACAGAAATTTGGCGGTTTACTTCGGCAGAGCCAACAACGGGCGCAAACAAGGTCATCGCAAAAATAATCCTTAACATATATCCTCTCCATTTATTTTTCTTGATAAATTTGATACGGAGAACCCAAGGGCTTATTTAAAATCTCGATAGCATTGAGATAATAATTCCGCTCTTCTCTTTCTAAAACAGACTGAAAATCAATAAGACTTTGTTCTTTCGCAGGGTCCACTCTATAAGGACTTGCCACTAAATCTTCAGCATAACTGCGCTCATCTAAATTTTCTTTAAAGAAATTCCCCCAGAATTTTGGATCGACAATCAAACGATATGTTAAAGTCGTCGCATACGAGTGAATTGGTGTGTAAGCCGTAAGGATTTCAAACTTTCCATAGTTGCAATGAAGTTTTAGAGCGGGAGACGTCCATTGTGTCATACCCACTTGAATCGCAATGTTTGCATACCAAAGGGCAAAGGCCTTTGAGAGAAATCCCAACGAAGAAAACTGATGTGGCTTTTCAACCAGAGAATTAAAAGAACAGAGATTATGTGCCACCCATTCTCCAGGGTTACTACTTGGAATAATAATAAAAAGCGAAATGGGTAACCACTCTGAATTTCCAATTGGCTTAATGGCTTCGAGAACCTTTGCCGGTACCGACTTTCGTTTCATCGCAAAACCAGCGACAAACCCAGGAACAATCGCGCAATCATAAAAAACCCAACGCGGCATCGGCATATTGGTGGCGGCAAAGGCCTTAGACTCCATATTTAAAATCTCATTGGCAAAATCGACATTTTTCATTTTCAAAGCATCGATATACATCGGCTCTTTATGAAACCATGTCGACTTGTGAAGCGTTCCCGGCCTGTTAATGCGATTTTCCTTCCGAATAAAGACATAAGGAACTACGTCGTCATTAAAATACCAGTGAACCAAATTACGATCGAGCTCCATTAACCTCCACTACCGATTCTATCATTCGGGCCAATCATTTTTTCAGGACGAACAGCCTCATCGAATTTTTTCTCATCTAGAAGATTTAGTTCCTTAGCGGCCGCCTTGAGCGTCATATTCCTTTCATGTGCATACTTGGCGATTTTAGCGGCGTTGTCATAGCCAATCACAGGATTAAGTGCTGTCACTAACATCAGGGATTCGTTCATTAGTTTTTGAATACGTTCTTGATTAGGCTTAATACCCTCAACACAGTTCTCACGAAAGCTATCGCAGGCATCGGCAAGTAAGCGAATTGAATTGAGTACGTTAAAAATAATTACGGGTTTGTAAACATTGAGCTCAAAATTTCCAGACATGCCGCCAGCCGTTACCGCAGTGTCATTACCAATCACCTGACAACACACCATCGTAAGCGCCTCACATTGTGTGGGATTTACTTTTCCTGGCATGATCGAACTTCCCGGCTCGTTAGCCGGAAGCAGTAACTCACCAATTCCACAACGGGGACCTGACCCCATCCACCGAATGTCGTTAGCAATCTTCATCAGACTGCAGGCAACCGTGCGCATGGCACCACTCAGCTGTACCAAGGCATCATGTGCGGCCAATCCTTCAAATTTATTTTTTCCCGAAACAAACGGTAGCCCCGTCTCTTTAGCAATTTCTTTTGAAACTCTTTGAGCAAACTCAGGATGAGTATTTAATCCCGTTCCGACCGCGGTTCCACCAATCGCTAGCTCAAAAACGTGCGGTAGACTTGCTTTAAGGCGCTCTTGACCGTTTGACAACTGGGTCACATAGCCTGAAAATTCCTGCCCCAGAGTTAAAGGGGTTGCGTCCATTAGGTGGGTCCTGCCAATTTTAATAATGTCCTTAAATTCGTTTTGTTTCTTTTCAAATTCTTTTTGCAATGAATTCAATACTGGAATTAAACGGTTTGTAACCCTCTCCGCGGCCGCAATATGCATTGCTGTTGGAAAGGTATCGTTAGACGATTGTGCTTTATTAACATCATCATTGGGATGAATATCTTTTTCGCTAAGTTTTCCACCTTTGAGCTGAAGAGCCCGATTGGCAATGACTTCGTTGGTGTTCATATTAGTTTGGGTACCACTACCCGTTTGCCAAACCACGAGCGGAAAAAACTCGTCAAGTTTTCCGGCAATCACTTCATCCGCAGCTTGCATAATAAATTTGGCTTTATCTTCCGGAAGTAAACCCAGATCACGATTTGTTTTTGCCGCACATTTTTTGAGTATGCCAAGCGCCTTAATCATTTCTCGAGGGAAGCGATCACCACCGATTTTAAAGTTTTCAATGGAACGTTGGGTTTGAGCTCCCCAGAGCTTGTCGCTTTCGACTTTGATTTCACCCATACTGTCTTTTTCAATACGAAAATCTGCCATAGGCATCTCCCCTACAAAGCACATAGTATGGAAATCTTTCAACTCACAGGCAACCCATCTCTCTCTTGATGATTGCAGGCGTCAATGCTATGTTTTACTTGTATGAAATATTGGTTAATGAAATCCGAACCGACAACTTATTCCATTGATGACTTCGCCCGCGACAAAAAAACGCTCTGGGAGTGTGTCCGCAACTACCAAGCACGCAACTTTATGAAAAACGAAATGAGTGTGGATGACCAGTTCCTATTCTACCACTCGAGCTGTGACGTACCGGCTGCTATGGGTATTGGCATAATCTCGAGCGGAGCTGTTGCCGACCCCTCCGCTCTTGACAAAAAGTCAGAATATTTCGAACCTAAGGCAACTAAAGAAAAACCAATTTGGGAGTGTGTCGAGGTCCAATTTGTTAAAAAATTCGGCAAAGAAGTTCCTTTGTCTGATATCCGCGCTCAACCCAAACTCAGAAAAATGGCCCTCTTGAAACCTGGCACACGTTTATCAATTCAACCGGTAACCAAAGAGGAATTCAAACTCATCTGCAAACTCGGTGGTGAGTGATCGGTAAAATGAAAATTTTTTTAGCGCCTATGGAAGGCGTCACTGATTTTTTGATTCGCCAACTTTTTACAGAAGTGGGCGGCTACAATCAATGTACGACGGAATTTGTACGGGTCACCAACCAAATAGTTCCTGATTCCATTTTCTATAAATTCTGCCCCGAGCTTCATAGCGAAGGAAAAACTCTCTCGGGTGTTCCAGTATTCTTACAACTTCTTGGCGGCAATCCCGAAATGATGGCGGTCAACGCGGCTCGGGCCGCAGCCCTCGGTGCCCCTGGCATTGATTTAAATTTCGGTTGCCCTGCCCGTACAGTAAATAATCATGATGGTGGCGCGGCAATATTAAAGAATCCCCATCGTGTTTTCGATATTACCAGCGCCGTTCGGGCGGCCGTGCCTCCTCACATCCCCGTTACGGTCAAAATGCGCTTGGGATTTTCTCACCCCGAATGGGCCGTCGAAATTGCGCAAGCCGCGGAGACTGCGCGCTGCGATCGGTTAACCATTCACGCACGTACACGCCAAGATGGGTATCTTCCTCCCGCTCATTGGAACTGGCTTGCAAAAATTAATCTTGCGGTTCGCGTTCCTCTTGTTGCCAACGGTGAAATTTGGACACGCGAAGATTATTTGCGCTGCTATGAAACTTGTGGAATCGCTGACGTCATGATCGGTCGCGGCGCTTTTATTCGCCCCGACCTAGCTTGGCAAATCTGCGAAAATCGCCCGCCCTTTACTTGGTCCGAAATATTTTCTCTTGTTCAAAAGTTCATTTCTCTCGCCAAAAACATGGGCGATGGTCGTTACCTTCGCAACCGCACCAAGCAATGGTTACGACAAATGGCACGCATTCACCCCGAAGCTTCTGCTCTCTTTGAGGTCGTCAAGTCGATCGAATCGCACGATGAATTTGTGAGGGCAAGTAGCGCACCATTGGACAGCATTTGAGATTTTTTTAGTTTCGTAACTCCGTTCTCTGTACCAAACGCAAATCATTTTTAAAAAACTCAATAATAGCCGAGCGAACATCAGAAATGGTTTTGTGTTTCATCGCCAGAGCATACAAAGAATTTCCAAAATCAAGCCATACCGATCCCGTGCGAATAAAAAATCGTAGTTTGCGTAAACCCAACTCACCACCGAAATCTGATTCCACATGGTCGCACATTGAGAGCAAAGCACGGCCGTACTCCAACGCCTCTTCACGCTCGCCAACAGGTGCCCGGCCGACGCGTCCAATAGGGGGAGGAAACCCTAATCGCTCGCCAATTTGCCAGAGTATCCATGGCCTTGCCGTCAGCGCCCGGCCAGCCATCGCCATGTCGCACCCGGTTTCAGAGAGCATTCTAAATACATCATCAGCAACCTGAATATCACCATTACCAATCACGGGCACACTCACACTCTCGCGGAGCTCTCGAATTTGCGACCAATCGGCACGACCGCGGCGCTTTTGTTCTGCCGTACGCGGATGAATCGTCAAATAACTCGCACCCGCAGACTCTAGACCACGTACAAAACTTTTTAGAAAGTCGATTTTGCCATCGAAACCCGCACGCAATTTTACCGAAACTGGTTTTTGCGTCGACGCCACCGTCGCGCGCACAACATCAGCCGCGTAACCCGCGTCACCCATCAACGCAACACCATAATTATGCTTCAAGGCTTTGTTCACGGGACAACCCATATTGATATCAATTCCGTCAGCGCCCCAATCTTCTAAAACCTTAACGGAATCAGAGATAGGTTTAGGCTCATTTCCTAAAATTTGCGGGACTAGTAGCCCCTCTCCAGGATCACGACGGGTCTCTGGAGTCGAACCTACTTTTTCTTGCGGTAATTTAAAAGTGGATAACATTTCCGTTGGCCAAATAGTCACCGCTCCAGCCGGTAAATAACTACGCGCCAAGCGCCGAAAGCTCACGTGCGAAAGCCCCACCATCGGCGCCAGACACACCGGAAAGTTCACTTTTTTTGCAAAAATGGGGCGACGGAGGCCCACAGCTTCAATCATAAAATCGTTCTACCACTTATAATTTGATTTTTACAACTTTTGGTGCCAAAGAATGAAGAGTGCGATATCCAAAAGCTCCAAAATCCATTGGAATTCTCGGCGGCGGCCAGCTCGCACGTATGATAGCTCTGGACGCGCACTCCATGGGCATAGAACCGTGGGTGCTTTCAGCAAATGAAAGTGATCCGGCGGCGCAGGTAACGTCGTTTTGGATCAAGGGTGACCCAAATAAAACTGCTGATTTAAAAAAGCTTTTTAAGCACGTCGACGTTGCTACTGTTGAAAGCGAGTTTTTCGAACCCACGGTACTAAAAAACGCGGGAAAAATTTATCCTCAACCCGAACTTTTAGGGTTACTGCAGGACCGCCTTTCGCAAAAAATGCTTTTACAAAAATTAAATGTGCCCACAGCAGAATTTATTTCTGTTTCAAATCATATTGATGCGCAGACAGCGGCAAATGAGTTTGGCTTTCCTTTCGTGCTCAAGAAGAGACGGTTTGGGTATGATGGTTACGGCACTTTCGTCATAAAAAATAAAAAAGACCTCAGCAACATTCCAGGAGAAATACATGGTTATATCGCGGAGGCATTTGTACCTTTCAAACGCGAACTCGCTGTAAGCTTTGTACGGTCAATAAATGCAGAAATTATTAGCCTGCCACTTGTCGAAACCTGCCAAAAAAACTCTATTTGTCATTGGGTTATGGGGCCCGTAACGCACCAGAACGGCTATGCACTATTGCGCTTACTGAAGGCCTTTGTTGAAAACACAAAGTATATTGGTATTATCGCTTTTGAAGTTTTCGATACTGGAAAAGAGTTGTTGGTTAACGAAATAGCTCCCCGCGTTCACAATTCGGCACATTATTCTATGGACGCACTAAATTTTAGTCAGTTTGAGTACCACATTCGCGCTATAACTTCCCAGCCACTGCCCGATCCAGTTCCTCGACATGCAGGATTTGCTATGGTCAACCTCCTCGGGAGCGGCAAAAAGTCACCACACTGGATCGCTCCGGTTGATGGGAAACTTCACTGGTACGGCAAAAGTGAAAATCGCCTGGGCCGAAAAATGGGCCACATTAACGTTTTAGCAAAAAATCCAAAACTGGCTTTGAAGTCAGCGATCAATGCTGCTAGAAATATTTCTATATGAAACAAAAAAAAGTAGCCATCATCATGGGTAGCGATTCTGATATGAAAGTCATGATAGCAGCGACCGAACCACTGAGAGATTTTGGTATTAAGTACGAGATTAAAATCGTTTCAGCCCATCGAACGCCAAAACTTATGTTTGAGTTTGCCGAAATGGCCGAAGCAAGAAATTTTGGAGTGATTATTGCTGGCGCCGGCGGCGCAGCCCACCTTCCTGGAATGGTTGCGGCCATTACTCCACTTCCTGTAATTGGCGTCCCAGTCAATCAAACTCGTCTCAAAGGATTAGATGCCCTTCTTTCAGTAGCTCAGATGCCCAAAGGGGTACCCGTGGCCACTGTTGCTATTGATAACGCGTTTAACGCAGGACTTTTAGCGGCAAAAATCCTGGCAAGTTCTGATACGAAACTTCTAAAAAAAATAAAGATGTTTCATAATACGCAAAAGAAAAAAGTAATTCTTGCCAACAGCCGACTTAAAGCGAGACATCTTTATTGAACCTGGACTTTCGCCTCATAAGTTTTCTCGGCAGCTTGCCGAAAAATTGTGACAGGAGAAAGCACGCAAATGTCTGATACCCAGTCTCAAGTTGAAGAATATATCGTTGTTGCAGAAGACTCGGCACCTAACCGAAATATCCTCGTTCATCTATTAAAACGTATCGGCTACAAAGTCCTCGATTTTGAAGATGGGCAACTTGCTTGGGAAGGAATTCAAAAACACTCCGACAAAAATATAGTCGCACTGATCTCTGATATCATGATGCCACAAATGAGCGGAATCGAGTTGCTTCGCAACGTCCGTGGCCATGAAAAGATCAAAGATCTTCCGGTGGTTCTTATTACTGCCGTGACAGAGAAAGAGTATATTGCTCAAGCCAAAGAACTTAAAGTGAACGGATACATTTTAAAACCAGTAACCGCAGAAAGAATTCGGACTAAATTTAAGGAATTGTTTCCCAACAAAGTTTTTGCCAAATTCGCCGGATAGGAAAATTTCTTCATGGAAAGTCGCGCGGCCGCCCCTTCAGATTTTCTCCTGCAAAACCTGGATTCACTGCCTACATTACCGACAGTTGTGTACGAACTCACCGAGCTCATCAATGACCCAATGTCGTCAACCTCAGAGATTGAAAAAATCATGGTTAACGACCAAGCTCTGACCACCCGGATACTCCGCTTAGTAAATTCAGCTTATTATGCAATTCCCGGAGGCGTAACTACCGTCTCGCGAGCCATTGCTTACCTGGGTTTTGATACTGTAAATCAACTTGTACTTGGATCTGCAATTATGGACTCGCTTCAATGCGAAAACGCCGAAGCATTTGACCTAAATAAATTCTGGCAACATTCTTTGGGAGTTGCCATGGGCGCAGAGTCCATTGCCAAATTCGTGCGCTTACAAAAGCAAACCGACGTATTCACCGCTGGACTAATCCACGACATGGGAAAAATTGCGCTCGCCCAAATTTCACCTCAAACCCTAGTTACCTCGGTTGCCTACGCTAAAGAGAAGCAAACTTCACTTGAAGAGGCCGAGCGACAAACTGGCTCACCAATACACACCGAGATCGGTGCCTTCCTTGCAAAAAAGTGGAAATTACCAAGCACTATTGAGGCCTGTGTGAAATACCATCATACTTTTGATCCTGCAAGACGTGGTGGTTTAACAGCTGAAAACAATAAACTTGTAGATATCATTACTCTCTCAAATCTACTCATTCATGCGCTAAAATTTGGAAATTCCGGTCATGACAGAATTGAAGGAGCACCTAAACCGCTGCTCGACCGCCTAGGCATTCAGCCTGACCAAATTAAGACTTTAGTCGGAAAAATAAAGGATTCACTAGCAAATGCCGATAGTTTTTTACAGATACTAAATAAAAACGGGTAACTTAGATATGTCACTGTTAAAAAACGCGGGGCTTTTATTTCAAACCATGGCTGACGAAGCGATGATGGGTATCATGGCTTTTGAAGCTCCTAAAAATAGCTGCGTCTATATTAACAAACTCGCCCGTGACATTTTAAATCTCGATGAAGCCTTAGATCCATCTCAACTTGCTATCAAAGATTTATTTCCCAAGAGAAAATTTGACGACTACCGCTGTTTTGATAATGAGACTCTCAGCAACGAAGGATTTTATCAGGACGTTGTAATTGCGAAAGCCAATTCTGGAAATCTTATGGCTAATCTTGGCGTGCGAAAATTGACAGTCGGCTCTGACGAGCTTGTGTGCATCATGTTTCAAGACATTACCTTTCAAAAGAAATTACAAAAAGAAATTGCCCTTAAACAAGCCGAGATCAAAAAAGCGTACGAAGAACTTTTGACACAAAATAAACAACTCAAAGAGTTAGATTTAGCTAAAAACCGCTTCATAGCATTAACAACTCACGAGCTAAGAACCCCTGTCGCAGCCATTGTCGGTACGGCGGATATATTGGTGAATAATCTGTACGACGACGAAAATCAGAAAAATGAATTTATTAAAACCATTTTTGAACAGGGCAATTACCTTATGGCGTTAGTCAACGACATCCTTGATTTTGCCAAGCTTCAGGCCGGCAAAATGGAATATTTCGTAGAGCAGTTGAATCTTGCTGATCTTGTTAGAGAACAAGCCCATCACTTCGAACCTTGGGCGCAAAAAGAAACGCTGACTATCCGATTTGATGACCAGGGAAAAACTTGGCCTTGCTATTTTGATCACATGCGTACCTCCCAGGTCATCGCCAACATCATAAATAATGCGATTAAATTTAATAAAAAGAACGGTAAAGTAGAGATCTCTTTAAGTATAGACCCCACTAATACATTCACCGTCGTTTCTATCAAAGATACTGGCAAGGGAATTGAGTCGAGTAAGATTTCGACGGTATTTAACGAATTCGAAACCATTAATGATGTGAGTAAACACCACAAGGGTACCGGCCTCGGTATGCCGATCTCAAAGCGTATCGTTGAAAGCATGGGCGGTCAGATTAAAATTGAAAGCGAACTCGGTTTAGGAACCACTTTCCATGTCCTCATCCCTAACAAAAAAATATTGCCTCCTGAAATTTACCGTACACGTCCTGGCTCTGGCGGCGACCTCGCCGCATAGGAGAACTGATGTTCGCTAAGGAATCACGGTTTTTAATTATAGATGACATGTCATCTATCCGCGACTTCGTCCATGCGAGCTTAAAGTCTCTTGGCTATGAGAATATTCTCGAAGCTCCTGACGGAGTCATCGCCATTGAAATTCTAAAAAAGCAGTCCCGAAATGGCGCCCCAATTGATGTGATTCTTTGTGATTGGAATATGCCAAAACTAATGGGCATTGATCTACTTCGTCAAATCCGTGAAGCTCCAGAGTGGGAGTTTGTTCCCTTTATCATGATAACAACTGAGTCGGAAAAGTCCCAAATCCTACAAGCCATCTCTTCAGGTGTTACAGATTATATTGTTAAACCTTTTTCTGTCTCTGTACTTCAGCAAAAGCTTTTGGCAGCATATAAACGGTCGTTAGCCAATCCCTCTCGATAAACTAGCGTATCCGCGGCATTCGAAATATCTTTGAGCTGGCATTCAGATTCTGCCCGCAGATAACTTGACCATTTGGAACCTGTACAACTTCAATTTGATTTTGCATTTGAAGCTGCAGCTGCATCAACCGCGGTTGAAGTTCATAGCCTCTTGGTCCATAGACGATCATGTCCTCAGGGCGATGGCGAGTTTTGCCGTTCAGTAATTTAATGGGATCATAAAATACAAATACTTTTTGTCCTACCGAGGTCATTACAACCACCGCCCCTTGAAGTTGAAAAGAACCCACAGGGATAAAACACCCAGGACCGGTCGGCGCAAACTGTAACACGGCCAATGCTAAACCATTGCCAATTTGGGGAGCTCCAATAAGCCCATGATTCCTTGTAAATTTCAAAAACTTTTCCATGGTCATATCAGCGTATACTGATTTTAAAATCGCCGCCCCTGCGGCCACAATTGCCGCTGACATCGATGTGCCCTGCACCTGTAAATAATTTTCTATTGTAATCCGCGATGGCGCAAAAATATCGGGCTTATCTAATGTTTTACTTCTTGAAGAAATGTCGGAATCGCTCGCGCCTACCGTCACGACACGTGAGTTATCGGCGGGTATTGGCAATGATTCGTCAATATCTCTCTGCAATAACGAAACCCCATTACCACTCACCGTGACACGCAAGCGATCTCGCGACGAAAAGTTTCGCGTCTTTGCCTTCACACGCAGAAAGTAAATTCCAGACTTAACATCCGCCTCAATGACTTCACGAGGATATTTTGAAATTTGCTCCTGGTTTTTTTCTTTCTCGCTAATTTCCTTCTTTTGCTGCAATTCCGACTTTCCTACTGTTTTTCCACTTTCGTCTTGCAAATAAAAATCTAAGTCTTTTTCGGTTCCGGTCTCCACATCATCACTGAAGTCGCTCCAGCTAAGCACGGCCCGTAAAGGACATCGTCCGGCTAGATTTGTTTCACAACGAACATGCAGGGCGTAACCTTTATTCGGAAAATGTACCCATGAGTCTTCAGCGAACTGAATGGCAAAATTAAAACTATTTAAACCAAAATTACCCGCGGCATTTATCCACAATGTGTCACCCTTCTCGATGGCTTTATTAACAAGAGTATTAATAAAGCCCCGTCCGTCAAAATTCCCCCCGTACTCCCAGGTCTGCGCATATAAAACGACGTCGTATTTTTCTTCAACTACAGTTTTTACTGCTGCCGCAAGATTCGTATAACCAGCTGCTGAGAGCAAATGTAGGCTATAGGGAATTTTTTCTGTGGTAAAATCGTTTGTCATAAGTGCTGTCACCAATTGTGCCATGACCAAACCATGGGACTCCTCTTCACCCTCCGGCGCTAAAGGTCCTTTGTGGTATTTGGTCGATGGAGGAAGAGTGACACTAATTTCATTTTCATACCCGCGAAACCCATTATCCAAAATGGCAATTTTAACTTCTCGTCCATTAAATGGAGATTCATAATACGGGGTAAAATTTAAAAATTGCATAAGTTCTTTAATTTTAGGAAATGGAGACGCCGGCGCCTCGACTCCATAAATTAATAACACTAACAAAAAACTCCGTACCGCCATTTATCTTTTATTCCAGCTGTAGAAAAAGTAGCTGTAGGGTCCTGAGTTTTTTGAGTTGTCGTTGGGAAAGTTTGGAAGCGGTGGAGCTGATTGTTCGCCGCCCCCGTTGTTGCCATTGCCATATGGATTTTGTGCAGGCGGTTGGGGGTAACCATATCCGGGATAACTCGAGTGCGCCGGAAAATAATTATGACAATGGTAGTATGGGTAATAAGGATAAGTGTAATTATTGTAACTGTAAACCGGCAGGTAGTAGTTTCCCGCTGAATTTCCAAAACGCAAAGTATAGGACGAATTTAATCCCAATGAAAAAAACCAACTACTGCGAGAAGTGTCGCGGTCTAACTCTCCCCGTGTGACGACATTTGGTTCGACGGGAATAAAGTTATTAACAGGAATTTTTTTTATCGACTCCTCATTTCCCGATAAAAATTCGCGCGAGTGAAAAACGGCAATCGCATGCGGAGAGTTACTCACACGCACAACCACAGTTTGAGGGAGCTCCTCTAAACTTAGTGATGCACTGAACACTGGAACACACCTCAAAACTGGGATGAGGAAAAATACAAAAAATTTCATAAATCCCCCTTTGGTTATGAGGGAGCAAAGCACTTTTAATGCCAATGGCAGGAGTGAACATGTCACGCCTATTAAGAAATTGGGGCGCCTTGCCTCGAGGGGCCGGTCAGTATGTCGTACATACTGACCAATTCAGATTGTGCTATTAGTCGCAAATAGGAGCGCCAGGATCTTTGGCGCAAAGATACGCTTTGAGTTTGGTATTATCCTCTTTGAGTTGAGCGTTATCTTTTTCAAGTTGCTCAATACGAGAATCGGTATTTACAAATTTATTATAGAGTTCTTGTACCGCTTTTATCAATGGAGCAATAAGTTCAGAGTAACGCACGCCATAGCGATCTGTTTTTTCATCGTAAGTGACAATCGAAGTGGGCTGCCTATCGTTACGAGATTTTGCCACGACTTTTTCGGTTTCTTGGGCAATCAATCCATAGTGGATGTCTTCGTCAACTCCGGTATTCCAACGATAAGAAACAGGACGAAGACTGTTGATAAAGTTTAAACCAAGATCGGTGTCGAAAATATCTTTTTTCTCTCGAGCGTCAGAGGTATTAATCGTGCCGTTGGTGGCATAGACTTCTGTGAATCGATAGGATGCATTCCCAAGAGTATAAGTATTATTTGCTGAAGGAGATATTACGCCGGCGACCTGAAGAGTTGTTTGGGGGGAGACCACTCCAATACCGACCTCGCCCGTACTTAAAATTTGTAATCTAGGAGTATCATTAGTAATTATTCTAAATGAGTGGTTTGTCACGGTACCTATGGATCCTCCACCAATTGTTCCACTCACCCAAAATTCAGACTCGATATCGTTAGCACTATCACGAATACTCATTGAGGTTTCACCATTTTGAGTTAAATACATAACGGTGGCAGAAGCACTATTTACGGGAGTATCTGTACCGTCACCTACTTGAAAAAGCTCGACGGGATTGCTAGTGCCGACGCCTACATTCCCCGAGTTTTGAATTACAAACATAGATGTGTGTGTTCCTGCTCCGGCAGCCGCGGAGTTTGTTCCAACGTCGACTAATAAATTGTTTCCGGAACCTACTCCTTGCTCATAGGGAGAAATCCACAAAGATCGATATGCCCCGGCGCCAGATTGATTGATTGTCGGAAATATAGAAATAGAGTTATTTGTTCCTGGAGAAGTCACCGTACCGGTCACTCCAATCGCCGAAGCATTCGACGCCGTGTTATTTTCAAAATTAAAAAATGGATTACCACCGATAGTAAGATTACGGCCACCAGCACTCAACCTCATGCTACGAGAGGTCCCAGTACCACCAAAATCTCCGGCAAAAATATTAAATAGATTGCCGGACCAATAGAGTCGCGCCCTTTCAAAATTCGTAACCTGATCGGCCGTATTGTAAAGTGACAAACCGCTTGAACCCGAAGGAAGCGTTAATGCGTGCGTCGGCGCCGCAGTCCCGATGCCAACGTTGCCAGAAGAGTCGATTCGCATTTTTTCAACAGTACTTGTTGAAAATTTTATGGGACCGATGCCTTGATTGATTACCATGCCATTTGAGGTATCGTTTGTAGAAGTAATGGATCCTATTAGTCCAGTTCCGGCGTTATAAAACTCAACTACTCCTTGGGAACCCCCTGCTGGGGTCTCAATTCGCAGTCCCGATCCGCCGGCTCCATTTATATGCATATTTTTTTGTGGGTTCGTCGTCCCAATACCGACGTTTCCAGCTTGTTTAATGGTTACGGATTGTGTCCCAGCGAAAGTGTCTGTGCCACCTAGCAGGATATCACCAGCTGATGTAATTCGAAACTGATCCCTGCCTCCGTAGTTATCAGTAATAGCAAATTCATTAACTCCAGCTGCAGTGGGATCTAAACTAATCAGGTATCTGACACCACTTTCATCGGAGAATTTCAAACTACTATTTATTGTCGCGCCGCTACTCTTGTTTGAAAGTATAAGACTGTTGGTAGAGGCAGTCCCGCTAACCTCAAGCTTCGCACCAGGACCAGCTGTTCCAATGCCGACGTTACCAGCAGAATCAATTCTCATTCTCTCAGTTCCACCTGTGCTTGCGGCCATCGTGTCGGCTGCGGGTCTAAACCAACCTGTATCGGAATCGCCAGAAAAACTAAATGTGGGAGCGGCGGCAGTACCGTTTCCAGAAGTCATCAATGCACCACCAGTAGTTGGCGAAGATAAAGTTGTGCTTGAGATATTAAAAACGTTGGTGCCGTTGGAAGAAATTCCAATTGTATCCGCACCATTGCTATAAAATCCAGTGTTAGGATCTCCTGAAAAAGAAATTGAAGGAGCGCCAACAGTACCGTTGCTAGCGGATACTCCAGTTGCAGTGGCACTCGTGATCATGTCAACCCAACCACCATTTTGATAAGCTTCAAATTTATTTGTGTCAGAGGCGTAACGAATCATTCCATTCACACCCACAGTTGGACGATTGGCAACAGTATCTCGTGGAATAATAATTGAACTCGCAGCGGCACCTGTTCCTGTAATATCAAGACGTGTGCCGGTAGTTGGAGAATTAGTGCCGATACCAACATTACCAGTATTATAATAAATAT
>LWDK01000027.1 GCA_002083485.1 Proteobacteria bacterium SG_bin7 | reverse complement strand
TGCTATGAAGGTTAACGATTCAGAAGCTCATATCACTATGGGTAATGGGGAAGTGAGCGCGGGAGACCCAGTATTATTATTGCGCAATGAATGCAAGAACCCTCCGCTGATCGCTTCAGGAGTAAAAAGTACCACTTGTCAAAAAGTCATGATTGGTGGAGGAAAAGTGATTAAAATCCCAAACGATGACTACTCTATTATTAAAGTGGATGGCGGCGTTAATTTTGGTGAGGGGACAATCGGGCGGACAGTTTTTATATTTTTCAGGAACATTGAGTGCTAGGGAGTTACGTTATGTACTGTTTGTTTTTTTAGTTTCGGTTTCTTTCCACTTTTCAAATCAGAATTCCTCAATGAAATTACAAATAATGGAGCGGGAGACGGGGCTCAAACCCGCGACCTTCGCCTTGGCAAGGCGACGCTCTATCAACTGAGCTACTCCCGCAATCAAAAAGAGTCCTCAAAATTAGGCGCTTCGTTGGTCTATGTCAATTATTCTTTCGTGTAACTAAAGCTTCTCTATATTGCACACAATATTGAAAACCTGAAATTAAGCTCAAGATCACGCTCACCCACAGTAAATAATAGCCGATGATTGGAAAATCTATCGTAAAAATAGGGCGATTTATGAGGATCATTGGAATCGCTGAGAGTTGTATTCCTGTTTTCCATTTGCCAAAAGGTTTGGCAGCGATCACGAGATGGTCGGCTGCTGCTGCGGCACGAATTCCACCAATTACGAGATCTCGCGCTAAGAGAAGACTTACCATCGTCGGATCAATTTTTCGAATTGGAAGAAGCATGATGAGGGTCACAGCGACCAGAATTTTGTCGGCAACGGGGTCCATTAATTTTCCAAAATTAGTTTCAACCTTCCAGATCCGCGCAAAATAACCATCGTAATAGTCAGTGATTGCGGCAATTATAAACAATGTTGCCGCCGCCATTTCTCCCCAATGACCACCCCAGTAAATCGCAAATGAAATAAAGGGTGTCGCCGCAATTCGTGAGAGTGTAATTACGCTCGGTAATTTTTCTTGGAACACGGTCGCCATACGATTAGCATGAGGGGATGACCTTGTTATTGTCAATTTTATTGTCTTGCCTTTCCTTCGAGGGTTTTGGAGCGGAAGATCCTCCCTTCTGGAAAACAAAATCTGAAATTTACCGTGGCTTGGTTGATGACCGGGACATCGTGGTCTCGGTCACACATAAAAAGCCAAAGGAGACGGGAGGAGACTACAATTTTAATTATAAAGGCGCTCAAATTGTGAATGCTCCAGTTAGTTTTTGCCAAAAAAAGATGCTGCAATATGAAAATCTTCCGAAGATTTCAAATTACATCAAAGAGGCAAAGTTCGATCCTGACAAAAAAGAGCTTTATTTTCATGGTGAAGCCTATGGGTTTCACGCCACGATGTGGATGAAAATCATAACTGTTGTTAGCGACAAAACTTTTGAGATGCATTTTGAAGTTTTGCGCGGCAATCTAGTAGGTATGAAGGGAATCGTTCGTATTGAAGACTTTAAGCGTCAAAAAACTGAGATGAGTTTAGCTGGGAGCCGCTCTGCTCAAAAGTTAGGTATGCCTGCGATATTGTTAGATTTTGGCTTAGAAATTGTGTTGCAACGAGTGGCTTCGACCATTAGGAATTATTTAGAGGGTGAGTATAAAAAGGAGCGATAATTTTGAATAATGATGATTCGGGTTCGTTTCCACATCGGCGACGCTATCCACGTATCGTAATTCCTAATGAAAAAAGTGATTTGCATACGATCATCGGTGTTAACGCACAAATTCCCTCTGGTGAAAAGGTACCTGTTTTAGATTTAAGTTATGCGGGAGCAGCAATCCTAAAGACGGCTAGCGAAAATGAAAAAGTAGGCGAGCCATTGCCCTTACAATTTTATTTTGAAGGCGGTTTGTTGAAACCGGTAAGCGCCGAAATTGTACGTACTAGTGATCGTGCAGTGGGTCTTCGTTTTGGTGAGATGAGTCCTGAGACCCGTTTAAGTTTTGATAAAATCATGAATGACAAGATGCTTGGCCTTAATACCCATCGCGTGCGTACGGATTTATTAAACTCTCGCGATCGCAGGCACAATTTAACTCATTGGTATCATGGGCCGAAAGATACCAATATTTTTATTTGGATAGAGAACGAAAAGGTTGTGAAAAAGTTTATTATTGAAATTGATTACCAAGTCATTGATTACGATCGCGGCGAAATGACTTTCAACCAAACAGTGCCCGAAACTGAGTTTTTTCGTGAGGGGTATTCCGGATACGGAGAAGTTAGAACCTCTGGTAACGTAAGTTTTTCACAAACCGAACTCATTAAGCGCGCGGTAAATGTATTAACACATGTCCTCAAGCGCGGCGTTGTCATCGACAATGTCATTGATGTTCTTTTGAAGAGGATGAAAAACTAATGGCCCATAAGGAATTTACTTATACTCGCCCTATTGCGTACTATGAAACAGATGCCATGGGTGTTGTTCATCACTCTAATTTTATTAGAATGTTTGAGGACGCCAGAGTTGCATGGCTACGTGAGCGCGGAGTTGCTCAAACACACGCGCCGTATTCAGATGTCGTTTATGCAGTCGTCGATGCAACTTGCCAATATCTGAAACCGCTGCGCTTTGGAGATTTTGCGAAGGTACGTATGCAGGCTCAAGGTGAGGGTGCGAAGGTTCGGTTTCGCTACGCTATTTATAAAAATGATAGTGAATTAAGTTGTACCGGAACAACTTTACATGTGGCGATTGATAAAAATTTTAGAATTACCAAGCCACCGACGGAGTTAGTTTCCGTTTTAAAGGAGGAGCATTGGACAGAAATCTGGCCTTAGAATTTGTAAGGATCACTGAGGCGGCAGCCCTGGCCTCGAGTCGATGGATGGGACGTGGTGATGAAAAAAAAGCTGATCAGGCTGCCGTTGATGCAATGAGAAAGGCTTTCGATACGGTTCGTATTGATGGGACAGTGGTGATCGGTGAGGGAGAACGTGACCAAGCCCCTATGCTTTATATTGGTGAGAAAGTCGGAGTTAAAGAGGGAGGTAATACGGCGGTTGATATTGCGCTTGATCCATTGGAAGGTACAACGATTTGTGCACGCGGAAGTGTAGGCGCCATTTCGGTGATCGCAATTGCCGAAGCGGGAAAGTTTTTACATGCACCTGATGTTTACATGGACAAAATTGCTGTCGGGCCAAACTGTGTAGGAAAAGTAAGTATTGATAATTCGCCGACAGAAAATATTAAAGCCGTTTCGAAAGCTCTTAATAAACAAATCTCGGAAGTGACGGTAATAATTTTAGATCGGCCGCGCCATGAAAATTTGATTAAAGAAGTGCGTGGCACAGGTGCAAGGATTCAATTAATTGGAGATGGAGATGTTTCGGCGGCGGTCGCATGTTCTATGGAGAATACCGGTATTGATATGCTGCTTGGTGTTGGTGGCGCGCCTGAAGGGGTGATATCGGCAGCTGCTTTGAAGTGTATGGGTGGAGATTTTCAAGGGCGACTTGTATTTCACAGAGATGAGCAAAGAGAGCGCGCCAAGAGGATGGGAATTGCAGACATAAACCGAGCTTATTCCTTAAATGACTTGGCCGGAGGACAAGTCATGTTTTGTGCGACCGGTGTTACTGATGGTCCCTTGTTAAAGGGGGTGAAATTTCTAAGTAATGGCAAAGTGACGACTCATTCTGTGGTGATGCGGTCAAAAACCGGAACAATCAGAAATATAGAAGCGGTTCACAATCCTGATAAGATTAAAATGTTATAATTTGTAGGAGAAGAGATTCATGGCAACAGCAGAAACCTCGGCAGTTTTTAATTGTACCCCAGAAGAGTTTTATAAAATTGTCGCCGATTACGAGAAGTATCCAGAGTTCTTGAAAGAAGTGACTGCTTGTCAAGTCTTGAGGGAAGAAAATGGCAAGAAATTGGTAGAATTTAGTTTATCTTTGATGAAGACCTTCTCTTATACTCTCTGGATGAAAGAAGAACCATCCAAAAAAATTTCATGGGAATTTGGCTCTGGGGACATTTTTAAATTTAATTCAGGATCTTGGACGGTCAGTGACGAGGGCGGAAAGGCACGTGCTACTTACAATTTAGAGGTTGAATTTACGTTGTTTGTTCCAAAATTTATTGCCAATGGTTTAGTGAATGTAAATTTGCCAAATATGATTTCGAGTTATCAAAAACGCGTGAGCGATCTTTATAAAAAATGAAAAGGAACCAGGTTTAATCTTGGTAGAGCAGTGCATCTAGAGGGAAGTTGATATGGTGGATGAAAAAGAAAATGAAAGAGAAAATGAAAGCACGGGCGTTGGCGAAGGGCTAAAAAAATTATTTGCTGCCGGCCTGAGTGCCGCATTTATGACAGAAGAAAGTATCCGTAGCTATTTATCGGATATAAAACTCCCTAAGGAGGTTTTGTCTTTAATGATTTCTGGAGCGGCGAAATCTAAAGATGAGTTTATGAATCGCGTATCGGGTGAAGTCGTAAAAATTCTTTCGAAAATTGATTTTGTAAAAGAGGCCTCGCGTTTTGTGGAAGAACACAAATTCAAAGTGAGTGCTGAAATTGAAGTGGTGAAGAAAAAAGACGACTAGCTTCGTAGGCGCGAATTTAGACACTGGGGGTTTAAAATCGCGAATACCCATCGTATTCAAAGCGGTAGGGTGTTGCCGATGAATCTTCGTTAGGCATGACTCGGCTTTCTTGATCAAAAATCGTATGCGTGGGAATGGGGTCATTGGGTTGGCCAAGTACTTCAGGAAGGCCAATGCGACTTTCATTAAATGTGGGATCGGCAGGAGCAAAATCAGGAACGCCACCCATTTTTTTAACTTGTTCTTCCCACGCTTCTCCGACCCTATCTGCGGGAATTGGATTCGCAGTTTGCACTTGGCTCCCATTAATATAATTCCCTTCACGTAAAAATGAGAACGGGGATTTTGGTTCTGTAATTGATGAATGGGCGATATAGCTTTCGATAAAATCGACAATGTTTTCATGAGGATTGTGAATTTCGCGAATAGCTACGCTGAAATAAATCATAAATTTCCAAATAGGAAATTCTGCTCCATGAGTTGCAGTGGAGCTTGCGAGTTCAGTGTATGACATGTCTAGAAGTTGTTGAGCGAAAAACGTTTTTGGATTTTGTCCATTCGTATATTTACTATCGGTTTGAAAAATTAGGCGATCAACAAGGTATATTCTTTGTTTTAATTCATGCATTTTTACATTTATATCTTCGATTTGCGACACTGAGTTATCGAGGCTATGCTGGGCTTGTTTTTCGCCCTTATTAGTGATGTGAACCGTTTGCGTTGCGAGAATTTGCGAAATCATTAGTTTATTGACTTCACTAAGAGCCCGACTGTAGCTTTCTTGCACTTTACGTAGGTTTTTTAAGAGATCAGATTTTTGATCTGCAAAAACTCTTGGTGCGAGCAAAATTAAAGATAAAATAAAACTACATCGAAGAAACATTTCTTTCTACCTTTTGCCGATATTGAAATTGAAGGGTGGCTGCCTGCTTGGCAGCGATTTCGACGTGAAAGTTATTAATCGGATCTTGAAGCTGTGGAGTCGGATTTAGTTCTGTTGCTTGATTATTTATAATTTGAGCGAGATATGACTTCACGATTTTGTCAGATTTAAACGGAGAACTGTAAATAAATGAACCTGGGAATTTTTCACTTTGAGGAGTGATCAGCTCTATGAAACTTTGGGTACCAGCGTCTAGGCTTTGCAAACGGATTTGTGTCGAAGTAAAATGAATTCCGTTTTCAATCTGGTGGCGGCGAAGGAGATATTCTAAACGCGACTGCGCAAAAGTAAGTGTTTGAGTAAGGTCCTGTAACCACTTTTTATGATTGTCTAAACGGTCAGAGTTAAGACTTGAATCATTGATTTGGGCGACAATTAAGTCTGTTTGTAAATTGCCCCGTTTAAGTTCGTTTTTTACTTGCTGAATCAGCGCCGAAAAATCGTGATGCGAAAAAGTATCGTTATTAGAACGGATAAGTTTTAGAGCCTGTGAATAAAAGTGTACAATACCAATTGCACGTGCATAATTTGTTTCAGTTTGAGAATTTGCGTTTCGTACAAATCCCATCATAACTAAGACTGCCAAGAAAGTATTTAAAAGTGCCCTCATTTCTTATCCTCTACGCATAGGTAGAGCATGCCCTGTGCCAAAGTCCACGATGTAAATAATTGAAAATAGGTGACTTTTTTTTTGTTTAATAGGACTCTCGCTCAAACGCCGAATGTTGTAGAACATCTGTCTGAAGTTTAGACGGTGTAACTCCGATAAGTCGGGGTGGAATCATTTACCCATATATTGATTATCGCACAAGATTTAGGGGCCTATAGCGTTTTTGCGGAAGAGCTAAAAGCTCGCGACTGGAAGGTCGGGGTGGTAGGCTCATTTAATGAGGCTCTCACATATATAGCGACGGACTGTCCGCAAATTGTTTTGATCAGTTACAATCACGACGATGCTAACTTAAAAAATTCGCCAAAAATTCTAGAACGCCGGTTCAACGTTCAGTGTGTAGCGTTTTGTGAACGACGTGCAAAGAATACTGCAAAACTCCTGCTTCAATCAGGACTCAAAAACCTCTTATTTCCGCCTATCACAGCTGATGCAATCTTTGATAAATGTTCTCGCATGCTTCGCGATCGCACTAAACTCAAAACGCGCAAAGCCCAAGCAACGGATTCAACGGGCTTGAATCGTCCTCTTTTTGAAAGTGATACAGCTGGAAAGGCTGCAAATAGTGCCGCTTTATTTGCAGCGCCCCCACCGGTACAGCATAACTATCATGACCTCTCGCGCGAGGAAAAATCGAGTTTGACTAGTGAAGGAGTAATTTCAGGAAGTAAAAATTGGTATGAAACAATTGTTTTACCAAGCATTGAGGCTGTTAAAACAGAAAATGTTTTTGGCACCGACGAGGATAGGTGGGTTGACTTGCAGGTTGTGGGGCTACCAGTTCGTTCTGATAAATTTAACGGAATACTATGGACTGGCGCTAGTATTCGTATTGACTTTATAAGTGATTTTACAGAGAAATTGGCCACAGAACTACGTCGTCGGGCCTCCATTCAGGGCATGAAATTTTCCTGTGGCGAAAAAATTGAGTTTCATCTTCGCCGCGATGAGAAGTTTCTATTTTTATCGAAGACTGAAAATAAAAAACGTTGGGAGTCGGGAACCTTTGAATGGCAGTCGGGACTGATCGCTGCCGATGTTATGGAGCCCAAAACTCAAGACTCCAAAGATCAAAAAATTGTTACTATTGAATCACGAGATATCAATTTGAAATCCGTTCTAGGTTTTAATTTATATATTCATCTTCCTAAAAATAAAAAGTTCTATTTATTTGTGCGAAATGGCAGATTTCTTACCGAGAAAAGAGTGTCACGTTTAAATCAAACCGAGCACGAGCTTTTTATAAAAAGAGAAGAGCTCGCTGCGTTTCGCGCCTACGTTTTTAAGAATCGATTACTTAAAAGTGCCTGACACTTTTTTTCGTCCATGGTGCGTCAGATGAAAAATTTGGACACCAAACCATAAGGTAACCGAAATTTATGGCCATTGTGGCAGCAGAAGCGTCCGCTTGTTCGGCAAAATCATTTTTGTGCAAGCAAGAAAGAAAAACTCCGCCTCGTAATGAGGAGGAATTACTTTTCGGCCACCGTAAAGAGTGTCGCCAATAATGGGGGCGCCGATGGTACTGAGTTGGGCGCGGATTTGGTGTGACCTCCCGGTAATGAGTTCTATGTTGTCTTCGTGAATAATAAGCTCGCAGCGTTTGTAATTTGGGAGGGCTTTATTCGAGAGAATTTTGGGAGCGCGTTTTGACGGTTGCATGTAGTGAATGAGTTTTTGAGGCACCAGAGACAAGTCTGTTTTTGCAACATAATACTTTTTGATCCGTTTATTTAGGAATTGATTATTTATCTCCTTCTGACTTTCTGGCGTCTTGGTGAGAATCAAAATTCCCTGTGTGCCGATGTCGAGACGGTGTGTGTGGTAGAGTTTTTGGTTCTTGAATTTCGACATTTGGGTAAGAACATTTTCAATCGCGTTATCGAGCGTCGCGTGAACGGGAATGCCATAAGGTTTGTCGATAACGATTAAGTCTTTGTCTTCATGAATAATTGTTTGTTCCCAATTTATTTTATGTGTTGGATAGCGTTTAGGTTGCGTGTGAACGCGTAGATAATCGCCAGGTTTTAGATTTTTATTTGAATTGAGACGATGGTGATTGAGATAGACAGCACCGAGCTCTAGGAGATCCGTGTTTACAAAATCCTTTAAGTCAGAGGCTTTGTCGATGAGAAAATGTTCGATGCCGGGCATTGTCTACTGTTAACAATAACATCAAAACTTCACAAGTAAATTTACCTGGTACCTTTAAGCGGCCTCCTCTTCGGTCAGCGCCAAATCAGGTGCAAAGCGATCTAACCGGATTTTGCCATTATCTATGAGCTGTCGGACTTTTTCGATCACTTTGATTGAGGCCGCGTGCACTTCATTGGGATTTGGGTTTAATGTAGAAAACATTTCTTCGACTTCACGTTTTTTGAGGTGAGGTAGAGTCGCGGTTGCCTTTTCGAGCCCCGCAGGACCTACTTTTTTAAGTGCGATTGCCAGCGTTCGCAGCGGAATTTCTGTGGCAAACTCTCCGACGACCTCGATTGGCCACGAGAAGACAAGTTCCATGGATAACATTTTTTTAGAAATCTTTTTGGCCCAAGTAGGGTCTTCTTTTTTTACAATTTCCATGAACTGAGTCTGTTTTGCCGTCGCGCAAGTTTCGATGAGTTGAAGTAACTGACGAAACCCACCTTTTTTGCGGTAGCGGTCTAGCATTCCCATTCATGGCTCCTTTTGAGATCTCTCGGAAGATATATCTTAATCGGAATTGGGGATAGAGTCTTAAGCGCTACTTTGAGAAAGTAAGTGTTTCACAATAATATCATGGTTGAGCCACACCGATGATTTTGGCATAAGGTAGGAATCATGAAAAATAAGTTGTCCTGTGCCCTTAAGAATTTCTTCACTGAGTACAAAAGTTACTAAATTTTTCTCGTCCTGATGCATTTCTATAATACGGTTTGAGCAATCGACCAATTTTTGCATTTGGCTGAAATTATTGTGTTGTGGAAATTTTTCGAAGACGTTGAAATTGCTTTTTATCTCCGGATCGTTATAAAAACTCCTTGTGACATCTAGGAGATCATCAATTGTTTTATCAGACCTGAGTAGCTCTTGACATTTTACCAATAAATCTTTTGTGTATTTCTTGTCGGCTCCCAATTTTTTAAAGCTACTTAAGAGGGGATAAAGAGGGACCTCCACGCCCTGAAATATAGAACTTGAGTTGGTGAGAATTTCGGGACAATTGTAAACACAAGTCTTAACTGAATTTTTTTGAAAACTTGCGCTGTGATTTTCAAGGCAAACTTTTGCCCAACCCTGAATATAGGGAGCATAGCTTTGCCAGAAAAAATCGCTTCCGGTGCTAATTTCTGTACCGTGATACCCATATGCGGAAAAACGCGTGGGATTTGTCTTTTGTAAATCTTTAGACTCTTCCACCAAAATCTTGAAAGTATCGGCAGTTACCGCATTGAAACTTTTATCACATAATATTCCTAAATCTGAATTCCAAAAAACTTGGGACGGAATAAATTTATCGGCCTTAGGTTTCACCACACGATTTAGTACCGCCATAAATATTTTTGCTCGAGGGACACCGCCCGCCATAAGGTGTGCAATAAATACGTTCTTTCCAGGCTTGATTTTTGTACGTAGCTCCCTAAAGTAGTCTCTGACATGAGTGGTAAATCGTTTGGTGCCTTCGGACTCACTTTCGCTGACCGATTGCCAATTTAGTTTAGCATTTAACCAATCGTCCATTTTTATATCTTTAACTTGGTCACATGGCGTGGTGCCGTCACTGGATTTCTCAAGATCAAAACCGGCTTCAAGTGGAACATTGATTGTCGAACTTGGCTGTTTAGATAATTCGTCGGTATTAAGTTTTCTTAGAACTCCGGTTTCACGTCTTCCTACAGTCGAGTATATAACCTCTAAACCATATTTTTGTGCTTCTTGAATGAGACCGTTGACGTAACCACGTCCAAAAACTTCACCAAAAATTACTAGATAGTCGCCGGGTCTGTATTGAGCTTTCACAGGAGTTTTGTGGAGTGAAAAGTAATTGTTCATATTTACTACCTTTGTAAGACTTCGCTTACATTATTGCCCAGACTAGACTGGTAACGCAAATAAGATAAATTCATTTGTAGCCAAGAATTATAAACTGAAGATGTTGCCGCCACCACGCGCGCTTGGTCAAGAGCCACTTCGTTGGCAGAAATAGCTCCGGCACGAAATCTCGCCAGGCTTGTCTTGAAAGTGACTTGAATGTCGCGTAAGTTTTCTTCAGCAATTTTATATTGGCTCAAATATTGACTCAAGTTTTTCGCCTGCGAAGTTAGTTCTCTTGTGAGGTCGCGTTCAGTTTCTTTAAGGGAGGCCTCAGACTTTTCGATATCGATATAAATAAGGCGGATATCCGAAAGAGTTTGGCCGGAATCAAAAAAATTCCATGAGGCTGTCAGAAAAATCGAGTTGGAGTAGGTTTCGGCGGGCAGAGACGATGTGGTAATCTCATTGTAACTTCGTGTCAGCGACAAATTGAGTTTAGGTAGGTTCGAACTCACCACGGCAGCAGCCGTTGACTTTTTTGCGTCGACGAAATTTCGTGCCGTTCGTAGTCGGGGATGATTTTCGGGTAAGCTTATCTTGGCGGCGGGTTCTCTAGGATTTAGTTTAGGATCAGAAAGAGCCGAAAAATTTCCAACCCAGTAAAAGAGTTCAGCGTAACAATTTTCTTTATTGGTTGTTTCTGTGAGATAGCTTATGCGTCGGTTCTCAGCATCGACTTTGAGCTTTAAGTAGTCGTCTCTTGATTTTATCCCCTTGTTAAAACGACTTTTTTCAATATCAGCGATTTGCGCAGCAATGTTATAAGCTTCAAGGGCAGCCGTCTCGGAGTTTTGTGCGTAAAGACACTTTAGGTAAATTTCTGCAAGTGCCAATTCATTTTTATTGAGCGACCATTCCTCTGCTGCTTCTGCGGCGTTTAAACTATATGATTTGGCGCGGATATTTGAAAAGTCACCAAAACTATTGAAGAGGTTTAGATCCGCAGAAATTGACCATATTGGATTATTGAGATTACCGACTGTCGTCAACGAGGATTTTTGCCATGAACCCGAAAAACTTGGAGAAAGTTTTAAATAACTCTTTGTTTTGGTGATTTGCGCACTCGCAGTGTCTAAACTCGATGTGTATTGTTTCGGATGTTTTGGAACCAGTTTTAAGGCTTCCTTTAGGGTTAGATTTTGGGATCGGGAAGCCGAGAGAAAAAGAAAGAAAATTGCCAAAAGTGCCTTAAGCATGGCTTTGGTCCAATATCACTTCTAAACAGGGAATTACCACGAGAGTGAGGAGGGTAGAAAAGAGCATTCCGAAGCTCACTGAAATCCCTAGTGGTTGCAAAACTTCTCCGCCCTGGCCAAGCCCCATAGCCAGCGGGATCATCGCTAAGATTGTGGTTAGACTGGTGATAAGCACAGGGCGCATTCTCACGCTTGCAGACTTAACGGCGGACTCGACAGGACTTAAACCATCACTGCGGCATTGGTTATAAAAACTCACAAGAATAATTGAGTTATTAACGGCAATGCCGCCCAAAAGAATTACTCCCAGAAACGAATTAATCGACCAAGTGCTATCAAAAACCCAAAGTGCGAGTGATACTCCCAAAAATCCCAGTGGGATTGCGGATTTAATTATCAGAACATCTTTTATGTTTTCAAATTGAATGTAGGCAATTATAGCAATAAGGCAAAGACTAATTAGGAAAGCGAGAATCAAACCACTAAGGGATTTATTAATTTCGATTTGCGAGTCTTCAACAATGACTTGGACCTCTTTAGGGCGCGGAAGATTCTGGACGAGGGCCTTTAATTTTTGCTCGTTATTGTATTTGTCGTCCCGTGCAGCCTGCGTGAGATAACCATAAACAAGAGTGTTACGAGTTTCATCTTCGACATAAAACCCTGAAATTACGTCTTCAAGAGAAATTGAAGCAAGCGCGCTCAAAGGAACGACCGTATTGTCGACGATAACGGGAATCGCCGCCAAATCTTCCGACGTCTTAAACCATTTTGGTGGATATTGAATATAAACATATTTATCTTTGTCACCACTCTTTATGTGACCAAGACCGCGATCGCGTAAACCCGAAGTCAAAATTTCTCCTAAATCCGTTAAAGTTGGTCCACCTTCCTTGATACGATCAAGAACTTGAAACTGTGGTTTGAATGTAAACGTAGGCTGCCGCGTGACGGTACTTTCCAACCAAGCAAAAAGTCTCGTGCCTTCAAGTTCCATTTTTAATTTTTCCGCATATTCGATCACATCTCCCTCTGGGCCTGAAATTTTGACTGATAGATGCGGTGGATTTGGAATTGGAAGTTTAGATGGATTGAAGGGCCAAACGCGAAGCTGAACCTGCGGTGTATTGACGAATGCACCTTCTAATTCCTTTATCGTATCTTTCATAATTTTTTTGGAAGCAAGATGTGCGATGATTGCAGCAAAGTCTTTGCTTCTGACTTGCGTAAACGTATAATCGATTTTGTTTTTAAAATCATTTTTAATTATTTTTTCATAGGGTTCTATAATGAGTGCGGCCTCTTCTGTCGTTTGTGCCCCGGAGATATTAATGCTCACCCAAAGGAGCTCCGAACTTGGCAGTCCGATAATTTCTTTTTTGATTTTTGGCAAAAGTGTGTAAGAAACACCGCCAACGAGGGCGAAAGCGATGAGCGGTACGACAAATCGTCGCCCTTTTTCGGTCAGTATAAAATATAGAAAGTTTCTGTAAAGGCCGACAAACTTTTCATAAAATATGTTAAAGATTTTCGAAACGCGATTCATGTCATGGGGGTCATGGTTTATTTGTGAGCGTATTGTCGGCACAAGAATAATTGCGACAACAGCAGAGAAAACGTGAGAGAAGACCACAGCCTTTGCAAGATCTCCAAGAATGGCGTAAGTAATACCTGAAGTCATTGAAAGTGGCAAAAACACAATTACACTTGCGAGCGTCGAAGTGAGAATCGGCCAACTCACTTCTTTAACCGCATCCATAATTACATCCAAACGATCTCTGTTTCTATTGCTGTCTATCTCAAAGTGGCGGATGATGTTTTCTACCATTACGACACTGGCATCCACATTCATTCCTGCCGAAAGTGCAAGCCCTCCTAAAGACACAAGATTGATTCCGACATTATTAAAATACATTAGAATAAATGCCCAAGCCATCGCCAAGGGAATTTCCAGAGCCGAAAAAATTGTGAGCTTTAAAGAGCCAACAAAAAGTAAGAGAATTACGACCGCAAAAAATCCACCTAGCAAAATGGACTCATAAACATCTCTAATGGCAGCGTTAATGAGATTACTGGGGTTGACGAGAATTTTATAACTTGAGCCTTTGGGCCAATTAGGAAATGAAGTTGCAAGAATCTCCGTGATTTTATCGCAAACTTCTTTGAGATTAGCATCGTCGCGGGGGTCCATCCATAAAATTAAACTCTGTTTGCCATCGGTTTTAAAAATGCCAGTACCTTCGGTGCCGACACGAAGTTCTACGGTAGCGATGTCTTTGAGTTTAAGTCCTGGTGTTCCGAAGGGCTCAAGGGATAACTCTTCAAGCTGATTTATATTTTCAACTTTGTTTTGTAAAAGAATCTGGTAATTGTTTTCTCCGAGTTGTACGCGACCAGGATAAATGGGTGCCAGTGTTTGCTCGATGTAACGTGCGAGTTTAAAGACATCGACTTTGTGAAAAATGGCACGCTCGGGGTTAACAGTGACATATACATTTTGCCAGTTTGGATCGGAGAGATATACCGTTTTAACGCCCTCAAGCGCTTTGATAGGATTATAAACATAAGGCTCAAGGGCTTTTTTGAGAGAACTCAAGTCACCATCGGGAGACGAAATACTAGCCGCGAAAAAAGCCCCGTTACCTTGCCTTTGCCAGTAACTGACATGGTCACGCATGTCCTTTGGAAGTCGGGGGCGCATCGTTTCCACTATGGTTTGAATTTCACGTTCCGCTTTTTTCGGATCAATAGCCCATTTGAATTTTACTTCGTAGGTCATATTGCCGGGCTCGCCGCGAACATTGACTGTCTCGACACCTTCGATTTTACGCAAGAGAGCGCGCATTTCATCACCGTAAAGGTGATAAAAGTTTTCCGGGGTTAAGCCGTACAAGCCAACCGAGACTTTGAATTCAGGTTTTACGGAGTTCGGGAAAAGAGTGACGGGCAAAAACCGTGAAAGCACGATACCGAGTACTGTAAATGCAATGACTAAAAAATAAAGGCGTTTAGGCCGAGCGTATAGGGACTTCATTTATTTTGTTACGTTTGTAGTTAAGCCTTTGTTTTGCCGCGCGATTTTGTCTCCGTCCTTTACGAATTCGCTAGTCTTAACGACGATTTCATCTTTTTCACTGAGCCCCTTAGTTATAATTTGCTGGCCATTTACAAGGTCGCCGAGTTCCACCTCAGAAAGTCGTACGAGGTCGCCATTATCAACTTTTCTGACGAATTTTTTGAGATTCAGTTTCACTAGTGATTCCGGTGGAATAGCAATATGAGACTCTATCGGTAAAAAGACAGTAAGGACGCCGATTGCACCCATGGTGGGATTTTCTACTTTTTCAGTTGGCAACAATTCCATTTGAACCGTGCCAGTTTTTGGATTGACAACCGGAGAAAGTGCAGAAACTTTTGTTTTCACTTTTAAAGCTTCAGACTCAAAATTAGCAGCATATCCAAGTTGAAGGCGTTTAACGTCACCGGCGGGTGCCTCGGCCACAAATTTAAATAAATTAGGATCAATAACCTCACCTGCACTTTCACCTGCAGCTAGGATTTTTCCCAAATGCACATCAAGTTTAGCAACTACTCCCGATACCGGGGCGCGAACCGCGTAGTTATTGAAATTCATTTCCATTTGATTATTTTTTAAATAAAAGATCACTTCACCTCGATGAACTTTTGTTCCGAGCCCTTTTACAATGCGTGTAACCGTTCCAGTGATCTCGCTGGTTAACTTTCCTTGTACGACAGGGACGACACTTGCGGGATATTTTATAAGGCGTTGTATGGGCTGTTTCTGGATAACTAGTGTATCAACGATAGGCGTTTGCGGAGCCGCGAAAGCGAGTTGAGATAAAATAGCCAAAATGCGAAGCATTGTGAACCTCCAACGAGGTCGAATTTAAGCGGAAAAGATTGGGTTAAGCAATGAGAATTACCGCGCTGCTAGAGGCTTAATTTGATGACGTGAAAATGGCGACATTTCTTGTAAAAACTTTGCTAAAACACCTTTTGCTTCGGCGCTAGTTTCGCTTTGCAACATGAACTCAATCTGTTGGGCATCCGTGAATGCCGATGTGCTGCCAGGGTATGCACGCTGTTGTTGTGAAAATAAATCCGCACCCTTAATATAAAGATCAGAAGGATTTGCTTTTACCGTCTGACCGGCATTATTTAGGCTTAACAGCGAATGGGTGAGGTTTAAAAAGGTATAGTAGTCGCGATTTCCGCGAATAGATAAAACAAATGGGCGATTGTTAGGGTGTCGGGCATCAATAAAATCACCAGTGGAAAAATGCTGCGAGAAAAAGAAATAGTTTTCCAAAAACGTTATGCCATTGGTCTGTCGAGGGGCACAAAAGTGAAAGCCTTGTGGTCGATTAACTGGGGGAATATCATCATAAATCGACAAAAGCGCTTGCTCATTTACTAACACACTGATGCAGGGTTGATATTTTTGAATTGAAATTTCAAGAACAGCCTGTTGTTCAATGAGGTAGAGACCACGTGAAAAGTTTACAGTTTGGCCGTTAGAGTCAGAAATTGTATCAGTACGGCTGGAGTCCAGAGACCACGACCAATCAAGAGATGCTGAGAAGAAATCCTTTAAGAGCGGAACTTTGGAAAGTGTATTGGTAAGCAAGGATAGTGGGCGTAGTGATGCTCCCACCTGGGAAGAGGCTCCTTGGCGGAGTGTGGAACCCAAACTTCGCCCCGAACCTAAATCAAAAGAATTGGCAACGTTAAAGCTTTGTGATGCACCACCAAGCCATTGAACTGTGGGGGCGTTGTCCAGATTGTGAATGCGATGTTCAATTGTAAACACGCTTAGTGGGTTTTTTTCACAGGCCTTGGTAGTTTTGGCCGCTTTATAAAAATCGGCAGACTGGCTTTTTGAGATACCGAGATTGTCAATAAAAAAGGCGCGGCAAAGGGGGCGAAGATTTTTGTTTAAACTATTTCTATCAACGTTTATTGACCCTTGTAACGCAAGGTCCATGATAAATTCTTCGTTAACCCCGTAACTTGCGAAAGCAGCGTCTTGGGCTGATACGAGTGTCAGCCCATTTTCCTCAATAAAAGCTTTCAAGCTGAAGTTGTATTGCTTGCGCACCCGTTGGGCGATCAGCTTTTTTGAGTTCTCGCTTAAGAATTTCGAAAACTTTGTTTGCGAATCCGCTTCAGATTCAACTTTGGCGATAATGATATTCGACATTTCGTTTGATGGAGTAAACGATCCCCAAAAAACTCTCTGCTGAAGGCCTGAGTTTAAATCTAATGACTTTCCGTCAGCACCTAAAGGGTAAATTTCGAAGGCGACGGAGTTTCGGCCTCCCCAAACGATGAGGTCGTTTGAGCTAAATTCAATTTGCGTTTGAATTCTTCCACCTTGGACTTCTACCACTTTCTGATAAGAGTCTACAAATTTCGGGATTTGGCTTTTAGCAATATTCTCGTCTCCTAAAAATAAAGAGGCGCGCAAAATGTATTTTCCATCACGTAATCTTTCGGGAGCGCTCATCGAAATAGACTGTAAATCGGGGCGAACAACTTCTGGCGTTAGCGCAAGCGAATAGCGCCTCACAAAAGTGACTTCGAGCAATGAGTCGACTTTAAAATCGGTGCCACTAAATTGGGCCTGCACTGAAGGTATTTGAATAAATGGCGCGGGCTGCGGTTTTGTATTCTTGCGATCTTTGTCTATAAACCTGCCATCAACGGCAAAATCAGCATCATTGCGAAATGGATTTATAAAAATGGGGATGTTAATTTTCTCGTTGGATTTTAGGATAGTAATTGAAATAAATTGAAGTTGGTCTTGATTGGGCTCGTAAACCTTGTGGCGGTATTGCGAAGTCCATTGAATGCAGCCCTTGGCATCAGTCTTTAACTTTTGATTTCCAGGGGTCACGGCGACTTCACTGTCGGGTAAACCTAGGCATGTACTAAACTTTAAATTTATATTTCGAGAAGTTGGCGTTTGATTGCGAGCCGAGACGCCCTGGAATTGGATTTTGATTTCATCAACGGTTGTGGGTGTTTTCGCTAAATTTTGTTGTGAAAATATGACTATTAGTAACGCAAGTAGTTTTCGCAAGTTTCACCCCGATTCAGGTCCCTTAACTTTCCCTACAAATTTTGTTCCCAGTTGAGTTCTAAATGATGATTTAATGAGCGAATAGTTCACGAAATTTTACAAACTCAGGAACGAAAATTGGGTTATATGATTGACTAAATATTTGGGAACCGTGAAAAATTTACTATGGCAATTATTAGACCCTTTAGAGCCTTTCGCCCCCCACCCCAAATGGCCGATCAAGTAGCAGAACTTCCCTACGACGTAGTTTCCGCTTCAGAAGCTCGGGCTATAGCTTCTCAGCGTCCGCATTCTTTTTTTCACGTCAGCCGGGCTGAAATTGATTTTGGAGAAAATCAAAATCCTCATGATTCTATCGTTTATGAAAAGGCTAAGAAAAACCTCGAAAAATTAGTCTATGATAAAGCCCTGTTGCAGGATAGTCGTGAGAGTTTTTATGTTTATCAGTTAAAATTTCAAGGCAGAACTCAAACAGGGATAGTCGCTCTCTGCAGCACCGATGAATATGAAAAAGGAATTATCAAAAGACACGAACTTACGCGCCAAGATAAAGAAGATGATAGGGTTAAGCATATTGAATTTTGCAGTGCGCATACTGGGCTAGTATTTTTGACCTATCGTCGAAATGAAGTCTTGAAGAATGCGGTTTATAAAGAAATAGAAAACAAGAGTCCAGACACAAATATTACCACGAGTGATTCTGTCGAACATAAAATTTGGTCCATTAGCGACCCGAAAACGATTTATGGTCTGGCGCATATAATGCAAAAAGTTTCAAGCCTTTATATTGCTGACGGTCATCATCGTGCTCACGCCGCGTGGAGAGTAGGGCGTAGCCGGTCAAGTTCAGATTCAAAGTTTTTTATGGCCGGGATTTTTTCTGAAGATGAACTTAAGATACTTCCTTACTATCGAATTTTAAAAAATATACCTAAGAATATTGAAAGTGTGTTGCAGCTTTCAAATTATTTTTCTTTGAAAACTCTTGAAGGTGTAGACTCATTTGAGCCCAGAAGGCCGCATGAATTTGGCATTTATTTTAACGAAAAATGGTACGAACTAACTCTGCGCCCTGAGACTGTTGATAAGAGTGATCTCATCAAGTCTCTTGATGTCTATATTTTGCAAGAAAACCTATTGAAACCTGTTTTTGGAATTAAAGACCCACGCACCGATGAAAACATCGATTTCATGGGAGGAGTTCGTGGGGTAAATGCTTTGCGTGAGCACTGCCGTGAAAAAAATTTTTTGGGAATAACGCTGTTCGCAACCTCTTTAGAGGAAGTCATGAATGTAGCCGACAAAAGCCTAATTATGCCACCAAAGTCCACGTGGTTCGAGCCAAAGTTACGCAGCGGCTTGTTTGTGAATCGGTTTGATTAGGTCCACTATACTCTAAACATCTTTCGCGATAACTCGATCAAAGTCCTAAACTATTGAACTTCTTTAAGAACCTTAACTAAATAGCCGAAAACACAAATGGGAGCAGAATATTACTATTCCAAAAAGTGAGGAATGGGTGTCGTTCGACTACGATAAATATAAGCATAAAAATCACACGGGTGGTGATTGGTGGGCATCGTACGCTGATTTGTTTACGATGATGTCATTCATCTTTCTCTTGATGTATGTCTACGCCGCAGTGACTAGTGGAACAAATAATATTCAGCAGCAAATGGAATTCCAAAAGCTCACACAAGAAGCCGAAGATCTACGTCAGCAAATTAAAGTCTACAATACTCTCAAAGAGGAGTACGTGCAAAACGAGGCTACAGAGCAAGAACAGCAAGCCTACAAAGAACTGATGGGAAAACTGGATTTACTTCAGGATCAGGCAAAAGCCGAAAAAGATGAGCTGCGCGAAAAAGCCAATGAAAACGAAAAAACCGAACGCGCCTTAAATAAGTATCAGCAAATGATTAGAAATATCATTAACACCAATATGCTTGCGAAGACTCGACTTGAGCGGCGCGAGAAAATCATTGCAGAAAAAGAAGTTGAATTGACTCAGAAAGGTCAGGAAATTTCAACTCTTGAAAGTCATTTAGAAGAAAAAATGAAAGAGGTAGAAGCCAACAACCAAAAAATCGTCAGGCTCGAAGAGTCTCTTGAAAAGAAAATAAGAGAGTTAAAGTCTTCGTATAAGGCCCAAAAGATTTCTAAAACTGTGATGGAAAAGAAAATAGCCGCTTTAACTCAAGAAACCCAAAGTAAAGTCAGTGACCTTGAACGACAAAAAAATGAAGTTTCGCAAAAGCTCTACGGTGTTTCTAAAGAACTTGAAAAAACCGCCACCCAGCTTTCTGAAAAAGAAATGACTGCTAGTCGTTATGAGAAACAAATTGCGGATATGAAGGCCAATCGGGATGCTGAGTTGGCCCAAGAAAGAGCCGAGTTTGATAAGAAACTGGCGGCAGAAAGAATGTCGAGTGAGGCCAAGGCTAATGCACTCCGTGAGTTCAATAAGAAAGCGCAAGCCCGAGCTAAAGAGCTTGACGACAAAATTGCATCGCTTCAGGGGGAAGTGGCAACCTCTAACAAAGAGCTTGAAAAAGCACGTCGCAATGCTAACGCCAGAAAAGAACTCGCAAATGCCATTAAACAGGGATTCGCTAAAGCGGGGGTCGAGGCCGATGTCGATGAGAAAACGGGAGATGTCACCTTGTCATTTGGAGATTCATATTTTGATACTGGCAAATCGAAACTGAAGGTGGCCATGAAAGACTCACTTCAGAAATTTATGCCGAGCTATTCAGAAGGACTATTTGCGAATCAAAATATAGCCGAAAAAATTAAATCCGTTGAAATCGTGGGATTTGCGTCGCCAACGTTCAAGGGTAAATACGTTGATCCAGAAAGCCTGGAGTTAAAAGATCGAAATGCCGTGAATTATAATCTCGACCTTAGTTACCAGAGAGCAAAGTCTATTTTCGAATATATTTTTGACCCAGAAAAAATGACTTATAAATATCAAAAGAAATTGCTGCCACTAGTGAAAGTTACGGGCCGAAGCTTTCTAGCAGAAGGGGCAAAAGGGCGCGGTGTTGCCGGCGGATTTGACGTGAATGAGTACTGCAAGAAGTTTGATTGTAAAAAGTCACAAAAAGTCATCATTAAATTTAATTTGGATGAATAGTAGTTAGGAGTGTATATGCAAGAAATAATAAGAAATGCGGTCAAAGTTATTTCGGAGGTGGGCGCGGCCTATCTCTTTCAGGCACTTACTATAGTCTTTTTAGTAGCCATCGCGCTAAGAGTACTCGTGTACTACACAGTAGCCAGAGAACTTTGGTTTGCCCGCGAGTTTGACAAGCGAGCCCAAAGATTTTTGTCGAGCGAAGAAAGTAAGGGTGACATTTCATTTTTCTTAGTTGCTAAGCGCTTACTCGAAAAAACATTTTATGAGCTCTTTGAAGTCCGAGCCATCATGAAGCGTCGTCGCGTGGATCCGGTTATGGGTTTGGGTGATCGGGTATTCCTAATTAACGAGGGTGCGGCCTGGCTGGTTAAAGATACCTTGCGTCAAGTGAAATTTCTAAAACACGGAAAGCACGAACCTGATTTTATGCAAATCACAAAAAATATATTTCAAAATAACCCCTGTTTTAACCGGTTATTTGGAATTTTCCCAGCTTCAACCCTCAATGATATTTTAAATATCCTTCCCAGTATCATGATTATCGGTGGTATTTTTGGAACTTTTTTAGGAATCATGAATGCTCTTCCTCAGCTTGGCTTAATCAATGTCAAGGATGTAGAAGCGACAAAAGCAGCGATGAATGAATTTTTATTTCACCTTGGTGTGGCGATGACCACATCGATCATTGCAATTGCTTTTTGGGTTGGACTTACCTTTATGAATTCGCTGCTTTCGCCAGAAAGATTGTTTGTTCAAGCTGTTGAACGCTATGAAAACGTATTGGCTGTACTTTGGAACCGCAGTGATGACAATCGGTTACCAGAAGATATTGCGGAATTCAATGAGCATAAAGATCCTCTCGATGCATTGGCGGAGCAAGCGGTCAATCGTATGTTAAGTGGCAAAAACAAATATGAAGATCAGCCGCGCGGAAATCCTTCGCCGACGTCAAAAGGAAAAGCGTCATAAATAGAAGTGGACCCAAATGAGTAAACTTTCGGTGGTATTCAGAATCACGATCCCAAATAAAGAGGGAGAGGAGTATAAATACCTCGCCGCCGAAAACTTTATCATCGGACGTTCGCCTGATGTCGACGTGTGTTTGCAGGACAAAGGTGTCAGCCGCAACCATCTTAAAGTAAGTTCTTCGGGAAAAAAAATATTCATTCGCGACCTCGGAAGTGCTTATGGCACGCGAGTAAATGGCAATGTAATTCCAAAAGAAGAAGAAGTTCAGTATAAGCCGGGGACACCTCTTAAACTTGGCGGTTGGGAAGAACCCATTCGTTTAGAACTTTTCCATGCACCCCTTTCGGATCATGAAGAGGCCAGTCTTGTCATTCAAGAAGCCCAAATGGAAGCCGGAAATATGCGAAAAAAAATTGAGCATGAAGGCCAGAAATTACGACTTGATGCCGAAAGTAGCGCTGCCAAAATTATTGAGGAAGCAAAGAATAAATCGGCACGCATTATTGAGACCGCAAAACAACAGAATACAATCTTAGAAAAGCAAATAGAAACGAGCGCCCGTGAACGTGCCGCCCACATCGAGCAAGACGCCAAAGAGGAAGCAGAAAAGATATTGCTCGTAGCGCGTGACGAGGTAGAGCCGCTGAAAATTCGCATTGAAGAAGAAGCTGTCAATAAAGCGAAAGAAATTGTGTCATCTGCTGAATCCGAAGCTGAAGGACTACGTGCGAAAGCACAACGAGATCTAGAGACTGTTGAAAACCGCGCGCAAACTCAAGCTCGAGAAATTATCGATGCGGCCGAAGAGAAAGCCAAAGTTCTAGCCGAGAGTGCGACTCAAAAAATTGAAAGTCTAATTGAGGAATACCAAGAAAAGGGCCGAGCTTACGTTAAAGAAAAAGAACGTGTGGGCGCCGAGATTATTAAAGCTGCCGAAGGAAAGTCTGCACAAATCTTAAATGATGCGCAAATGAGTGCTGAGGAACTTATAAATAAGGCTAAGGAAGATGGCGAAGACGATCGCCGTCGCATAGAAATGGAGGCTAGGCAAAAAGAAGAGGAGATTATTGAAGGTGCCCATAAAGATAGGGATGGGATTATTGAAGAAGCCCACGCAAACGCTAAGCGTATTGCCGATGCAGCTAGAGAAGAAGGACGAAAAATAATTGCGGACACGCATGAAGAGAATCAAACTGCGGTGGCCAGACTTCAGGTAGTTAAAGAGCAAATTGAAAATATTGAAGAAGAAAAGAAAAGTGTTTTAAAGAAAAGTGAAGCCCTGCAAGAAGAAAAGCGTCAGTACGAACTTGAGATGGAGGAGGTACGGGCAAAAAAAGAAAAACTTAAAGACGACCTTAATGGCGCCAGGCTTGAAATTCAAAAGCAACTAAACACAATAGAGGCAGAAGTTAGAAAAGTGGAGGCTGTGCTCAGAAAAAAGGAAATTGCTTGCGAAGAAGCAGATCGTGTTCGAAGACAATACGAAGAATCTGTGGCTGAGACGATCAAAGTTAAAGAGGACGTGCAAAAGATGATAGAAAGTTTGGAGAAAACTGCAGACCTTCAAAAGGAGAAAATATCCAAAGAGATAGACGAGCTTAAAACTCAGCGTGATGAGGTTGCCGAGACACTCGATGCTGTTCGCCAGTCCTATGAAGAGAAAAAAGATAAAATAGCTGAGGAAATGCAGTCCTTTCGTGAAAAGCGACTGCAAAAATTGGAGTCCGACCTGTCAAAAATGCGTCTAAAGGCCGAAGAAGAAATCAAAAATGAAAAAGAAGCCCTTGCCCAGGAAGTTGAACAAGCAAGGAAAGAGCTTGAGCGAGAAGTCAACGAAGTACGCGCCAGCGAAATGCATCGTCTCGAGCAGATTAAAAAGCGTGAAGAAACTCTGATGTACGAGAGAAAAAATACACATATTCAAGAAATTGCCCGTAATCTCGATATGGTGATTCGTTCGCGATCGGGAAAGCTTGAAAAATCGATTAACAGCGCGGAGGTATTTGAAAAAGAAGTCTATGAGATTGTTAAGAAAGTGGTAAATCAGGAGTACGATGCCCACCAGGAGCAACTGAAGACTATTATGACCTTTAATCCTGATGATGTTAATAAAGTTAAGAAGTTCTGGCAAAAGATGACGGGTGTGGGAGCGATCCTGATTGCTGCGATCGTTGGTCATTTTTCGTATCCTCAATGGCCAAACGCGCTTATGCAGCGGCTTCGTCCCGACAAATCGGCGATCGACGTGGTGAAAGAAGAAATTCAGGCTGAGCAAGAAAAAAACACTTTCAAACCAAATCTGACGCCGAGTTTTAAAGAAAGCTATGCAGAAAATATTTTGTACACTAGCGGTTACCTCGAACGGGAGCGAAGTCCCGATTATCACGACCTTTGGATTAAGGAGCTTAATAAATTTATCATCGATGAGCTTAACTTGAAAGAAGAAGTCACGGTCAATCTTGTAGCGGCAGAGTCTGTTTTGCTTCAACAGCTTGAGGAGCAACGAAGTAAAATTACCAACAAGCAATTAAAGGAAGGCATTAGAAAATTAGAAGACATTGAGTCTTCAGCCATGAATAAATTTACCGACCTTTTAAAGTCAGATACAAATGTTGAAAAATATCTTAAATTTAAAAGTCAGTTTTATACTAAATTTTCAACGAAATTGCCGGCTTCTGACAAGCCAGCAGATCCATATGGTTTAGCGCCGTTACCACCTGGCGTGGATAACTAGGATAACCATTTCATAATTTTTTCTGTCGACCCTTTTCGCGCTCGGGCGAGGCTTTCGATGTGTTCCCGAATATCTCGACGCTCTGACTTTGATAAGCGCACAAAATCCCTGATTGCTTTATCGATTTCATTAAAGCTAGAAACTTCACGGACTGCGTTGAGTTTTTTAAACTCTAAAGCTTCGCGATTGTTGTGATGGTAAGGCCCAACAATCGCTAAACAACCGCAAGCTAAGGCCTCCATCACGCTATGAATATTTTTTTTAAACGACCCCCCGATAAATGCGATATCAGAAATTGAATAAAGTTCTGCCAGAATTCCGATGTGATCAACAATCAAAATCTGGCCCGCTTCTAACGGATCTTCGAGCCTTGAATAGAGGACATAGTTACATCCCTGTAAGCCGCGTTCCAGATTATAGATATGAGTGGGCGTCGGTTCATGCGGTACGACAATATAACGAGCTTTCACCTCAAATTTCACGAGATCTTTGATGGCAAAACAAATTTGCTTTTCGTCCTCGGGCCACGTTGAGCCAGCAATAAACGTGACTATGTCGTCACGGCGAGCCATTAACTGGCTCTTAAATTTTTTTTGATTTTGTAGGCGGTAAAAAACTTGGTCGTAACGAGTATCGCCCACTTTTTCGGTGTGCATGATTCCAAGACTACGGTAAGTTTCTAAGTCTTCGTCGCCGACAACATAGATAGTTTTTAGTAGTGAGAAAACCCAGGCGTAAAATCCACGCAGTCCAAAGCGGTTGCGCGAACTAGATTTGGCAAAGGTTGAGGAAAACAAAAGTGTTGGAATCCGTTTTTCTCGACATTGAAAAAGCATTTCGGGCCAAGTGTCTGTTCGGGCGAGCAACAAAGCTTTCGGTTGGTGGTGCGCAATAAATTCTTTTAAAACACCTGGAATATCCCAGGGACTGGCACAGGCAAAATCAACTCCGGGAAAGTTTTTTATCGCATTTTCGGCCGACGGAGAAAAAAAAGTGACTAAGATTTTAACGTCTGGAGTTTTATTTTTAATTTCTCGAATAATAGGTTTTGCGTACTCAAATTCCATACTGGAGGCGTGAATCCAAATGGGGGCCGATTTTTTTTGAAAATTTAACCATGGCCAAGTGCCACTTTGCTTTTTTCGTAAAGCTAGTCCCTTTTTTATTTTTTTATCAAATAGTCCCATGAGAAAGATTCCGGGAATAAAAACTAGCGAATAAAAAAAACGGTAGATGGAAATATAGATCATGAAGGTGCTGTCGCTCCTAGGATTTCCATCGCTTTTTTGGCCACAAGGCTTGGACTTATGTCGACCATACAGAGACGAAAAGTACTTTGAATACATTTCCCGCTGCCATCCTTTGAGCAAGGTTTGCAAGGTAAATGATTAACTTCGATAATGTGAGAAGATGGACGGGTTGGGTAACCAAATGCCGACGGTCCAATCAGAGCAATAGCAGGGGCCCCGAGTTGATCGGCGGCGTGAAGTAACCCTGTATCGCCGGAAATAGTGAGAGCGGCATTTTTTAAAACTGCACAACTTTCAATAAGAGTTAATTTTCCGGCGAGATTTTGAACTCGCTTAGAGTCTAACTGGACATATTTTTCGCAAAATGAATCAAGGGGACCACCTAAAATCACAAAACTCACATTGGGCATTAACTCGATAAGTTTGGCCCAGTATTCTTGGGGCCAGCGCTTCATGGTCCATGCTGCCGAAGGGACCATGGCGATATAGGGCTTTGGAACAGTAATTTTTCTTAAGGCAAATTCTGAAGTTTCTTCCGGAAAAAATAATTGCGGCGCCGGTGGAACATAAGTTTTTCCCAACCATTGCGCGATAGGGCGCAAATAAGAGTATTGGCCTCGAAAGGGCATGATAAATTCGCCCCGCTTTTTTAATTTAAAATAGCGAAATCTCTTCCAGCGCTCTTTGGATCTTGTTAGAATTTCGACAGAACGAAAAATTTTTAAAACCTTAACCACAATTTTTGACCGAATATTGTTGTGAGCATCGTAAACGTGAGAGTACTGCTCGGCGCGTAGGCCCCAGGCCAGCCTAAGGAGTCCCCAAAAGCCAATCTCGCGATCAAAGCTTAAAACTTTGGTAATCTGTGGATGATATTCGATTAAAAAACGAAAATCTTGTTTTACTAGCCAGTGAACTTCGGCATTGGGAAACTTCATTTTATAAGCTTGAGGGACACCTAAACACTGAATGACATCGCCAATACTTCCGAAGCGGATGACTAATAATTTTTCCATTTCATCAGGGTAACAGGTCCTTTTTTTGTTTGCAATGCATGACAGAAAAGGGTTTTTTATTTAAAAAAAGTAAGATGACGCAATCAGCATAGAGAAAATTTGTTCGGCTTTTGTGGTCGCTTGCAGTTGGTTATTAATAAATTGTGTGCTCTCTCCGCGCCCGCCGGTATAGTAGCCACCAAAAGTCCACGACGTACGCTCGGAAGTATAAAACGCCAGATTTCCGCTGAGTCCCCACATATCGATGCGGTCACCTTGGCGATGCTGGTCACTCGGATCTGGAGTGGGGTGAGAAGAGTAATTTGTATAAATCCCAGCACGAATACGTAACCACTTTCTGTATTTATATTCCATCCCGAGTGAATAGTTAATTACGGGGAGATGAACAAAATGATCTGCGTAGGCTTGATTTTCTAAATCATAGTATGAAGTAGCTCCGTAAAGTGTAACATCGGCTGAAACGACAAATTTATCGTCGCGATAAGCAGTTCCAACAGCTAGACGAGTGGGTATCTTAGTGAAAGATCTCATGTCACTATTACTTTCAGGAGCGTTCCCTGGGGGAATTGTTCTTGTGGTCATCTTAAAATAGGAACCACGCCCTGAGACTTCGAGAGAGGGAAAACGAAAACTCATTCCGATAGACCAATTGTCATTGTATTGGTGAAATAAGCCCAAAATATAAACGATGTCATTGTGAGTAAGCGATTTTTCTTCGTTGACGGTAACGATGTCGGTCGCGGAATTAATCTGTTGATCAAAAACCGAACGGTAAAAATCTCTCGCCGTGTAGTACATTGAGAGACCCACTGCAGATTGCGGCGTAAAATTAAATGCAATCCCACCGCCAACCCAAAGCGATTCATCAATGTAGTTTAAGTGCGAGACGTTACCATTTTTAGCCTTTACAGGACCGACAAAATAATCATAGTCGGGAAAAACAACGGAAAAACCAAGCCCAAAAAGCCCCCAGGCTTTTGTTGATGAGCTTACGGCGGGAATTGCTTTGAATGTTCCCTGATTTATTCGTCGGGTTGCATCGGTTAAATTCCCCTGATCATTGTAATTGACATCGTATTTATGATAAACGCTCGCGGAAGTAGAGAAGTTTGAGCCTGTTACTCTCGCTAGCCCCGCAGGGTTATAAAATGGTATGGCACTCGCATCTTCATAGAGTGCCGTGGCAGCGCCACCCATTCCGGCAGCGAGATTGCCAATTAGAATAGAATTATAGTTGGAGTATGAGGCAAAACTTGGTCTATGATTTAACATCAAAACGAGTGCCACAAAGATCATTTTCATTTCTTTAATTTTATGCATTTAGCTAGACGCGCGTCTAGCCTTCATGTAGCATTTTGGCATGCATGTCGACATGATGGGTTTAGTTGCTGAAATTGGTATGAAGTACTTGCCATTTTTATTTGCATTGTGCTTTCACGAATTCGCTCATGGTTGGGTCGCAAAACTTAAAGGTGACCGTACTGCTGAAATCATGGGTAGGCTCACGATGAATCCCCTCGTGCATATGGATCCAATTGGCACGTTTGTAATTCCCATTCTTATGTTTTCAGGAGCCGCTGCAGGGATACCGCTTTTTGGTTGGGCAAAACCAGTTCCCGTCAACGAAAGAAATTTGCAGAGTCCAATCAAAGACATGTTTTGGATTGCTTTGGCGGGTCCGCTTTCAAATTTACTTCTTGCCGTAATCGGTATGTTTGCTTTCGTTTTGGTCTCAAACCATGTGGGCGACACCGTTAAAGGTTTGCCACCTATGCTTGATATTTTTGTATATATAAACTTGGCGCTGGCTTTTTTTAATTTGATTCCGCTACATCCTCTTGATGGGGGAAAAGTCTTCGCGCGGTTTTTGCCAAGGGATGTAAATTATTGGTTAGAGGAAAATCAAGGCACTCTGAATATTGTATTGATTGTATTATTTGTAACAGGGGCATTTCGAATTATTACCTATCCCGTGATGTGGACCCGCGAATTCTTGTTTTCTATTATGAGTATGGTGGTTCCGTGAGCGAATTGGTTTCAGCAGATAAATCAAAAATGCGCGTGATGAGTGGGGTGCGCGTGACTGGAAAACTGCACATAGGACATTACTTTGGTGTTCTCAGAAATTGGGTTCAGTTACAAAACGAATATGACTGTTATTTCGGCGCAATGGACTGGCATGGGATGACGTCTCATTACAAAACGGCAAGCGAAATTGATCCCAATACGCGAGATATGATTGCTGAATACTACGCTTGGGGAATTGATTTTGACAAAAATCCTGTATTCATCCAGAGTTTGGTCCCTGAGCATATCGAGCTATTTATGGTTTTTGCTAACCTTACTCCCTTAGGCTGGCTTGAACGCGTGCCCACTTGGAAAGACGCGATTGAAGAAGCCAAGCAAAGCGATACTTATAACTTAGGAAGGTTTGCATACCCTGTTTTACAAGCTGCTGATATTGCAATTTATCGTGGCAATTTAGTCCCGATAGGACAAGATCAGGTTGCACATCTTGAACTTTCGCGAGAAATTGTTCGACGGTTTAATTCTATTTACAAAGCAAAATTGCCAGAACCTAAGCCTTTATTTACAGAAACGCCACTTGTGCCAGGACTTGATGGGCGAAAAATGTCGAAGTCTTATGGTAATGTTTTAGAACTATCTGAGGACTCAAAGAGTTTAGAAAAAAAGATCAAGCAAATGCCAACAGACCCAGCAAGAGTTCGACGGGAAGATAAGGGTAATCCCGATGTTTGTAACGTGCACACCTATCACACGTTATTTTCAACTAAAGAGGATATCAAATGGGTGCGCGAAGGATGTACATCTGCGGGCATCGGCTGCGGGGATTGCAAAGGTCGGCTCTCAAGCAATATCAATAAGTTAGCGGAAAAACCTCGAGAATTGAAAAAAGAACTATTGGCGGATGAAAAAAAATTAGATTTAATGATCAAAACTGGAAACGAGCGGGCACGAAACGAGGCACAGAAAACTTTAAAGATAGTGCACAAATGTATGAAATTTAACGGGGGTTTAAATCTTGAATAATTATGTGGTCCAGCTGGAAAAATTTGAGGGACCTCTTGGCCTTCTTCTTTACCTCATTCGTAAGGAAGATATGGATATTTACGATATCGAAATTCATAAAATCACCGGACAGTTTCTAGATTACATTCGTCGTATGAAAGAGTTGAATTTAGAAGTCGCCGGCGAGTTTATTTCGATGGCCGCGACATTGATTCAAATTAAATCGCAAATGCTTCTTCCGCAATATGACGAAAATAATCAGTTGGTGGAGGAAGATCCGCGCAAAGAACTCGTGGCGCGCCTCTTAGAGTATCAGGCCTTTAAAGAGGTGGCGGCAAGGATTTATCAGCGGCCATTGTTAGGAAGAGATTGGTGGGCGCGCCCGCGCGTAGTGGAAGCTCCCCAGGTCGTTGATGGTGAAATGGAAATTGTCATTGATGAAGACAATGCGCTCTATGCTCTAATTTCAAGTTATCGTAAAGTCGTTCGCCGCGTGAAAGATACGATTCATCGGGTGACAATAAAGCTCCAATCAGTACATTCGCGTATTTTGGAATTAAAAAGCCAATTGATGCCGGGCCAAAAAACAACTCTTTTTGAAATATTGACCACACCCGAGGAATGGAAACAAAAAATTCTTGTGACATTTCTTTCGCTATTGGAGCTCAGCAAGCAAGGATATATCTCTATTTTTCAATCGGATAATTTTGGTAATATTTATATTGAAACGAAAAGGCCTATTGACGAAGGCGCTGTCTTGCGGACGGAAGAGTACGATACACACACACCGACAAATTTATTTGAGGTTGACGAGAGTAATATTGTCGAAGATGACCGAGAACTTTTGGTAGTCAATGAGGACGAGGTAAGTGCTGCAACCGACGAGGAGTTGTTGGCTGCGGAAGAAGAACTGAGCCTAGATAAAGAAAGTACCAATGTAAGCACAGGAGACGCGAATGTCTGAAAATAGCGAAGTTGAAAACTCAGATGCAGAATCCATCGAACAAAACCTTGAAGAAATTCATGAAATGGAGTTTTCTGGCGAAAAAGAGCATCTCGAGCCCGAACAAATTGAGTCAATTATCGAATCAATCTTATTTATTTCTGATCGTCCGGTGGGTCTTGCTGCCATTCGTTCCGCCTTTAAAGGAACTGATGTAAAAAAAGATAAAATTCTCTCTGCTATTGAGCGATTGACCACTGAGTATGCTGGTGGCAGACGTGGTATTTGTCTTGAGCAAATTGGTGGCGGTTATCAGTTGCGAAATAAAATTGATAATACAAAATTTTTAAGAAACATGGGTAAAACCAAAACATTTAAACTTACGGGTCCAAGCTTAGAAACCTTGTCGATCATTGCTTACAAACAGCCATTGACCAAGGCAGAAGTAGATCATATCCGGGGCGTAGAGTCTGGTCATTTAGTACGCGCCTTAATGGATCGCGGGTTGATTGCCTTCGCCGGAAAATCCGAAGCTCCCGGAAAGCCAATGACATATGGTACGACGAAAAAGTTTTTAGAGATTTTTAGTTTACGCAATGCTAAGGAGCTGCCTTCTTTAAGTGAAATTGATGAGTTGATCCCGCAGGGTATTGACTCTCAAGAAGGGGAGAAACTTCAAATAAATCAGTTGGCCGAAAAACTTGGTGATAGCGCGATTTCCAATTATTCTGTCGGCGAAGAAGAGCTCTTAGAAATTTCTGATGAACTGACAAAAATCACTTCCTCCACGGATTTCTTTGAAGAAGAAAAACGTCGTCAGCGTGAGAAACGTGATCGTGAACGTTACGAAGATATTAAGCAGGCTTTGGCATTCGGAGAGGATGTCTCTGAAGCAGACGTAAAGTGGTTGAAAAAATATGAGGCAGCCCAGGTGGAAGCAACCGCGGCAGCAACTCCTGCGCTGGCCCCAAATGAAGAACCGGTTACAGAGTCTCCGGAAGTAAAAGTTGAAGAAGTTGTAACCTTAGAGTCGGAAGGAACGCGTGTTGAAAACGCGGCCGAGGCGGCGGCGCATGCGGCGGCTGGACTTTTTGATGCTCCGGCTGATGAGGAGCCAAAAGTAAATTAAAATAAGTAGGTGACAATTGGTTAAAGTCGCAAAGTTCTTAATATCTCTTTGGCTTGTCTATCATTTATTTATTATTTCTCTTTTTCCCAATACGAAGTCGTTGCTTAGTCGAAAACTTGATAAGTACCTATTGCCGTATGCTAATATGTTTAACATGAATACTCCATGGCAATTTTTCTCGCCTTTTCCCGGTCCAAAAATGTACATCGAATACGAGGTGAGCAATACTCAGATGAGTGAAAGTGGGAACACCGAAGTGGAGAGCAAGAAATACTATTGGCCGCCACTTGAACGTGGAAAAATTGATTGGGATAATTTCCGTCGACGTCTGTATTCTTCACGTTTTTTAGCGATGGATGAAAATCGTTTGAAGGAAGCGTTTGTGCCTTGGGTATGCCGCCTTCACCCCGACGCTATGATGGTATCGCTAGAAATAATTATGGCACCGGTTCTGAATATTGAAAAAGCCTCGAGTTATTCTCGAATCGAAAGCATGGAAATTCCATCATCTTCTTATAAATTGCGTGCTGATTGCCCTGCGAAGGTAGTACCTGATGAAAAGCCTAACGAATAGAATTAATTTATTTTTTAAACCATGGGATGACTTTTGGTTTGGAAATAAAGACTTTTATTGTTTGTCTTTGTTTCGAGTTGTTTTTGGTTTGATTTTGCTGGTGATGTATTCTTTTCGCCATATTGATGTGTCATTTTACTTCCTTGATTCAGGATTTTTGCCACGCGATTTGATTCATTTTGTTCTTCCAGAATTTTATCGTCCACCGATAATGTGGTTTCCTAAATCCGACATCGGGATTGTGATTTTACATTCATGTTATCTTGCCGGGCTTGTGGTGATGATCTTAGGAGTTTTTGGGCGATGGTTTCAGGTCTTACTTCTAGCCATCCACTTGATGTTTATTTTTAGAAATCCGACAGTTATTTATGGGGCCGATATCGTATCTAGTTTTTGGTTGTTTTATCTCTGTCTAGTAGATGCAAGACAAAACTGGAGCATTCTAAATTTTTTTAAAAATAAAGGTGATACAGGGAAGCTTGAAAAAGCGCGCCCGATAAGCGATTTACTAAATTCCGCGGCTATCCGCCTATTTCAAATTCAGCTCTGTATCATTTATGGCTATACGGGGATGGAAAAATTAAAAGGAGCCCCCTGGTGGGAAGGCACGGCGCTTTGGAACGTCGTTGCAAACTCGCAACTCGCTCTTATGGATTTTAGTTTTGTGCTTCGTTGGCCTCTAGTCATTATTATCGGTACTTATTTTACGTTAATTTTTGAAATATATTTTCCGGCACTTGTCTGGCCCAAGAAAATTAGGATGTGGGTACTGCTTGCGGGAGTTTTACTGCATATAGGTATCGCAATTACCATGGGGCTCGTATTCTTTTCCGCAGTGATGGTCGCAAGCTATATTTTATTCTTGGAATCCAATGCCGTGAGGTTTCGATTCCTGAAATCCTGAATTTGTCATTTGTATAAAGCGCGATTTTTTTCTAACATCCGCTAAGTTTTCGGCGTTGAGATAGCTCATCCCACTACGGATTCCTCCACAAAGTTCAAGCACCACATCGCGAACGTGACCTTTCACTGGCATACGCGTTGACTCGCCCTCTGGCGCCATTCCTTCAGGAAGAGTTCCGCGCCAAGAAACTTGGGCCGATTTTGAGGCCATTCCGCGATAGAGTTTTCGTCCCTGTTTGATTTCACCCGGGGACTCAATCGTGGCAGCAAGTAAGCTTCCCGTCATTATTGTTGAAGCTCCGGCGGCGAGGGCCTTTACAATATCACCTGAGGTTTTAATACCACCATCAGCAATGACCGGGACATCATAGCTATCAGCAACTTCGCTACAGAAAGCTACGGCCGTTAACTGTGGAACTCCGCAACCGGTGATGATTCTTGTTGAGCACATCGAGCCAGGGCCAATTCCAACTTTTAAGGCATCTGCGCCGGCCTCAATCAAATCTTTTGCGGCTTCGGGAGTGGAAATATTACCAGCAATAACTTCAACTGAGGGATACGTATCTTTTAGAAACTTTAACGTATCGATCATAGAGACTGAGTGGCCGTGCGCTATATCAATCGTGATAAGGTTAACGCCGGCCTTTACAAGCGCATCAGTTCGCTCTTTAAAATCCTGGTTTACACCAATACTCGCAGAAATAATTTTAGCACCGTTATTTTTTACTTTTCTAACTTCATTTACCTGTTCATCGACAGATAGAAATCGATGAATAATTCCAAGGCCGCCAAGTTGATCCATCGCAATTGCCATTTCAGACTCGGTTACTGTATCCATATTGGCGCTAATAATTGGAATTTGAAGGTTTTTTGTTTTTGTAAGTTTTGTTTCTAGACTTGGATCACGGCGGGATCTCACATCTGATTTTCTCGGGACCAAAAGGACATCGTCATAAGTTAAACCAATACGAGAGTAAGTAAGTTCCTTGCGCGAAAAAATTGCGTTCATATTGACCCCTTCTTATCTTCCATCAGCAAATGATAGAGGAAGTAACTAGCAATCGCGATGTATACCTGTACTAAAAAATTGACTAAAAAACAAACTCCAAAGACTAAGGGAGAGTCTAAAAGAGGATTAGAGTCCTTCAAAACAGATAAATAGAAGCTAAAGGTTCCGGTCAGCAATAAAAACATAGTCACTAAGACACCCTTTCCTTGCGTCAAGTAACTTGAGAGTTTAAGCGCATCGGCCTTGCCAGCTTTATAAGCGTCACTAAATATCACTACAAATGGAACCTGCGAGTAACGTACATAAAAATAGAGTCCGGGGATAATAAAGAGGACAAATCCTAAGATGGTTTTACCCAGAGCGCGTAGTGACTCTATGGTCAACGGAATAAGGTTTTTTTTTGTGACTTCAAGAAAGTTCGTCGGTGTGTTTTTATAGGAAGAATCGGCAAAAATGGCAGCGCTAAACATGATGTATGCGGAAATAAAAGTTTCAATAAGCAAAATAGAAGCGGTGTTAATGATACGAATGGTTTCAGCAGCTCCGCCGGGGCCAAGTTCCGATTCTATGGTTCTTTTGTAAATGTAAAAGCCCTGAACAGGAATTTCAAGAATAACAGTGCCGGCCAACATCGAAAGCCAACCACTTTTTAAAACTGCGCCGAGATGTTGATGAGTCAATTTAAGAGTCGATTTGATCAAAATTCACCTCGTACATTAAAGTTAAAGTTTTCTGTCAAAGTTTTTGGTAGCGTTACTCCGTTTTCGCCAAGGTATTCGTGGAATTTCGAGAAAATAACTTGGGGGTCATCGCTGTTAAAATTCTTGTCACTTTTGAATATGAATTCTTTCATGGCTCGCGTTAAGTGAAACAATGTAGCGTCTTTAGGCTGGGAGTTTTGGCTTTCATTTGAAAAATGGATTGCTAGCAAAATACCTTCGTAGGGAGATTCCAGTTTGAGATACTTAAACCACGAGAATTGTGCAAGGGCTTCGGGGATTGTTGCTATTTCAAAATTTGCTTCCATTTTTTCGACTTGCATTTTTCCTTGGGCGAGTGGGAGTACTTGAAATGCAGAAATATTTTGCAGAGGTATGGATTTTAAATTTTTCTCGATCACCCAATTAAAAATATCTAAGTAGTTTTTATTTTTAATTTTTTGCCATAACTGAGGGTAGGTCTGATAGTGATAGTAAGAAAGCGTTGGTGGTTCGAAAAAACGGTTAAAAAGGTGCCAAAGTTCGATTTCACAAATGAAGGCGCGAAATTCGAGCCAATAGTTTTTAAGCTCGGGAGAAAAATCCAGCTGAGTTGAGGCCCCGGCGGGATCAAAGAGGCGAAAAAGACCATGCGCCACGCTCAAGGTGGCATCAAATTCCGTTTGTGTAGACGAAACAAGGATGAGAGCATGAGGATCAGTTGACGGGCCAGAAAGGACCGCGCCAAAAAAATCCCGCTGCGGTTCCGAAGGCCAATCCGGCAAACTATTCTGAATACGAGCAAAATAGGGGATGCGAATTTTGAGTTGTGGCCGCGTTCGTCCCCAGGCGCGAAAAAAACGGTCAGCCCACTGCGCGAGTGGCTCTGAGCGGAAACGTTCTTGAGCAGCAACATTAGAAAAATTGGTGAGAATCTTTGCTAAGAGTGCGCGCTCAGATATACTGACTTCGGAGGGGATAAAGACCAGTTCACTCCATTTGGCAAAGTTGAGATCCAATGGGTACTTCCAAGTTTTCGTCTTATAATAATGACCCTCAAGACAGGCGAGGCAAAAAACATTGTTTTTGTCGATTTGCCCTCTCTGAGAATATTTTTTTCCAAAGTAAATTGCCGAAGAGACTGTAAAGAGGAAAATAGCGATCGCTATAAGAGTTTTTCCTAGCTTAGCAATATTCATTATTTTACGGTATATTGACGGAGTGAAAAAGGCAAAAACAAATGGGTGGCTTCCAGGTCCTAAAGTTCGGGCAGATGTGTGAATACTTATATAGGGGAAATCCGTCGTCGCGTAGTCACGAGCACGGTAAGTAGAGATTTTGGCTTGTCTGTTGCATTTGCGAATGAGGGATGGCTAACTTTCATTTTATTTTCTCTAGAAAGGCATTAACTGTCTTCATTTTAGTCGGTCTGACAATATTTGTTTGTAAGTCTGACGCTTTCCAGCCAACTTGCTCTACTTTGTTTAATAGTCAAGTTGGGCTGCGATTAGGTCCATTTGATGCTAGGTATGATGAGGACTTTTTAAAAGTCTTAAGGGAGTTTCGTGGTAGCGACGACACGACCATTGATCGGCAGCTTCGTGGTGGTGAAGGTCAGATCTTTTTATCGAGTTCGCAGCCTTTCTTGGCGCTCAAGAGATTTTTTAGAAGAGAAAAGCAAGACCCCTGGTACGGAATCAGATTACTTGAGGATGCCCGCGCGAGTATTGAGTCCAAAGATGAACTTTCAAATCTTATCGAAATTGCCCGAGTTTATGAAAAGGGATCTGATTGGGTATTGCGAGATTACGATTCTTCTTCGGTCCCACTTAAGCAAATCTTGCATGATTACGATTCTTCTTCGGTCCCACTTGAACAAATTTTGCATGCCTTAGCTGTTAAGACTCGGGGTGGGGCGCTTAGAAATCTTTATAACTCAAAAGAACCTGCGTTGATTCGGCTGAAGAATATGTTGGAACGAAACCCGCCTTCGATCAACGTTCACTGGTCCAGATCAAAGAAGAAAATTTTAATATTTGATTTGACGAAGATCATGACGGCATTAGATCTCAAGACTGTCTAATTAGTTCAGAAGACGCTTCAAGAAAACAATTTGCCCTTTATCAGTCGTCACTTTAAGAAGATTTTCACTGGCTTCGAGAGAATACACAACGGGCGAAATACTTACCTTACAGTCAATAGGCCCTATTTTTTCTTCTTTTGAGCCCGTGCCCAGGACATGAATTTTTCCATTTTCAATTTTTGTGGGAATTTCGACAGTGACGCTCGCGGTGTCGGTGCCTATAGTGCAGGCGACGGTAAAGGTTGTATTTGTTTCTTTCACGTCAGCCAAAAGATCATAGCGTATTTCACGGTCTTGGACACTGATCCCCCATTTTCCGTAAACGGATGCAGCAAATGCTGTGACTGTAAAAGAAGAAAATACTAACAGAGAAATTATTTTTTTCATTTGGGCTCCTTATGAATTTTGACATGAGTCAATTTATCGAGGCGTAACCAACTTTCGTTTTCCAACTTTACAAATTCTTCGCCTTTTTCAGTTTTAAGATCTTGCAAGAGTCCGATATAGGACTGTTGTTTACCGTCATCATCGAGGTAATCGAACTGAACTCGCCATTTTAAAACCAAGGCTTCTTCAAGTGTGTCGTGGTAATCGCAATCAATGGGTTGGTATTTATTTTTCCGTTCCATAATTTAAAGTCTACGCTTTGAGACTTTTTCTATCAACGTACGAATTGTCACATTTTATTTTCTGGCACTTTGGTACAGGCACGTGGGGTGGCCGGCCCCAAAAGGATAAGTAAATAGGCGGGCCCTGAGTTTTAGAGGTTTAATGAGGAGCCTAAATTGCATCGAGAATGATAAATTAATATTGGTTGTTTGGGGGAATTATGGAACTCATGAGGACAAAAACTGACAAAGAGGGAAAAGAAAAAGTAAAATTAAGTATCTTGTCATTATTGCAAGACCGGCTGGTCGACACAATCGATCTTATGATGCAGGCTAAACAGGCGCACTGGAATACAAAAGGAAAGCATTTTTATCCTTTACACTTACTTTTTGACGAAGTGGCCGAGGCATTAAAGAAGTCCATTGATCTCATTGCTGAAAGAATTGTTCAGTTAGGAGGAGTTGCCGATGGAACTGTTCAAACGGTTGGAAAAAAAACGAAACTACCAATGTATCCGCTTCATATTGTCACGGGCGAAGAGCATTCCACAAATTTGGCAAACGCCCTCATTCAATACTGTGACCTAGAAAAGAACGCCATTATTTCTGCCAATGACGCCCAAGATTTTGCGACCGCTGATATGTTGATAGATATTTCGCGTGAGATAAATAAATATTACTGGTTGGTATCAGCGCATGTCTATACGCAAAAGCCACAGCCACGGTGACAACCGCTGTAATATTCTCTTGAATTGAAATGGAGATGGGTTAGAATAATTTTCGGAGTGAGATGGAGTACACTAAAGCGGAACAGTTATGTCGACCTTGAATTTTTACCGCGAGATTCCGTCGTTTAGTGATTTCTCGGATCTCACTGCAAGAAATTATTTTCGGTCAGTGCCTAATGATTGGTGGGTAGTTATTGCCGATATTAGAGGTTCGACAAGCGCCATCAGGTCCGGTCGCTATAAAGAAGTAAACATGATTGGCGCGGCATGTATCACTTGCATTGTAAACAAACTGGGGACTTATGATTTTCCCTTCGTCTTTGGCGGAGACGGAGCCACTGTTTTGCTGCCATCCTTTGAATTGTCACAAGTAAAGAAAGAATTGCAGCTGCTTCAAGGGCTATCGATGGGCGCATTTGGGCTTGAGCTCCGAGTGGGAGTGGTGAAATTGAAAGATCTCTATGATAGGGGTGCAGAGCTTTTCATTGGGAAATACCAGCTGAGTCCAGGGAATTTCTTGGCGCAATTTAAGGGATCTGCACTCACTCTAGCTGAGGAAATGATAAAGAAAAACCTTGGTGGGGAGCTTCTTTCACCCGTGGAAGAAACAACACCTAATTTAGATGGACTCTCTTGCCGTATTAGCCCGCTCAAATCCAAGAACGGAACGGTGCTAACTTTACTGGTACGTCCACAAAATCAAAATATGGATCACTCTAGTGAAGTTATTGATGGTGTTTTGAAAAAACTTTATCAGACTTTGAATCAGAATTTTCTATCGGCAGCTCCGGTTGACCTAGAGAGATTAAAATGGGCTCTGGTGCCAAAGACACTTTCAGCGGAGCTCAAGTTTTCACAAATTTTTTCATTGAAAAAAATGGCCCGACGGATTTTAGAAATTATTGTAGTTAATTTGGCTCTTCGCTTTAATTTTAATATTGGAAATTTTAGTCCACAGAAATATAAAGCTGAGCTGGTTATCAACAGCGATTTTAAAAAATTTGACGAAACTCTGCGAATGGTTCTCGATTGTTCAAGCGAACAAGTTAAATCTATTAAGCATCTTTTAAATGATTTATATAAAAGTAGCCTTATTTTTTATGGCACTCACGAGTCTTCAGAGTCTTTACTCACTTGCATTGTTCAGTCGGCAACCGCTGGCCGACATTTACATTTTGTCGACGGCGCTGGTGGGGGTTATGCCATGGCAGCCCTCGAACTAAAGATGCAAATCCAAAAAGCGTATCAAAATAAAACGGTCTGATATCTGAATAAATAAAATTAAATTTACACTCTTTAGCTAGACCTATGGCTAGTCGAAAAGTAAAAATGCTTCGTCAGGTTTTAGCTGTAGCCCCACTCATTGTCATCATTTTTCAAAATTGCGCTGAACATTTTAGCCCGCGGAGGGAAATCGCCTCTACGTCCATTATAAGCGGTGCTTTCGCCGAAAAAGAAATCATTATTCGCCTGAAAAACCAAGGGGCTCGTGATGAACTTCTGAATTGGTCGGTCTCTCATGGGATGACCCATGAGCATGAGTGGCCCGACATTCATACCCATCATTTTTCCTGGACAGAAAATGCCAGTGTCGACGAGATGTTGTCTGAAGTCTATTCTCTGATGCCAAGTGACGTCTCTTACGCCGAACCAAATTACTCTTTTAAAAAATTAGATATCGGAGATGATCTACAAATTTTAGCTTCTGGGACGGTGACTGCAAATGCGTCGTCGGTACAAACCACTGCGCCTATTCAGTTTAAAGAAACTTGGCCAACTCTGGCGGTAAATGGCACAAGACCGATAGTTGCTGTCATCGACAGCGGAATTGATCTTTCGCACAGCGTGTTTGTGAACTCCAACGCCCTTTGGAGAAACACTCAAGAAGTCCCTAACAATGGAATAGACGATGACAGCAATGGATTTGTTGACGACATAAATGGTTGGGATTTTGCAAATAATGATAATAACCCGAGCGACGATCAAGGGCACGGAACGCACGTAGCAGGAATTGTTTTAGGAACAGGTCAAAATATTTTTGGTACTACCCAAGTGCCTGCTAAAATTCAAATTATGGCTTTAAAATTCTTAACGGCCGCGGGAGATGGAAAGACTTCTGACGCGATTCAGGCCGTTTACTACGCAGTAAAAAATGGCGCCAAAGTAATTAATAATTCTTGGGGTGGAGCGGGATACAGCCGTACACTCATCGATGCAATCGCCTATGCGTATTCCAATAAAGTTTTATTTGTTGCGGCAGCGGGAAATGATGGAAGGAATATTGATGGAACGCCTATGTATCCGGCCTCCTACATGGTTCCTAATGTTTTGCCGGTGGCAGCAACAAATAGTACTGACCAGCTTACCTCATTTTCAAATTTTGGAGCTTTGACGGTGCAAATTGCTGCTCCTGGAGCAAGTATTCTTTCCACCTACCCAAATAACCAATTTGCGACTCTTTCGGGAACAAGTATGGCCACGCCATTTGTGGCGGGCACGGCGGCGTTGATGGCTTACGAGCGTCCTCAAATGACAAGTTATCAGATAAGAACTATTTTAACTTCGCAAGTTGATCAAATTAACGGATTAACGAATTTTGTTTGGGGTAAGGGCAGATTAAATGTGTTGAAAGCAACGACTTTCGCTAAGAGCGCAATACTAGATACCGATCAACCAAGTTACAGTCTTGCATCTCAGTCCAAGGAGAGTTCGCCGAGTGGTTGTGGAATGGTAATTTCAAGTGGGCCGAAACCGCCCGACGGGAATTCGTGGGCGGCGGTTTTAATTCTTTTATTTCCGGTGATCGTAGCTATCATTTCACGAAACGCTCCAATAACGTTGAGAGTGGATGCATAGCATAGATATGGCTTTAATCCGCGAGCTTTGGGTGAGCAAAATGCAACCGGCGATCGCAACCATAACCGACAAGCGCTTTGTGAGTTTTTATTTCTCCTAGGCGTTGCCACTGACTTGCATTTCTGTCGCCGGTGACTTCAGAGACTTCAATATTGAAGATAATTTCGTCGTTATCGGTAGCGGCTTGTAAAACTTCATTTCTAAAATCTTTTTGATTATTTTTCTTGATATTTGAATTTGGAGAAATTCGAATCCATCGAGGGGACCTAAAGTTTTGGTTTTCACCAAGCTTAGCAATCGTGGAGACAGGTCTAAATGAAGGATCTTGATCCGCTTTCTTAAATGTTTGAGCGATTTTAAATCCCAAAGCTAGTAACGACAAATCAAATCCGGAATCAGGTTGATTTGTTACTCGTGTATCGAAGAATCTTCTGGTACTAGTCCCCAATAAGACGTCGGCCGTAAAGAAGTTAGCGGTCTTTACCTTTTCGTTGGGGTTTAGGGTCGGAAAAATCTTACCGGCAAAACCAAATCCGCGATTCTCGTCATTTAAGACTCTATCCATTGTTACTGAGATGCGGCCGATGAAAAGGCCGCGCGCCTCGGTAGCAAAATATCCCGTGTAAGGAGATGGATCAGTGATTTTCCATTCGCCAGTAACGCAGACGCCGTTAGGATGTACTTTTTTTGGCAAATAATCGTAGTAGTCGTATTTTTGTTCGGTAGTTCTCTTTGCATCTTTAATCAGGTCAGCTCCTGGGCCAAAAACAGTCTGACTGTTGACGGGGTAAACGGGGAGATTTCCGCTTTTATAAACCGCAAGTTCGCTTTTCTCCTTTTCGCTTTTAACGACATTCTGATCGTTTCCTAAAATACTTAAAACTTCGTTAAAACTAGAACCTTCGTACGTATCTGCGGCTTGTACGCTCAACAGACCCACTAATAAAACCAATACCAATGACATAAATACCTCCGGATGTAGACTAATATCTGGTAACAGTTGAGGTTTCTACCTCATTCTGCTATGGTACCTTATATAGGTACTATTTAACAAAATTTAGAGTAGCAAATGGATACTATTAATTTTGAAGAAATTTCACAATTGGTCAAACAAAAAATGAAATCTCAAGGACTGACCTATCGCGAACTCGCTGGCCGGTTACAGATGTCAGAGTCGGGAGTCAAAAAAATCTTTGCGGCCAAAGATATCTCGGTTTTACGTTTGAACAGCATTTGTCAAGCTATTGGTATCCGCTTTTCTGATCTTATTCATTCTATCGAAAGTCGAGATGTCGTTGAGGTAAGTTTTACGCAAGAACAGGAAAACTTTTTCGTAAAAAATATGGAGTACTTTTATTTTTATTGGAAACTCGTGTACGAACGTAAGGCTGTAGAGGAAATAGCTGAGGAATTTTCTTTGAGTCTAAAGACCATAAATGGATATCTTAAGAAACTAAACTCTCTGGGTTTGGTTCGATTTACGTCGACTGGAGTGCTTCGCATTCCACCAGTGCAAAGTGTGTATTGGGTAGGAAAGGGGCCTCTGGTAGAGAAAATTTATCAAAACTTTTCCCAGCAAATGATGGTGGAGTTAGCCCATCCTAATCTCTCAAGTGATGAATCGTTTATACTTCGCTACTATAAGGTAAGACCGTCTACCTTTAACGATTTAAAGGCGGCGCTTAAAAAACTTGAAGAAGAATTTTTAGCGCGTACGGTTCGCGAAATGCGTATGAACTCGCGAGGTCTTAAAGACGTCCGCTGGATTTCGGCGCTAGATACAAAAAGTTTTGTGCGAAAATTAACGGGTGACTAGTTTTGACGGTTCCTTGCGAAGAGTTTCGAGTAGGGTTTTTATAGCGGGCGAGGCTCATCTCTCGGGGTATTAATTTTTAATTCCCACCAGCCTACGTCGCGCCACGCTTTGAGTTTATATCCAATTTTTGGATAAGTCCCTACATGTGTAAAGCCAAAAGACTCATGAAGTTTTATACTGGCCTCATTTGGCAAAGTAATGCCGGCATATAAGTTTACAAGTCCAATTTCTTTTAACTGCAAAAATAGTTTTTTATATAAGGCTGAGGCAAGTCCCTGACGTTGATAGCCTTCTCTCACATATACCGAAGTTTCACAGCACCATTGGTATGCAGTACGGTCGCGGTGGCGACAGGCATACGCGTATGCCAAAATTTTATTTTCACTTTCAAATACAAACCAGCCATATTTAGAGTTCGTGGCAATTCTTTCCTTAATTTCTGCTAAACTCGGAATTTCAGTTTCAAAGGTAATTGCGGTTTTTTCGACGTAAGGTGCGTATATATCCCGAATTTGTTTGGCGTCTTCGGAATGAGCAATTCGAATATGTTCCACGTAAGGTAGTCTAAATGGTCATCTGATTTTATTCAAGGACTTCAATATTCATTCACTCAAAAGGGGGTGGGCTTTATCAGCGACTTTCTGCTCAGGTTGGTAATGTCTCGAAATGGAGCCTAAAAATGATACGGTTTCTGCTCGCCAGGCAAACCTTAAACATGTAGAGCTAAAATCTTTTTACGAAATGCCGAACAGAAGCCATGAAGTGCCTTTTTTGTCTGTTTTTGTTTCTCCCTACTTTTTCAGGGGCAAAAGACTTTAACCTTATAGCGGACTCCTTTGAGCTGGGTTCATGGAATGAGAAAAGCCTTACAGTCAGTCGGGGCGTGCAAGGAATCAAAAAACTCGATGATTGGTTTTCTAGGCTCGATGACAGCGAGCGGGCAAAATACAAAAGTGAATATACCATAAATCGCAATCGTCTATATTTGGTAACTCAGACGAAGTTACTATAAAGTCCGGGAAAATGACTTTGAGTGAAAAAATTTACACAAATTATACAAATTTCGCAGATGGATCGAGTTCTCTTTCGCAAACCTATTCAAAGTCAGGTAATAGGGGCTTCAGTTTAAGAGATATGAGTCAATTTCGAAGGATAACACCTAGTAGCCTAGTCTCTCTCGGTGAAATTGAAAGACTAAGGGCACTTTTAATAGACCTTTCTAAAGCCGTGGGTTCGAGTGCGGCCAAACCAAGTTGCGAAGAAAATATTAAGGCAAGTTCTTCACCCCGGAAAGAAAAATTGCTTGCCGATCTCGGAATAAAAAAATGGCGGCCTACATCGACAACGAGAGATCTCTCGTCGTACTTTGGCGCGCCTAAAACGCAGTGGCGTGAAAATGATCCCGGTAAAAAGTGCGTGGGTTATGCCATTTCAAGTGACGTTGAGGTTGAGCTAAATAGAAATAAGTGGACGTCAGTGGGTAATACTACTGTGTCAGGAGATCTTACCTACGCCGTTGCCAAAGAAGCACAAGGTCAGGGAGAGAACACAGGAAACGAATATTGCGATCCCAGCACCTATATTGATGATGATGATGGGTTATTGTTTCCAGAAACATTTGAAGCGCTAAAGAGTAAACCCATTTGTGTTGGTGATAAAAAGTTTAACCTTACAGACTTTAAATTTGTGGAATTAGAAGAGGGTGAGACTCAGCCCTTTGACTATGATTTTTTTCGTACCCTTATTGATAATAAGATGCCCCCTGTTATTTCATTAGACAGTGACTCTCGTACAGAAAGTGGAGAGTGGATTACTATTACCAAAAAAGGAAAATACCGCCATGCACTCAATGTCGTTGGGTACGGGGAGGGTATTCATCCAGAAACCCTATGCAAGGTTCACTATTTTGTTGTCCGCGATAGTCTTGGTAAAAAATTAATTCACTATAAAATTCGTGCTGACAATCTCTTGGCGCATTTAGACGGAGTTTATAAAACCACGGGAGTGAAAGAGTTCACCGCTGGGACTTCTAAATCTAAACCGGTGAGCCCAGCGACACGGTAAAAAAAGAACCTGAACCTTTTTTTTAACGCCGATGGGTGTAGCGGTTTGCCCAGAGGCGTGCTTTTGGTAAAAGAGCGAACAAGAGTGGAAGCAAAAGATTTCTCGGGATAAAGCGACGTAGATAATAGAAGATGTTTGCATCGGGAGTTGCCGGCACCCAAAGCGGCGGGTCTTGAAGTTGAATCACTTTTAGTACTTTTTTTGCGACTTGCTCTGGAGTTGTTCGGCTAAGTCCCATAAGCCGTTCAATGAACGGGGTCATATGTTCATAGTAATCCGAGTAAAGTTCTTCCGAAAGAGTTGGATCTGATTTCCTCGTATAATGTACGCGTGTAAAAGATTTGGAATTCACAAACCCGGGTTGCACGAGTGTCACATTTATTCCTAAAGGTTTTACCTCATACCACAGAGCTTCGCTCAAACCCTCCAGCGCATGTTTTGAGGCGCTGTAGGAGGCCATTGTTGGCATCGCCAGCATGCCGCTAACTGATGAAACGTTAATAATTTTTCCGCGGCCGGTTTCTCGCATGTGTGGGAGTACGGCCCGAATGAGTGCTGTCGGCCCGAAATAGTTGGTGTGAAATTGATGGAGCTCATCTTCCACTGTCATGTGTTCAATGACGGCGCGGTAACTAATTCCAGCGTTATTTACTAAAATATCAACGCCTCTCCATTTTTGGCGAATTTCTCCCACAAGGATCAAACGACTTGCAGGGTCGGTCACATCAAGTGGGCGAATCCAGAGGTCTTCATTTTCTTCGAATTTTGCATAGAGAGTTTCAAGAGACGTTTCGCGGGCCGTAACCACTAGGCGATAGTTTTTTTGCGAAGCTAGTAGCTCCGCGATAGCTAAACCGATACCGGAGCTGCAACCGGTCACCAAAATTACAGGTTTATACCTTGTCGTTTGCGAACGTTTAAAGAGGTAGAGAAAGTTTAAGAGCCCGCGCATCACTTAATTATAACTAGAAAGTGCGGGTTTTCTCATCTTAGACTGGTGTTTTTCTCAGTTTGAGACGATTTATAGCTTAAACAGTTATAACTTAAATAGATCCGTCGCAAATACCACTATTTCTTCTTCGGAAGACTTACGTACGACCTTGGCAAAATCATCGATCTGTTTCAAAAATTGATTTCGCAAGACTTCATAGTCTTTTTTGCTAAGAGTGTACAAGGCTGAGTAATGAAGCCCATCTGATGAGGAGTTTTGGGAATCTAGTATTGCCTTGTGGCGCCAGTGGGAATGATGCATAGAAATCATGTATGAATTTTTTGGTAGGTGAATTTCAAGGTGGCTCGTTTTCCACTGTCCATTTTCTTCATGAATAATTCCTAGTTCTTTGAGTTTAATGAGATGTTCACTTACAGTGGCCAGGGGTAAATTGAGGCGTTCAGCCATAGCTTTTGCGGTCTGGTACTTAGGTATGGTCACTAAAAAATGTAAGGCCGCCCAAATCCAAGAAGAATAATAAATGCTTTGCGTTTCTATATTATCAATAGTTTTTGACTTCATGCGCTTGGTGATATCGGCGTGCTGCGTGCGGATTTCATTTTTTCTCTCAATAAGATAGAGGGAACTTTAGAGAAAATATAGAAGGAATCTTAACCGAAAAGAAGAGAATATCAACGTTAGACCGTTTGACGCGTGCTCAAGATTATTTTAGCAGAAATATGGGTGTATTAGCGAGTGCCCGAATCCCCGATAGAATTGAGCAACTGTTTCGAAGCCGCGTTGGAGATGAGTTCGTCTCTAACTATAAGTCGAAATCCAGGTTTGAGTTTTTATTGCCGCAGAGTAAATTCGTAAGCGATTCCCTGGCTCTCTTGTATGGGTGTACAAACAAATTCAGAAAAGCAATGGAAGATTTGCGACCCAGTCGGATGGGCGAGGTCTTTTACCGAGCGGGCTTAGAAGTTTACTACAATGAATATAAATTTCAAATCGCCTGGAATAAGAATACCGATCTTAAAAAGGTTAATCAAATGTACGTTGGTACAGAAAAAAAATCTGATGGCGAACCTGTAAATAAATTGGGAGCCGGAGCACCTCTTTACCAGTACGCCGAGGTCGGATGGCTTTGGAATAAGAAAAAGTACCATCACATTTTAAAAAAAGAAAACGACGAATGTATTTTTGAAACATCGATTGAAGAAAATGCAGGGGTCAGAAGAAGTGACTGGAACCCCTTACATTGTAATGCTTTAGATATCGCGAATAAAGTGATGAATGCCATCGGCGGGCAGTGTACTTATGCTGAGACGACTATTGATAACCACCTAGTAGTCCTCGGAGAAGATTGTACATGTTATTCAAAAAGAGAGACTCCCGATGGCTTTCAGCACATCTCTGAAGATTATAGCCTTTGCGCAAAATCGCATTTCTTTGGACCCACACAGAAAAAAGTTGAAGAGGTAATTTCGGCTTTTGGGTCACTCTGAAATTTTTATCGTTAATGACAAAAGTCGGCGTCCACTCAAACGCGAAATCGGTATTAAATCTCATATATAATTCTTTCTCATAGGACTGATTGGCATTGATAGTGCTTATGTGAAGTTCATGACAAAAATGCGATTCTTTCAGGCCGTCATCGAAGCCGATCCCTTAGAAATTAAATCCCTCTTGGTTGAACCAGTCGATACAAATATTGGCCTTTACGGTAGTGTCCTTGAGTTCTATCGTTTGGGTAAGATCGAGGCTCTACAAGACCTCATCACGAAAATCAGTGATCCTTTAGTTTTGACGTTAGCGGAGTTGCACCTACAAATTCGGATGCGTCAAATTTCAGAAATGCGAACTTCAGTACTAGAGAGAAATTTGAATACTTTTGATGAAATGTGGCATGGCGAGGTTTATTTTGTGTTAGCCATGGCGGCAGAGGGGTTAAATGATCAACGACGGGCTCAAGTTTTGTTTCTAAAAGCTTACAGAGCCTTCGAGGCGGTTGGTTTTCCTAAGAAAGCAGTCAGGGCCCTATTAAACGCAACTACCTGTGAAAGCCGAATTTACCCTGAAGGTAAGTTTATTCCAGATTATCAATTTATTTTACAGAAATCTCTTGAGGCCAACGAAAATGGCGTCGCCGCAATTGCGCTTACTAATATCTCTTGCGAATATCAGAGACTTGGCGCTCTCAATGTAGCTTCTATCAATGTTTCGGCAGCAAAAACTAGAGAGGCCCGTTGGCCTTGGTTTTTTAAGTGAGATTTTCATGGTTACCTACAAAATATTTCCCGTTAGGATAATTTATACTATCTTTCACGACTATCGCGAGAAACAAAACGATCATACTGCTGCAAAAGTTCGTCAGAAGCGTTTCTGGAATTCATATGGCGTATATGACCTTTTTCGTTAGGGCGTGCTTGAGTGAGAGCTTCGATCATTCGTTCACGTCCATATTCTATTTGTGTGAGAACTTTGTTGTAAAACTTCTCATAAGTGTCAGGGATCTGTGTTCTGACTTTTGCCGCCGAGTAGATGGGATCAAATCCCGCTTGTGAAATTAAGTCTTTGCGATCCGTGGCATCAACCCAGTAGGTTGCTTCCTGGTCATGGATACTACGAATTCGATCATTGATGTCATAATGATAAACTGCCTGAGTGGCTTTCATTTCGGTGAGCGGTTCGAATCCCTCACCGAAACTTGCAATCGTTTCGTCAGCTAATTCCTTTGCAACCTCGATGGGATTTAGGTCAACGGTGCCACCCATATAGTAGTTCCCGTTAATTTGAATTGGTTCCATATAGTATGTTCCGGTAATCGCAGCACGAGCGGCTTCAGCAAGAGTCGCTGTTGTATTGACTTCCGTGTTGAGGTCAATAGCACTATCACCGGTCGCTTTTTCGATAGGGGACTCAAAACCTTTAAGGTGGGAGCCGGTTATAGGGTCGGTAAAAAAAGTTTCTGAGAAAAGTTTTCGATTCCGTCTTTTTTTGCCAGCATCTTTTTTGTTAAAAAGAATGCGACCGGCGACAATGACCACCGCCTTTTGCGTGCGCGTAATAGGAATTTCAAGAGCTGGATGCCCAAGGCGCGTGGGGACGTGAAGAACCGTGTCAGCAAATACATTGGCTATAGAATTGGTTAACCATTTTTGATAGAAGTCGTAAAGCCGGGTGAGGTTGTGAGCAAGGTTAGTGTAGTCGGGATTTACCTGCGCTTGCCTGAGTAATTGATAAAGAGACTCCGACTTCGTGAACGCGATGGCGTCGTCTAAATTTGGAAACGCCTGAGCAATCGCGGTTGCCAAGGAGCCGCCACAAGTTCCAATTATTAGGTCGGGCTCTTTATTGAGGAAACGAGCGCCATCCAACATTCCAATGAACTGAGCGAACTGCATGCCACCGCCAGATAATATCACTGCCCGTTGGTAGGGTTTGGAAGCGCTTTGAGCTTCGCGAAAAGAAAATATCAAAATAAAAAAACACGTAAAATAAAATAGATAATTTTTCATAGTGAACTCAGGCTAAAGAGTGCGGGCTAGTTGGTCAAAGCGACCAGGACGATTTTGTGACGTTTGTAAGATAGAGATTTCTTTTCAGCCTTGATGTAGGCCCAGATCTTACCAGTACCGCCCACCTAAGATATCTAAACCAATCAGTTAATGAGCTTTTTTACCGATAAAAAGCTGTGCGTTTTTCTATTATTTTTATCTTCTTACTAAAGGCCATGAGCGTATCGGCGAATGATGTTGATTCGTTAATGAACGCATTTGATGCAGTTCCATTTGAATCTAAGCGCGAAGGGTTTCTTCGAGAACTTGGCGAAGACGTTCATAAGTTTATCACCGACAAGCGCAACAAAAAAATTTTGGAAACCGCTAAGGGTAGAGAGCTATTAATACGCCAGAAAAAATTGGCACATTATTTTGTTATCAAAAAGAAGTTAGAAAGTTGCGGTGGAACAGGTTCGGATCGACAACTCAGTGATAGGGTAATCGAAGCGGCAGGAAATTCTGAAATCCTTAGTATTGATTGTGCTAATCCCTTTCAAGAGTTTACTAGCCTGCAGGGTTATATCGGTAGTTTCAGGCAGCAGTTCGATCTGCAAACGAAAAGTCAGCTACAAACAAACGTTTTTGAGCAGGCTCTAAAAAATTCGGCGTCGACTTATCTTAATTTTAAACTACAATATGGAGATTGGACGCAGAAGCCAAACCCTAAAATTGTCCTCGATCTTTGTAAAGATGCTTCTGGTAAAAGTGTGTGCGATCCTAAGACCAAAGGGTTCCTTTTAGCTCATGCTGACAACTATATTCGCAATTTTGATCCCGCCAATAAACAAACGACAGGTCAAGCAGCTTCAACTATCAACGGAAAAATTGCGGAACTCAATTTGGCACTTGAAGGAGTTGCTGTTCCCAGAGACCAGGGATGGTTTAGCCGGTGGGTTTGGAGTTCGCCAGAAATTACCGAATCAAGTCGCGAAAGCTTTCATAAAACCTATGTCTCTAAATATTTGACTGTGGCTTCAAGTGGTTCAGGTGTTTTAATGCTCACGGACTCCATGAAAAGTAAGATCGGTGGCTTGCGTGAAATTTCCGACGACATTAAAGAGGAGCGACATTTTGGAGACCATGGCGGTAAGACAAAGAGGTTTACTTTCTCTCCTCATCAGAGAGTAGATACTGATGATGTATCCCGAGCGATTAAAGAAGCTGAGGAAATCATAAAAAAACAAGTTAGCAATTTGACGGAAATGGAAAACACTCACCAGCGGCAACTCAGAGGAGACAACATATTGCCGTGGGTGAATTTGCATACGCTAAGAAATAAGGATTTGAAGAGGCTCTTGCGTGTTAACCCACAGACATTTGGACAAGTTCTAATTTCGAATCCTGAATATGCGTCGATCGTTTGTAGTATGATTGACATTATATCTGAAAGTGATGAATCAGATGCGAAATGGCGTACGGCCTATCTTTGGGGGGGATTTGTTGTTGGTGGTGTTCTGATGGTCGCTGGTGGACTAGCAGGAGGATTGGTGCTTGCCAATGTGGCGACCGCGGCAACGACAGTGTCAGCCTTGTCCACGGTTGGCATGGTTTCTTCAGTAGCGGGAATCGGTGTTGGACTGGCCGATGGCGGTTTAAATTTGGCGCGAGCCCAAGAAGCGCGTATCTTGCAAGCGGAACTTGAAATGGCAGTGATTACGGGGAATTCCGATAAAAAAGGAATTCAAGAAGCACGTCGAGCTCTTACGGAGTTTAATGAAGCGAAGCTGCATGCGATTTTAAGTCTTGGTTTAACTCCTTTGGATGTTGCAGCTCTCTACGGCGCGGTGAAAGCGGGACAGATGGGAATAAAAATCGCCCAAGCCGGAAGCAGCGCCGATCATGTAAAAGCAGTGGAGAGTGTCGCAAAAGTTTTGAAGAGTTTTTCTGAAGACCCAAGACTCGTAAGTAACTTTAGGCACGCAAAAGAAATCGAGGGCGAAGGTGCTAGCAGATTTGTAGGCTATCTCGGGCAGGCTTCTGAGAAAACCGTCGATGAACTCATGAAACGGGCGAAGTCAATGACCCCAGAGCAATTTCAAAAGATGGTTAAAGATGGTTTAGAAGGAATAAGGACAAACAAATGTGGCAAATGAGTAGATGTAAAATCATTGTTCACTTTTTCACTATAGTTTTTTCGCTTCCCTCACTGGCGAAAGTTATTTATGTCAGCGATCTCGATGGGCGTAACGACGGTATTATGGCGCAGATCGAAGCAGGAAATTTGAGAATGACTCGCGATGGCCACCTTGATTTTGTCGATTCTAAAGATTCGTTCGTTTTTGGTGGAAATGTTACTGGCCGGGGCACCAAGTCCGTGCGTATGCGAGAATTGCTTATGGAATTTAAAGATCGGTATGCGGGTAAAGTTAAACTTGTAGTTGGCAAAGAAGATTTAAGGCGACTTTCAATTTTGGGTGACTTGAAGAGTTGGCAAAACTTAACAAATTCCGACTATGCGAGTTGGTTGCAAAAAAAAGTAAAGTCTCAAGGTATTGACCTTCCTAAAAAATCTAATGAGCTGTGGAAGAAACTTCAAGGGCAGAACAGTCGAGGTCGCCAATTGGAGTATTGGGCTGAAAAACAAAAATCTCCCGACATTCTTGAAAATCATCGTCGTGAGCTTGAGGAGATTAGAAGAAAGCCTGTATCTATGGAAGTCGCCGTTGAGGACTTCATCCGTGGTACTCAGCCTGGTGGAGAATATTTTCAGTTTTTGGAAAGATCTCAGATCGTGGCCATTGATGAAAACGCCATTTTTATTCGTGGGGGAGTGAGAGAGAAAAACATGGGATCTATTCCTGAGTCAAAATCCCAATATTCAAACGCGCGCGATTGGGCGCCAAAATTAAATGAGTGGTATCATAAAAAATTAAAGGGAATGCGCGATGGAAATCTAAAAGGGGAACCCAGTCGTCATCTTGTCCAGTACGGTGACTCCCTATCTATTGCCCCGCCGTCAACAGAAGTTTCTAGCTATTTAAGTCTGTCTGGTATTCAAACCGAAGTTATTGGTCAACATGATAATCAAACGACAGTTTTACGCAATAAATCTTTAAGATTCGCTGGCGGTGGCGATAAAAAGGCTATAACGGTAAGGAATGGTGAGATAAATATCGCTACGACTACAGCTTCGGGAAAGCCCATCGAGTACAAGGTGAGCCCAAGGTCCAGCGAAGTCGTTGGAAAAGTTGCCAACGGGTATGTTATCGAAGGGCAGGATAGTAGTGGAAATTATATTTTAGAAAAACGCTTGGGCGGTCTAGTCATTGATAAAAGGGAAGTTACACCAACGGTCCTTCAACAACAATATAGAATTCAGTCCATGTCAGCGCCGAATGGAGAAGGTGCACTTACTTTCATTAACAAAGTTCCCGTACTTGGTATTGAGGATCTTGGGGGTGGGCGTTTCGGAAAAAAAGCACCTCTTATCATTAGCGCTAGTTCCCTAGACACTAAAAATGAGGAATCTGTTAAAAATTCGCTTAGGAAGCTTGCTGATTCCCTTGATCCCGCGAAAGTGATAATTGTGACGGATAGTACCAGTCGAGGGATAGCGCAGATTGCACACGAAGTGTTTCAAAAAAAAGGTTTTGATGTCGTTGGTTTTGCTAAAGAAACCTCGGCCGACAAAATCAATCGTAATTTAAATGGTGTTGTATTGATCGGCCAAGAAAATCCACAGAAGCTGGGACTCACCTACGCAAGAGCGCAAAGAGGATCTGTCATTTCGATTGGTAGCGACGGGAGCGTAAAACAGGATATTGAAAAAACACATCCCGAATGGCTCAAAAGTGAAGTGCAAAATGAAAGGCTAAATGCGGCGATTCGTAACGGAAAAATCAAAGGCAAAGTGGTGGGGTACTCTGAGCTACTTGAGCAATCAGCGGGAAGTAAAGTCACCGTTATCGGCGGATTTTCCGAGGTCGACTATCAAAATCCAGCTGCTGTCAAAAGTTATATCAAAGAGTTGATGCGGGCTAATGGAGATAACGCGATGTACGTTTTGGAAGGTACTTCTAAAGGTATTGGAGAGGCTCATCAATGGATTCCCCAAATTGCCAAAGAACTTGGTTATAAACATATTAAAACTGCAGGAATCTATTCAGGAAATATCGCGGAATCTGGACCCGTTAAACAAGATTTTATCGTCTTGAATTCTCAAGGAAAAGAAAACGCTATGCCTGCGAATATCGCGGAAGCTAGCGGTGGTAAAATGATATTCTTCGGTGGCGATTCGTCGGCGACTTCACAGATTGCCACTGCAGTGTTAATGGGAGTTCCTGTCACAGTTGTTAATGACCGAAAAATCGCTCCCAACGAATCTGATGTCAAAAAAGTTTTGGCTGAAAATCCAGGTACCGTTATTGATGGCACAAAAAAATTTGCACGTGGTTCTTTTGAAGCTTTGAAGGAAACAACGACTCCCTCCGGGTTAGCTGCGGTCGTCAAAGAAATCCAAGTGGCGTCTAGAGGTGCGGAAGCAAAGGAAACCTATCGTGAAAATAATGGTTTGGGCGCTCCCCATGCCCCTGTTCTGCCAGCCATTAGCCAACGGGAAACTCTCGTAACCAGCACAGTGCCAGCACCCGCGCCAACGGCAAACTCAACTTTTGACGGTAAACCGATAGTTCATGAAGGAGAAGTGAAGAAAATTAACAACTACAGTGATAAGGACGGAGTGCACGTTTTTAGTCCCGAATCCAAATCGGGTGAGACAAGTATAAAAGGCTCCACAAAAACGCCAGTCAACGAAATCTCTGGGTCATCGACCGTACAAAAAAGTTCACCTGATTTTGTTGTTGATAAAGCTCCAACGGTAGCTAAACCTAGTTCGGTGGTACCTTCAGTCGGATCTACAGTCTCAGAAAAAATTGATCAAAGCCGCGTAGAGCCAAAAATTGGAACGACAAATCAGGTGAAAGACGATTTTGCAAAAAGAGGAAAGGACGTGGTTTCCTTCGTGGGCACCGTGAACTCCGAGCAGGCCCGCGACATATTCGGACGGTATGATCCCAAGAAAACTATTATTAACGCTGGTCCGTACTCCGATGATCTTTTGCGAGAAGCAAGGCGCATGGGGTTTGAAACTACGCAAGTGATTTCTTCTCAAAATAAAGGAAAGAAAATAATATCGCCTTATGCAGATAGTGCTTATGTAGTCAGGGATGGCGGCGGAAAATCTAAAAAAACGCAGCAACTGACAACAACCTCACACACGATTGTTGCCGTAAGTAAAGAAATCGTCGCCGCGAACGAAAAGCAGACAGACGTGTTGAAGGTTGCGCGCCAGGGCGAAAAAGTAGTAACAGTTTTAAGTCGCCCCAAAACTACCGAAATCCCTAAGGCGCAAAATATTGTTGATCTCAAGGCCTATCAAATACCACAGAGCTATCCAACCGTCGTTGACCCTGGATGTGTTGATAGCGTCATGAAAGCGCTCATAAGGTAAAGAGAAGTCGTTCGGTCGGAGAAAGTGTATTTTTATTTTTCGCTATCGCTAAAACCCTATATTTGTAGTTGAAATCTTTTACAGCTACTTTTCTAAATGACTTTCTGGGAATGAGGTCAGGGACTAGGCATGTGCCGCCGATCGCCTCTGCAGTCTTTCGGCAAATCGACCAACTCTCAATTTTAAGCTTTGGCACGTTAAACGAAATGGATCTAAACCCCATGACGACTTCGGGCCGCATTTCGGTGGTTAGTATTGGGTATTCTAGTTTTCCTGACTTTGACTGAAACTCGAACTCTCCATCTTTTATAACTGACGAATCAAAACCGATTGTCTGCTCGTCATCGATGAGCAGTCCTAATGAAGACTCACCGTCTTCGACGAGTTGCCTGACCTTTGTCGTCGGTCCGATGCGAATATCGATTTTAGGTTGATTTCGTATTTTCAATTTATTTAAGAAGGGTAACACGATGTACTCCGCTAAAGTTGCCGAACAAGCTAAACTGAAATTTCCATTGATATCAGAACTTCCTTCAAAGGACCTCGTGAGTAGTTGAATAGCTTCTTGCGATTTCAAAAAGAAATCCTGCCCCTCTTTTGTTAAGGAGATATGTTTTTTTTTATGATTTAAAAGATTATACCCGAGCTGTTCTTCAAGACGACGAATAGCCTGGCTAATGGCCGGCCTAGAAACATGATTCTCCAGGGCGGCGCGAGTTAAACTTTTGTTATTAATAGAATCTACAAAGTACTTAAGATAACTAAGGTTTAGGTCCGTCCATTTAATTTTCATAGTAACTAATTATTACTCATCTTTTAAATAAGAGTCACTTTCAAATAACTTAATTTTTAGTTATTAAAGGCAAATAAATAAAGGGGCAAATATGAAAAAAATACTTTTGGTTTCTATAGTAATGTTAAGCATGACGCGTTCGTCGTTGGGATCGACCTATCATCTGATTGGTGAGGATGATCTCAGAAGCCGTACAAGGGACGGGTATATTTTTGAACCAAGTCTAGAAACGGAGGGATTTACCCATGCTGCAAAACTAGATCAGGTGGTTGCTGCAGCTAATCGACACTATAAAAATGTAAATCGCACTTTGCTGCTAAAGATTGATGAAAGTAAACTAATTTATCCGTTGGTTTATGATTATGTTGAGAGGCATAAACAGTACTTTCCTCATATCTATGGACCGCTAAACTTATCAGCAATTGAGCAGATCTTTCTTATGCCACGAAACGCTGATGGAAACTTTAGATTGCCGGAAATTCCATGAGAGCGATGGTCATCAATGAATTCGGCTCTGAAAATGTATTGGTGTCGGCAGAAATTGCGACGCCCGAGCCCAAAAAAAACGAAGTTTTGGTTCGTAACTATGCTTGCGGTCTAAATCCTGTCGACTATAAAATTCGCGCGGGAGCTTTAAAAGATTTATTTGCGGTTAGATTTCCTAGGATTTTAGGTGGTGATATTTCGGGAGTTATAGAAGCGGTCGGTGCTAAAGTAAAAAAATTCAAAGCCGGAGATGAGGTCTTTTTCTCGAGTCCGCTAAATGCAAACGGTGGCTACGCTGAGTATTCTGTCGTGAGTGAAAATTTAGTTGCGATGAAACCTACCAATATCTCACATTTAGAAGCAGCGTCTTTACCGGTTGCTGGACTGACATCGATTCAGGCCCTGCGTGATTTTTCCTCTCTGAAATATGGAAGTAAAATTCTCATTCACGCTGGAGCTGGGGGAGTAGGTTCGTTTGCTATTCAATATGCTAAATATCTTGGCGCGAAGGTATTTACCACAGCAAGCCCAAAGAACTTTGACTATGTAAAGTCACTTGGTGCCGACGTCATCATAGACTACCAGAAAGAAAATTTCGTAGATGTGTGTGAGAATGCCGGTAGAATGGACGTTGTTTTAGAGTCCGTCGGTGAGGAGACTTATTTGAAAAGCGTTCAGGCAACCCGTGAGGGTGGTGTTATTCCAAGCATTGTTGATGCTCCAAATGATGAAGTGAGAATATTGTCTCAAAGGAAGGAGATTAAGACTGATTTTTTCCTGTTAACTTGTCGTGGTCGGGATTTAGAAGAGATTTCTAAGTTAATTAGTAGTAAAACAATTGTTCCTGGGCATATTGAACCTATTCAGTTTTACCAAATACCATGGGCCCACACACAACTGGAAAGAAAAGCGATGCGTGGCAAGTTTGTACTGGAAATCCAGGTTAATTGACTCGTAAATTTGTTGGCGTTCTAGGGCTTCCCGTTGGTGGAGTGGTTGACTGTGGATCTTGCATCAACCCCGCGTTTTGAATGTCGACTAGTGAATTTGTAAAGACGATGTTATCGACATAGCGGTGGTGGGATGGCACATCATAACTAGGTTGGGCAATTGTTCCATTTAAGAAAATCCGGTCACTAGTGGCGGAGTTAGAACCCATAGTGATATTTTGTTTATCGATGATAGTAGTACCATTGATATATAGTCGTACACGGCCCGTGGTTGCATTGGTGCTTGCAGTCACTGCAAGCACCACGGAGTACCATTTTTCATAATCTGCAAGAAATGGCGAACTCGCGTTGTAACCATTTGCGTTTTGGGGTTTGTGGTCAGGGTTGTTTGGTGTTTGGCAGCCGGCAAACGCTGTTGACGCGCACCAAGCATCGAATGTGAATTTGTGATCAGTAGCCATGTGGTTGCCGCTGGGCCAACCAGAACCTATTCCCCAGCGGAAATTGCAACCACCACAACCCATTTCCATAAGTTTATCAAAAGAATCCGCCATTCCAGAATCTTGCCAGACATCTCGGTTGCTAATACGGTCGAATCTGAAATGGGCGCCCAAATAGTAAGTAGTTCCTTCGACAGGAGTAAAAGAAGAATTTCCGAGAACAATTTCGACTCCCGCAGCATTTGTTGTGGCGTTAGTATTATTGGCAGGAGAACACCTCCCGGCGGCGCTATAGCCCGTACAAATAGTGGTCCAGCGTACATAGTTTGAGTTAGAGGTAACTGGAAACTCACATCTTACGCTTGGAAAAGGGTAGGTCGGGTCTCCAGATAAGAGATCCCATAACTTTCCTTGGACATATTCGGCGTCTTGTATTACGGAGTTACAAGCTTTGCTTTCAAAATTTGTTGAATAGTAAACCGTGGCATTTCCGTTGCAAACGACAAATAACATCCCAACGACGATAATTTGCCTTAAGCCCATATTTAATTTCTCCCAACCCCAAACATTATCTAAATTGTATCATGTCGCACATAGAAATAAATTTATTCTCATTTCGAGACGAGCTTTTTTCAGACCCTCATTTTGTTTCCAATCTTTTCTTGAACTTATAAATTGCAAAATCAAAGGGAGAGCCCCTATAATAGCGTTCCTAGTATGAAATTGACACATAAACTCTCAGATTACTTTGATCGATATGATCGCTCCAAAGGCGCCGCCTACTTTGAAGAAAAACGCGTCGAATTCAAGAGGCTTGAAGGGAGCGTCGCCCAGTTTATTGTGTCGGGCTCTTACGAGTACCGAGTGACGATTAAACCAGACGATGAAGGTGCTGAAATGACCTGTTCCTGTCCGTACTTTAAAGACGGAAATAATTGCAAACATTTGTGGGCAGCAGTTTTGGCGTCCGATGACCTAGAGATCTTCGAAAAAAAACCAATAACAAATCAAGTTCCTCTTTGGAAGAAGCAAATAGTTCGCGCCTATGATTTTTATAATTCAGAGGCGAGACGAATTCAATCCAGAAGATCTGACTTGGGAAAAGTCAAACATTACTCCTTTGCAATTAATCTCGAAACTGCACGCCACATGCATAAAATTCGCATTGATTTTTATTGTCGAGAAGAGTTGCAGAACGGAAAGTTGGGAGCGTTAAAGCCTACAAAAGTTACGCGCGAAAGTATTGCAACAGCAGCCGTAAAAGAAGATCGCGAGATATTAGCTTTGTTGTTGGGAAAGACCGAGCAAGATACTTATTTCTCCTATTCCTTGGTGAGAGAGTTTTCGCAGGTATCACTTCTTGCTGATTTCACGGCTGAGATTTTGAGTTTTATTTCTGATAAAGGTCGACTTTTTCTTTTGACGAACGACTTTAAAATTAACCGAGAACTTCAACCTTATAAATTTTCTAACGAAATCTACGAGATTTCTTCAACGCTTAAGAAAGCTAATGCTAAAGAGTACTTGTTATATCCAAAACTGGTGTCTTCATGTGAAGAACGAGAGCTTTCAGAAACTTTGGCGCACACGAGTGGCTTGATATTGTTTAAGGAAAAGGTCGTTCTGGCCCATTTGGGCCCCAACAACGCGTGGATAAATCTTTTTAGTCATAATCCCGGAGGTATTAAAATTCCGGAGAGTGAAGTCGATGACTTTATAGCGATGACTTTAGAACCAGTCGACGAAGTACTCCCTTCGATCGAGTTGCCTTCGGAACTTTGTTTTAAAGAACATGTGGTTCAGGACCCAAAAGTCGAGATCTCGATACGCAGCCTTTCAAGATCAAGTTTTTCATTGAGCGTAAAATTTAGATATGGCGATCATCTGGTATCGAGTGAGGGCAGGAAAATTATTTATGATTTCAAAAACAAAATTCAAATCCCCCGTCACCTCGAGTTTGAGGAAAGTGTATATCAAACACTTCTGGCAGCGGGAGCTGAAGAAGCTGCTGATTTAACAGTGAGCCAAAGTGGATTTTTAAATGTCGTAAACACTGCGATTGCTAAAAACTGGGAAGTTTTATTCCAGGAAAGGAAAGTCCGGGGGGGAGGCGGTTTTAACTTTGCCATCCGTCCTTCTGGTAGCGACTGGTTTGAGATCGATGCGCAATTTAATTTTGACCAAACACCGGTTCAATTACCTGTCTTAATAGCCAATCTTCGTTCTGGCGAAAGAATCATTAGGCTCGATGATGGCACTATTGGCGTAATACCTGAAGACTGGTTTAAAAAGTTTTCTGGCCTAAAACTAATTGACTTCCCCTTAAATGGTTCCATGAAATTAAACAAATTACAGGCTTTGTTTCTTTCTGAAACTATTGAACCTCTCTATTCCGTTGGTGGTCAAAAAAGGTTGGAAGCAATTGGCAGTTTTGTGTCGGATTTAGCTAAAGCAAAAAAGACTACTGACCCCAAGAGATTTAAGGGTAAGCTTCGAAGCTACCAAAAAGAGGGCCTCACCTGGTTAAAAAATTTGAATGAAAATAAGATTGGCGGAATTTTGGCCGACGATATGGGATTAGGAAAGACTGTCCAAGTTATCGCACTCTTTTGCAGCCTTGGGAAATTCGGTAAACCAAACCTGTTGGTCGTGCCAAAAAGCTTGATTCACAATTGGATCTCCGAATTTAATCGATTTGCTCCACAATTTAAAATTTTAAACTTTACTGGGAGTGATCGGACTAAGGATTTTCATACATTTTCTGATTGTGATGTCGTGATTACGACCTATCAAACCTTACGCGCGGATGTTGAGAAAGTTAGGGACATAAAGTTCTACTACCTTATTATGGACGAGGCTCATTATGTTAAAAATAGCGAATCCCAGGCACATTTCGCATTACGTTTGCTCAAAGCCCAACACGTGATTGCCCTAACTGGTACACCGGTAGAGAACTCTTTAAGTGATTTATTTTCACTTTTGGCACTTGTGACTCCAGGCCTTATTTCTGCTAATCAGGCAAATCGTTGGCTAACCGAAGCCGACAACGATTCCTTACAGAATCTTGCCAGGGCCCTACGCCCTTTTATTTTACGACGCACTAAGGAAGATGTTCTTAAAGACCTTCCTGAAAAGTCCGAGCAAATTATCTATTGTGATTTCTCTCAAGAAGAGAAATCTCGATACGAAGATTTAAAGAAACACTATTGGCTAAATCTTTCAGGACAAATTGAGAAGAAAGGCCTTGCTCGTTCTAAGATTGAAATTTTAGAAGCGCTATTGCGTTTACGCCAGGCTGCATGTCATCAAGGACTTTTGGATCGGAGCCTCGCGGGTCAGATTTCTGCCAAATTTGAAATTCTACTCGATGCTTTGGAAAACGCCGTGAGAGAAAATCACAAAGCCCTCGTATTTTCGCAGTTCACAAGTTTATTAGATTTGCTAAAGCCTCACCTAAAATCTCGCAAAATCGATTTTGAGTATCTTGACGGGAAGACCCAAAATCGAAAAGAATTGGTGGAACGCTTTCAGTCTTCGACATCGCCAAAAGTATTTCTTTTGAGCTTAAAAGCCGGAGGGGTCGGGTTGAATCTGACAGCCGCGGATTATGTTTTTATTTTAGATCCTTGGTGGAACCCGGCCGCTGAGAGGCAGGCCGTGGATCGAACACATCGCATTGGGCAAAAAAACAAGGTTTTTTCTTATAAGTTAATAACCAAAGGCACTGTTGAAGAAAAAATTCTTGAGCTTCAGAAAAAGAAAAAAGAGCTGGCTCACGCCATTTTGTCAGAGACTTCCGGTCCACTGAAGAGTCTAAAATTCGAAGACCTGCGCATCTTATTTGAGTAGGAAGTTATCTTTCAGGGCCACTCCTTATCTCCTTATTCACCCAAAACTAATTTTAATTTAATAGATATTTCGTCATTACCAAAATATCCACCTGCTGAAACATCATTTAGATATTGTCTAATTTGTGCTTTAACGGCTTCCGACTTTGGTTTTAACTTCGCTAAAGTTTCAGCTGAAGCCAATATGACTATTCGCTCTTCCTCAGATATTAGGAGGTTTACAATTGCCTGAATTATTTCTTCACGAAATTCAGGCAGTTCAATTTGTCCCAACAATGTAACTGCATCCCTGCGAGCGACCCAATTCTTAGAGTCTAGAGCGACCATAATGGCTCTAACCTCGTCTAACTCATAGTAGGTTTTGAATTGCATCAGTAAACTGATGTTGAGCATTTGAATAGTTGGTGTTCTGTCAGTTACTAGTGAGTAAACAACCGCAGATTTGATTTTTTTTCGCATGGAAACTGTCTTAAAAAGTCGATGGTTATGCAAAATTATAGAAAGGCTTTTTACAATTTCCTGTTTCAAATTTCGTGAAGTTACGGGAGACTTAAACTTTTGTAAAATAAGATCTAAAATTTCCTCATCATTAAGAATTTCGGTCCCTATCATATCCGTAACAATATCCTCGTGAAGCTTTGAATTGCCTCCCTTTAAAATATTAATTAATTGCGGCTTAACATCGGTGAAGTTTAAAAAACCGTTGTATTTGAAAGCGACACCTATAGCCATACCCTGAACCCATTCGATGTCAGGAGTCGTTTCACTTGATAGAATATTCTTGACGCTGTCCCGAAAGGCTTCGACCTGTTTTGGTAAATATCGGAACTTTTCGATATCACTAAGTACAATCAAGGACATTTCTCGACGTCGGTTAGACGCGTCTGTGAGATTTTTTAGGTAAATATTGATAATTTTTTGAACCTCATCATCGCCGACCGTAAATCTCTCTGTGTATCTTAGCAATTCATCTTTCGCCGACATTCTCGCGTCCCAGTCACGACGTAAATCTTTATTTTGTTGGTTTAGTGTAAAATCAACAATTTTTAAGAGAGTGCATTCTTTTACGTTCCATTGATCGAAAGCTCTTTTAATTTCTTTATAAACCATAGATTTCTTTAACTCGCAGGTTTGCTCATCTGCCCGAGCGTGAAAAGATACTGAAATAGCACCCACCAAAAGCATTGCATTCATAAGTTACATTAAAAACCTCAGTCATTTAAAATTTGTAACAAAAAAAGTAATGCACGATATATGCCCATATCTTATCTGTTTAATTTAATATTAGTAGTTTTGAGGTGTCTAACTTGTTTCCACTAAGACAAAAAAGAGTTTGTATAAAAGTTTTCAAGCCGAAAATGTTTAATTAGAGGAGGTTCTCATGAGACTCGTTTTTGTATTGCTACTCTTTTCGTTCAATACTTTTGTCGCGAACATAGATTTATGTAATGCTTTTGCGGGCAAATACTTTGTCGTCGTTGAGGGGGGGAATATTTAGGTAATGGTAATGCGGCTACTGGGTTACTAGTCGTGAAATGTGAATCAAATCTTAACACCGGTGATTTTTCATTGATTATACCTGCGGTTATATCCAAAGACCCTTCCAAAAACTCCGAAGCTGTATTTATAAATGGATATTTGACGAGTTGTGAACGAATTGATTCCAAGAAAGTTGAGCTAAACTGTGAGTGGTTTACGTCAGGAGGTCAGGCAAACAAAGGTCCTGTTAGTTTCAATTTATCTTTGGTCAAAAAGCCAAAATCGAAAGAAAAAGATATTCAAATCTACGGTGCTTGGAAAAATTTAGAGAATAGCATTCAAGGTCAGTGGAAGGGCATAAAGGAATGATCCTGCCGGAAAATAGCTTAGAAGCTGCCACTCTAGGACAATCTCTGGCCGGGATTTTGCGATATACTTCTCTAGAATTCTAATAGCTACTTAAAGGGTTATTTTCTGTCTAAAAATTAGACGGCTGACCCATTTTGCCGACGAAGTTTTCTGAGGAATAAATCATGAAGTTTTTGTCATTTTTGTATTCAATTAAGCAAAAATTATATATAAACAGCAAAAACTTTATAGCGGCGATTTTTTTGCTACTCCTTCTTGTGTCGGCGGCCTACGGTGATGAAACTTTCCCATTTAACGTAAGCCGTAGCCTTGATAATGAAATTATGCAAAACCCAGGAATTAGTGATGCTCAAATTAAGAAATTAGCCAGCATTATTCTAAAAAAGCGCTTCAACTTAGGTCCGGACCGAATCCAACGCATGTTAGCTGGCCTTAACATACAACAGATTAAAAAAATCGCAGCCAAGGAGTTTCAAGTTTCGTTTTTTGAGTTGCCACTGGAGAAAGCTCAAAGTGTATTAAATTTTAAATTTCAGGCTACAGATCCAAAATTCTCAGAATTGATTAACTCTATTTATTTTTTCGAAAAAAATGGAACGACCTACGTACGGTGGTTTCAGAATCCGTTTAGTGATTCGGATTATCTTGTGGATATGTTTAGAAAGAGCGGCTTTAGTGAGGAGGAATCAACATTGAAAACGGGGACTTTAAAGGCTAGGTTTTCAGCCTCTCGTACAATTTACATTTGCTGTGGTCCTGAAAAGAGGGTTTACCTTATTAAGCCATCTGTAGATAAATTTCAGGTCGGCAGTTTTGTAGATAAATATGTAGATCATAAGGAGGCCGTTAAGTGGACTACTTTTAGCCAAATGATAGACGAAGTTTTTGGTTCTGCCGCAGATGATTTGTTTATTCGTGAGGCGGGAATGTTTAGCTTAGGAAATAAAGCTTACTCGGAGGGCCAGACAATTAGAGATTCTTTACCCTTCGAAAGAGAACTTTTATTGCCGGCATTTTCTGTTTTAACGGATGATGTTGGGGCGGAGATTGCCCGAAATAATGGTTCAGATAATCCTGTGGAGTTTTGGCGAAGTCATCTTATTGAACCACTTGCTGAAATTTCCGCCAAACTTTATCTTGACGCCGGGTTGATCCACAATTCTTTGCATAGTCAAAACATCGTAATTCGCTTTGATTCCAATATGAAAGTACTAGGCCTACGCATTCGTGACGCAGATTTTGAGGTAGTGGTTGATCGCTGGAAAGATACAAAGTGGTGGAAAATTCTTGCTCCGACTCTTGATAGTAAGGACCGCTTAGAAAGTGGTAAATACCCAGGAAGGATCGGATTTATGCTAGTCAATGGCCTAAGTCCTTCAAAGGTAGCTAAATGGTTAGACAAAGAGTCTTATGTCGAGTGGGTTGAGTACTTCCATACAATAGTAGCAAAACGGTTTTCTGAGCGACACAATTTAAAGTTAAAGCCAAATGCTTTGCGTTCGGCAATTGAGTTTACGCTAATTAACCCAGAAGATCGAAGTGTCGAAACTGCAAATTTAAATGATAGCCTTCAACATGAGGTCGAAACAGTATATCAGCTCCGTTATAGCACTTTAGATTTAAATAATTTAGTTTCTCCTAATAACAAAGCGGGGGCTGATAAAGTAAAATATGACGAAGATAAGTCCACGCCAAAAGAAGTTTTACTCGAGTTGGGAAGAAAGATCTTAGTTAATTTAGACGAAAAAAATGCTGAAAAGCTGCGATTCTGGGACAGAGATAATTTGGAAAAGTTTCTAGATGAGCAGTTTGCAAATCCACAAAGCAGGAAATCGAGTTACTTTAATTCATTACTTGAGGCCAACGATTTTGCAAGAATAAATCAAATTCTAGAAATCCATATGCTAAAGGGTTTGGTGCCAAATAGCTTTTTTCTTGAAATCGCCAAAAGAGATTTAATGGACCGTATTTCAGAGAACGCTAAGTATAATATAATTGTATTTAGATTAATTGATTATCGGAGTAAAAATTATGATTTTATAATCAGGAAAATCGTGGAGACCACCTCAATTGAAACTCTACGAAAGGTGATGCACTATCTTATTGAAAGTTCCAGAAGGGAAGTTATTATCGCTCTTAGCACTCGCCTCAAAGGGACTGATTTAGATTTTTTGGAGGAGAGAATTAAGGAGCGTAAATCCTATGAAAAAGCAAACTTTTCAGATGTCGAGGCTCTTCGCTATGTGAAAAAGAGAAGGGAAGTTCTGGCCCGACTAGCGCTTGCAAGGCCTCCTTTTACTTGTAACATACTTTTCTAAGGGAAGATGTCCTGTCTCCTCACCGGGCACTGTGAAAAATTAAGAAATTGAATTTGCAAGCATTTTTATTTTTTCATAAATACCTAGATATGACTTTAACGGGCGAATTACTGATCTTTATGAAGAACTTTGTAATTACGATGAGAAAGTTGATCTCTTAGCCAAAAAAATACAGGCGCAAGCAAAAGCATCGGAGTCATGCCAGAAAATTATGAAAATTCCTGGGGTCGGCCCCCTTACGGCAACTGCTTGGCATTAGCAGGAATAGGTCAGACCGATGAAGGCCGGATACATGACAGCAGCTGTACCTTTTAACCGTCAATTGTCTAAGAACCCTTGCAAAGCCGGGCGGGTCATACAAGGCCTTTGGAGATTTTCTTGTAGACAGCCATTTTGAACCCATCTATAAAGCGGCTCGGGAAAGAGGAGTTGTTATGGGCAAATTTACTTTGGGTTTAATATTCTTTGTTTCATTTGGTTTTATAAATGGCGCTAGTGCAAAGGGCTTATTTTTAAGCGGAACCTACGTCGGAAAAGTAGAAGAATTCAATGCAGAAATTTCTTTTGAAGGGGTAGACTTAAAGGGCGGAACAATCACGGTGGTAACAGATTGCTTCTTAAACGCAAAAGCCTGTACAGCAATTGACAAAATCGGCGGTAAAGGAATCAAAGGACAGGAAGTTCGCTATCTAAAAAATATTTCTCTACCATTTGAAACCTACGATTCTAAAGAAGCATTTGAATGGTCAAACTCCTACTATTTCGTGGGTGAGACCAAAGATGGATATTTCGTCGTACCCGCATTCACCGTGTCTGCCGAAAGCCAATCCGAATCTAAAATTTTTTTGAAATTCGTCGGAGCTAAGGGAGAGGGGTCTTGGTTTACGAAAAAATAATTGATCCAGTAAGCCACCATGGCGAAAAGAGTTTTAATACCGATTCCTAGTTTTGATTTTGATCCCACAGAGTCCGCAATTCCTTGGAAAATACTAAATAAGGCTGGTGTCGAGATTACTTTCGCGACACCGAATGGCTCAATTGGACAATGCGATTATCGCATGCTCCACGGCAAAGGGCTCGGCCCGTTATCGATACTTCTTGCGGCTGATCGAACTGGCCGCGAAGCCTTCGCAGAAATGAGCGTTGCCACAGAATTTAAAGAACCAATAAAATGGAGCGATATTAATCCAGTAAATTTTGATGGTTTAATTTTGCCAGGTGGCCATGCCAAAGGAATGATAGAATATCTTGAATCTACCATACTTCAGAAATGTGTGAGCAAATTCTTTGAACTGGAAAAGCCAGTAGGGGCGATTTGTCATGGTGTTGTCTTAGCTTCAAGAAACCAAAAATCAGATAACCGCAGCGTATTGTATGGTCGAAAAACTACCGCCTTAATGGCTTCACAGGAGCTTTCTGCTTGGCTTCTTACATGCGCATGGCTAGGTAATTATTATCGCACATATCCAAAAACAGTGGAGGCAGAAGTAAAGTCGACTCTTGCCTATGTTAACGATTTCATAAAAGGGCCGTTGGCCTTGTTTAGAGATAGCCCCGAAAACCTATCGAGAGGTTTTGTAGTGAGAGATAGGAATTACTTATCTGCTCGCTGGCCTGGGGACGCTCATCTGTTTGGGACTACGTTTTTAGAAATGCTCGGATAACACTTGGGCTTGTTGAAAACTAATGAAATTGATTTTTCTAAGCTTTGTTGCATTCTATTACGCCCTTTTGGATCGCAAGGACACAAATATATTTCACCTTCCAAGGCTGACTGTTCAAGTCTTAAGGGCTTTTCTCGGCTTTAAGCAGCAGTCTAAAGACCTCAAGTATTGGTACGATCCTGACCGCTAAGGGGTAAATCGGCTAATACAGCATTTATTTTAAATACTTATGGACACATATCTCTAAACAGCTAAGAGAAAAAGAAGCCGCTGAATTTTAAGCGACTTTCAACTGAAGCCGAAGTCCGAGGGCTTGCGCAATGTCGATCAATCGGTCAGTTGAGATCTTATCGAGGTTGCCATTCATGATTGCAGTCATAACGGTTCGACCAACGCCTGCTTTTTCGGAAGCCTCGACATGAGTCAGTTCTTTTTTCTCAACTGCACGGCGGATTGCTTTCGCTAGTCCCAAGCGGATCTTAATTTTTGGAGCTTCGCTTTCAGGTAAACCCATAAGCGAGCAAAGTTCTTCGATATTTTTTGCTTCAAAATAAGAGGTCATAACATTTCCTTTAAGCGGTTTTTGGCGGTTTCAATTTCCTGTTTTGGCGTTTCTTGTGTTTTCTTCTTAAAAAAATGAAAAATCAAAATCGCGTCCGCTTTCTTCGTAAAATAAAAAATCCTATACTGCCCAGTTCGATCTTTTACCCTCAACTCGTGAACCCCATGCTCAACCACTGGCATGGGGCGACTTATGGGCATTCCCAAACTTTCACCGTCAGCCAGTTGAGCAAATAGCTCGGCAAGCTGTCTCGACTTCATTGGCTACTTTTTTGTGGATACGAACTGCTTTCACTCGAAAACCATAATGTCATATATTTATGACATTAGCAAGATCAATTTTAAATCGTTTTTAAAAAATTCATATTCGATCTGGGGCTGAATACTTGAGCGCTTTACTTAACCAATAAATGCTCTCCGCAACTGGCAATTAAGCCGATTTTTGATAAAATTTTGCTGGCCCATGACGAAAGGATAGAATGAAAAGTATTTTAGTCGGCATTGTATTGTTATACGTCAATGCCGTTTGCGGAAAATCCAGATAGGGCCATGACCATTGACACTTGTTAAGCACTTGCAGATAGGCCAGATTCGCGCTGGCGATATTTTTCATTTATAATTTCCAAAATTGGGCCGACCATATGAGCTTTGGTTTCCCGATTGGCCGCGAATGGGTGAATCGGGCGTTTCCATAAAACTCCGAAGTTAAATTGCTTTAAAGCTCACTCATCGGATTTTAACGGTTTTTTCACTCGTAATTTCAGGATGTTGGTGCGACCGACTTGAGGAGTTTCGAACTGCATGCGTTAATTATAACCTTGAAAATATGCCAAATGACGTCGCTTAAGTGTCAAATACTTAAACAGCTCAAATCCAATTAAACTGCAAAAGAAATAGAAAGACCGCTTTCGATACAAAAATATGCCTTTGGCACGGCTTGCATTTAACTCTTTAATAACTAGTGAGGTTTTTACTGAAAAATATAATTCTTGCGTTGGTAGCATTCTTTTCTTTTGTTGGTAGCATTCAGGCAAATGACTGTCCTATTATTCGACAACAACAGAGCTATAACATAAATCAAAAGTTTTTTACGATAGGCAGCGATTTCGATATTTTAAGTGGCGAACACAAGCTCGGAAAGGTTATACAAAAAGTATTTAACTGGGGTAAAACTTTTGAACTTTTAAATGAAAATGGGCAATTGGTTGCAAAAGCACGCCAGCAAGTAGTTTCATTTGGAGTTAAGGTTGATGTTTACGACTGTCAAAATCGAGTGATTGGAAGTCTCCAAGAAAATATCCTGAAATCATTATTTAAAATCCAAACGGTTTACTCGATCATGGATGGAAACGGACAATTAGCTGGTCAGTCAAAAAAACTTGATTTCTTTGGAACAGACATTACTTTCTTTAATGCCTCGGGACAATTGAATGCAAGCCTTTCTAGACCATTTATCAATTGGATGACAGATAAGTGGGTTCTAGTTTTAAACGGAAATAGCACAGTTGACAGTAGAATCCTATTTTTTACTGCCGCTTACAAAACGTCTGCTGACAGCGATAGAAATTCAGATTCAAGCAGTAGTTCTTCAAAAAAATAGCGTCGCAGCGGAGTTAAAGTATTGTGCTTTTAAATGTACCCGATGGTGCAGCCAACTAGAGGAGTTTAGAACTGCTTGCTTAAACTATGCTTGAATAATGAGAGCAGAAATCTTCATTAAGCATTGTTCTAGGGCTTCTTTCGGAGCCTTTTCGATAAACTTAGCTTTTCTAACTTTCCAGTAGAGATTTTTCAGATGATCTGACAAAACAGCTCCGTTAATTTTCTTGCCTGAGATCGCTACTTCAAAAGGATATCCTTTTACATTCGAAGTAATTGGGCAACACACTGCCAAGCCTGTTTTTTTGTTATACTTCTCTGGGGAAAGAATCAATGCCGGACGAGTTCCCATTTGTTCATGACCTGCTTGCGGAGTAAAGTTAAGCCAAACAATGTCACCTCGATCTGGTATATAATTCATCACCAGACCTCATTACCTTCAGTTTTGAAGTCTTTTTCTGAGTGCAAGTTATTTTTGGTAATCTGCTCCAATAAAGAGTCTAGGGAGTATTCTTTTTTTGCGGGAAAAATAACAATGGTTCCATTCTTAGACTCAATTTCCACTTCTGAGTTTTCACTTAAGTTCACTTTTTCAATGACAGTTTTTGGGATTCGAACTCCAAGTGAGTTTCCCCATTTTTGAATTTTTACTGACATAATTATCACCTCCTGATAAAAGTATATACAATGTTTATACTTTTATCAACTTAAACTTTTAGAAGCTTGCACCTGTTCGTGCGGATCAAATTCATCACCCAGTAACTATTTGAAATTATATAGTAATTTATGAAACTTCAAATTGAGATACTAACCCAGCTAGAGAAACTTTGAATTGGAGGCGCCGATTTCCAAAGGGACCATTTTCGCCATTTTGCCGAGCCCAGTGGGGCCACTGTCGCCGCAGCACAACAATGTTGTACCTCTGGCTGTACACAAAGGAGGAAAGCCGATTGAGGTTTATAAATGCCTATGAGAGCGCGGCTCTCACAATCTAGTACAAAGAACGATCGTATGGAGCGATGATAACTGAATTTCAATTTAGTTTTAGCTTCGTTGGGCAAATTTTGTACTGGCAGTTTATTTCTTTCCCTTCAAGGTAACGCCGTCAAAACCAGAGGAGGTTTTACAATGCAACCCATGAGAACCCGTGTGGCCGGAGTCGATGTACTCGTAGAGGATCTCGGTCGAGTCAAAAACCGAG